>NZ_BSXL01000009.1:0-199835 GCF_030270445.1 Pantoea sp. QMID4 | reverse complement strand
AGCTTATAGTAAAACCACCTCATCACATGATGAAACATAATGCCTGATAAGCGGTATTCTTGTGTACGAGGAACGTCCGCTTGTGGCACAGAGCGGACTGACGGCGGCCAGGGTCCGCTATGAGCGAAAAGCGGAAGTTCGCGGCAATTTCGCAAAAGATTCTGTATCCTTAAAGAAAATCACTCATTAATCATCAAAATTATACTGTCTCATGAATAGAGAAAAACAAAAGAATATCAGGATAAGATTAGCTCTACCCTCTGATATAGAGAGTATTTTTGACGTCAGAACTTCGGTTAAAGAAAATTATCTCAGTCGAGAAGAAATGGAGCTGATGGGAGTTACTGAAAGTGTTGTCACCAATATGATTGAGAAAAGCCATTGCGCATGGGTTGCCATAGATGACGAAAAGGTCATTGGTTTCTCGATGATTTTGCCAGATGAAGGATGTCTTTTTGCAGCCTTTGTTCTTCCTGAATATGAAGGCAGAGGTGTAGGTCGCAGCCTTGTTGAACTCGCAGAGCAGGAATTATTCAAATATCATGAGGTTGCCTGGCTTGAAACCGACAAAAACAGTCGTGCGGCAGAATTTTACAGGCGGTTGGGCTGGGTTGAGAAAGAAAATGTGAGCGAATCCGATATTAGATTAGAAAAATTTCGCTGCGTTTAAGCAATGATTCCTTTCGTAAATGTCCGCTTCTGGCACACAGCGGACATCATGTAATACCTACTTGACGCGATTCAGGCGGGCGAGCAGTGCGCAGCCTGCCCCTTAATGCCGCGTGAGCGGCATGGAGGCGCCAGATAATGTAACTTATGACTCAGAAGCCAATCGGCGCCGTACGCCCGGCGTAGCCGGTTTCTGACCGATATATACTACGAATCCATCCCCTGCCCTGATTAGCCCAAACCAACTTTCAGCAGCGAAGAAGTTTATGTAACCCCTTTTAACCCCGGTGAGCGGGCTTTACGGCGCCTGCGACGTAAAGGGCGTGATTTCCGGGGCCTTGGCGGCGGCAGCCTGCGCTGACGCTTAGGGGGGTGTTAAACGCGACTTTAAGCGATAAGCACGGAACTTAACACGGTAGCTGCCAGGTCGCTCTGCTATCCGTTGCGATAAATCCAGCACGTTCTGGCTTGTTTACTTCATCAGTGGCAGGAGTTGCTGATACAGGGCTGCAAAGGTCTCACGGTGCGGCTGATAATGCGCCATTTTGTCCGGATCCGGCTGATGTCGTTGCAGCAGAACCGGCGTCGGAACGGTGACCGCGGGATCCAGCGCCTGCTGCGCCAGCCGTGCCGCTCCCAGTGCCGGGCCAACGTCACCGCCGTGGCAGTAATCCAGCGTCTGACCACTGATATCTGCCAGCATCTGACGCCACAGGGCACTGCGTGCGCCACCGCCGATCAGCATAATGCTCTCTGGCTGCACGCCACACTCATGTAGCACGTCCATGCCCTGCGCCAGGGCAAACCCGACGCCTTCCAGCACCGATCGTGCCAGCTCGGGACGACCATGCTGGTGAGTGAAGCCAAAGAAAGCGCCCAGGGCGCTGGGGTTGTTATGCGGCGTGCGTTCTCCGGAAAGATAGGGCAGAAACCATAGTCCGGGCACGTCATCGCGCGCGCGCGCTGCTTCAGCCAGCAGTTCAGGAACATCTTTGCATCCGGTCAGCGTGGCTGCCCATTCGAGACAGGAAGCCGCACTGAGCATCACTGACATCAGATGCCAGCGCTGCGGTAACGCATGACAGAAGCTATGAACCGCACGTTCCGGATTGCTGAGATAGCCATCGCTCACCACGAAATAGACGCCTGAGGTGCCCAGCGACAGCATGCCCTGGCCCGGTTCGGTCATACCGACGCCAACAGCGCCCGCGGCATTGTCACCACCGCCAGCGGCCAGCGGCACCGCGTTCATCTTCCAGCGCGTCGCCAGGTCGGCATGCAACGTGCCGGTCAGGGCATTGCCTTCACAGAGTTGCGGCATCTGATCGCGGCTGAGATCGCAGGCGTGCAGCATCACATCGCTCCAGTCTCGCTGCGCCACATCCAGCCACATCGTCCCTGCGGCATCGGACATATCGGTGGCGAAGTCGCCACTCAATCGCCAGCGCAGATAATCCTTGGGCAGCAGCACATGAGCAACCCGACTGAAAATGTCCGGTTCATGTTGCTGCACCCACAGCAGCTTCGGCGCCGTAAAACCGGGCATCATCAGGTTACCGGTGATCGCGCGTGAGTCCGGCACCTTCCGCTCCAGCGCACGACATTGCGCCTCGCTGCGCCCGTCATTCCAGAGTATGGCCGGACGTAAAATCTGGTTAGCACTGTCGAGCAGCGTTGCACCATGCATCTGTCCGCTCAACCCGATAGCCTGAACCGTATGCAGGTCCTGCTGCGCGCTAAGGGCCTGCATGGCTGAATCCAGCGCCTGCCACCAGCTTTCAGGATCCTGCTCGCTCCACAAGGGCTGCGGACGCGAAACCTGCAGTGGCGACGTCTCTGTCGCCAGCACGTTGCCCTGTGCATCCATCAGCACCACTTTGATGCCAGAGGTACCTAAATCGATCCCGATAAACATGCGCTGCTCCTGAAGGGTCAGAAATCAAACAGGTAGTGATTCACCAGATTTTCCAGCTGCTCCTGACGTCCGCTCTGATGCTGCGGATTGAGCTGCTGCTGCTGAGCATGCGCCGCCAGCGCCTCCAGTGAAAACTCACCTTTCAGAATTTGCTGGCCGAACTCACCATTCCAGCCGCTATAGCGCTGCGCCACACGCTTATCGAGTTCACCGTCACCGATCATGCGAGCCGCCACCTTCAGCGCCAGCGCCATGGTGTCCATCGCGCCGATATGGCCGTAGAAGAGATCATATTTATCGGTGCTCTGACGACGCACTTTGGCATCAAAGTTTAAGCCGCCAGTGGTAAAGCCGCCTGCCTTAAGGATTTCGTACATCACCAGTGCGTTTTCTTGCACGCTGACCGGGAACTGATCGGTATCCCAGCCGCACTGCGGATCGCCACGGTTGGCGTCCACGGAACCAAAAATGCCCAGCGCAATGGCGGTCGCAATTTCATGATGGAACGAGTGGCCAGCCAGCGTGGCGTGGTTCGCCTCAACATTAACCTTAATCTCTTTCTCAAGGCCGAACTGTTTCAGGAAGCCATAAACCGTTGCAACATCGTAATCATACTGATGTTTGGTCGGCTCCTGCGGTTTGGGTTCGATCAGCAGCGTTCCCTGGAAGCCAATTTTATGTTTGTGCTCGACCACCATCTGCATAAAGCGGCCAGTCTGCTCGCGCTCCTGGCGCAGATCGGTATTCAGCAGGGTTTCATAGCCTTCACGCCCGCCCCATAACACATAGTTTTCACCGCCCAGGGTTTTGGTGGCCTGCATGGCGCTGCAGACCTGCGTCGCCGCCCAGGCAAAAACCTCAGGATCGGGATTAGTGGCAGCACCGGCACCGTAGCGCGGATGGGTAAAGCAGTTAGCCGTGCCCCACAGCAGTTTCACACCGGTTTCCTGCTGTTTCTCCAGCAGTTTATCGGTCATGGCGGCAAAGTTTTCTTTGTAGTTGTGCAGCGAATCACCTTCCGGTGAGACGTCCACATCATGGAAGCAGTACCACGGCACATTCAGCTTATGGAAAAACTCAAAGGCGACATCCGCTTTCAGTTTTGCCTGCTGCAGCGCATCCCCGTTTTTCTGCCACGGACGATCAAAGGCACCGACGCCAAACATATCCGCGCCATTCCAGCAGAAGGTGTGCCAGTAACAGGCAGCAAAGCGCAGATGCTCCGCCATGGTCTTACCGAGGATGACCTCATCGGGATTGTAGTGGCGGAAAGCGAGAGGATGCGTCGACTGGGTGCCTTCATAACGAACCCGATCGATCTGATCGAAATAAGCGTGCATGGTTTGCTCCTTAGCATCAGTACCCGGATGGTCTGCGTTGAAGCAATATTCAATATGGGCTGTAACCTCAGCTCAATTACGATATTTCATTACGGGTGTCAGATAATTATTATTTGTGCGCTGGCTCGCAAAATAATGTTATTTGCGGGGCGGTTTATCCTTGTCACTCTTTTGTCCTAAAAAGACGAAACCTCGATCGCGCTCATAAAAAAAGAAATAAACCAAAAAACGTAATAGCCGGATAAAAATCAGTAATTGCTGCGACAGGAAAAGAAGGGCAACAATTCATCCGCCTGGTTTATCGGCCTGCGATAACAATAGCCTCCACCTACAGGATGATCACAATGAAGATGAAACATGCACTGTTCGCCGCCTGCGCGGCGCTGGCGCTCTTCAGCCAGACCAGCGTGGCAAAAGAAGTGAAGATCGGCATGGCAATTGACGATTTGCGCCTTGAGCGCTGGCAGAAAGACCGCGATATTTTCGTTAAACAGGCGGAGACGCTGGGCGCTAAGGTGTTTGTTCAGTCGGCCAACGGCAACGAAGAAACACAGATGTCGCAGATTGAAAATATGATCAACCGCGGTGTCGATGTGCTGGTGATTATTCCCTACAACGGTCAGGTCTTGAGTAACGTTGTCGCTGAAGCGAAACGGGAAGGCATTAAAGTGCTGGCCTATGATCGAATGATAAATAACGCCGATATCGATTTTTATATTTCGTTTGATAATGAAAAAGTGGGCGAACTGCAGGCCGAAAGTATTGTGAAACAGGTACCTAAGGGCAACTATTTTTTAATGGGCGGATCGCCGGTGGATAATAACGCCCGTCTGTTCCGCGCCGGACAGATGAAAGTATTAAAACCTTATATCGACAACGGCAGCATTAAAATTGTCGGCGATCAGTGGGTCGATGCCTGGCTGCCGGAAAACGCCCTGAAAATTATGGAAAACGCCCTGACCGCCAACAGTAACCACATCGATGCGGTCGTGGCCTCTAACGATGCCACCGCAGGCGGTGCGATTCAGGCGCTGAGTGCACAGGGGCTGGCCGGAAAAGTGGCGATTTCGGGGCAGGATGCCGATCTGGCCGCGATTAAGCGTATCAAAGCGGGCACCCAGACCATGACGGTTTACAAACCAATCACCGAACTGGCCACCGAAGCGGCGAAAATTGCCGTCGAACTGGGTGATGGCAAAACGCCTGCCAGCAACAGCAAGCTGAACAATGGCCTGAAAGATGTGCCGTCGCGACTGCTGAAGCCAATTCCGGTCAACAAAGACAATATCGAAAGCACCGTGGTGAAAGACGGTTTCCATAAACAGAGCGAACTCTGACCGCGCATAGCGTGAGGGAGAACAGTCGATGCTGCTGGAAATGAAAAACATCACCAAGCGTTTCGGTGCTGTTAAGGCGCTGAATGATGTCAGCCTGCAACTGGAGGCGGGCGAAGTGATGTCGCTGTGCGGTGAGAATGGATCGGGCAAATCGACGCTGATGAAAATCCTGTGCGGCCTCTATCCGCACGGTGATTTTGAGGGGCAGATTCACTTCTCTGGCGACGACATTCAGGCGCAGACCATTCGCGATACCGAGCGTAAAGGCATTGTGATTATTCATCAGGAACTGGCGCTGGTGCGGCAACTCACGGTGATGGAGAACATCTTCCTCGGTGCCGAACTGAGCCGTTTCGGCATGGTGGATGACGAAACCATGACCCTGCGCTGCCAGCAGCTGCTGGCGCGGGTCGGGCTGAACGTCTCTCCTGCGACCCGGGTCGGTGAGTTAGGCCTGGGCCAGCAGCAGCTGGTGGAGATCGCCCGCGCGCTTAACAAACAGGTCCGGCTGCTGATTCTGGATGAGCCAACCTCATCGCTGACGGAGCAGGAAACAGATGTGCTGCTGGGCATCATCCGTAATCTGCGCGAACACGGCATCGCCTGCATCTACATCTCACACAAGCTGAATGAGGTGAAGGCGATCTCCGACACCATCTGCGTGATCCGTGACGGCCAGCATATTGCGACCCATCCGGCGGCGGGCCTGAGCGAAGATGACATTATCACCATGATGGTCGGACGCGAGCTGACCGCGCTTTATCCTCACGCGCCGCATCAGATTGGCGATGTGATACTGAAAGTCGACAACCTCACCGCCTGGCATCCGGTTAACCGCCACATCCGCCGGGTGAACAATGTCTCGTTCACGCTCAGACGTGGTGAAATCCTGGGTATCGCCGGGCTGGTGGGTGCGGGCAGAACCGAAACCGTGCAGTGTCTGTCTGGCGTCTGGCCAGGGCGCTGGCAGGGCGATATCCGGGTCAATGGCCAGCAGGTCAGCATCACCGATTGCCGCGCCGCCATTGCACATGGCATCGCGATGGTGCCGGAAGATCGCAAAAAGGATGGCATCGTGCCGCTGATGGCGGTGGGCAAAAATATTACCCTGGCGGCGCTGGATCAGTTCAGTCACCGCCTCTCTACTCTGGATGAAGCGCAGGAGCAGCAGGCGATCAACGACGCGATCAGCCGGCTGCGGGTAAAAACCTCTTCATCGGAACTGCCGATTGGCCGCCTGAGCGGTGGCAATCAGCAGAAAGCGATTCTGGCGAAGTGCCTGCTGCTTAATCCAAAAATCCTGATCCTGGATGAACCGACGCGCGGCATTGATGTGGGCGCCCGTCAGGAGATTTACCTGCTGATCAATGCGCTGGTGCAGCAGGGTATCGCGGTGATTGTGATTTCATCTGAGCTGCCGGAGGTGCTGGGCCTGAGCGATCGGGTGCTGGTGATGCATGAAGGGCAGATTAAAGCCGACCTGATTAACGATAACCTGACTCAGGAGCAGGTGATGGAAGCTGCCCTGCGGAGTGAACATTATGCTTAAAAGTGAAAGTACCCAAAGCCGCCTCACCGGCACGCCGGGCAAATCGTCACCGGGCAGGTTCACGCTGCCCAATCTGCAGGCTCTGGTGATGCTGGGCGCGATTGTGCTGATTGCGTTGTTCTTTACCTGGACCACCGACGGCGCGTGGCTCAGTGCGCGTAACGTCTCGAACCTGCTGCGTCAGACCGCCATCACCGGTATCCTGGCGGTGGGCATGGTGTTCGTGATTATCTCGGCGGAGATCGACCTGTCAGTCGGCTCCATGATGGGGCTGCTGGGCGGGGCGGCGGCGATATTCGATGTCTGGCTCGGGTGGCCACTGCCGCTGACCATCGTAGTGACACTGGTGATGGGGCTGTTGCTCGGTACCTGGAATGGCTGGTGGGTGGCCTACCGCAAAGTGCCGTCGTTTATCGTCACGCTGGCAGGGATGCTGGCGTTCCGCGGCATTCTGGTCGGCATTACTGACGGCACTACGGTTGCGCCCATCACGCCGGGCATGTCGCAGATTGGACAGAGTTATCTGCCGGGTGGCGTTGGTTTTGGCTTTGGCGTTGCCGGTCTGGCGCTGTTTATGCTGTGGCAGTGGCGTCTGCGTCTGCGTCGTCAGCAGCTCGGACTGCCGCAGGGCGCAGCCAGCAGCACCGTAGGGCGTCAGGCGATTACCGCCATATTAGTGCTCGGTGCCATCTGGTTACTCAACGACTATCGCGGCGTACCGACGCCTGTATTACTGCTTGCCGTACTGTTGCTGGCGGGCATGTTTATGGCCACCCGCACCGCTTTTGGCCGCCGTATCTATGCCATCGGCGGCAACATTGATGCTGCCCGCCTCTCTGGCATTAACGTGGCGCGCACCAAGCTGGCGGTGTTCGCCATCAACGGTGTGATGGTGGCGATTGCCGGGCTGATCCTGAGTTCAAGGCTGGGTGCAGGTTCGCCGTCGGCGGGTAACATCGCAGAACTCGACGCGATTGCTGCCTGCGTAATTGGTGGCACCAGCCTGGCGGGCGGTGTGGGGTCGGTGGCGGGCGCGGTAATGGGGGCCTTTATCATGGCCTCGCTGGATAACGGCATGAGCATGATGGATGTGCCGACTTTCTGGCAGTACATCGTCAAAGGCGCGATTCTGCTGCTGGCAGTGTGGATGGATACCGCAACGCGGCGTCGGGTGTAATCGCGCGGGTGATCACATTGTGGCGCAAACAATTTTTTCGCCCCTTTCAGCCGTGTTATGCAATGCGCTGAGGATTTAAGGGAACGCGCCACCATGCATGATAAACGCTATCGCATTACGCTGCTGTTTAACGCCAATAAAGTGTATGACCGCCAGGTTGTTGAGGGCGTCGGAGAGTATCTGCAGGCGTCGCAGACTGACTGGGATATCTTCATCGAGGAAGATTTCCGCTGTCGCATTGACAACATCCGTGAGTGGCTGGGCGATGGGGTGATCGCCGATTACGACGATCGCTCCATCGAAACCCTGCTGTCGAATGTCTCTGTGCCGATTGTCGGCGTTGGAGGCTCTTACCATCGTCAGGAAGATTATCCCCCGGTGCATTACATCGCTACGGACAATGCCGCGCTGGTGGAGAAAGCCTTTCTGCATCTGAAAGAGAAGGGCATTAACCGCTTTGCCTTTTATAGTTTACCGGCCTCCAGCGGCAAGCGCTGGGCACAGGAGCGGGAACAGGCGTTCCGCCAGCTGGTGGGGCGTGAGCGCTATCAGGGCGTGGTTTATCAGGGCATGGAAACCGCACCGGAAAACTGGCAGCACGCCCAGAACCGGCTCGCCGACTGGTTGCAGACGCTGCCGCCGCAAACCGGCATTATCGCTGTCACCGACTCACGGGCACGGCACCTGCTGCAGGCGTGCGAACACCTGAAAATACCGGTGCCGGAGAAGCTTACGGTGATCGGGATTGATAATGAGGAGCTGACCCGTTATCTGTCACGCGTGGCGCTCTCGTCCGTAGCACAGGGCTCGCGACAGATGGGCTATCAGGCGGCCAAACTGCTGCATCGGCTGCTGGATGAGCAGCCTTTGCCGCTTCAGCGCATTCTGGTGCCGCCGGTGAAAGTGATCGCCCGGCGCTCAACTGACTTCCGCTCGCTGCGCGATCCGGCGGTGATTCAGGCGATGCACTACATCCGCTTCAACGCCTGTAAGGGAATTAAAGTGGAGCAGGTGCTGGATGCGGTAGGCCTGTCACGTTCTAATCTGGAAAAGCGCTTCAGGGATGAAACCGGTGACACTATCCATGCGATGATCCACCGCGAAAAGCTGGAAAAAGCCCGCGAACTGCTGGCTTCCTCGTCGCTCAACATCAACGAGGTCTCACAGATGTGCGGCTACCCTTCGCTGCAATACTTCTACTCAGTTTTCCGCAAAAGCTACGACACCACGCCGAAAGAGTATCGCCAGCACTTTGGCGAAAACCTGCTTTAACGACAGACCGGCGTAAAGAACGCCTGGGTTTTCATATAATGACCAGGATGAAAATTATATTTCATCCTGATGCCTCGCTGTCAGTGCAAAGGCCATTTTCTCAGGCTTAATCTGCCAGCCGGAAGGGCCCGGCTTCTTTGACTTTAAAGCTTAAAAATCAGTAGTTAAGGCTGAGTGCTGGCGTAATGTTTTATCAGCCTCAGACGGGCCGCTTTGGACGATATTTCGTCTGTAATCAGGTGCTTACCCTTGATGGAAAAACATCACCGCCCGAATTTACCTGTTATCTTATTGATTGATATTACTTTTATTCAGGATTATCACTCAGCGAGTTTATAATTTTTTCCAACCTGCTTCACATTTCCGAAAGAATTAATCCAAATTCCCCTATTTAGAAAATATATTTCACTAGTGTCTGCTTGCTGCAATTCCTGAACTTCTGACCTGTCACGCCTCCTGTTACTGAACCGATACGGTTCAGACAGTAGAGAAAAGGAGCCTGTAAAAATGGAAACCCGGCAAAAACGTTACAACATGAAATATGTCATGCTCTGTTGCACCGTCGCCGCTTTTGGTGGCCTGCTGATGGGCTATGACTCGTCGATTATCTCTGGCGCTATCGAGCCGCTTAGTGACTATTTCCAGCTGACCCCGGCAGAAACCGGCTGGGCAGTGTCTAATATCCTGCTTGGCAGTCTGGTTGGCTGCTTTATTGCGCCAAAGCTGAGCGATAAATGTGGCCGCAAAAAATCGCTCGCTATCACGGCGCTACTGTTTACTGCCTCGGTGGTGGGGACTGCCATTGCCCATAACTTCTTCACCTTTGTCGCTTTTCGTATTCTTGGCGGATTAGCGATCGGGCTGGCCTCGGTGATTTCGCCAATCTATCTGGCGGAGCTTTCACCGTCGAAGTATCGTGGCCGCACCAGCGCGCTCTATGCGGTCTGCTGCGTCGGTGGGCAATCGGTGGTACTGCTTACCAACTACTTCATTAACAAATCGATGCTGCCCGAAGTGATGGTCGATACAGGCTGGCGCTATATCCTGGCAACCGCGCTGGTGCCCTGTGCGCTGTTTATCTTTTTCATTGCTTTTATACCGGAATCACCACGCTGGAACGTTCTGAAAGGCAAAGACAAAGAGGCGCTGGATACGCTGAGCAAAATCTCTGACCCGGTCCATGCCCGCACCGTTTTCAATGAAATTAAACACTCTTTCTCTGATGAGGCGGTGACCCGCCATAAATCCCGATTACGCCTGAACAAAACCACGGTGCCGTTGCTCATCATTGGTATTGGCCTGGCTGTCGGCAATCAGATTAGCGGCATCAATGTGATTCAGTATTTCGGGCCAACGTTGCTGAAAAATGTGTCCGGCAGCACGGATTCGGCGCTGCTCCAGACCTTCTGGCTGTCCGTATGTCAGTTTGCGGGAGTGCTGATAGGTATGGCGCTGATTGATAAAGTCGGACGTCGTAAGCTTTTACTGCTGGGGGCGATTACCTCTGCCGTTTTCCTTGCCTATACCTTTATCGCTTTCTATTACCGTTTGCCCGGCTTGCTGGCGGTGGTGGGACTGTTTGCCTATATGGTTTTCTTTGGCATGACCTGGGGACAGATTGTCTGGACCGTACTGGGCGAGCTGTTTCCGACAGAAATCCGCTCAATCTGTGTCGGCATCTCCATTTGCGCCATGTCGATGGCCAATTTTGTCATCAGCACTACATTCCCGATTCTGAACAGTAATGCTTTTCTGCTTGAGATTTTTCACGGTGGCTTCCCGCTGTTACTGTTTGCGCTTTTTTCACTGGCTATGTACTTCTTCACTTTCCGCTATCTGCCGGAAACGGCCGGGATGCCGCTGGAAAAAATTCACGCGCGCGTGCTGGAGAAGTTTAATATTGACCCGCGTGAGGCGGGCGAACGGACAAATGCTCCGGTCAGCGAGACGCGATCATAAAGAAGAGGGCAGTCTGTGGGGGCACGCTCACCCCACGCGCTGCTCACTCTGTTCCAGCACCGCCAGTGCCAGCCCGTTTGCCGGATCAATCCGGTTTTCCGGGAAGTGCAGCAGAGTGTGCGCGGCGGTAAAGGCCAGCGCATTGCCGTGTGCGGTATCGCGCACCGCCTTGCAGAAGCGCTCACTGGCATTCCACGGACAATCAATGATGATGGTAGCGGGATTGAGCAGCAACATAATCTGACTCAGTGCCGCACCCAGATAGCCGCCCGCCTGCGCCATCACTTCATCCACTACGCGCGGCGCGCTATCGCGATTCTGCCAGCTCAGGCCAGGCTGACGCTGCGCCAGTTGCTGATTCACTGCAGGCTTGCTGACCAGCGCTTCCAGACACCCCCGGCGGCCGCAGCTGCAACGTGGCCCTTCAGGCTGGACAACCAGATGTCCTGCTTCGCCCGCCGTCCAGCTATGCCCGGTAAATACCTGACCCTGTTGTACCAGTGCGCCGCCAATCCCCTCGGAAATACGCAGATAAAAATGACCGCTCTCCGGCGATAATCCACTTTGCTCGACAGCCAGTAGCGCAGCGGCTTTAACATTATTCATAATGCGGATGGGGAGACGCACATGCTTGCGCAGCGTGGTCAGCAGGTCAACATCCTGCCATTCCAGCGGCAATGAGATATGCATCCAGCCGCGCCGGGGATCGACGATGCCGGGGAAGCCGAGGCCAATACCGAGCAAGTCGGGATAGCGATCTGTCAGTTCCCGGCACAGCATAGCCAGCTCAGCCAGCAGGCGGGTCGGATGACGGGTATCGGTGCGCAGCGTCGCTTCAGCCAGCACCTGTGAAAAGTAGTCGCAGACCCGCCAGTGAATCACGTTGCGTTCTACCATGACGCCTGCGCTCTTAAGCTTTTCCGGCCGCAAGGTGATCCCGATTTTAGGCCGTCCGGCAGCCGCGACGCTGACCGGCCCAAGTTCCTCTATCAGACCCTGCTCCAGCAGGTCATCAATGATTAATGAGACCGTGTTTTTGCTGAGGATCAGCGCCTCCGCCAGATCCTGACGCGACGTCACGCGCAGCTTACGCAGCTGAGCCATCACCCGTTTCTGGTTATTGAGTCGCAGTAGTGCGGGGCCTTTGCCGTTCGTTTTCATCACGGATTCTCCCAACAGAGGAGTAAGAATTGAGTGTAACAGCCCCGGCGTATTCTTCATGCCACACTTTTGCGGGCTGTTTCACACAACCTGATCGGTGGTGGCTGAGATCGTGACGGCGATCAGATCGCCAGCTTAAGCCTGGCTTTTCTGCTGTACCGGCGTCCTCATCAGCGCAATGACCCGGCGTAGCCGGGTCATTGTTAATACTCGTCGCCGCGCACCCGACTGCGATAACTCTCCCAGTCAAAACGAACCCACAGGCTGTTGCCCAGGCGCATACGGTCCATGACGCGCTCGCCCAGCAGCGCATTCATGCCCGCATGGTCGAGGTTGGATAACATGCCGGTCGGGCGTTTCGATGAAGAGCGCCGATCGACAATCTGGTTGATAATCACTTTTTCGTAGCGTGACTCGCTCTGCATACCGATCTCATCAATCACCAGCAGATCAACACTGCTGAGATCCTGAATCAGCCGCTCTTCGGTGATGCCGCTGCTGCCGCTGAAGGTCCCCTTCATGCTCGACATCAGATCGGCGACCGTCACGATCAGCACGCTTTTACCGCGCAGGATCAGGTCATTGCCAATCGCAGCAGCCAGATGGTTTTTACCGGTGCCAGGACGCCCGGAAAAGACAAAGCTGGCGATGCTGCCATCAAACTCAGCGGCGTACTGACGCGCCAGCTCCAGCGCTTTACGCTGTCCCTCGTTCTCTACCCGGTAATTATCAAATGAGCAGTTCATGTGCAGCTCGCGGATGCCGGAACGGCCCATCACGCGCTGCATTTTCATTGCGCGGTTCTCACGCACAATCGCCTCTGAACGCAGGCGCCCCTGCTCCTGATTCCACGCCAGCAGTTCTTCGCCATTGGCAAATTTAGGGCGGGTGCCCGCAGGCATCATTCTTTTCAGACGGTTAAAGAGATCATCTGGCGTTTTCATCATTCACCTCGGAAACCATCGGGAATGGTACGGTCAGGATCAGGCAACTGTGTGATATCACGCTTCGGTTGCCCGCCGTTTGCGGCGCGGTTTATCTGAATGCTGCGCGCCAGCTTCTGTTGCCACTGCACATGATGGAACATCCGGCCTTCCGCCTGCCAGTAGGCCACAAAGGCCGCCAGCTCGCCGGGCGTCACCGGTTCACTCAGCGCCACGCCCCAGATGGCGGCCTGACGCGTAAAGTCGGCATCCGGCTGCCAGCCCGGATATATGGCGAACTTGCCTGCGGGCGTGTGGATTGCGGCGGGCGCGTCGTCATAGAGGCTGTCATCCAGCGCGACATCATTCGGCTGTCGGGCGGCGGCTTCCAGCGCCAGCAGTTCAGCCAGACGCGCTGGCGTGATGGCGTACATCACCGGCGCATAATTATCTAACACCGCCAGCGTGCCCTTTTCTGCCTGCTGCAGGGCAGTCAGCGGATCCTGTCGAAAGGCATCCAGGCCAATGAGCGTTGAAGTTAAGATTTTAGCTGACATGAAAAGACCTGAGGTTAACGAACACCTTGCGCCGGGAACCTGTCGCCGACGCAGAAGTGTTTATTGTACCTGTTTTGAGGGTCGGGATCGCTTAAAAAGCAACTCAGCAGTCAGTGCGACGTGACGGGAGAAGAGGCATGGCGGGTCGATGCAGATTCGTTGGCGCGGACGCTGACAGCGGCCGGGCGGGTCTGCCATAAATAGCGAACCGAGGCGAGCCAGCAGAGGCTGTATCCCAGAAGCTCGGTGCCCTCTTCGGCCATGTTTTTCACCACGCGGTTGTAATCATCGAGCATCAGATGCTGCCACAGCGCGTGAATACCAAACAGGCGGGAAAAAACCAGCACCACTAAAAATCCGGAAGCCATCACCGGCCAGCTGCGGTGCTGGACAAGGTTCGCCAGCGCATGCACGGTTTTCTTTGGCGTACGCAGCGCAATGGCCAGCGAACCCGCCGTGACCGCCAGGGCAAACCAGACCCAGCTGCCGTGCTGAATGACATCAAACACGAAGTCGAGCTCGCGGATGAGCATGCAGCTGTAAAAGCCTGCCACTAAAGTCAGCGCTCCGCGCTGGGCGGGGCGACGGCGGGCGGCAATGAAAAACAGCCCGGCGATCATTGCCAGCATGATTTCCTGGGTAGTTTCAGTGAAAGAGGTTTCGTGCAGTGCGTCGTTCATCCAGGCCACATCAATGTAGACGGGGACGAGAGTCAGGGCGAGAACTAGGGCGGCCATCAGGAAGACCGCGATTTCGCGGCCAATAATTGTCAAATCGTTGCGCATTTTGTTACCAGTATAATGATTAGCGGACTCATTATATTTTAAACGCCCGATTCCCTTTCTCTTTTTATGCCTCGCTAGAAGCTGGCGCTGAAGCCAAAGCTATAAAGTTGCTGCTCGTCGTTATTCAGCGCTTCGCTTTGTGAAAATGACGCGAAAGCCGCCAGATTATCGTTCAGTGGCATTTGTGCGCCGATGCTTAAATCGATACCGTCGGATTGATCCGAGCCATTCGTCGCCTCGCGCTGTGGGCTCTGCGGCGTATCCGCCATCAGATAGTGGTAACTCAGCTGCGCCCAGGGCGATATCCATCCCTGCTGCGAATCGATGCGCCAGCCAACGCTAGCGCTCTGCTCCCGGATCTGCTGATCGCTATAGTCACATTGCAGACAGTTCATCAGCTGGGGATCGACTGCATACTGCGCCACGGGTCCGGTGGTCAATGACGGCGCAATCGGCATATCAACGCCCGCCCGATAACGTTTACCCAGCGGCGTGGTGCCTGTGCTACCGGTTTCACTGTGCAGGGCAATGGGGGAAGCGGTGGGAGAATTAATTGCAGCTTCAAACAGGGCGCGGCTCTCATCGCTGAACGCAAGTGGCGTCAGGGCGATCTTCTCCGCCAGAATTGTGTCGTAGTCGGGCAGAAAGTCAGGATGCTGAGGCGCAGAGGTGCCGCCGCGGGCAAAAGTCGGTTGCGTGAACATTAACAGCCCTACAGCACAGCAGGTCCGCAGACCTTTCCAACCGCTTCTCGGCAACATCGCTTCTCCGGGCAAGGCTGAAGTTATGGCGTCTTAATGAATTTTTCGGCCCGTCTCTGTTATTTAACCGGTGATCGTTTAACTATCAACCGATTAATTCTAAGATCAAGCGGACCGCTAAAATATTCTCGTTATAAAGGAACAAAACGATGCAACGATGTGGCTGGGTAACGCAGGATCCCCTCTATCTGGCGTATCACGACAGGGAATGGGGTGTGGCGCAGAGAGAGACGCGCGCACTTTTTGAGATGCTCTGTCTGGAAGGACAGCAGGCGGGATTATCCTGGATCACCGTGCTAAAAAAACGCGAAAACTATCGGGCGGCGTTTCACCAGTTTGATCCTCAGGCTGTTGCGCAGATGGACGCTGCCGACATCGACGATCTTATGCTTAACAGCGGCATTATCCGCCACCCCGGCAAAATCGCCGCCATTATCGCGAACGCCCGCGCTTTTATTGAGATGGAAGCGAAAGGCGAGGATTTCAGCGACTTCGTCTGGCAGTTTGTCGATAACGTGCAAATTGTCCACCATCATCCTGATTACAGCCAGGCACCCACCACGTCAGAGCAGGCCATTGCGCTCTCGACGGCGCTGAAGCTGCGTGGTTTCAAATTCATCGGCCCTACAATTTGCTACTCCTTTATGCAGGCCTGCGGGCTGATAAACGATCATCAGAGCAACTGTTTTTGCCATCCTGACAATCAAAAGGCGTAATTCCCGGTAAATCAGGATTTTTCCGCACTACATTCCCGGTCACCAGACGGCATAATCGTGCCACTTATGGGAAAGGTTTTTCCCTGTGTGTCGAATGTAAGGGAACAAAAATGCAGAAGAAATTAATCGTCATCACCTTGTTATTAAGCGGCAGTCTGGCCCTGCCAGGTTGTACCACCAATCCTTATACCGGCGAATCTCAGGCGGGTAAGTCAGGCGTGGGCGCGGGCCTTGGCGCATTAGTCGGTGCCGGTGTCGGCGTGCTCTCTTCATCGAAGAAAGATCGTCGTAAAGGTGCGCTGATTGGGGCCGCAGGCGGCGCGGCGCTGGGTGGTGGCGTGGGTTACTAAATGGACGTGCAGGAAGCGAAATTGCGTGACAAAATGCGCGGGACCGGTGTCAGCGTAACCCGCAACGGCGATAACATCGTCCTGAATATGCCAAACAATGTCACCTTCGACTCCAGCAGCAGCAACCTGAAACCTGCCGGCGCCAACACCCTGACGGGTGTTTCAATGGTGCTGAAAGAGTATCCGAAAACCGCGGTAAACGTCGTGGGTTACACCGACAGTACCGGCAGCCGTGCGCTGAACATGCGTCTGTCACAGCAGCGTGCTGAAAGTGTAGCCAGTGCGTTGATCGTGCAGGGTGTTGCCAGCAATCGCCTGCGTACACAGGGTGCAGGCCCGGATAACCCGGTTGCCACCAACAGCACTGAAGCAGGCAAAGCACAAAACCGTCGCGTTGAAATTACGCTCACCCCGCTGGGATAATCGCGGTCGCCCCCGAACGGGGGCGTACCTTTTCTGTAAAGCATCACGTTAAAAGCACCAGTAATGTTTCTGCGGATAGAGCCAGCAGAGGCTTTATGGTAGCCTGATCAAAAATTGATCAGTGGACTTGCCCCATGTCTCTTAAAGCCATCGCTGCAGTTTTAGGTCTTTCCGTTACGACTGTCAGCCGTGCCCTTAATGGTTATCAGGATGTCGCTCAGGAGACGCGTAAACGCATTGAAGAGGAAGCGCAGCGGTGCGGCTACCGGCCTAATGCGGCGGCCCGACGACTGAAAACCGGCCGTGCAAACGCAGTAGGGCTCGTTTATCCGGTCATTGAATCTTCCCTGAGTGGCAGCGACTTCAGTGACATGCTGCTGGCGCTGGATCATCATCTTGCCCGTCATGAAATTAACCTGCTATTGCTGGCGGATAAACAGCAGCAGAGTCACTCAACCCTGACGCGCCTGCTGCGTAGTGGGGCCGTCGATGCCCTGATCGTCGGCCATACCACGCCAGAAGACAGCCGACTGAACGCGCTGATGCAGACCCGTTTTCGCTTTCTGGCGCTGGGCCGCAGCGAGCTGCCAGCCGCCTACGCCTGGTTTGATGTTGATCACCTTGCCGGTTCACAACTGGCGGTGGGCTGGTCGCTGGCGCAGGGACGGCAGCGGATAGCCTGGCTCGGCAGCAATGAAAACAGCACGCGGGTACGTGACCGGCGTCAGGGTTATCTGACGGCGCTGGGTGACGTTGCGCCTTATGCGATGGCGGCGGTCGCGCCGTCGCGCCGTGCCGGCTATCACCAGACGCGTGAGTGGCTGGCAGGGGAACCCGCGCCAGAAGTGATTATCACCGACTGCGCTGCGCTGGCTGAAGGCGCAGCCCTGGCGCTGCAGCAGGCTGGTCGGACAGCGGGCGAGGACGCCATTCTGCTCGCAGGCTGGGAAGGATTACCACGTGATGCGATTCTCGATCATCCCATGGCTGCGATTCGGCAGGCAACGCCGCATCAGGCCGGCGAACAGGTGGCTGACATGGTTATCAGGCTGATCAACGGCGAACCGCCAGAAACGTTACAGACCCTGTGGCAACCCTGGCTGCAATTACCGGCCTAGCACTTTTTGCGCCGGGCTTCGCTTGTGCTAGTCTCTGCCGGGTTTCTTATTTTCGCAGGATATCTCATGAAAATCAGGCCGCCTCGCGCCACCATAAGCGATGTTGCTCACGCGGCACGAACCGGTAAAACCAGCGTTTCACGCTATCTCAATGGCGAGCTGCATCTGCTCTCTGCCGACTTAAAAGCGCGGATTGAACAGGCCATTGCGGATCTCAGCTACCGTCCGAGTCAGATGGCGCGCGGCCTGAAGCGCGGACGTACCCGCCTGATTGGGCTGATTATCGCCGACATTACTAATCCCTATTCCGTCGATGTGATGAGCGGCATTGAAGCTGCCTGCCGGGAGCAGGGTTTCACGCTGCTGATGTGTAACACCAACAACGAAGTGGATCTGGAGCAGCACTATCTGCAACTGCTGAGCAGTTATCAGGTTGAGGGCATCGTGGTTAACGCGGTCGGCATGCGTGAAGAGGTGCTCAGCCATCTGCAACAATCCCTGCTGCCGATGGTGCTGATTGACCGTAAAATCCCCGACTTTCCCTGTGATGTGGTGGGCCTGAACAATGCCGAAGCGGCCGAGACGGCCACACGCCATCTGGTCGACAATGGCTATGACGCGCTGCTGTTTCTCAGCGAGCCATTGGGCAGCGTGAATACGCGACGCGAGCGTCTGCAGGCTTTCCGCCAGCTGCTGGCGGCGCATCCGCAGGTTGAGCATGAAAATGCGGAAGTGCCGCTGCACCAGACCGCCGCACTGGATCAGGCGCTTCTGGCCTTCCGGCAGCGTCACACCGGTAAACGCTGCGCGGTGATGGTTGCCAACGGAGCACTGACGCTGCAGGTGGCGCGATCGCTGCAACGACTTAACCTGCACTGGGGCCGTGATATCGGCCTGCTTGGTTTCGACGAACTGGAGTGGGCGGCGCTGGCTGGTGCCGGCATCACTACGCTGAAACAGCCGACCTGGCAGATTGGCTACAGCGCGCTGGAGCGATTGATTGCGCGCATAGAGGGCAGCGAATTGCCGGTTGCCGAGCAGGTCTTCTCTGGTGAACTGATCGTTCGCGGCTCCAGCCAGCCTCTGGGCTGAATTTCAGATTTAACCTTCTGTTTACATGCCCGCTTCGTGAGCACGATCATAATTTCACAGTTTGCTGCTTTGCTTTGGAACCGGTTCCATTTAGGGTTTTTCTATTCGTTATGGGCAGACCTCTGCCATGGAGTAGAACATGAAACCTGACATTATCGTAGTGACCGCCGCTTATGGCCACATGCAAATCGCCGCACTCGGCGGACAGGCTGCGCTGCTGCCAGTCATCCAGCAGGCGGGCGCTGACGGGGTCGAAATCCGACGCGAATTACTTGATGATGCGGCGCTGGCCGATCTGCCAGCGCTGGCCGGGGCAATAGCTGAGCATCAGCTGCATGCCAGCTATTCCGTGCCGGATACCCTGTTTTGTGACGGCGGCGAAATCAATCCACGCATAACCCACTACGTTGAAGAGGCACGCCAGCTAAACGCGCAGCGGCTGAAAGTGGCGCTGGGAGACTTTACCGGTGCGCTGCCTCGCGAAACGTTGCAGGCGCTGCTGGCGGATTTGCCATTCCAGCTGACCGTGGAAAACGACCAGACCGAACATGGCCGACTGGCACCGTCCGTCGCGTTTTTCACGGCGGTGCGCGAAACCGATCTGCCGATCAGCATGACCTTTGATATGGGTAACTGGTGCTGGACCGGCGAAGACGCCGATCAGGCGGCGACGCAGCTGGCCGCGCAGGTGGGCTATGTGCATGTCAAAGCCGCTGTGCCACATCAGGATAGCTTCCGGGCGATTGCGCTGGATGAGGATGATGACCACTGGCGCACGCTGCTGCAACAGCTGCCCGCTCGCGCGCCGCGCGGTATTGAATTTCCGCTGGAAGGCGCCGATCTGACTGCGGTGACGCGCCACTACGTGTCGCTGTTGCGTAACGTGTAAGGAGCGAAGATGACGACACATCACACTATGCATCACAACGGTCCGCTTGATGTGGTCACCATCGGTGAAGCGATGGCGATGTTCATCGCCCGTGAAACTGGCGACCTGGCCGTAGCAGAGACCTTTGTTAAACGTGCCGCGGGCGCGGAACTCAATGTAGCGACCGGCCTGTCACGTCTTGGCCTGAAAGTGGGCTGGGTCAGCCGTGTCGGCGATGACGCCTTTGGCCGGTTTATCTGCCAGCAGCTGGAAAAAGAGGGCATCGACCATGCCAGGGTGACAGTCGATAAGCGCTATCCCACCGGTTTTCAGCTCAAGTCCAAAGTAGATGACGGTTCCGATCCGCTGGTGGAATATTTCCGTAAAGGCTCGGCTGCCAGCCATCTGTCCGTCGATGATTTTGACGGGGACTATTTCGGCTCGGCGCGCCATCTGCACCTCAGCGGTGTGGCAGCGGCGCTGTCTGAAAGTTCATTAGAATTGCTGAAGCACACCGCCAAAGAGATGCGTGCACGCGGCAAAACCATCTCGTTTGACCCGAACCTGCGACCGGTACTGTGGCGCAGCGAAGAGGAGATGCGTAAGCAGCTCAATCTGCTGGCGGAGTATGCCGACTGGGTACTGCCGGGCGAAAAAGAGGGTCTGATTCTGACCGGTTATCGTCAGCCGGAAGCGATTGCGGATTTCTATCTCGACAGGGGTGTGAAAGCCGTCGTGATTAAAACCGGTTGTGACGGTGCCTGGTATAAAACCGCGCAGGGCGAACAGGGTCAGGTTGCGGCGATTAAAGTCGATAACGTGGTGGATACCGTGGGTGCCGGTGATGGCTTTGCCGTTGGCGTCATCAGCGCGCTGCTGGAAGGTCAGTCGCTGCCGCAGGCGATTCGGCGCGGCAACAAAATTGGTTCGATGGCGATTCAGGTCATTGGTGACAGCGAAGGTCTGCCGACGCGTCAGCAATTGGGCGACGTGTAGTTCGCGCCCCTCTATAGTCACAGGAGTTCCCGATGAAAAAGCAGACAATCGCGCCAAAACGCTGGTGGTTCATCATGCCCATCGTGTTTGTCACCTACAGCCTGGCGTATCTCGATCGTGCAAATTTTAGCTTCGCTTCTGCTGCCGGGATTAACGACGATCTCGGCATCACCAAAGGCATGTCCTCGCTGCTGGGTGCGCTGTTCTTCCTGGGTTACTTCTTTTTCCAGATCCCGGGGGCGATTTACGCCGAGCGTCGCAGCGTCAAAAAACTGATTTTCGTCTGTCTGATGCTGTGGGGCGGCTGTGCCTCGCTGACCGGCGTGGTCAGCAACATTCCGATGCTGGCCGCGATTCGCTTTGTTCTGGGCGTTGTAGAAGCCGCCGTGATGCCCGCGATGCTGATCTATATCAGCAACTGGTTCACCAAATCGGAACGTTCGCGTGCTAACACCTTCCTGATTCTTGGTAATCCGGTTACGGTGCTGTGGATGTCGGTGGTGTCGGGCTATCTGATTGAATCTTTTGGCTGGCGTGAGATGTTTATCTTCGAAGGCATTCCGGCGGTGGTCTGGGCGATTGCCTGGTGGTTCCTGGTGCAGGATAAACCGGCACAGGCGCGCTGGATGAGCGATGCCGAGAAAGCGGCATTACAGGCTGAACTGCATAAAGAGCAGGAAAATATTAAAGCGGTGCGTAACTACGGTGAAGCGTTCCGTAACCGCAACGTCATCCTTCTCTGCCTCCAGTACTTTGCCTGGAGCATCGGCGTGTATGGCTTTGTGCTGTGGCTGCCGTCGATTCTGCGCAACGGTACGCAGATGGGCATGGTAGAAGCGGGCTGGCTCTCAGCGGTGCCGTATCTGGCGGCGACCATTGCGATGGTGGTGGTTTCCTGGGCGTCGGACAAAACCCAGAATCGTAAGCTGTTCGTCTGGCCGCTGCTGCTGATTGGTGCGCTGGCATTCCTTGGCTCGTATCTGGTGGGAGCGAACAATTTCTGGATGTCCTATACCCTGTTAGTGATTGCCGGTGCCGCGATGTATGCCCCTTACGGACCGTTCTTCGCCATCATCCCTGAGATGCTGCCACGTAATGTCGCCGGTGGCGCGATGGCGCTGATCAACAGCATGGGTGCGCTGGGGTCGTTCATCGGTTCATGGATTGTCGGCTATCTTAATGGTGCTACCGGCAGCCCGTCGGCGTCTTACATCTTTATGGGATCGGCCCTGCTGGTTTCGGTATGGCTGACGCTGATTGTGAAACCGGCGCAGAATAAAGCCCCGCCGCTGCAGGGTGCGAAACCGGCCTGAAAGCGTAAACGCTAGAGCGTGCTGTTTGTAAGCGCACAGGGCTTAGTCAGCATACTAAAAGCGTAATCGTTAATCTCTGTTTCTCCGGGCGGCCTGCAAGCCGCCCGCTACTTATTGAACGGGAGCCACCGAATGAAACCCGCTGTAATTCTTTATAAAAAACTGCCTGATGATCTCTACGCACGTCTGGCTGAACAGTGTGACGTGACGGAAATCAGCGATCTGTCGCCGGAAAGCCAGCAGCAGCATGCTGCCGTGTTTCAGCAGGCAGAAGGGCTACTGGGATCGGGCGGTAAAGTGAATGGCGAACTGCTGGCGAAAATGCCCAATCTGCGCGTCTGCTCCAGCGTCTCTGTGGGCTATGACAATTTCGATGTTGATGCACTGAATCAGCATCACGTGGTGCTGATGCACACTCCGACCGTGCTGACCGAAACCGTGGCGGATACCATGATAGCCCTGGTGTTGAGCACGGCGCGCCGTGTGCCGGAACTGGATGCCTGGGTTAAAGCGGGCAACTGGCAGAAGAGCATTGGTCCGGCGCAGTTTGGCATCGACGTGCACCATAAAACGCTGGGTATTCTCGGCATGGGACGTATCGGCATGGCGCTGGCGCAGCGCGCCCACTTCGGCTTCGGCATGAAAATCCTCTACAACGCCCGCCGCGAACATGAAGAGGCGCAGTCGCGCTTTGGCGCGCAGCGCTGTGAACGGGAGGCGCTGCTGAAGCAGAGTGATTTCGTCTGCATCAGCCTGCCGCTGACGGAAGAGACGCACCATCTGATCGGTGCTGCCGAACTGGAACTGATGAAGCCGGATGCAGTGCTGATCAACGCCGGTCGCGGGCCGGTGGTGGATGAGCAGGCGCTGATCGCCGCGTTGCAGGCGGGCAAACTGCACGCTGCCGGGCTGGATGTGTTTGAGCAGGAGCCGGTCTCTGCCGACTCTCCGCTGCTGTCACTGCCTAACGTGGTGACGCTGCCGCACATCGGTTCCGCCACGCATGAAACCCGTTACGGCATGATGCAGGATGCGGTAGAGAATCTCATCGCCGCGCTCGGCGGAAACGTTGAGAAAAACTGCGTGAACCCGCAGGCGCTGAAGTAATCCCCATGCCTTCCCATTGCGCCCGCCGATGGCGGGCGTTATGGTGGACCCCCGATTCGCTATTACAAATATTTAACCGCTATGTCCTTTTCTCAGTTCGGCGACAAATTTACCCAACATTCCGGCATCTCACGTCTGATGGAAGATATGGGTGCAGGCCTGCGTACGCCCGGCAACATCATGCTGGGTGGCGGCAATCCGGCGCAAATTCCGGCCATGAACGACTATTTTCAGCAACTGCTGCAGCAGATGCATGAGGAGGGCAAACTCAGCGAGGCACTGTGCAATTATGACGGTCCACGCGGCAAAGCGACGCTGCTCGAATCGCTGGCCGGACTGCTGAGCGAACAGCTTGGCTGGCCGATTACCGCAGAGAACATCGCGCTGACCAACGGCAGCCAGAGCGCCTTCTTCTATCTGTTTAACCTGTACGCCGGTCGCCGGGCCGATGGCAGCAAAAAGCGGGTGCTGTTCCCGCTGGCGCCTGAGTATCTTGGCTATGCGGATGCCGGTCTGGAAGAGGATCTGTTTGTGTCGGCGAAGCCGAACATTGAGCTGCTGCCGGAAGGCCAGTTTAAATATCATGTCGACTTCGAGCATCTGCCGATGAACGATGATGTCGGCCTGATCTGCGTTTCGCGCCCGACCAACCCCACCGGCAATGTGATCACCGATGATGAGCTGATGCAGCTTGATGCGCTGGCACAGCAGCATGACGTGCCGCTGCTGATCGACAACGCCTATGGCGTGCCGTTCCCCGGCATCATCTTCAGCGAGGTGCGCCCGCTGTGGAATCCCAACATCATTCTCTGCATGAGCCTGTCGAAGCTCGGCCTGCCGGGTGCGCGTTGCGGCATTATTATCGCGGATGAGAAGACCATTACTGCGCTGAGCAATATGAACGGCATCATCAGCCTGGCGCCAGGCAGCATCGGTCCGGCCATCGCCAATGAGATGATCCGTCGCGGCGATCTGTTGCGGCTCTCTGAAGAGGTGATTAAGCCGTTCTATCAGCAGAAGGTGCAGCAGACCATTGCAATCCTGCGGCGCTATCTGCCGGAAGATCGCTGCCTGATCCATAAGCCGGAAGGGGCGATTTTCCTCTGGCTCTGGTTCCCCGATCTGCCGATCACCACCGAATTGCTTTATCAACGGCTTAAAGCGCGTGGCGTGCTGATGGTGCCGGGCCACTTCTTCTTCCCGGGGCTGGAGCAGGCGTGGCCGCACACTCATCAATGTATGCGGATGAACTACGTGCCGGATGCAGAGAACATCGAGCGGGCGGTGCAGATTCTGGCAGAAGAGGTTGAGAACGCCTGGCGCGACAGTTAATCCTGCTGTTCCTGTGAATCGGTTAACGACAGCTGGCACCACTGTGCCAGCTGCTGTATCGCCTGTTCCACTTCCGCATTCCAGCCGAAACCGGCATTCAGCCGGAAACAGTGATCGTAGCGCTGATCGGTAGCAAAAATGTGGCCCGGCGCAATCCCGATGCCCGCATTGCGCGCTTTCAGAAACAGCTCGCGCACGTTCAGTGCCCCTCGTGGCATGTCCACCCATAGCACATAGCCTCCTTCCGGATCGGACACCCGGGTTCCCGCCGGAAATTCCCGTAGTACCGACTGCCGCATTTCACGGATTTGCCGCGCCAGCTCGCGACGCAGTTTGCGCAGATGCGCATCATAGCCGCCGCTGCGCAGCAACTCCGCCACCGCCGCCTGTGACAGCACGGAGGTGCCCATGGTGGAGGTATATTTCAGGGAGGCGATTTTGCGCATGTAGTTGACGCTGTGCACCCAGCCAATACGAATGCCCGGTGCCACGGTTTTAGAGAAGCCGCTGCAGAGAATGGCATTGGGGCTGAAGGCGCGCATCGGGAAGGGGCGCCGCTCACCAAAGGCGGTATCGCCAAAAATATCATCCTCAATAATCACCACATCGTTCTCATCCGCCTGCCGCGCGATATAGGCTTTATGCTCGTTGGGAATGCTTTTGCCCAGCGGATTATTGACGTTGCACAGGGTGAGAAAGATCCGCACCGCTTTACGCTGAAACAGCCCGGTGAGCTTTGCCACATTCACATACCCTTCCGGCCCGGCTTCCACTTCAATCACCCGCAGATTCAGGTTATGCAGCATCTGCAGCAGCACGAAATAGCAGGGTGACTCTACGGCCACGACGTCACCCGGCTGGGTGGTGGCACGCAGCGACAGTGAGATCGCCTCGATGCAGCCGTTGGTGATCAGAATATCGTCGGCGCTGATATTGCAGCCATAATCGACCGCGCGGCGGGCAATCTCGGTTTTCAGTGGCGCATAGCCGGTGCCCTTGACCGTATTGCCGAGCAGGGCCGGTTTGCTGTAGCCCATCTGGCGCATCAGCAGGCCGATGCGTTTGACCGGATAGAGCGCGCTGTCGCCGTTAGCCAGATCGAGGCGCACCCGGCAGTCTGAGCCAAGCATCGCCAGATGCAGTTCGGTCTGTTCATCCAGCGGTGCGATGGCATGTGGCTGTTCGCTGATGGCGGGCAGCTGACGTGAAGAGAGCCGCTGCGGGGCGACAAAAAAGCCCGATTTAGGCCGGGCGACGGCGTAGCGCTCATCCTCCAGCGTGCGCAGTGTTTTCAGGGCGGTGGTGAGGCTGACATTGTACTGCGTCGCCAGCGTACGCACCGACGGCAGACGGCTGTCGGGAGCCAGCGAACCGGCATGAATGGCCTGCTTGATCTGTTCTGCTATCTGGCGGTAACGACTGCTCTGACTCTCCTGTTCCCCGATAACATCGGCCATCTGTTCCACCCCATATCGCGCTGATCTGTGCATATTCAACAGAGTACATTCAAAGTACTTTAGGCTGCATCTCTTAATTATTCATGATGCTGAACGGCACGGCGACCCTGCCAGCCCCCGGGCTTCAGGCCATAAAGCGATTCTGTTCACCTGAGGGAAATGCGAGAAATGAATAATCTGCCCGCCATGATGAAGGAGATTGAAGCGTATCTGTCGTCTGCGATCATGGAGTCAGCTCAGCGCTGCTCCGCCCGCCTGCTGGCGGTGTTACCGGATAAGCTGCAGCTGGAGAACAACCGTGTGCTGCTCGCCTATGGCGGCGGAAAAGACAGCAGCTACATGGTGGCTTACGTGCGATACATTCAGGGCCTGATCTGGCAACAGCAGGGCAGCACTTTCTCCCTTCGGGTCAGCACCAACCGCCACGCGGCTATGAATCAGAGCGTGATGGAGAATATCCATCGCGTGTATCAGGCGCTGGCGATGCATGACGATGAACGGGCCGAATGTCTGGTGGTGGATGGCCTGCTGATTCGGCCGTTTGCCCGCGACCTGCCGATGCCGGAGAGCGTGCGGCAGCAGAACCGCCATGATGTGCTGATGAATGGCCATCGCTTTCGTGCCGATGGGCGCTCGACCTTCTGCAATGCCTGTAATCTCAGCATGGTGAACTCCTTTGGCCTCGCGGCAGACTACAACGGCGGCGTGGATCTGATTGTCACCGGCGACTCGCCGCAGGAGCAGGCCGCCTATGTTGCCTGGGCGCGGCACCTTTCACGGCTGTTTGATGCGCCGGTAGCGGACAAAGGCCGGGGCTTCAGCGGCTTTCTCCAGACGCTGGACGGCGTGGCGGAGCGCTACTTCTCTGACGTTTACGGTGCCGATCAACTGACACCCGCACACCGTATTACCCACCAGCTGGCGCGCGATCCGCTGTTTTTCAACATCTATCAGGACACCGCCTATGAAGCGGGCGCGCACTGGGCGCTGCTCAGCGAATTTATGCGTTTTCGTTTTGATGAACTGATGTTCAGCTTTTCTGAGTCCGACTGCGGTAATCCGACACTGATGGCGCACCTGCGCGGACTGCGGGCAGAAACGCTGTTGCAGCGTAACTATGCTGAAGGGATCCGCGAATATGTGCGCTTTGCGCTGGGGCTGATGGTGAAGAAAGATTTTCCGCCACAGCTGATTGATGAGATGGCGGCACGTTATCAGGATGACGCCGCCATCCACCAGCAGCGGCAGCGTGCGGCGGACTTCGCCCTGCAGGCGTTTGACCTTAACGACGACCAGCTGATCTGCATGATCTACTCACCCTTCCTGGCACAGGGAGAACAGCTCGGACAGTGGCTGTCACAGCAGCAGATTGCGCTGGATGAAACAGCCATTCGCGACCTGCTTGAGCAGCGCAGTGAGGATCTCGCGCTGGCCCAGCAGTTAACGCAGCTCTCTGGCCTGACGCTGACGCAGATTCAGCACTGCTGGCAGAGTAAGACGGTCAGTTCGCTGCTGGACGGCAAAAGCCGCGATCCGCTGTCGCGCGTCCTGCGTTTTGATCCCCATAAAGCGGTGATTCAGGTCAATAACGGTGTGCTCAACGACATCGTGACAGAAATCATTTCCGGGCGTTAACCCGGTAAGGCAAGGCGATGAAAAAGATTTTCCTGCAAATTGGCGCCACCCGCGATGGCCAGAACCCCTACTGCGAGGTGGCAAAGCGCGAAGGCTATTTCACCGTACTGGCGGAAATGGGCGATTTTGTCGATTACCAGTCGTTAAGCCTGGCGCTGCCGTTTGATCTGATTATCCGCCTCGACCGTCCTGAGAATCCGTGGGAGGTCATGCAGGCCTATCTCCACGCCGGTTTACTGGCGCATCCGCTGGTGGTGTTGGCGGGCTTTGAAGCCTACAACGCCAGCGCCGGACGGCTGCGCGAGATGCTGGCCGGGCCTGACGCATCCGCCGCCTTTATTCCGCTGGATAAGTATGCGCAGCGCATGGCGCTGAAAAAAGCCTGGCCGCGCTTCCCGCAGCCGGAGTTCCGCTTTTTTGCCTCGCCGCTCAGCATTCTGGATGCGGAAAAGGCGCTGATCTATCCCTGTGTCGTGAAACCGGTGGATGGCGGCGGCGGGCTGGGCATCTGGCTGATTGAGCGCGCCGATCAGCTGCATAGCGTAGTAATGCGGCTGGTACAGACCATGAACTATGGCGGGCGCGGCTTCAGCGGCTTTATTGTGGAAAGCGCGCTGACAGGCACGGAGTTTTCGTTGCAGGGCGTGGTGCATCAGGGGCATCCCCTGGCGCTGACCTGCTGCCAGAAGGTCATTGAGCAGCACCGGGATAGCGAAGGCTGCGTCAGCTTTTATGAGTCGGGGCATGTGGCGATGGCGGCAGCAGCCCTGCCAGCGTCGTTCAGCGGTCTGATGACGTTCTGCTGCGAAACCTTTGGCTATCGTCAGGGTGCGTTTCACATCGATTTCATCGTGGTGAATGGCGTGCCACATTTTCTGGAGATGGGATTCCGGCTCTCCGGCATGGGGGTGGCGACGCTGGTGCAGGCGACGACGGGCATCAACTGGGCGGAAGTCACCTTCCGGCTGGAAGCGGGCGGCGCACTGCCTGCCTTTACCTTCACCCCACCCGGTGCGGTCGGCCAGCTGCGATTACGGCAACCGGCGCAGCTTCAGGCAGCCGAACGCTGGATCGATCAGCATCAGCAGGGTGCGCTGTTGCCACCACTCAGATTGCCGGCATTACAGGTTTCACCCCGATCTTCGCTCTATGCCGATCTGACCCGCCACGCGGGCATTCTGGCAACGTTCAGCCTGACGGCCTCCACGCGCGAACCCATTATGACTGCGTTTCAGCAGATCATTGCCGCGCAATCCGTCACCGCCGGGAGAGACAAAGTATGTGCAGGATGATTCTGGCGCATGGCCAGTTCGACAGCGAACAGATTTTAGAGGCGGCGCGTGCCATGAGTTGCGGTGAAGGCGCCGAACATGATGGCCCGATTAAATCACATCCCAACGGCTGGGGCTGTCTGTGGCTGGAAGAGGGCGAGATTCGGACCCTGCACGGCACCGGCCCGTTCGCCGACGCTCTGCCGGGCATTGATGTGGATCGCCTGCGCAGCCGCTTTCTGGCGGTGCATGTGCGTCACGCCACGCTGAGTAAAAATCAGGGAATCGAATTTTCGCATCCGCTTTGGCGCAACAGCGCCGGACATCACTGGTACATGATGCATAACGGCTTTCTGCCGACCATTTACCGTCAGCTGGGTCTGGCGGAATCCCGCTTCGATTCCGAAGAGTATCTGCATTACCTTGTGGATCAGACCACGCCCGCCGATTTCACCCGCGACTATCTGCGCGCAAAGATGGCGCAGATAGAACCCGGCGGCAGCGCAGGCAATGCCATTTTCGTCACCCGCGACAAAGCCTGGGCGTGGCAGTGGCATCCGCACGATACGCCTTTCCCTGACTACTTTACGATGCATTTTCGGCAACAGGACGGTTGCACGCTGATCGCCTCTGAACCCGTAACAATACCAGGCAGCGCCGGCAGCTGGCGGCGAATGAACAATCATGAACTCTATGAAATACCGTTTAGGGAGTGATAAACATGGCTATTTTCAATCAGTTCCGCGTGATTAATCCCAACATGTTTGTGGAATCGACCTGGCTGGATGACATCGTCACTGCACGGGTGCCGCTGCTGGTGCTGCGTAATTTCCTGACGCCAGAGATGCGGGAAACGGTGGTGGCTGATCTGCAGGGCTGCCGGGAAAAGATCCGTGTCTCTCACTATCCGAATGGCGCACTGACCACGCTGGGTCCTTATCTGGCGCGCCATACGGCGGCTCCCGAAAACTATTTTACCGAGCAGCGCGATATCCAGCCGGCGCTTCCGCCCTCGCTGAACCCGCTGCGCGAACAGATTTACGGCTGGGTGCAGCATGCACTGCGGCTGGAAAGTTTAAACATCGCTCACGAACCGGGTCGTGGCGACTACGCCGGTTCTATCGTGCGCTTTCATGCCAATGGCGTCGCGAACCCGCTGCATAACGACAATATCGTGCGCGACGCCGCAAAGACCTCGCTGGTGGTGACGCAGATCCTGCATCAGCTCAGCTGCGTGGTCTGCCTGCAGGAGTGCAACGCGGGTGGCGCGCTGCGTATCTACAACAAAAAGTGGACGCCGGAGGATGAGCAGTTCAAAACCGCCGGTGAGCTGGGCTACCGCCGTGGCGTGATTGAAAACAGCGAGATCTGCGAATTTTCACCACGCAGCGGTGATATCTATCTGTTTAATCCTGCTTTTTATCACGAGATCGACCGGGTTGAAGGTGATACCCGCATCACCATGGGGTTCTTTTTCGGGCTGACCGATAAAAAGATGAAACACGCTATCGCCTGGAGCTAAGCCAGGTTGTGCCAGAAGAGGAGAAGGGAATGACGACGTTTGAAAAAATTACAGCGCTGCTGGATCAGCATCAGGCCAGCTACCGCGTGGTGGAGCATGAAGCGGTCGGGCAGACCGATCAGATCAGCCAGATCCGCGGCAACGCGCTGGGTCAGGCGGCCAAAGCGATGGTACTGGAGGTCACTATGCCGGACGGTGCGCCATCGCGTCAGCTGCTGGCGATTGTGCCGGGTGACTGTCGGATCAATTTCAAAAGCGCGGCGCGCGCCATCGGCGGCAAAAAGTCCTCGTTCGCCGCGCCAGAGCTGGCGCAGGCACTGACCGGCTGTGTGATGGGTGCGGTGCCGCCGTTTAGTTTTGATGACCGGCTGGCGCTGCGGGTCGATACCCGGCTGCAGCAGGTCGGCACATTATGGTTTAACGCGGGCGAGCTGGAGAAGTCGATCGCGCTGGCTGCAGATGACTATTTTCGCATCGTGGGTGAAGGTTGTTGTGCTGATATCGCCTCCCCGATTGCGATCACCGCCTGACGGCAGCTCAAGGAGTTTCAGATGTCGGTAAAAGATATGCTGTTAGCGCTGTGCGTGGTGGTAGCGTGGGGCGTGAATTTTGTGGTGATTAAGCTCGGGTTGCAGGGCATGCCGCCTTTTTTGCTGGCCGGACTGCGTTTCGCGCTGGTCGCCTTTCCCGCTATTTTCTTTGTGCGTCGCCCGCCGATCCCGCTGCGCTGGCTGGTGGTTTACGGCATGACAATCAGTTTTGGTCAGTTTGCGTTTCTGTTTCTGGCGATCAAGCTCGGCATGCCCGCCGGTCTGGCGTCGCTGGTGCTGCAGGCGCAGGCGTTCTTTACCCTGTTGCTGGGTGCGTTGCTGCTGGCGGAGAAGCTGCGCTGGAATCATATCGTCGGGATTATCATCGCCACGCTGGGGATGTTCATGCTGGCGACGGCGGGGATGGAGGGGCAGACCAGCGCCGGGATTACGCTGACTACTATGATGCTGACCCTGTCGGCGGCGGTGTCATGGGGGCTGGGGAATATTACCAACAAGATTATTATGCGGAACCACAGTGTGCCGATTATGTCGCTGGTGGTCTGGAGTGCGCTGGTGCCGGTCATTCCCTTCTTTGCCTGTTCGCTGCTGTTTGAGGGGCAGGCCGCCATCGTCAACAGCCTGCTGCATATCGGCCTGCAGACCGTGCTGGCGCTGTTTTACCTTGCGTTTGTCGCCACCATTATCGGTTACGCTATCTGGGGGAATTTACTCAGCCGCTATGAAACCTGGCGCGTCGCGCCGCTGTCGCTGCTGGTACCGGTGGTCGGGATCATTACCGCCGCGCTGGTGCTGGATGAGCACCTCTCTGGTCAGCAGATGCTGGGTGCGGTGGTGATTATTCTGGGGCTGCTGGTGAATGTATTTGGTGGCGTGCTGGGTCAGCGTTTAGCGATGCGAACGCAGCCGTAATTTAAAAATCTTCGCTGACGCGGCCTTTGTAAGCGTTATAGCTCAGAGCGCAAAACAACGCTGGTGCTGCTCTCTTTTTCAGGCAGCTCATAAATTCAAAGCGATGAGCATACGCCTGTAGCAAAGTATCGCGCCGCCCGCACAAAAACACCGGGAGCGTTTTTGAACAACGCAAAGCGTTGGCCCGTTTACGGGCGCACCTCAGGGATGAGGTGCGTAATCGACCGCGCTGAGCCGCCATGGATGGCGCTTTTGCGAAAGGCGTATACTCCCTGAGCCTGTGTACCCACTGACATCAAAAACAAAAAACGCCGCTAACGCGGCGTTTGAGATTGTTGACAACGTCCAGCTCGGTAGCGGTAAGACCGAGCCTGCGAAGGGAACACGGTCAGATCGGAAAGACGCAAAATCGCCATCCATGGCATGCTCGGCCCGCGCCGTCCCTGCCGCGGGACGCTTTCCTCCTCTGACCGTATTCCCTGCGCCTTAAGCTTATTCATTGCTGCCAGACTCACCCTGATTTGGGTTTTTCAGCAGCCTGAAATGCCGCGTTAATGGCGTCTGTCAGGATTACTTCAGAATCTCAATACGGCGTGGTTTCGCCTCTTCCGGCACCAGTCGTTCAAGATCGATGCTCAGCAGACCATTTTCAAGACGGGCATCGCGCACCACAATGTGGTCGGCGAGCTGGAATTTACGCTCGAAGTTACGCTCGGCGATTCCCTGATACAGGTACTTACGCTCGGCCTGCTCTTCAGGATGGGCACCCCGCACGATCAGCACGTTATCGTGCGCCGTGATATCCAGTTCGCTCTGAGAAAAACCGGCCACTGCAATGGTAATGCGATAGTGATTTTCATCGACCAGTTCAACATTATAGGGAGGATAGCCGCCATTGCTCTGATTCTGATTAGATTCGAGCAGGTTAAACAGGCGATCAAAACCGATAGCAGAGCGATAAAGTGGGGTGAGATCAAAGTTACGCATATTAAGACTCCTGAAATTCAGCAAGTTTTGGCAACCTTCCACAACTGGACAGGCTGGATACGGCACCTCACTGTCCCTTGCGGCGACGGTAAGTGCGTCCGTAAACTAAAAATGGGTGTCACAAAACGATTTTCAAGAGGGCGAAGTGCAATTTTTTTCGCCAAATTGCGGAAATGACATACACTCAGGACTACTTTTGCCAGACGCAAACGGACTTCGCCCCAGAGTGTTGACGTTGTCTGGCAAGCCAACTCAGCCAGGCTAATGCCATGGCTGAAGGGATGATGATGATGAAATTGATGAAGACCTTACCTCTGGCAGGAATGGTGTGCTGCGCTATGGCAACAACAGGCTGTTCCAGCGTGATGTCTCATACCGGTGCGAGTCAGGGCTACTATCCAGGAACCCGTGCCAGCGCTGACATGCTGACGGATGGTGATACCAGTTGGGCGCTAAAGCCGCTGGCGTTAATCGATCTTCCTTTCTCTGCCGTTCTGGATACGCTGCTGCTGCCGTGGGACTACTACCGTAGCGACAAAGACAAATCGCTCGACTCCCCACGTGAACGTATTCTGCAGAGCGAAAAGCTGGCGCATACTAATGAAAGCCTGGCACAGGCGCAGCCTATGCCACCTATGCGATCACAGCCGCAACCGTAAAGAGCTGCCGCCAGCCATTCACCTCACGCATAAAAGCAATCTGTGACCCGTCCGGTGACCAGACTACCGCGTCACCTGACGGTGCTTCTTCCGTTCTGTGCGTCAGACGCTGACACGCGCCGCTCTCAACCTCACATCGCATCACGCTGTTATTGCAGATAAAGGCAATTGACTGGCCGTCAGGATGCCAGCTAAAGGCGGACTGAATGCTGTGGCTGAGTTCGGTGATCTGACGCGGTTCGCCGCCGTTGGGAGAGACCGTCCAGAGCTGGATCACCGCACCGGCATCCGCCATCAGAAACGCGATCTGGCTGCCATCAGGCGCAGTACGCAGCCAGTGGCGCGGTTGCAGCGCCACGCCACGACTGTGCGTCAGGCGACGCTGCTGCACACCAGCCGGTGGCGCAGGTAACTGCGCGCGGGTGCCCTCCAGCGGACTCTCTCCGGCGCGCGCGTAATCTTCCAGTTTGTCTGGCAGATCAACAATAAAGACTTCGGGACGCTTCTCACCCTGCGCCGTCAGCGTGTCGCCGATAAAAGCGATGGCCCAGCGCTGCCAGCGGCCGTCTGGTTTCTGATAGCCACGCTCACCGACCCAGCACTCCTCATAAGCACGATTGATCTGGTCACTGCCCGGCTGCGGTTCCGCATGCGTCCTGCTCACCAGCAGGCAAAAATACGTGCCGTCATACTCGCGCGGATGCTGTTTAACCGGCGTCACCGCGCGCAGCGGCACCGCGATACCGACGTTGCGCTGATCCAGACGGCTATCCCGCTCATGCATGACATGGTCATTGTAGGTAAAGCTGAGACGTGAACCGTCAGGGCTGAAGACATGCACATGCGAGCCGCCGCGCAGCGCGCCAGGGGTAAAGGGCGGTGTGATATCGCAGGCATCCAGATTTACCGCCGCGCCGTTCTCAACAATCACACCGCGCCGGTGATGGAAGTCATACTGCCAGCTGGCATCGGGATGTTCCGGGCCATGAATGCAGACGTAGCGCGGGGGCAGATCGGGGCTGACCGTCACGACGCCGACATGTGCCCCATCCCGGGCCTGATAGAGCACCTCAACGTCACCGGTCAGCACATTGACCCGCTCAATGGTCTGGCTGGTAAAGGAGGCACCTGATGGACGGACGTCAAACGCGAGCCACTGGCTGTCGGCCGTCCAGACATTAATATTGGTTAGCTGATGCTGACGGGCAGCAAAGGTGATCTGTTTTTCTGACATGATGAAACCCACGGAAAAAGCGTTGCCCGACAAATTACGCGATTCCGTTTTGCGGTGCAGCTTTTTTGGCGGGGTAAGGGAGCCGGGCCGCAGCGGCCCGGCAGAGAACAGGGCCGTTACAGCACTAACTCTTCAATGGCATGGGCGACGCCATCTTCCATATTGGTTCGGGTAATGAACTGCGCGATTTTCTTAACAGAATCAATGGCGTTACCCATCGCAACGCCGGTTCCGGCATAGTCAATCATCGCCAGGTCATTCTCCTGGTCGCCAATCGCCATCACTTCTTCCTGCTTCAGGCCGAGCTTCTCCGCCAGCATTCTGACGCCCTGGCCTTTGTTCACCCGACGATCGAGGATTTCGAGGTAATACGGCGCACTCTTCAGGATGGTGTAAGTCTGCTGAGCATGCTCGGGCAGGCGGGCAATTGCCGCGTCGAGCAGGGCGGGCCGATCAATCATCATCAGTTTCGGGAAGCGCATAGTGCGATCCATCTCTTCCACAGCGCGATAGCGCACCGGAATGCCGGTCAGGCTCGCTTCATGGATGGTGTATTCGCTGATGTCTTTGTTCGGCGTGTAGAGATGAGATTTGTCGAACGCCTGGAAGTGGACGCCAAGCTCACGCGCCAGATTCTCAATGTAAAGGTAATCATCAAAGGTCAGCGTCACTTCTGCCACACACTCACCATCTGCCGCCTGATGAACCAGCGCACCGTTGTTGCTGATCGCGTACTGGCCGGGCGCCTGCATATCCAGTTCCATCAGATAGCGCTGGATACCTACAAACGGCCGGCCCGTGGTCAGCACAATCGACACGCCCTGCTTACGGGCACGATCCAGGGCGGATTTTACTCCCGGTGTGATCTCATGTTGCGGATTGAGCAGGGTGCCATCCATGTCGATAGCGATCAATTTAATAGCCATAGAGTCCTCGTAGCGTCTGGGTTTTGTTCAATGCTAGCGCGATTCAGCGCACATTGACCAGTTTCCTGGCAGGCGGGAATGGCCAGCGAACCGCCAGAATCAGGCGGTGAAGAGATCGCGGTGGATTTTAATCACGGCTTTTCGGATTGTTGCGGGTTCGCCAGGCGCGCAGCAGGGACGATGGATATCGTGCGGGAAAAAGAGCGCGAACATGCCGGGCAGCAGCGTAATCACCGACTCGTTCGAAATCGTCTGATAAAACACTACATCGCGCTGTTCGGCGAAATCTTCGGTAATTTTCTGGTCGGCATGGGCGCGGGCCACACCAATATTCTCGGTGCCTGCCAGCAGATACTGAATATCGATGTAGTTAAAGTGGGACTCTGCACGACGCGCGCTGGCGGGTTCGGTCATCATCTCCTGCACCAGACAGAACATTTTGTTGTCAGGCAAAATCTCATATTTGCCGGTGTCCAGCTGGCTGAAATCGGTTCCCGCAATCCAGCTTATTGCCTGATCGATGACCGGATGAAAGGCGTGACGTTCTCTGTCCCAGTCGTGACGATCGCAAACAATCATGGTGTAACTCCCTGTAAAAATGCGTGCGCCGGAATAGCGCAAAGAGAGGCAAGAGTAAGGGAGCTGACCGGGTTAAAACGTGATCGGGGTCGCAGCATGCGGGCAGCAGAACCCGCCTCGCCGTTTTTTCGCCCATATGGCACAAAAAAAAGGCCATCACCGTAGTGATGGCCTGTTCTGTCCGCTATCTGTTAAATATCGATATTGGCCGCTTTCAGCGCATTCTCTTCGATGAAGGCGCGACGCGGTTCGACCGCATCGCCCATCAGGGTCGTGAACAGCTGGTCAGCACCAATCGCATCTTTAATCGTGACGCGCAGCATGCGACGGCTGTCTGGATCCATAGTGGTTTCCCACAGCTGATCCGGGTTCATTTCGCCCAGACCTTTATAGCGCTGGACCGACAGGCCACGACGCGACTCTTTCACCAGCCACTCAATCGCCTGCTCGAAGCTTGCCACCGGCTGACGACGCTCACCACGTTCAATGTAAGCATCTTCTTCCAGCAGACCACGCAGTTTGCCGCCCAGAGCACAGATTTTGCGGTACTCAGGTCCCTGAACAAACTCAGCTTCCAGCGGATAGTCGGTATCCACACCGTGGGTACGGACGCGCAGCACCGGCTCGAACAGGTTCAGTTCGCGGTTTTCACGTACCTGTGCCAGATAAGTACTGCCGTGCGCTTCACGCTCCGTCAGATAGCTCACCAGGCCGTTCAGCCAGGTAGTGACTTCTGCTTCGTTGCTCAGGTCGCCGAGCGTGTCGTGATAAATCATCGCACGCAGCATGGCCATCGGATAACGGCGTTCCATACGCTTGATCATCTTCTGGGTGCTGTTGAAGTCAGAGACCAGCGTCTCCAGCGGCTCACCGCCCAGCGCAGGCGCGCTGGCATTGGTGTGCAGCGTTGCACCATCAAGGGCGATAGCGATCTGGTATTGGTCCATCGCCTCGTCATCTTTGATGTACTGTTCCTGCTTGCCTTTCTTCACTTTATAGAGCGGCGGCTGGGCGATATAGACGTGGCCGCGCTCAATAATTTCAGGCATCTGACGATAGAAGAAGGTCAGCAGCAGGGTACGGATGTGTGAACCATCGACGTCGGCATCGGTCATGATGATGATGCTGTGATAGCGAAGCTTATCCGGGTTGTACTCATCGCGACCAATACCGCAACCCAGTGCGGTGATCAGTGTGGCCACTTCCTGCGAGGCGAGCATCTTGTCGAAACGCGCTTTTTCAACGTTAAGGATCTTACCTTTCAGCGGCAGAATCGCCTGGTTTTTACGGTTACGGCCCTGTTTGGCCGAGCCGCCTGCGGAGTCACCCTCCACCAGGTAAATTTCAGAGAGCGCCGGGTCACGTTCCTGGCAATCCGCCAGCTTACCTGGCAGACCGGCCAGATCCAGCGCGCCTTTACGGCGGGTCATTTCACGGGCGCGGCGTGCTGCTTCACGGGCACGCGCGGCATCGATAATTTTGCCCACGACGATTTTGGCATCTGACGGGTTTTCCAGCAGGTATTCAGCCAGCAGTTCGTTCATCTGCTGCTCAACAGCTGATTTCACCTCTGACGAGACCAGTTTGTCTTTGGTCTGTGAGGAGAATTTTGGATCCGGCACTTTCACTGAAACCACGGCGATCAGGCCTTCACGTGCATCATCACCGGTGGCACTGACTTTGGCTTTCTTGCTGTAACCCTCTTTATCCATGTAGGCATTCAGGGTACGCGTCATCGCCGCACGGAAACCGGCAAGGTGCGTACCACCATCGCGCTGCGGGATGTTGTTGGTAAAGCAGTAGATATTTTCCTGGAAGCCGTCGTTCCACTGCAGCGCCACTTCCACGCCAATGCCATCTTTCTCGGTAGAGAAATAGAACACGGTAGGGTGAATCGGGGTTTTGTTTTTGTTGAGGTACTCAACAAACGCCTTGATGCCGCCTTCGTAATGGAAGTGGTCGGTTTTGCCATCACGCTTGTCTTCCAGGCGAATCGACACGCCCGAGTTCAGGAACGACAGTTCGCGCAGGCGTTTTGCCAGAATGTCATACTCGAAATCGCGCACGTTGGTAAAGGTTTCATAGCTTGGCCAGAAACGCACGCGGGTACCGGTGATGTCGGTATCACCGGTGACCGCCAGCGGTGCCTCAGGTACGCCGTGGACGTAAATCTGCTGATGCACTTTGCCTTCACGACGAATGGTCAGCTCCAGCTTCTGCGACAGGGCGTTAACCACAGAGACGCCCACGCCGTGCAGGCCGCCGGAGACTTTATAGGAGTTATCGTCGAACTTACCGCCCGCATGCAGCACGGTCATGATCACTTCAGCGGCGGAAACGCCCTCTTCTTCGTGAATACCGGTAGGAATGCCGCGTCCATCATCCTGCACCGAGACGGAGTTATCCGCATGGATAGTGACTACGATGTCACTACAGTGACCAGCGAGCGCTTCGTCGATTGCGTTATCCACGACCTCGAATACCATGTGATGCAGACCGGTACCGTCATCGGTATCGCCGATATACATGCCCGGGCGTTTGCGTACCGCATCAAGTCCTTTCAGGACTTTAATACTTGAGGAGTCATAAGAATTCGACATCAACGTTTCTCGCTCATTTTAATCTTCAGGTTGAACCGCTATTTTACCCTGTTCCACGCGGAACATCTTGCCCTTTTCGTCGGTCATGTCGATTACATGTCCGGCAGAAATGGCGCTGACAAACACCTGAGCCTGAGTGGCTTTTAACCGGTCCGCCAGCAGGCGTCGGCGGCTCTCATCCAGCTCAGAAGCAAAGTCATCAATGAGGTAAATACAGCGGCGTCCGCTCTGGCTTGTCAGGAACTCGCCCTGTGCCAGACGCAATGCACACATCAGCAGTTTTAACTGCCCGCGTGAGAGTAAATCTTCGACCGGCGTCCCTTCAGCGCGAATACGAAAATCGGCTTTATGGGGACCGCTGGCGGTATAGGTCAGTGCGCGATCGCGCTCAAAATTACGTTCCAGCAGTTCGGCGTAGTCGCTCTCTTTGTCCCAGCCACGCTGGAAGGAGAAGCGCAACTCAAACTCCGGCAGAAACTGGGCACAGGTGGCAGTGATCTCCGCTGAAATCGCCGCACTGTATTCCGCCCGCCACTGGCTGATTTGTTCCGCCAGCGGAACCAACTCCTGATCCCAGGGACGAATCTGGCTGTAACGTGAAACCTGGCGCAGCGCCGCGTTCCGCTGCTTAAGCAGGCGGCGCATGTTGTTCCAGGCGTTAAAGAAGCCGGGCGTATTATGGAAACAGCCCCAGTCGACATAGGCTCTGCGGTATTTGGGGCCGCCATTCAATAAACTAAAGCCTTCCGGCGTAATTAACTGCATCGGCAGCAGTTGCGCCAGCTCCGCGACCTTGTGACCATCGCTGCCGTCAATACGCACTTTGCTGTCACCGGCTCGGTTTTTGGTCAGCCCGACGGCGATTTCCCGCTCTTTGCTTTCCAGACGTCCGTGCAGCACAAACGCCGCCTCATCATGACGGATCACGCGGCCTGCCTGCAGACTGCGAAACGATCGGCCATGCCCCAGCGTATGGATCGCCTCTAACACGCTGGTTTTCCCACTGCCGTTGACGCCGACCAGGAAATTAAAGCCGGGTGCCAGCTGCAGGTCAGCCTGCTCAATATTACGAAAATCTTTGATAAGAAGGCGGGTTAAAGCCATGAATCAGTCCAGCGTGAAGGGCAATAGTCGGGATGAAATGGGTTTGCCTTTTAGCGATCCAGTGCGTTGACGGCGAAGCAGGTTTGCCCGATATCGCCGTCACCAGGCCGTCGGCGTCGACGCCAGTCTGGTTCAGGCCAGCGCGCAGACCCTGGGAGCATACTGAAGTATGTGACCAGGGGCGAGCACTGCCCGGAATCAGAATGGCAAGTAAGCCAGGCCGATATATCCTATAAGCGCATGGGCATGACTACGTAGGCCGCTGCGGGACTCGCCACATCTTCAATCTGCACGCTTGACACCGAATCCGTCAGCAGCAGGCGGACGTTTTCGCACTTCAGCGCATTCAACACATCCAGCACGTAACTGACGTTGAAGCCAATCTCCAGCTCGGTGCCGTTGTAGCTGACGTCCAGCATCTCTTCCGCTTCTTCCTGCTCAGGGTTATTAGCGGTGATTTTCAGCTGATTTTCAGTGATATAGAGGCGAACACCGCGGAACTTCTCATTTGAGAGGATCGCCGCACGGGCGAACGCCTGTTTGAGCAGATCGCAGCCCGCTTCCAGTGCTTTGTCGGGATTCTTCGGCAATACGCGGCGATAATCAGGGAAACGACCATCAACCAGCTTAGAGGTGAAGATATAGTCACCGACGTGCGCCCGGATATTGCTGCCGCCAATCTGAACCTGCAGCGGATTCTCGCCGCCATCCAGCAGACGCAGCAGTTCAATCACGCCTTTACGCGGCACGATCACTGAGTGACTCGGCAGCGCCTGACCAATCGGCATCGAGCAAACGGCCAGACGGTGACCGTCAGTGGCCACGGTGCGCAGCTCTTCCCCTTCGGTCTCAAACATCATGCCGTTGAGGTAGTAACGCACATCCTGATGCGCCATCGAGAACTGAGTCGCTTCGATCAGCCGTTTCAGGGTCGCCTGCGGCAGGGTGAATTCAACTTCACTCTGCCAGTCGTCCAGGTTCGGGAAGTCACTGGCGGGCAGGGTCGACAGCGAAAAACGACTGCGGCCAGAGCGAACCAGCATGCGATCGCCCTCCAGCGCCAGCGTGATCTCTGCGCCGTCGGGCAATCCGCGACAGATATCCAGGAATTTGCGCGCCGGAACGGTGGTGGAGCCAGGCTCATGCGCCTGCGTCAGCGCCACGCGTGCAACCATCTCCATTTCCAGATCGGTACCGGTCAGCAACAGCGACCCTTCCGTTACCTGCAACAGCAGGTTTCCAAGGATCGGTAGTGTCGGACGACCGCCCAGCGGGCCACTTACTTGCTGCAGCGGCTTCAGCAGCTGCTCACGTTCAACAATAAATTTCATAGCGTCAGGAAGATAATGTTCTGATGAGATTAGAGAAATCTTCTTTGATATCGTGGCTCTCTTCACGCAGCTGCTCAATCTTGCGGCAGGCATGAAGCACCGTTGTGTGGTCGCGACCCCCAAAAGCATCGCCAATTTCTGGCAAGCTGTGGTTCGTCAACTCTTTTGCCATCGCCATCGCCATCTGGCGCGGACGCGCTACCGAGCGTGAACGGCGCTTGGAAAGCAGATCCGCCACCTTAATCTTGTAGTACTCAGCCACGGTCTTCTGAATATTATCGATGGTGACCAGCTTTTCCTGCAGCGCCAGCAGATCGCGCAGCGCTTCGCGCACGAAGTCGATGGTGATCGCCCGGCCGGTAAAGTTGGCATTGGCGATCACGCGATTCAGCGCGCCTTCCAGTTCACGCACGTTAGAGCGTAAACGCTTGGCAATAAAGAAGGCGACTTCGCCCGGCAGACGGATATCGTTCTCATCTGCTTTTTTCATCAGGATTGCCACACGCGTTTCCAGCTCAGGCGGCTCGATCGCCACCGTTAAACCCCAGCCGAAACGTGACTTAAGACGATCCTCCACCCCATTGATCTCTTTTGGATAGCGATCCGAGGTGAGGATGATCTGCTGATTGCCTTCTAATAAGGCATTAAAGGTGTGAAAAAACTCTTCCTGTGACCGCTCTTTATTCGCAAAGAACTGAATGTCATCGATCAGCAGCGCATCGACAGAACGGTAATAGCGTTTGAACTCTTCAATCGCATTGTTCTGCAGTGCTTTAACCATATCCTGCACAAAGCGCTCGGAGTGCATGTAAACCACTTTTGCATTGGGTTTACGGGCAATAATGCCGTTGCCTACCGCATGCAGCAGGTGCGTTTTACCGAGACCGGTGCCGCCATACAGAAACAGCGGGTTGTAAGCGCCGCCTGGATTATCCGCCACCTGACGTGCCGCCGCGCGCGCCAGCTGGTTGGATTTACCCTCAACAAAGTTATCGAAGTTATGACGGTTATTCACATTCGAGCGATAGGTGACGTCGGCCGGTGCCGGAACATTATCCCAGCTGGGACGCAGGATCTGCGTCGGGGCGGGACGGATGTGACTCTGCACGGGCATGACGGGCGCGCTGACGCTGGCCATCACCGGCTGGCTGACCGCTGCCGCTGGCTGCTGAACCGGGCGTGTTCCCACTTCAAAACGCAGCGCAGGCACGTTCGGACCACAGAATTCATTCAGCAGTGCATTGATACTATTAAGGTATTTGTCCCGGACCCAGTCGAGTACGAAGCGATTTGGAGCATACAAGGCAAGCGTATTGTCGTTTAACTCAGCCTGCAGTGGACGGATCCACATGCTGAATTCGGTGGCAGGAAGCTCATCCTGCAAACGGGCAAGACACTGTTGCCAAAGTGTAAGTGACACGGCGGACTCCACTCGTACAAATTCGAAAAGAATAGTAGGCGTTACTCTAAGAAACGTTAATTTTTGACACAGACACTAAGAAAGCGCCTGCGACCGCTATCAGCGGTTTCCCGTCCTGCAATCACCGGAGGATCGTCAGCGGAAGGGCGGATCATAGCGCAAAGCGAGGCAGAGATCTTCCCTTTCTACACAGTTTTGATCCTTTTTATCCACAGGCCAGTGACGCGCAAAGAAGTTTACGCCAGTTGCGGGAAAAACCAGCAGGGATCTGGCGCAATGCGCTAAATTTTCGGGCTACATCTCATTTTATCCCCAGGATCCGCCAGGCCGATCGCAATAAGATCCCGTACGATCCTTGCGCTTTGGAACGGAGCCCGTATAATCCTTCACCCGACATTATGCTGTAAGGCGCAACGTCGGGTCTCAGCGGGCTGTATGCGGGTTTTCAGGCACGACAACACGCGAAGTAAATTGACTCGGGACTGTACAATTATTACAATCCCGCCTCTTTATTAAAGACACATTGAGGCGTAGGTCGATTTACTGGCCCGAAACGCGTCACCCAGTGAAAATTTTCAAGTTTAGGTAGAAACCGCCATGAAACGCACTTTTCAACCGTCCGTACTGAAGCGCAACCGTTCACACGGTTTCCGTGCTCGTATGGCAACAAAAAATGGTCGTCAGGTTCTGGCACGTCGTCGTGCTAAAGGCCGTTCTCGTCTGACCGTTTCTAAGTAATAAAGCAAGCCCTGATGGGTAAGCTCGCATTTCCCAGGGAGTTACGTTTGTTAACTCCCACTCATTTCACTTTCGTCTTCCAGCAGCCACAACGGGCTGGCACGCCGCAAATCACTATTCTCGGCCGCCTTAACGCGCTGGGGCATCCCCGCATCGGTCTCACCGTCGCTAAAAAACATGTGAAACGCGCTCATGAACGCAACCGGATCAAGCGATTGACCCGCGAAAGCTTTCGTCTGCGTCAACATGAACTGCCGTCGATGGACTTCGTGGTGGTCGCGAAGAAGGGGGTTGCCGATCTGGATAACCGTATGCTGGCGGAAGCGTTGGAGAAATTATGGCGTCGTCACTGTCGCCTGGCGCGCGGCTCCTGATCGTCCTGATACGCGTCTATCAACGCGGTATCAGTCCATTACTGGGACCACACTGTCGGTTTCACCCGACCTGCTCTCATTACGGAATTGAGGCGTTACGCAGGTTCGGCCTGATAAAAGGCAGTTGGTTGACATTAAAACGCGTATTAAAATGCCACCCTTTGAACCCGGGTGGTGACGATCCTGTGCCGCCAAAAACCTTTGATACCAGAGAACATTAACGATGGATTCGCAACGCAATCTCTTTCTCATCGCTTTTCTGTTCGTGACCTTTATGATCTGGCAAGCCTGGCAGACGGACCACGCTCCGCAGCCACAGCAGACGCAGACCACACAGGGCACTAACAGCGTAGCGGGTGATACCGCCAGTCAGGGTGTACCGGCCAGCGGTCAGGGCCAGACGATCACCGTTAAAACTGATGTCCTGTCATTGAATATCAACACCCGCGGCGGTGATGTTGAACAGGCACAGCTGCTGACTTTCCCGGACAAACTGGGTTCAGACCAGCCGTTCCAGCTGCTTGAAACAACGCCAGCGTTCCTTTATCAGGCTCAGAGTGGTTTAACCGGCCGTAATGGCCCGGATAACCCGAACAACGGCGCGCGTCCGCTGTTCACCACTGCGCAGGATCACTTCGAGATGGCTGATGGCCAGTCCGAACTGCGTGTGCCGATGACCTATACCGCTGAAAATGGCGTGGTTTACACCAAAACCTTCGTCTTCAAGCGTGGCGAATATGCCGTTAATGTCGATTATCATGTCAACAACACCACTCAGCAGCCGCTGGAAGTGTCACTGTTTGGCCAGCTGAAGCAGACGATTGATCTGCCTAAGCATCGTGATACCGGCAGCAACAATTTTGCTCTGCACACCTTCCGTGGCGCGGCCTACTCCACCAGCGAGTCGAAATATGAGAAGTACAAATTCGACACCATCGCGGACAACGAGAACCTGAACGCCACCACCAGCAATGGCTGGGTTGCGATGCTGCAGCAGTACTTTGCGACTGCGTGGGTTCCGCGTACTGAAGGCACCAACACCCTTTACACCAGCAATCTGGGTAACGGCGTGGCAGCGATTGGCTATAAATCTGCACCGGTCACCATCGCCGCAGGTGCTCAGCAGAATCTGGGTGCAACGCTGTGGGTCGGCCCGGAAATTCAGGACAAGATGGCCGCAATTGCGCCGCACCTTGATCTGACCGTGGATTACGGCTGGTTGTGGTTTATTTCTCAGCCGCTGTTCAAGCTGCTGAAATTTATCCACAGCTTCATCGGTAACTGGGGCTTCTCCATTATCGTGATCACCTTCATCGTGCGCGGCATCATGTACCCGCTGACCAAAGCGCAGTACACCTCGATGGCGAAGATGCGCATGCTGCAGCCGAAAATTCAGGCGATGCGTGAGCGTCTGGGTGATGACAAGCAGAAGCAGAGCCAGGAAATGATGGCGCTGTATAAAGCAGAGAAAGTGAATCCGCTGGGTGGCTGTCTGCCGCTGGTGATTCAGATGCCAATCTTCCTGGCGCTCTACTACATGCTGTCAGGCTCGGTTGAACTGCGTCATGCGCCATTTATTCTGTGGATCCATGACCTGTCAGCGCAGGACCCGTACTACATCCTGCCGATTCTGATGGGCATCACCATGTTCTTCATTCAGAAGATGTCACCGACCACCGTGACCGATCCGATGCAGCAGAAGATCATGACGTACATGCCGGTCATCTTCACTGTCTTCTTCCTGTGGTTCCCGTCAGGTCTGGTGCTGTACTACATCGTCAGCAACCTGGTAACCATTCTCCAGCAGCAGCTGATTTATCGCGGCCTGGAAAAACGTGGTCTGCATAGCCGCGACAAGAAGAAAGCGTAAGCGATGCAAAGCGGGAGCCATCCCGCCTTGAAATAGTCTATCCTCAGGCGGTCAAAGCGACCGCCTGTGTTTTTTTGTAGCGAGATAAAATTTATGAGCCACAGCGATACCATTGTTGCCCAGGCAACACCGCCCGGACGCGGCGGCGTCGGCATTCTGCGCGTCTCAGGTGCCCAGGCGGCTGAGGTTGCCCGCCAGCTGCTGGGCAAACTGCCTAAGCCACGATACGCCGATTACCTGCCGTTTACCGACAGCGACGGCAGCGTGCTGGATCAGGGCATTGCGCTGTGGTTTCCTGGCCCACATTCCTTTACCGGCGAAGATGTGCTGGAGCTGCAGGGCCACGGCGGCCCGGTAATCCTCGATCTGCTGCTGCAGCGCATCGTGGCGCTGCCGGGCGTGCGTATCGCTCAGCCGGGTGAGTTCTCTGAGCGTGCGTTTCTGAACGACAAGCTCGATCTGGCGCAGGCCGAAGCGATTGCCGACCTGATTGATGCCAGCTCTGAGCAGGCGGCGCGTTCGGCGGTGAACTCGCTGCAGGGCGCGTTTTCCACCCGGGTCAATCATCTTGTGGAAGCACTCACTCACCTGCGCATCTATGTCGAAGCGGCTATCGATTTTCCGGATGAAGAGATCGATTTCCTCTCTGACGGCCGAATTGAAGCACAGCTGAATACGGTGATCGGGGACCTGGATGCGGTCCGTGCTGAAGCGCGTCAGGGCAGCCTGCTGCGTGAAGGGATGAAAGTGGTGATTGCAGGGCGGCCTAATGCGGGTAAATCGAGCCTGCTGAATGCGCTGGCAGGCCGTGACGCCGCTATCGTTACGGACATTGCGGGCACCACCCGTGACGTACTGCGTGAGCATATTCATATAGATGGCATGCCGCTGCATATCATCGACACCGCCGGTCTGCGTGAGGCCAGCGACGAAGTCGAACGCATCGGGATTGAGCGCGCCTGGCAGGAGATTGAACAGGCTGACCGCGTGCTGTTTATGGTGGACGGCACCACCACCGATGCCACCGAAGCGGCGGCTATCTGGCCCGATTTTGTCTCCCGTCTGCCGCCGGAACTGCCGATTACCGTGGTGCGCAACAAGGCGGATGTCACCGGTGAAGCGCTGGGCCTGACAGACGTAAACGGTCACTCACTGATTCGCCTGTCGGCACGCACCAGCGAGGGCGTCGATGCACTGCGGGATCACCTGAAGCAGAGCATGGGCTTCGCAGGTAACATGGAAGGCGGCTTCCTGGCGCGTCGTCGTCATCTGCAGGCACTGGAGCTGGCGGCAACGCACTTACAGCAGGGTAAAGCGCAGCTGCTCGGTGCCCGGGCCGGTGAGTTACTGGCGGAGGAACTGCGTGTCGCTCAGCAGGCGTTAAGCGAGATTACCGGTGAATTCACCTCTGACGATCTGCTGGGCCGTATCTTCTCCAGCTTCTGTATTGGTAAATAGCTTTCCAGGCCTGGCGGCATTGCGCTCTCAGGCCAGATTTCCCGCTTCGCTGCCTCCCCTGTTATTCCCGCCTCTGCGTTGATTCTTGCTGATATGTTATTTTGCGGCGGCTCCGCGTTGTCGTATAACGGTAGATGCGCCGATCTGACGTGCGGCTATGATTGCGGTGAGTGAACCCCGCCTCATCCCGCTGTGTCGGGCCGGACGCAAATCCACTACGTGAACACCTTCAGGCGAACTTTTTGCCTGAGAAAGGAGAGTTGCATGAGTACACCGCTCGACACTGCCGCACTGGATACGCTGTTTAATGACGCCCGCACCCACAGTTACTGGCAGGATAAGCCGGTTGATAACGCCCTGCTGGAACAGCTTTATACCTTAACGGCGCTGGGTCCGACCTCGGCGAACTGTTCGCCTGCGCGTTTTGTTTTCGTCACCTCGGCGGAAGGTAAAGAGAAGCTGAAACCGGCCCTCTCGTCCGGCAATCTGGACAAAACCATGAGCGCGCCGGTTACGGTGATCGTAGCCTGGGACCGTGAGTTCTATGAGCAGCTGCCTGCGCTGTTCCCGCATGCGGATGCGCGCAGCTGGTTTACCGGCAGCCCGGAAGCGGCGAAAGAGACCGCTTTCCGTAACAGCAGCCTGCAGGCGGGTTACCTGATCCTGGCAGCCCGTTCGCTGGGTCTGGATGCCGGTCCGATGTCCGGTTTTGATCCGGCCAAAGTCAATGACGCCTTTTTCCCCGACGGTCAGTATCAGGTTAACCTGCTGATTAACCTCGGTTACGGTGATGCGTCAAAACTGCATCCGCGCCTGCCGCGTCTGAGCTTTGAGCAGGCAAGCCGCTTTGCCTGATGCTGCCCGCGTCGCGATTCGGATCGCGGCGCGTAACGCTGCTCCATTCCCGCCAGCCTGCGCTGTCTGATCATCCTATTCTGAATTTAACCGAATCTGAGCTGTTGCCGGATGCATTAAGGTAAGAAAATTCCTACAATGCTTCTGATGATTATCTGACCATTTTCACGGAGCGACAGATGGCTGGTCATTTTGTACGCTGGACGGGCGATCCCGGCTTCCCGGCTAAAGCGATGTGCATTCCCCAGGCGATTACCGACACGGCACAGCAGTTTGCTGACAAACGCCGTGGACGTTTCCTTGCCGCGCGAACCCTGCTGGCACAGCTGATGCTGCGCGTTTATGGCATTCAGGAGCTGCCACGCCTGATTATCCAGAGCAACGGACGTCCCGTATTTGCTGACAGCGATCTGCCCGATTTCAGCATTGCCTATGCGGGCAATACGGTGGGTGTACTGCTGGCTGAAGAGGGGGGGCGTGCCGGTCTGGATATGGAGATTGTGCATGCGCGGAGTCGTCAGACGCAGGCGCAGCTGATTCAGGGATTAACGTCGGGCGAAATCGCCTGGATTAATGCCCAGCAGGATGCCATGGAAGCGGTGACGCAGATCTGGACGTTACGCCAGAGCATTCTCAAGCTGACGGGAGAAGGCGAGCGGGGACTGGATTCGCTGCAGCTGCTGCCGGGTGCCGGTCGGCTGCGATCGTCACTCTATCCCGACATTCAGGTGGTGTGTGATGCGGAACCCATGCTGGTCTGGTCGTGTGCGCTGTCGTCTGCGACGCAGCGGCTGTACCTGTGGGAGATGGATAACGACTTTGAATGGCGTGCATTACGTGAAATTGAGATGGGTAAACCCAACATCGGGCCTCATGCCCTGCGGCTGACCAGTCTGCCCAGCGAGCGCAATCTGCATCCTGAAATGTAAAAAGCCGCAACCAGTGGGTTGCGGCTCTGACTGCGCTTAGTGCGCGTCGATAAAGACAATCTTCAGCACAAACAGCAGCGCAACAATCACCACGCAGGGGCTGATCTCACGCCAGCGGCCGCTGCCCAGCTTCATGACACAGTAAGCAATGAACCCCAGCGCAATCCCTTCGGTGATGGAAAAGCTGAAGGGCATCATGGCGGCGGTCACAAACGCCGGAACCGCTTCGGTCAGATCGTCCCAGCGCACGCGCGACAGGCTGGCGGTCATCAATACGCCCACGTAAATCAGCGCGCCCGCGGCAGCATAGGAGGGTACCATCGCGGCCAGCGGTGACAGGAAGGTCACCAGCAGGAACAGCATGCCGGTCACCACAGCCATCAGGCCGGTACGGCCACCAATCGCCACGCCTGAGGTGCTCTCAATATAGGCGGTCACCGATGAGGTGCCCGCCAGCGCGCCACTCACCGAACTGATGCTGTCGACATAAAGCGCCTGCTGCATCCGCGGGAAGGTGCCGGTTTCATTGGTCAGTCCCGCTTTATCGGTGACGCCGATCAGCGTGCCGGACGAGTCGAACAGATTGACCAGCATAAACGAGAAAATCACGCCTGCCATGCCAATGTTAAATGCGCCTTTGATATCAACCTGACCCACTACCGAAGTCATCGACGGTGGCGCTGAAAACAGGCCGACAAACTTCACGTCGCCCAGCATCCAGCCAATAGCGGTGGTGATCACCATTGAGATCAGCACTGCCGCATGGATATTACGTGATGCCAGAATGGCGATAATGAAGAAGCCCAGCGCGCCCAGCAGCACGCTGTGCGAGGTCAGGTTGCCCACCGCCACCAGGGTATCGGGATTCGGCACGATAATACCGGCATTCTTCAGCCCCATCATGGCGATAAACAGGCCGATACCGGCGGTAATGCCGACGCGCAGGCTCAGCGGGATATTGGCAATCATCCAGTAGCGAACCCGCAGCAGCGTCAGGATCAGCAGGCCGACCGCACCCCAGAAGATCGCGCCCATACCGACCTGCCACGAATAGCCCATCGCCCCGACCACCACAAAGGCGAAGAAGGCGTTCAGGCCCATTGCGGGGGCCAGCGCCACCGGCAGATTGGCAAACAGTCCCATCAGAATGCTGCCGAAGGCGGCAATCAGACAGGTGGTCACAAACACCGCCTGGGTATCCATGCCGGCGACGCCAAGGATCTGTGGGTTAACGAAGACGATATAGACCATCGTCAGAAAGGTGGTGAAACCCGCGATCACTTCGGTGCGCACCGTGGTGCCATGTTCCTGCAGCCTGAAGATGCGCTGCAAAACGCCTTGCTTGCTCATGCCATCCATCCAGAAGAAAAAATCATCGGCGCGTATCCTGGCGATTTTACCGGGGCAATACAATGATTTTTCGCAACCGATTGCCAGTCTCGCAATCTGCGCTGAGTGCGGTAGAGTGTGGAACATCTCCCCGAATCGAAGGATAGAGTCTGATGTCAGTTGAATGTGTCTTTTTTGATTGTGATGGCACGCTGGTGGACAGTGAGTTGCTCTGCACCCAGGCCTACGTCAACACTTTTGCCCGTTATGGTCTCAAGCTGTCGCTGCAGCAGATGTTTGAAAAGTATAAGGGCGTCAAACTCTACGACATCATTCGTGACGTGGGCGACGCGCATCAGGTTTCACTGCCGATGGAAGAGGTGGAAACCGCCTATCGCGCGGAAGTCGCGAGACTGTTTGATCTGCAACTGCAGCCTATCTCAGGCGCAAAAGCGCTGGTTGAGCAGATCAAAGTGCTGATGTGCGTGGTCTCAAACGGGACGGTAAAAAAGATGCAGCACTCGCTGGGCTTAACCGGCATGCTGCCGCTGTTTAAGGAGCACCTTTATAGCGGCTATGACATTCTGCACTGGAAGCCCGATCCGGAGCTGATGTATCACGCAGCGGAACAGATGCAGGTGCCGATCGAGCGCTGCATTCTGGTGGATGACTCCGAAGCGGGCGCCCGCGCCGGTATCGCAGCCGGCATTCCGGTCTACTACTACTGCGCTGACCTGCACAACCCTGAACTGGATCATCCGCTGGTGACGCGCTTCGACGACATGGCGCAGCTGCCTGCGTTGTGGCGCGCCCGCGGCTGGGATCTGGTGTAGAGCGAGCCAGCATGACGCATACCGTCTGGTTTTTAACCCTGCCTGGCGTGATGGCACTGGATCTGACCGGCCCGGCCGAGACGCTGAAGCTGGCGGGCGATCGCTTTACGCTGCGCTACATCGGCCCGCAGCCGGAGGTGGTCTGCTCCACCGGCATGACCATTGGCGGCATCGAACCCTTACCGGAACAGTTGCCCGCCGGGAGCCTGCTGGTGGTGCCTGGCGTCTTTGACTCGCAGATCTGTTACGCCACACAGGAAGCCAGAGAGGCACGCGACTGGCTCAGGCGGCAGCACGTCGCGCTGCGCGCGCAGACCTTTATGCTGGTCTGCGTCTGCTCGGGGGCACTGCTGGCAGCGCAGGCGGGCATGCTTGATGACGTGCTCTGCACTACCCATCATGATGTGATTGCCCGCCTGAAAGCCGCGGCCCCGCGCGCAAAGGTGCAGGAAAACCGGGTATTTGTCGGGCATGAGAATATCTGGACCAGCGCGGGCATCACGGCGGGGATCGACCTGGCGCTGCATCTGGTGAATCAGCTCTGCGATACGCCTACAGCGCTGGCGGTGGCGCGGGAAATGGTGGTCTGGTTCCGGCGCGCCGGGGACGATCCGCAGCTTTCACCCTGGCTGCGTTACCGCAATCATATGCATCCGGCCATTCATCGGGCGCAGGATCTGATGATTGCCCATCCTGAACACGGCTGGACGCTGACCGAGCTGGCCGGGCGCACCCACGTCAGCAGCCGCCATCTGGCGCGGCTGTTTCGTCAGCATCTGGGGATCAGCGTGCGGGAATACCATGAGCAGTTGCGGGTTGGCGTGGCGCGCCAGCGTCAGCAGCAGGGGGAATCAGCCGAAAAAGCGGCGCTGGCGGCGGGGTTTTCATCGGCGCGTCAGCTGCGACGCGCCCGCCAGCGCGAAGCCGATCAACTGACTAAGTGACGGGTATCGACCCTTTTCAGCGCCATTCCCAGCAGCAGGCTGCCGCCCAGCGTCAGCCCGAACACCCAGGGCAGATCGAGCCACGGCCGCGACATGTCATCGTAGTGATGCGTGCGCAGATAGTGAATGAACAGCGCATGAAAACCGTAGATCGGCAGTGAATAGCGTGCAATCACCGTAAAACCGGGCAGCGTGCGCTGATTCAGGCTGTTTTTAAACACGATCAGCAGGCTAATCGCCGCGATAAACACTAGCGGTCCGCAGTAGAGATACCAGGTATCGTTAAACGCGCCATTGACGATCAGCGCCTTTTTCGTCCCTAACGTAATGCCAATCACGCAGGCGATAAACAGCCCGGTTGCCAGCGGCGTCAGGCCGCGCCGGGTCGTCTCCATCGTGCCAATCGCCCGTCCCAGCAGCGCATAGAGCAGGTAGTAAATGCTGTCCCCGCTGACATAGAGATTCACCGGCAGAAAATGGAACGGGCCCAGCGACTGGCTGACCGTATTCGGGTTGGCGAGTACCGCCAGCACCAGCACCAGCAGCGCCACATAGCGTGCCTGCACGGTTTTCACCTGGATCAGTGGCGACATCAGATAGATACCAATCAACGCAAAGAAGAACCACAGGTGATAGAACACCGGCTTCTGCAGCATTTTCAGGATCGACCGTCCTTCGCTGATCGGCGTCAGCCAGGTGATATAGGCCAGCGAGACCGCGCTGTAAAACAGCAGACAAAGCACCAGCCGGAGCATATGGCGCGGCTGGGCGCTACGTTCGCCGAAGAACAGATAGCCGGAGATCATAAAGAACAGTGGAACACAGACGCGTGATGCGGAGTTCAGCAGATTCGCCATATCCCAGGTCGTACCCGTTACCGCCATTGGTCCGGTGATATACCAGGTAGTGGTGTGAATGACAATCACCATCAGGCAGGCAACCGCACGTAAATTATCGATCCAGTAAATCTTTTGCGGCATGGCGTCCTCTTGCGCATCGCGTCCGTGCGCAAAAGGGTAGCCAAATGCGCACGGAGCAACAACTGCTGCCAGCAGGATTCGGAGCCATCTGTATGCCGGCCCCCGAAATTACCGTGAAAACGCGCCGGAACCGTCCGGGATTTACGGCTGCACATCGCGCGGTCAAAGGGTATACTGTCGGCCTCTTTTTTTAATCTAACCGAAGCGCGTGCACACTCAACATGCAAAAGTTTGATACCAAAACCTTTCAGGGGCTGATCCTGACCTTGCAGGATTACTGGGCGCGTCAGGGCTGCACCATTGTCCAACCGCTGGACATGGAAGTGGGCGCTGGCACTTCACACCCGATGACCTGCCTGCGTGCACTCGGCCCGGAGCCTATCGCTGCTGCCTACGTGCAGCCATCACGCCGTCCTACCGATGGCCGCTACGGTGAAAACCCTAACCGTCTGCAGCACTATTACCAGTTTCAGGTGATCATTAAGCCGTCACCGGACAACATTCAGGAGCTCTATCTCGGCTCGCTGAAAGAGCTGGGTATGGATCCGACGGTGCATGACATTCGCTTTGTGGAAGATAACTGGGAAAACCCGACGCTGGGTGCCTGGGGACTCGGCTGGGAAGTGTGGCTCAACGGCATGGAAGTGACGCAGTTCACCTACTTCCAGCAGGTTGGCGGCCTGGAGTGTAAGCCAGTGACCGGTGAGATCACCTACGGCCTGGAGCGTCTGGCGATGTACATCCAGGGCGTCGACAGCGTTTACGATCTGGTCTGGAGCGACGGTCCGCTGGGCAAAACCACCTACGGCGACGTGTTCCATCAGAACGAAGTGGAGCAATCCACCTATAACTTCGAATACGCCGACGTCGACTTCCTCTTTACCTGCTTTGAGCAGTACGAGAAAGAGGCGCAGCATCTGCTGGCGCTGGAAAAACCGCTGCCACTGCCCGCCTACGAACGCATTCTGAAAGCGGCGCACAGTTTTAACCTGCTGGATGCCCGTAAAGCGATCTCGGTAACGGAGCGTCAGCGCTATATTCTGCGCATTCGCACCCTGACCAAAGCCGTGGCTGAAGCTTACTACGCCTCCCGCGAGGCAATGGGCTTCCCGATGTGCAATAACAAAAAGTAAGAGGCAGCCATGACTGAACAAACCTTCCTGGTGGAGATCGGCACCGAAGAGCTGCCACCAAAAGCCCTGCGCAGCCTGGCAGAAGCCTTTGCCGCGCAGGTCACCGCTGAACTGGATGCGGCCAACCTGAGCCACGGCGAGGTCAGCTGGTTTGCTGCACCGCGTCGTCTGGCGCTGAAAGTTGCCAGTCTGAGTGCCTCACAACCCGATCGGGAAGTTGAGAAGCGCGGTCCGGCGGTCGCTGCGGCGTTTGACGCAGACGGCAACGCCACCAAAGCCGCTGAAGGCTGGGCACGGGGTAACGGCATTACGGTCGATCAGGCGGAACGCCTCTCCACCGATAAAGGCGAATGGCTGGTTTATCGCGCCCAGGTGAAAGGCGAAGCGGCTCAGGCGCTGCTGCCAGCGATGATCGCGACCGCACTCAGCAAGCTGCCGGTGCCAAAACTGATGCGCTGGGGCGACAGCGATGTGCAGTTCGTCCGTCCGGTGCATACCGTGACGATGCTGCTGGGCGATAAGCTGATCCCGGGCACCATTCTGGGCATCGCGTCAGACCGGATTATTCGTGGTCACCGCTTTATGGGTGAAAGTGAAATCACGCTCGAAAGCGCCGATCACTATCCTGATGTGCTGGAAAAACGCGGCCAGGTTATTGCCGACTATCAGGTCCGCAAAGCGATGATCAAAGCCGATGCGGAAGCCGCCGCACGCCGTTTAGGCGGCAACGCTGATATCAGCGACAGCCTGCTGGAAGAGGTAACGTCGCTGGTGGAGTGGCCGGTCGTCCTGACCGCGACCTTTGAAGAGAAATTCCTCAAGGTGCCTGCGGAAGCGCTGGTCTACACCATGAAAGGCGATCAGAAATATTTCCCGGTGTATGACAATGACGGCAACCTGATGCCGAACTTCATTTTCGTCACCAACATCGAATCCAGCGATCCGCGCCAGATTATCTCCGGCAACGAGAAAGTGGTACGTCCACGCCTGGCCGATGCGGAGTTCTTCTTTAATACCGACCGCAAAAAACGTCTGGAAGATAATCTGCCGCGTCTGGAGACGGTGCTGTTCCAGAAAGAGCTGGGCACGCTGCGCGATAAAACCGATCGCATTCAGACCCTGGCGGGCTGGATTGCCGGTGAAATTGGCGCCGATGTGAATCACGCCACCCGCGCGGGCCTGCTGTCGAAATGTGACCTGATGACCAACATGGTCTTCGAGTTCACCGACACCCAGGGCGTGATGGGCATGCATTACGCGCGTCACGACGGCGAAGCCGAAGATGTGGCGGTTGCGCTGAACGAGCAGTATCAGCCGCGCTTTGCCGGTGACGATCTGCCATCCAGCCCGGTCGCCTGTGCGCTGGCGATTGCCGATAAGATGGATACGCTGGCCGGTATTTTCGGCATTGGTCAGCATCCGAAAGGCGACAAAGATCCGTTCGCACTGCGTCGTGCGGCGCTGGGCGTGCTGCGTATCATCGTTGAGAAGAACCTGCCGCTTGACCTGCAGACGCTGACTGAAGAAGCGGTGCGCCTGTACGGCAGCAAGCTGAGCAACGCCCGCGTGGTGGATGATGTGATCGACTTTATGCTGGGTCGCTTCCGCACCTGGTATCAGGAAGAAGGTCACAGCATCGATACGCTGCAGGCAGTCCTGGCGCGTCGTCCGACCCGTCCGGCTGACTTTGATGCACGTATGAAAGCGGTGTCGCACTTCCGTACGCTGGAGGCCGCTGCAGCACTGGCGGCGGCGAACAAGCGCGTCTCTAACATTCTGGCGAAATCGACCGAAACGCTGAACGATAGCGTGCAGGCATCGCTGCTGAAAGAGAACGAAGAGATCCAGCTGGCGACCTTTGTCACCGCGCTGAGCAGCAAGCTGCAGCCTTACTTTGCTGAAGGCCGCTATCAGGATGCCCTGGTCGAACTGGCTCAACTGCGTACCGCGGTAGACAACTTCTTTGACAAAGTGATGGTGAACGCCGACGATCAGGCGGTACGGGTCAATCGTCTGACGCTGCTGTCAAAACTGCGTGAGCTGTTCCTGCAGGTTGCGGATATCTCGCTGCTGCAGTAATCCTCTTAGCGAAGTGCGAAAAAGGGACGAGCAATCGTCCCTTTTTTATGGAATTTTCAGCCAGGCATGGCCCCCCGATAGCGTGTTTACTCAACGCACCTGTCTTAATGCTCAGCTCTGGCTGACGACTGCAACTGAAGTGGGTTGTCTCCGCTTCAGTTGTGCTGAAAATCCCTGAATTCCTCTCTCATCTGTATGGTTTTTATTCGTCCGGTAATGACCGTGACCGAACCGCCGGTAAAATGCGGTGACGCGTTGTTGAAAACCGGATATTCGCAACGACATCTGTAAATATCCAATTCCTGAGAGCGTGACTCCGCAGGGTATGAAACTGACTGCTGCCAGCCGCCGCACCCATCACGCCGCAGGCGGTGTCGTCCGCGCAAAGCTCTCACGCTCAAACAGCGTTTCCGCCAGCTTTACCAGCGCCGGACGCTCGACACACCAGTTTGGCACCACGCGGCGGAAATTGAGGTAGCCGATCATGCAGCCAGTGGCGATATCAGCCAGATTAAGCTGGCCGTTGTTAAGCCATTTTCCCTCTGCGGCCTTCGCTTCCAGCATATCGAGACTGCGCTGAATCTTTTCCCGATTGCGTAACAGCACCTCTTCCGACTGCAAATCCCCCGGACGCATCTGCTCGCGCACGATCACCAGCGCGGCATCACTGACCCCATCTGCCAGTTTCTCCAGCTGACGAATGTTAAGTGATTCAAGCGGATCGGCAGAGAGTAAAGCAGGCTCCGCGCCGCGCAGTTCCAGAAACTCCGCGATGATGCTGGAGTCGAACCAGATTTGTTTATCGTCAGCGACCAGCGCCGGAACTTTGCCCAGCGGATTGTAGTGTGGTACGTGGCTGTCATCGCTGTAAGGCGATGCGTTAACAAATTCAAACGTAATGCCTTTTTCCAGCATGATAATCGAAATCTTACGCACAAACGGGCTGGTATAGCTGCCAATCAGTTTCATCGGGTTCTCCGGATTCAGTGACTATTCGCCAGGAAACATAAAAGGATTGAGACTGCTGCGCGCGAAGCCTTCCTGCTCCATTCTGGCATCCAGTATCAGTGACGCCAGGTCATCGGCCACCGGTTCAATCGCCGGATCTTTCTCCTGATAGAGCATCTTCAGGTAGGTGCCGCAGTCGCCACAGCTTTCCGCCTTGACCGCCGCCTTTTCGCTGTCAAGCGACCAGTAGTGCAGATCGCGGGACTGTTCGCACTGGGTACATTTGCTGCGCACCACATGCCATTCACTTTCGCACAGATTGCAGTGCAGATAGCGCGCGCCTTCATGGCTGCCCATATGCACCACGCTGGCGACCGGCATGCTGGCGCAGACCGGACAGAACTGGCGCTGATCGCCCATCTCCGCGCGTGCTTTGCCCGGGATCAGGGCTGCCATCTGCGCCCAGTAGAGCGAAAGCGCCGCCCAGATAAAGGGGGCTTTATCGCTGCTGACCTGCGCATATTCGCCGGTAAACAACGCGCTGGCCAGGGTTTCCAGCTCGGTGGCGGACGCCTTCTCCAGATTCTCCAGCACCGCCAGCGCCTGACCGCTCATCTCCGGCTTCAGTTCGGCAATCAGTGAATGCAGCAGCCGTTGCCAGTGCGCATCGCGCGGCAGGGTGTGTATGTTCAGCGGCGGCTTGCCCTCGCTGGCGCTTTGCGTCAGTCGGGCATGCAGGTCGATGTGCAGCGGATGGTCATACAGCACAATCTCCTGCGCTTCAGCGATCACCGCCGCAAAGCGCAGATAGTCGCCGAGTGGATTTTTCGCCGCCAGGTCGCGCAGTCGCGCGGCACGACGGCTGTATAAATTTTTCAGCCGTGGAAAAAGTAACGGCGGAATCATCTCCGCCGTTGTCTTTTCGCCTTTCTCCAGCTGGTCCTGCGGGATTATGCGAATACTCATCAGGGGCGTTTTTCCTGTTTTATTGGCGGATTGCGCTGCTCACGATACCAGCGAGGATGATGCTGTCTGGCCCATTCCGGGCTGACCCAGCCTTCCACCATCGCAGTCAGTGTGCCTTTGACCCACAATGCAGCATAAATATGCACCATAATGACGATGATCAGGGTAACCGCTGACACCGAATGCACAACCAGCGCCAGACGAATCAGCGGAATGGCAAAGGCATCAGCAAAGTATGGTCGCCAGATCACAATGCCGCTGGCAAGCAACAATATTAAGCTGATGATAGCAGCCCAGAACACACACTTCTGACCAAAGTTATATTTACCGGTATCACCCACCTCTTCATTCAGCGCAATCCGGTGAATATTTCTGGCCCAGTAAAGGTCATCGCGATTAATCAGGTTGTGTTTCCAGTAACGTAAAAACATCAGCATAAAAGCGGCAAACATCACCACGCCAACAAAAGGATGCAGAATACGCGCCAGCTGTGGCGTGCCAAAGATCAGCATCAGCCAGTTAAACGACGGAAAGAAAAACCCCAATCCGCTTAACGCGGCTATGACAAAGCAAATCGCGACGATCCAGTGATTGATGCGTTCAGGTGCGCGATAGCGCACCAGATGATCGGGCTTCTTCATTATTGATGCTCCTCAGGCTGATCGTCGTTGTCGTTGTGCTCTTCAGTGACGCGATTCGGGCCAACGCCAACATAATGGAAAATTGAGGCGGCAAACGTAGCGGCAAAACCGACCGCTGCCAGCGGTTTCCAGATCCCCTTCCAGAAGGTCACGATCGGGCTGATGCCCGGATTAGCAGGCAGTCCGTGATAGAGCTGAGGCTTGTCGGCATGATGCAGCACATACATCACGTGGGTGCCGCCCACGCCTTCCGGGTTGTAGAGGCCCGCCTGCGCAAACCCGCGTGACTTCAGTGCTGCCACGCGCTCCTCCGCCAGCGTCAGCATGTCGCTTTTACTGCCGAAATGAATGGCACCGGTCGGACAGGTCTTCACGCAGGCGGGTTCCTGACCGACGCTGACGCGATCCACGCACAGCGTACATTTGTAGGCGCGGTTATCTTCTTTATTCAGCCGTGGCACGTTAAACGGGCAGCCGGCGATGCAGTAGCCGCAGCCAATGCACTGCTCAGACTGAAAATCGACGATGCCGTTGGCATACTGAACGATGGCACCAGCCGAAGGACAGGCTTTCAGGCAGCCGGGATCGGCGCAGTGCATGCAGCCATCTTTACGAATCAGCCAGGCCAGCTTGCCGTTCTCTTCGACTTCGGAAAAGCGCATCACCGTCCAGGATTTGGCGGTCAGATCGGTAGGATTGTCATAAACCCCGATGTTTTGGCCGACTTCATCGCGGATGTCGTTCCACTCGGCGCAGGCGACCTGGCAGCCTTTGCAACCGATACAGGTGGTGACATCGATGAGTTTCGCCACTTCGCGCTGGTGATCGCGCGCCTGCGGCGGCGGGGTAAAGCCATTGGTCGCAGAGCGACGAATAATATCCTGTGATTGATAAGCCATAGTCATCTGCCGTTACGCTTTTTCCACTTTTACTAAAAATCCCTTGTACTCCGGGGTCTGTGAGTTGGCATCGCCAACCGAAGGCGTCAGCGTATTGGCGAGGAAGCCTTTACGCGTGGTGCCTTCAAAGCCCCAGTGGCAGGGAATGCCCACGGTATCAACCGGCTTGCCGTCAATCATCAGACGCTGCAGACGGCGTGTGACCACCGCTTTGGCTTTGATATAGCCACGACGTGATGAGACTTTGACGCTGTCTCCGGCCTGAATGCCTTTCTCCTCTGCCAGCTCCGTGCCGATCTCGACAAATTGCTCCGGCTGCGCGATTGCATTCAGCAGGGCATGTTTGGTCCAGTGGCGGAACAGCTCGGTGATGGAGTAGGTGGTGGCGACGCAGGGATAGTCAGCGGCCTCACCCAGCTGCGCGGCATCGCTGCTGAACAGACGGACCACCGGACTGTGACGCTGCTGCGGATGCAGGGGATTGTCGGCGAGCGGGCTTTCCATCGGTTCGTAGTGTTCCGGGAACGGCCCGTCGGCCATTTTATCGAGTGCAAACAGGTGGCCGAGGCCATCGGGCTGCATGATAAACGGACCGGCCTGCTTCTGCGGCGACAGCGTTACCGGATAATCCGGTACGTCGATGCCGTGCCAGCGTGTGCCATCCCACTCAATCAGGCGGCGCTGCGGATCCCAGGCTTTACCCTGTGCATCCGCGGAGGCGCGGTTATAGAGAATGCGGCGGTTAGCGGGCCAGGCCCAGGCCCAGCCTGAGACGGCCCCCAGTCCCGATGGATCGGCGTTGTCGCGTCGTGCCATCTGGTTGCCTTCCGGCGTCCAGCTGCCGCTGTAGATCCAGCAGGAACTGGCGGTGGTGCCGTCGTTACGCAGCTCAGAGAAGCCGTTGAGCTGCTGGCCTTTTGTCAGCAGCAGTTTGCCGCTGGCGTCATAAATGTCGGCCAGCGCCTGCCCGTTGTTCTCCTGCGCCACCTCTTCCGGCTCAGGATTGAACGGGTCGTGATAGTCCCAGCGCATCGCCATCAGCGGCTCAGGGGCTGCACCGCCTTCCAGGCGGTAGAGCGCGCGCAGACGCATAAACAGATTGCCGAGGATTTTGCCGTCGTGCAGCGCTTCCGCTGGCGGCTCGGCGGCCGCCCAGTGCCACTGCAGCCAGCGCGACGAGTTCGCCACCGAACCCGACTCTTCGGCGAAGCAGGAAGAGGGCAGGCGGAACACTTCGGTCTGGATAGTCGACGGATCGACGTCGTTGAATTCATCATGATGCTGCCAGAAGCTGGCGGTTTCCGTGCGCAGCGGATCGATCACCACCATATATTTGAGGCGGGAAAGGGCCCGAACGGCTTTGTTTTTGTCCGGGAAGGCGGCCAGCAGGTTGAAGCCCTGAATCAGACAGCCGTTCAGCGCGCCCTGCTCCATCATCTCCGCCTGCGCCATGCAGTCGTAAGCCTTGTCCCACTTTGGCAGCCAGTCGTAGCCCCACTGGTTCTCCGCCGTGGCGTTATCGCCGTAGAAACTTTTCATCAGGCTGACAAAAAACCTGTCGGTGTTCTGCCAGTAGTTGACCTGGTCCGGCAGCGCTGCAACCGGCGTGGCCTGTTGCAGGTAAGTCGCCAGCGTAGTCATCTTCTCGGACGGCAGCGGCAGATAGCCCGGCAGGCTCTGCGCCAGCAGGCCGAGGTCGGTGTAACCCTGCACGTTGGAGTGACCGCGCAGCGCGTTAATACCGCCACCCGGCATACCGATGTTGCCCAGCAGTAACTGGATCATCGCCGCCGTGCGGATAATCTGCGAACCATTGGTGTGGTGGGTCCAGCCCAGCGCATAGAGGATGGTTGCGGTGCGATTGGGCACGCAGGTGGAGGCGAGCTGCTCGCACACCGTAAGAAAGGCATCCTGCGAAGTGCCGCACATCCGCGTCACCATTTTCGGGGTGTAACGGCTGGCATGAGTTTTCAGCAGGTTCAGTACACAGCGTGGATGGCTGAAGCTCTCATCGCGTCGCGCATGGCCGTTTTCATCCAGCTCATAGTGCCAGCTCTGGCGATCGTACTGACGGGTTTCTGCATAGTAGCCGCTGAATAACCCGTCACTGAAGCTGAAGCCTTCGCTGACAATCAGGGCCGCGTTGGTGAAGGCGCGAACATACTCCTGCTGAATCTGATTGTGCTGAAGCAGATAGTTGATCACCCCCATCAGGAACACCACGTCGCTGCCTGCACGCAGGGGTGCATAGAAGTCAGCGACCGCTGCAGATCGATTAAAGCGCGGATCGACCACGATAACCTGCGCATTGTTATGAGTTTTGGCTTCAATCACCCATTTAAAGCCAACCGGATGTGCCTCGGCGGGGTTGCCGCCCATGATCATCACCACGTTGGCGTTTTTGATGTCGTTCCAGTTGTTGGTCATCGATCCGCGACCAAAGCTCGGCGCCAGCGCCGCCACGGTCGGGCCGTGACACAAGCGCGCCTGGTTTTCCAGCGCCAGAATACCCAGCGCGCGGGCAAATTTCTGATCGAGCAGGCCGGTTTCATTACTGGCCGCGGAGGAGCAGAGCATCGACGTGGTCGGCCAGCGGTTTACCGTCACGCCAGCGGCGTTGATCGTCTGGAAATGAGCATCGCGATCCTGCTTCATCAGGTGGGCAATGCGGTCAAATGCCTCATCCCAGCTGATGCGCTGCCATTTATCGGAACCCGGAGCGCGGTATTCCGGGTATTTCAGGCGCTGTTCGCTGTGAATAAAGTCGAGCACGCCTGCACCTTTCGGGCAGAGCGATCCGCGACTGACCGGATGATCAGGATCGCCTTCGATATGATAAATCGAGGCACGGGCATTTTTTGCGCCATCGCCCAGGCTGTAAATCAGCATGCCGCAACCGACTGAACAGTAGGTGCAGTTATTGCGTGTTTCTCTGGCACGAATGAGTTTGAATTCTCTGACGCTGGCTAACGCTGTAGTGGGGGCAAAACCGAGTAACGCCGCGCTGGTGCCCGCCAGCCCGCCAGCACAGATTTTGAAAAAACGCCGTCTGTTAATCTGCATTTTATCGTTCTTCTTTATAAGCTCCATTGCGAAGCCTTGCAAAATAGCAGTCCGGGTTGACGGTAAGTTGACCAGGGTCAACACGTTAGTCATTAGTAATTCTTTTTCTCAATTTTGTTAAAAATCTTCGGTGGTGTATTTGTGCTGCAGGCAGATTTTCAGACGGAGCAGATAATTACTGTTTTTTTATGCTTACCGATGTTAACGCGTAAAAGAGAACTATTCGCATTGTGCCCGCCAGCAGGCGCGGCCAGACCTTTTGGCGGAGAAAACCGCATGAATTGGCCCGCTGTTTATTTGCGCTGAATGGGGCTAAAAGGCAGAATCAGAGCGCGTCAGTGCTCTGTCGTATCGGGCACTGAATTACATAATTTATTAACAACAGGTCATACTTTTTGAAAGCTATCCAGCCTGACTCAGGCGAAGATTTAACAATTCAGGCCGGCGTCAGCAGGACGCAGGTGTGGCAGCGTAAAGACCTGACCGATGCGCAGGATGACTGGCTGGCGGATGAAGTGCCGGTGGCGCTGGTCTATAACGGCATTTCGCACGTAGTGATGATGACTACGCCCAAAGATCTGGCGGCGTTTGCGCTGGGCTTCTCGCTGTCAGAGGGCATTATCGACGCGCCGGGCGACATTTTCGGCATGGACATCGTGCCGGGCTGTGACGGCATTGAGGTTCAGATTGAGCTTTCCAGCCGCCGTTTTATGGCGCTGAAAGCGCAGCGTCGCGCGCTGGCAGGCCGGACAGGCTGCGGCGTGTGTGGCGTTGAACAGCTGGATCAGATTGGCAAGCCGCTCTCTCCGCTGCCGTTTACCCAGACCTTCGCGCTGGAGCAACTGGATCGGGCGCTGGGCCAGCTGAAAGATTATCAACCGGTCGGACAGAAAACCGGCTGCACCCATGCGGCCGCGTGGATCCAGCCCGACGGTCAGCTGGCCGGGGGCTGTGAAGATGTGGGTCGCCATGTGGCGCTGGATAAGCTGCTGGGCTATCGCAGTCAGGCAGAGTGGGGACCGGGCGCGGTGCTGGTTTCCAGCCGCGCCAGCTATGAAATGGTGCAGAAGTCCGCCATGTGCGGCGTCGAGATTCTGTTCGCGGTTTCCGCCGCGACCCGCCTGGCAGTTGAGGTGGCTGAGCGCTGCAATCTGACGCTGGTCGGCTTCAGTAAACCTGGCCGCGCCACGGTCTACAGCCATCCTCAGCGACTGCGTTAGACCACCATCACCTCTGGCAGCGTCTGCTGCAACGCTTCAAGGGCGGCCCCGTTGTCGCCGCCGCTGTCAGTAATCAGCATGGTGATCGTCTGCGGCGGCGCGTAAACCGTGCGGCTGACCACGCCCAGTTTGGTGTGATCGGCCAGCAGATAGCAGGCTGCAGATTGCTGCACCATCGCTCTGGCAATGGCCGCTTCGTGCGGATGAAAACTGCTGGCACCGCGATTCGCCTCAATGCCGACCGGCGACAGCAGCGCGACGTCGGCGCGATAGCGGAAGATTTCGCCCACGGTGATTTCGCCGCGCGTCTGGTGCGCACCCGCTGTCATCATCCCGCCCAACAAAATAATCTGGTTATTCAGCGGCTTATCTTCTTCTCCGGCGCTCAGCGCCAGCGCGGCCTGCAGGCTATTAGTCACTATCGTCAGGCCGGAAAGGGCGTGTAGCGCCTCTGCCAGCAGGGTGGTGGTGCTGCCCGCATCAAGAAACAGCGTCTGTCCCGGCTGCAGCAACTGCGCAGCGGCGCGGGCGATGGCGCGCTTCTCGCGGGTCTGCGTGCTGCGGCGTTGTGTCAGCGGCGGTTCAGCCGCCGTTTCAATCGCGACCAGGCCACCATGAACGCGGCGCGCCAGACCCTGCGCTTCCAGCTCAATGATATCGCGGCGCGCGGTTTCGCGAGACACCCCCAGCTCCCTGATGATGCGATCAGTACTGACCTGATTAAGCCGGGTCAGTAAGGCACGGATGCGATGAAGGCGCGTTTCCTGCAGCATAGCGGTTTCCTTATAAAGCGCGAAGAGCACGGATGATACGCCACTGAGGCGAAAGATGCCGTCTGAATCAGAGGGCAGCTTAACGCGGGAAACGACCAGCGTCATGTGTATTTTATTGTATTTGTGTATTTGGTTGCATTTTAGATTCAGGCAGGCATGATACAGGGGTCAGCTCTTCCTCCTTCATCCTTGTCACGGGAGTCATTATGGCCACGCGTTCCACCATTATGGATACCAACAGTTTCCGCGCCGAACATGCCGATGCGCTCGACAGCGAAACGCGCAAACTGACCGATAAACGCAGCAAAGTGCTTGGCGAATCCTATCGCCTGTTCTATCGCAAACCGGTTCATCTGGTACGGGGTGAAGGGCAATATCTGTGGGACGCGGCGGGCGATAAATATCTCGACGTCTACAACAATGTGGCGAGCATCGGCCACTGTCATCCGGCCGTGATTGAGGCGGTGACGCAGCAGATGAAAATGCTGAACACCCACACCCGTTACCTGCATGAAAATATCCTCGACTATAGTGAAGCGCTGCTGGCGACCACGCCTGCAGCGATTGATCGTGCGATGTATATGTGCACCGGGTCGGAAGCCAATGACCTGGCGATCCGCGTGGCGCGCGCTTTCAGCGGCGGTACCGGAATTATCGTCAGTAAAGAGGCCTATCACGGTACCAGTGAGCTGACCTCCGGCGCTTCTCCGGCGCTGGGCAGTGGACAGCCGCTGGCACCTACCACGCGGCTGGTGATGCCACCGGATGCGTATCGTGTGGATGCACCGGACCTGGGCGACTGGTTCGCTGACCAGATTCAGCAGCAGATTGATGATATGGCGGCGAATGGTATTAAATTTGCCGGTTTCCTGGCGGACTCGATCTTTTCCTCCGACGGGGTTCTGCCCAATCCGCGCGGCTTCCTGAAAAAAGCGGTCGAGGTGGTACACGCCAACGGCGGCATCTTTATTGCCGATGAAGTGCAGCCTGGCTTTGGCCGCACCGGCGATGCGTTCTGGGGCTTTGGCCGCCACGATGTGGTGCCTGATGTGATTACCACCGGCAAGCCGATGGGCAATGGCATTCCGGTGTCCGGGCTGCTGGCAAAAAGCGAGGTGCTGGCCGCCTTCAGTGACTCGATTCCCTACTTTAATACCTTTGGTGGCAATCCGGTGGCGATGGCGGCGGCGCAGGCGGTGCTGAACGTGATCACCGAAGAGGGGTTACAGGAACACAGCCGTGTGGTCGGCGCGAAGCTGCTGGCGGAGTTACAGACCCTGATGGATCGCTATGAGTGCGTGGGGGATGTACGCGGTGCCGGGCTGTTTATCGGCTTCGAACTGGTCACTGATCGTCACAGCAAAATGCCGGACAAAACCCTGGCGCTGAATCTGATTGAGAAGCTGCGTGAACATCGTGTGCTGACCTCGGTCGCCGGCCCGTATGGGAATGTACTGAAATTGCGTCCGCCTTTGGCTTTCCAGGAAAGTGACATCGACTGGCTGGTTGGTGCACTCGACAACTCACTGCGCGAGCTGGGTCAGTAAGGCGCAGGGCAGGGCAGATGCGGCGTCCGGGCGAAATGCATGCCTGCTGGCAGTCTGGCTCCGGCCTGCCGCGCTCCCTGTCGATGAGGCAGAAAAGGCAGAGTCTGCAGCAGCACACTGAAAAAACAACGGGTTGCTAATGCCGGGTTTCGCAAATCCTTATGGTTAATAGGGCATTGATTACCCTTTTACGCTACATGAATTTAACTATAATGATTCGACTGCTTACGCGGCACGTCCCGAATTCGTCGTGCTGCTCACACTAAATGGAGAGGAAGAACATGAGTTATTCACTGCCATCCCTGCCTTACGCATACGACGCACTGGAACCGCATTTCGACAAGCAGACGATGGAGATCCATCACACTAAACACCACCAGACCTACGTGAACAACGCGAACGCGGCGCTGGAAGGTACGGAATTTGCTAATCTGCCGGTAGACGAGCTGATCACCAAACTGGATCAGCTGCCAGCAGACAAAAAAGGCCCACTGCGTAACAATGCAGGTGGTCACGCTAACCACAGCCTGTTCTGGAAAGGCCTGAAAACCGGCACTACACTGCAGGGCGACCTGAAAGCGGCTATCGAGAAAGATTTCGGTAGCGTGGAAAAATTCCAGGAAGAGTTTGAGAAAGCTGCTGCCACCCGTTTCGGTTCTGGCTGGGCATGGCTGGTTAAGAAAGGCGACAAACTGGCTGTGGTTTCAACCGCAAACCAGGATAACCCACTGATGGGCGAAGCGGTTGCCGGCGTTTCTGGCTTCCCGATCATCGGTCTGGATGTGTGGGAACACGCTTACTATCTGAAATATCAGAACAAGCGCCCTGACTACATCAAAGCGTTCTGGAACGTGGTTAACTGGGACGAAGCGGCAGCCCGCTTCGCGTCTGCTAAATAAGTTAACCAAACGTAAACGTAATGAAGATAAACCGGTGAAATCTATTTCGCCGGTTTTTTTTTGTCCTTATTTTGTGTATTGCCAAAATGAAATGAAAATCGTCAATTATCGGTTTTAATGTTATTCCACATTAACTTTCTGTTGATATTGGCTATGTTATGTTCGGTGACATTCCTGCTTAACTCACTGTGTGTCGCTGACTATGTCAATTATAACTACTCACGAAAATACGACCGAATCCTCTGCTTCACTTTTTTTCCAGTTAATCAGTGGCAAATACATTCCGGATAAACTCTGGATCAGTAAACGTTTTCGTCTGAAATTTGTGTTAAGAACCTTAATATCGCCGCTGACCACGCTGCATTATCTGGATGCACTGTCGCATCTACCGCAACTTCCCTTGCTGATGAGCACCCAGGGATTGCTGCCAGCCAAGCTGCACCGGCCCTATCTGCGTTCAGGCATGAGCATTGCTGCGCGTGCGCAGGCGATTCTCGACCACTACACGCTGATGAACAATCTTGAAAATCCTCAGCTGCGTCAGCTACTGCAGAGCGCTTCAGAAAATCCGCTGGCCGCGCTGACCGGAAAAAATGGCGAAGCCTTTTTACTCTCCTGCAGTTCCGGTTATTTTGATCGTGAAGGGGAAGTGACGCTGGTATTACGTTATAACGACGAAATTATTACTTCACTTTCTTTTTCGATTCTTGACGAGAATAACCAGCGCACCTTATTAATTGGCGGATTACAGGGGCCACGGAAACATATTAATAATGAGATAATCCGCGAGGCGACCAAAGCGGCTCACGGTCTCTTCCCGAAACGCCTGTTAATGGAGGCGGTATTTATTGTGGCGAAGCAGTGCGGCGTGGAAAGTATTCAGGCGGTAGGTGATGAGACCCATGTATTCCGCAGTCTGCGTTATCGCCACAGCAAAGGGGATAAGTTCTTTGCCAGCTACAGTGAATTCTGGCTGTCGCTGAGTGGTGAAGCGCGCAGGGATGGGATGTTTACGCTGCCGCTGAGCCTGCCGCGTAAAACGCTGGAGGAGATTGCCAGTAAGAAGCGGGCAGAGTATCGCCGACGTTATGAACTGCTGGATGCGCTGGCGGAGCAGGTTTATGCCGCCGCCGGCGAACGCAAAGCCGATGTCGATCAGGCCGCTGCCTGATCGACCCGTCAGAATGCGGTTTTAGCGAAGCCCGTCATCGCTTTAAGTCCCATCTCACGTCCCAGCGCGGTCATTGGATGCACCACCACCAGGCCGCGTACGCTTTTCTTTAGCGCACCCAGATTTGCCTGCTCTTTTTTGGTAATTTCGCGGCTGAAGCCCATTTTCTGCAGCTTCTGCGCTTCGGCACTCAGTTTTTCAACCCGCAGACCGCGCAGACGCTCAATCTCAATGACCAGCGCTTCTTTATCTTTCAACAACGCGCCCAGTTTCTCGGTATCACCCGACTCCAGTAACTGCGGCTCTTTACGGTTCAGTGCGTCCAGCTTATCGCTGAGAAGTTTAATTTCGTTCTTTTCTTGCTCTTTCATGACAACAACTCGTTGAGGAAAACAGGCCAAGGATACACCAAATCTGACGTATATTCCCGGCAAGGTTAAGATGAAAAAGGCGTCGTGATGACGCCTGACAGGATTAGCTACCGGACTTTTTAAACGCCTGCTTCATACTGATGCGGGCGATCAGCTCGGTCAGCGACAGGACCATGGTGGATCGCACCATCTGCAGATAGCGCTGCTGCTGCATGCTGCGCAGCTCAGCATCGTCGGTGTGAAACACCGGCGCAGGTGGCCAGGCAGTCACACAGTGCAGTTCACCAAACGGGCCGAGGATCTCATCGTCGGTGAAACGATAATCGCCGCTGTCGTGATTCAGTTCTTCACGCAGCGCCAGCAGTAGTTCACCATCTTCATATTCGTGCCGGCTGATGACGCCAAGTCCGTAAATCAGCTTCAGGCGAACCGAGAGTTCGCCCAGAGGGCCATCGCCCAGCAGCAGCGGTTCTACCGCATATTTCACCGCATAGTCATCTTTACGAAACACCTGCAGCACCAGCAGATTGACGGCTTCAGCCAATAGCTCCACGGCGGCGATCAGAAAGCTTCTCACCGAACGACCGGCGTTCAGGCGCTCAAGCACCCGGTTCTCAAAAGCCCGCTTCTCTTCCATTATTGCCTGCATGGGTTCAATACCGCCGTCGGGCGCAGGCGAACTGCGCCCGGCTTGCATCGCTAACACGCGCGCATTATGCCATAGCGTGCCAGGCGCTCACCACAGAAGCCACGACTTCGCTGTCGGCATCCAGTCCTGAAATCTCAGCCAGCGTCGCCTGTGGGCCTTTTTCGGCCAGCAGCGCGGCCAGCTCCTGCGCCTGTGGGTCCTGATCGCTGCGATAGTGCATCGCGGCGGCAATGCCCTGCACCAGGCTGGCGTGCGGCAAACCATACTCCAGCGTGCCCAGCGTCGGCTTGATCAGGCGGTCGCCCGCGCTAAGTTTACGCAGCGGCTGACGGCCCACGCGCTCTACATCATCTTTCAGATACGGATTTTCAAAACGACCCAGAATCTTCCGGATGTAGGCCGCATGCTTCTCCGCGTCAAAACCGTAACGCTTGATCAGCACCGCGCCGCTCTCTTCCATTGCGCCTTTCACCACGGCCCGGATTTTCTCATCGAGGATGGCGTCACGAATGGTCTGGTGACCGGCCAGCTGGCCGAGGTAGGCGGTAATGGCGTGACCGGTGTTCAGGGTGAAGAGTTTACGCTCAACAAAGGCCATCAGATTATCAGTCAGCTCCATGCCTGGAATGGTCGGCAGGTCGCCTTTAAACTGAGTTTTATCGACGATCCATTCGCTGAAGGTTTCAACGGTCACTTCCAGCGGATCGGTGCTGCCTGCTTCAGATGGGGGCACGATGCGATCGACAGCGGAATCCACAAAGCCGACATGCTGCTCCAGCCAGGCGTGATACTGCTCTGGCAAGGCTTTCAGCACGTGCTGTTTCAGCTGGCTGGTGCCGCGCACCATGTTTTCACAGGCGATGATATTTAACGGACGGGTGTTGCCGTTATCGCTGCGTTTTGCCAGCCCTTTAGCCACACTGCCGGCAATACGCTCCAGAATCTGCGGACCCACGGCGGTGGTGACCAGATCGACCTCTGAAATCAGGGTGATGATCTCATCGCTGGTGCTGTTGACCGCACTGACGCCTTTAACGGTTTCTATTTTGGCCTGCTCGCCAACCACATGAACGGGATACTCATGACGCGCGTTCAGTGCATCCAGCACCGTCTGATTCACATCAGCAAAAACCAGTTCGATACCTGCATCAGCCAGTAGTTTGCCGATAAAGCCGCGACCAATGTTTCCTGCTCCGAAATGTAACGCTTTCATAATTTTTGACCCATATCAAATGACGATGGGGCGGGCAAACCCGCCCCAGGAAATCGGGACGGGCATGACCGCCCCAGGGAAAATAATTGCTATAAATTACGCGATTACAGGCTTACCAGACAGCAAATCCAGTACTTCCTGAACGCTGGTGGTATTTGCCAGCTTCTCAATCACGCTGTCATCATCCAGCGCGTTGGTCAGGCTGGTGATCACCTGGATGTGCTCGTTGTTGCGGGCCGCAATACCAATCACCAGGCGCGCCACATCGTCCGGCTCTTCGCCGAACAGAACGCCTGCCGGATACTGACAGAACACCACGCCGGTTTTCAGCACGCGATCTTTCGCTTCAACCGTGCCGTGTGGCACTGCGATCGACTCACCGAGGTAGGTCGGCGTCAGTTTTTCACGCGCCAGCATCGCATCAATATATTCAGGTTCAACGTAACCGCCTTTCACCAGCTGTTCACCGGCAAAGCGAATCGCCTGCTCTTTGTTGCTGGCGGTCAGACCGAGGAAGACATTATCTGCGCCCAGTTTAAACAGGTGCGCATTGCCTTCATCGTAGCTGTCTGAGAGCGTGGTATTCACCGTCTCACGGTGTACGTCGCTGCGGTTAGCTGCCACCAGACGTTCGGTCAGGGTGCTGTAGAGCGCGCTGTCGAGGAAGTTATTTAGCGAAATATGCTGGGCATGCGGCGCCTGGCGAATTGCGCGTTCGGTCAGGTCACGATGGGTAATCACCAGATCGACATCACCCGGCAGGGCATTGATCGCGGTGTTGGTTACCGACACATTACTCAGACCGGCATCCTGCACTTTCTTACGCAGCACGCCCGCACCCATGGCGCTGGAACCCATACCGGCGTCACAGGCCACGATGATTTTACGCACGTGATGCAGCTCGACGCTCATGGCATCGCTGGCGACGGCGCCGCCCGCTGTGCTCTGGCCTTTAGACTGCGCTTTCATCTCATGCATGCGCTGGGTCGCGGCTTCAATATCGTCATCTTCTTTGACTTTGCTGGTTTTCAGCAGGATAGCGGAAACCACGAACGAGACGGCGAAGGCTGCAGCGATAGCGGCGATGTTGGCGAAGTAGGCACCTTTGGGCGTCATTGCCAGCACGGCCAGGATAGAACCTGGCGAGGCAGGAGAGACCAGGCCACCGTTCAGCACGGTCAGCGTGAATACGCCAGTCATACCGCCCAGGATAACCGCCAGCAGCAGGCGAGGGGCCATCAGCACATACGGGAAGTAGATCTCATGGATGCCGCCGAGGAAGTGGATAATCGCCGCACCGCCCGCAGACTGTTTAGCACTGCCGCGGCCAAAGAACATGTAGGCCATCAGCACGCCCATACCCGGACCCGGGTTGGCTTCGATCAGGAAGAAGATCGACTTACCCGCTTCGCTCGCCTGCTGGATGCCCAGCGGTGAGAAAATACCGTGGTTAATGGCGTTGTTCAGGAACAGGATTTTCGCCGGTTCCACGAAGATGGAAGTCAGTGGCAGCAGGTTATTCTGCACCATCAGATTCACGCCCGCGGCGAGAATGTGTGACAGACCTTCAACCAGCGGACCGATTGCCAGGAACGCCAGCAGTGCCAGGATCATCCCGATAATACCGGCCGAGAAGTTGTTAACCAGCATCTCGAAGCCGCTTTTGATTTTGCCGTCAATCGCCCGGTCAAACGACTTAATCGCCCAGCCGCCCAGCGGACCGGCAATCATCGCACCGAGGAACATCGGCATATCTGCACCGACAATCACACCCATGGTCGTAATCGCGCCAACCACGCCACCGCGATCGCCGCCCACCAGACGCCCACCGGTAAAACCGATCAGCAGAGGCAGCAGGTAGGTGATCATCGGGCCAACCAGTTTGGCCAGCGTTTCGTTAGGGATCCAGCCAGTTGGAATAAACAGTGCGGTGATGATACCCCAGGCGATAAACGCCCCGATGTTCGGCATCACCATATTACTCAGAAAGCGACCAAAGCTCTGTACTTTGACCTTCACTGATGAGGACATAAACCCACCCCTTATTGAGACGCGCTGCAATAGGAGAGCGCGCTTGTTTTTGTTTAGCCACCCCGACGTGAAGCCGGTGGTATTACTGTATGCACGCGGACTCTATCACGCGAATTTGACGCTGCGTAGCGCATGAAATAAGTGTGATCTGTGTCACTGATTCAGGGTGGTGGCAGGGGTGATTTGCGTGACTTAGATCACAATTTTATCGGCGTCAAGGCTTGTTCTGCCTGGATTTTAGCCCGACTGGCAGGTTGTCTGTGAGTTGGATCACATTTATCGGCAGAGTATTTGTTATATAAATGTGACTTAGATCACAAACTATTTTTGGTCGAAAATGCGCCAGATCACACTTCATTATTCAGGCGACAGGAAGAGAGATGAAAAGGGGAATGAGCCGGGCAGACGAATAACGCCTGCCCGCTAAACGGTTTTACTACAGACCACCCTGGACGGCAGCCTGTGCCTGAGGGAGCGCCTGGGCATTGGCTGATAAGGTGCTCATCAGCGCATTATATTGTGAAGCCTGATCCTGCGTCGGGAACTGCACGCCACCCTCATTGAAGCTGACACGATTTCCCTGCGTTTGCAGTAAATCGCCGGCCTGTACGGCCCCCTGGCTCAGCGCCTGGAGTTTTGGCAGCAGCGGAATCAGCTGATTGGCAGGCACTGTGACCACTTTGTTGTAGGCTGTGTCATAGATTTTTTTCAGATCATCCGGCTGCTTCAGGGCCGCTTTGCTGCTGTCCGCCTGCATTTTTGCACTTTCAATCTGCTGGGTAACGATCACCAGTGCGCTGTTCGCCTGACGCAGGGAATCACGACGGCTCTGATAATCCTGCGGAACGCGAATGGCTGAAAGCTCATCCACCACCGGACGCATACCCTGCTCAACGGCCTTGTTCGCCTGCTGCGAAAAGCCATACATGATGGCGTAATCGCTGGCGAAGTTGCCAAAGCTCTGCTTCTGATTCTCGCTGAGGCTGGGCAGATGCTCGCCGCTGCGCATCACGGTGTTCTGGAGAAAATCGATAAATGCTTTGCGCTGCTCGCCTTCTTTATCACCGCACGCGGTGAGTTGCAGCACAATCAGCGCGCCAGCGAGCATCATGCCGCCGCGTGCCATAAGGCGTGTAAGTCCTGAAGCCATGGGTTCAACTCCTGTCGGTGATACTGTCGGATGTCCAGGTAAGAATGGCCTAAAGAATAGAACAAACCCGCATCACGGCACAATGTGAAACCACCTGCGAAACAGACGCTTTCTGAAACGCCGGTTAAAGAACGGGATCGTCTGCGCGTCAGAAAGGGCCAGGGTCCCTGCCATCGCTGGCTTCCGCGCGTCGATTAAAAAGGCATGTAGCAGCCTGGTGCGGCCTTAAAACACTACCGCCTGTCCATCTTTGCGACTCTCGCTGGCTGCGATATAGAAGCCCTGCGGATCGCGTACGATTGCCTGTGCACCACCAAAGTTGTAGTTACTCAAAGGATCTTCCAGCACCACATTGTGCCCCATACGGCGCAGCGTGCTCAGGGTATTACGATCAAGGGTGGATTCAAACACCACCTCACGTTCCTGTACCACGCGCCAGCGCGGCGCATCAATCGCGGCCTGCGGATTCTGCCGGTGCAGCATAATCCGCAACGCCAGCTGAACGTGTCCCTGCGCCTGCATCGGGCCGCCCATCACGCCAAACGCCATCAGTGGCTGGCCAAGATGATCCAGTGCAAAGGCCGGAATGATGGTATGGAAGGGCCGCTTACCGCCCGCCACGACGTTGGGATGCTCCGGGTCGAGTGAAAAGCCCGCGCCACGGTTCTGCAGGCTGATGCCGGTATCAGGCACGACCACGCCAGAGCCAAAGCCCATGTAATTGGACTGGATGAAAGAGACCATCATGCCGCTGGCATCCGCTGCCGCGACATACACCGTGCCGCTTTGCTGCGGTGATCCAAAGCGGAAATCTCCAGATTTATCAGGGTCGATTAATGCTGCCCGCTGGCGGATGTACTCTTTGCTCAGGAGTAATTCAGCGGGAAATTCAAGGTGATCCTCGTCAGTGACATAACGGTCCAGATCAACCAGCGCCAGTTTCATCGCCTCAATAGAAAGATGCAGCCACTGCGGTGAATCGGGTGCATAGCGATTGATCTCCCATGCTTCCAGAATGCCGAGCGCAATCAAGGTCGCTATCCCCTGACCATTCGGCGGCAGCTCCTGCACTGATCCGCCGGCAAACGGATGCGACAGCAGGGTAACCCAGTCAGCACGATGGTTTTTTAAATCCTCCAGCGTCAGCGCCGCGGCATGTTCGCGGGCGAAGGCCGCCATTTTCTGCGCCAGTGCGCCGCGATAAAAACTTTCACCTCCAGTCTCAGCGATCTCCTGCAGGGTGCGGGCCTGCGCCGGGTTGCGGAACAGCTCGCCCGTACGCGGTGGACGGCCCTGCGGCGCAAAGCAGTCGCTGAAGCCAGGCTGATCCTGCAGCTTGTCATAGCCGCGCTGCCAGAGCTGACCAATCAGTGGCGATACCGGAAAGCCGTCGCGCGCATAGTTAATTGCCGGCTGCGCCAGGGTAGTCAGCGGTAAGGTGCCGAAGCGCTGCGCCAGCGTCACCCACGCCGAGACGGCGCCCGGCACAGTGACAGACTCCCAGCCGGTTTCAGGCATCGCGCTCAGAGCAGCAAAGCGTTCGGGATGCCAGGTGGCGGGCGCACGGCCTGAAGCATTTAAGCCATGCAGATCGCTGCCGTCCCAGACAATCGCAAACGCATCACTGCCGATGCCGTTTCCGGTCGGCTCCAGCACGGTTAAGGCGATGGCGGTGGCGATAGCCGCATCCACGGCGTTCCCGCCCTGTTGCAGCATCCGTAAACCCGCCTGTGCTGCCAGCGGTTGCGAGGTTGCGACGGCATTGCGGCCCATCATCGGCACGCGATGAGAGGGATATCCGACGTTAAAATCTGTTTCACGCATCGCTTTTCCTTAAAGAGGTCAGGAGTGAATTTTCCCGTCATCGGCACGCGATTCCACAGCTGCACGTTTAGCGCGCAAAGGGCTCGTTTTTAGCCGCCAGCTGCACCGATATGAGGCGTCAGCCGTTTCGTTAGGATGACTATTGATTCATCTGACAATACAGGGGCATTAAGAGTAAAAGATTTCTTTGCACTGCACTGTGAGCCGCCGCGCGCCAGTGTTCAGGCGCTAACCAGGACTATTCTTAAATTAATCAGAACCGTGAATATAAGTGTTCAGGAAGTAAACCATTGGCGTATATTTTGCACTCACAAGGTGAAGAGGTGTAGTGCTTCACAGAAATGAGAATATGCCAGAGAAAAGCTTGATGGCATCCACATAAATCGCAAACACCATTTGATTTTTTTGCGCGCTATGCAGGCACAAAAATCAACTGCCTCAGCAGGTTAGAGGTGCTGGAACATTTCCGGCAATCCATAGTGAAAAAAATAATTATAAATCGCGCGGCAAATAGTCAGGTCTCTATCCATACTTAGTCTCCCGGCATTTGTTGCATTGAACTGACATCATTAAAGCAGTGCACCGCAGGCTGTGTCCCGTAATGGTTTTTCTCATAACAAAAAACAAACCCTTGCGGGATCCAGCCTGAAACAGGCCCGGTTTCAGAGTCCTGACTTCAGGCTCGTACCTCTCTACTTTCACGTGCTTCATAGTGAGTTTTTAAGGAGTTCTCTATGGAATTAAAAGACCCGATGTTTGAATTGCTCAGCAGCCTTGAGCAGATTGTTTTGACACGTGATGATCGCGCCGCCGAGTTACTTATTCAGCGTCAGCAATCCGCCCAGCCAGAGCCGCAGCGTCTGCGTGAAATGACCGGCATGCAGGTCGATGAATTTGCAAAAGTGATGGGCGTGAGCGTCTCTTCCGTGAAAAGCTGGGAAGCACGGCGTACGCGTCCTTCCGCGACGGCGCAGAAATTAATGAAGTTATTGCATGCCAATCCCTATCTGGGACGGCAGTTGCTTGAATAATCAGGCATCACGAAAAGAACCCGCCGCTGGCGGGTTTTTTTATGCGCGCATTTCGCTGTATTTAGCAGCCTGTTTCACAAACCAGCTCTCTGGCACGTTGTAGGGAGGCTCCCGCAGCCGGGCAAGGCCGCTTTCAATGATCGCTGACGCCTGTTGCCATAACTGCGCATCGCCCTCCTTCAGCAGCGCAATCTGTATCTGTTTTTCCACCAGATAGACCCGTGCAAAGTCAGGATCAAAACGCACAATCGCACGGGTATTGTCGATGATGTCAGCCAGTTTGATTGTCTGCGCCTCAGGACTGGCGCTGGCCGTATGGCGGAAGTGCGCCAGTTTACGGGCCGCCCGGTTTTTTGCCGCTGTGGGTGTGCTGTCGGTCAGCATCTCCACCAGGCTGGCCACGCGCGCACCAAACCGGGCTTCGATATCCCCTTGCGTGGCAGAGGTATCTTCCACGGTGTCGTGCAGCCAGGCGGCTGCTAACATGGCATCGTCATGAGTGACACTGCGTACCAGCTCCACTACCGCAGCCGGATGAACAATGTAAGGCTCATCGGTATATTTGCGGCGCTGACCGGCACCAGCATGTGCCTCAGTGGCGAAACGACGCGCCTGTTCTTCCAGTGAATCCTGCATGCTTTTTCTCCTGACAAAAAAGTTTGCTTGCAATTATCTAGCGCGCTATCTATACTAATCACCATGAACTGTGATCAAGATGACAAAAAAGTGAAAACGATGCCACTGTTGGTCGATCAGCAACTCTGTTTTGCGCTTTATTCTGCCACTCTGGCGATGAATAAAGTCTATCGACAGTTGCTGAGCCAGCTCGACATTACCTATCCGCAGTATCTGGTAATGCTGGTGTTGTGGCAGAAAGATGATGTCACGGTGTCAGAGATTGGCGAGCAGCTTTTTTTAGACTCGGCAACATTAACGCCACTGCTGAAGCGGCTGGAAGGCGCAGGTCTGATTAACCGTCAGCGCACTCGTCAGGATGAACGCCAGGTTGCGGTAACGCTGACGGACGCGGGACGGACGCTGCAGCATAAAGCGGAATCCATTCCTGAAGCGGTTAAATGTGCCACAGCCTGTGACGATGACGCCCTGCTGGCGCTGAAATTACAGCTCGATGGGTTACGTGATAACCTGAATCAATCACGATAATTATTGCCGACGGGTGCGCAGCACCCGTTGAACCTCACCGCCTGATTACGGTTAAATAAGTAGTGGGCGATTAAATAGTGTAACGGAGAAATGTCATGTCTTTAGAACAAGTGGTTTACCGCGCCAAAGCCAAAGCAACCGGTGGTCGCGATGGTCGTGCAACCTCTTCTGACGGTGTACTGGACGTTAAACTGGGCGTGCCAAAAGAGATGGGCGGTGCAGGCGGCGAAGTGACTAACCCTGAGCAGCTGTTTGCTGCCGGCTACTCTGCCTGCTTCCTGGGCGCGATGAAGTTTGTTGCTGGCCGCGACAAAATTGCGATGCCAAAAGATGCATGGATTGAAGGTGAAGTTGGTATCGGTCCTATCCCTGATGGCTTTGGTATCGAAGCGACCCTGAATATTCATCTGCCAGAGATGGATGAAGCAGAAGCGCAGAAGCTGGTTGATGCAGCGCATATCGTTTGTCCTTACTCAAACGCTACACGTAACAACATCGACGTCACGCTGAACATCATTCGCTAAGCGTGCTGCGGGCCTGAAACCATCAGGCCCGCATTTTTCATTCATCACATCCTCTCTCCTGCTGTTTTCTGCGTCAGTCAGCCAACAGCGACTCTCAGCTATGTACAAAAAATGTGCTAATCCGGTCGGCGAAGATTATTTTCTGGTCTATCAAACGCGACCATGTTTTACTGAGCCACCTCGCGTTATAGCCAGTAAATCCGTTCAGAAATTTCCTTCATCTTGTCCGGTCCGCTTATTCAGCGAACTCTGTCGCGTTTCGGCAGTCACATAAAAAATTTAGTCAAGTGTTTCACACCGGAGAAACCCCTTTTTTCATGAATTATATTAAAACCCTGACTCAGCAGAAGTTATCGCTATTCCTGGCGCTCTACCTCGGTATTTTGCTGAACTTACCGATTTTCTACCGTCGTTTTGACGGTTTTCTCAGGCAATCCACGGTAACGAACTGGCTCACTGCCGTCACCGAGGTGGTTGCCATTGTGCTGCTTACGTTCTTCCTGATGCGTCTGTTGTCGCTGGGCGGAAAGTGGTTCTATCGCGTGCTGGCCACGATGATTGTGCTGATATCTGTTGCCGCCGCCTATTACATGGCGTTTTTTAACGTCGTAATTGGCTACGGCATTGTGGCGTCGGTGATGACGACCGATACCGATCTTTCTAAAGAAGTGGTTGGCTACCATTTTATCCTGTGGATGGTGCTGGTCAGCGCGCTGCCGCTGCTGATGATCTGGCGCAACAGGCTGAGCATGACGCTGAATGAGCAGCTGCGAACGCCAGGACAGCGCCTGAAACCGACCCTGATTATGCTGCTCTGCATAGCCCTGGTCTGGCTGCCGATCCGTTATTTCGACAAGCAGCAGAAGCACAATGAAGAGATCACTAACATCGATCTGCCGAGCTACGGTGGTGTGGTCGCCCACTCTTATCTGCCTTCCAACTGGCTGGCGGCTGTAGGTCTGTTTGCCTGGACCCGCGTGGATGAGTCGCTAAATAATGAGGAACTGCTGGATCCGGCGAAGAAGTTTACCTACGTTGCGCCTGCCGGCCTGGATGACACCTATGTGGTGTTTGTGATTGGCGAAACCACCCGCTGGGATCACATGGGAATGCTGGGTTATGAGCGCGATACGACGCCGAAGCTGTCGAAAGAGAAGAACCTGGTCGCGTTCCGCGGCGAGTCCTGTGATACCGCGACGAAGCTGTCGCTGCGCTGCATGTTTGTGCGCGAAGGCGGCACCATGGATAACCCTGGCCGCACGCTGAAAGAGCAGAATGTGTTTGCGGTGATGAAAGAGCTGGGCTTCACTTCTGAGCTGTTTGCGATGCAGAGCGAAGTCTGGTTCTACGACAACATCAATGCCAACAACTTTGCTTTCCGTGAGCAGATTGGTTCAGAGAAGCGTAACCAGGGCAAAGCGGTCGATGACATGCTACTGGTGCCGGAGATGAAAGCGTCACTGGATCGTTTCCCCAAAGGTAAGCATCTGGTGGTGCTGCACACTAAAGGTTCGCACTATCTTTATTCACAGCGTTATCCGCGTAGCTTCGCGAAGTATCAGCCGGAGTGTATGGGCGTCGACGAGACCTGCAGTAAAGCGCAGCTGATCAACGCTTATGACAACTCTGTGCTCTATGTCGATAGCATGCTGGACAGCGTGCTGGATCAGCTACGTGATAAGAAGGCGATCGTTTTCTATGCTGCCGACCACGGTGAGTCGATCAGCGAGAATATGCATCTGCACGGCACGCCGCGTGAGATGGCACCGCCAGAGCAGTTCCGCGTACCGATGATGGTCTGGGCGTCAGATAAGTATCTGGAAGACAGCCAGAACCGCAGTAACTTCGAACGCCTGCAGGCGCAGCAGCGTGTGGGCCGGACTCATCGTCACGTTGAGTTATTCGATACCATTCTGGGCTGTCTGGGTTATACCTCGCCAGATGGCGGCATTAACCCGGCTAACAACTGGTGTCAGGCACCGGCTAAAAGTCAGGCTAAAGCGCTGTAATAGTCGTCTGAAAGGGACATGCAGGCGGTTGATTTTCGGTAACCGCGTGCTTTCCAGGCGATTGACGGCAAAAGCATAAAAAGCGGTTGACGCTGTTCGGGGGTAGCAGTAACATGCGCCCCCATCGGCGAGTAGCGCAGCTTGGTAGCGCAACTGGTTTGGGACCAGTGGGTCGGAGGTTCGAATCCTCTCTCGCCGACCATATTGAAGAAACCTGTCTGAAAAGACAGGTTTTTTTTCGTCTGTAGAAAAGAGGATGAGGACCTCCGAAGGAGGTTTGAGCCGAGCGTAGCGAGGCAACGTTGCTTTAGCAACGGCCCGAAGGGCTCTGCTCGCAGAGCAGAGTAATCCTCTCTCGCCGACCATATTGAAGAAACCTGTCTGAAAAGACAGGTTTTTTTTCGTCTGTAGAAAAGGGAAAAACTTACCGCTGAGCAGGCTTCAGGGAGTATACGCCTTCCGCAAAGACGCAAAAGACGCCATCCCTGGCATGCTCAGCGCGGCCCATCCCTGGCCCGCGATGCTTTGCTACAGGCGTATGCTCCCTTCGCTTCACGTCTGGCATACGCATCGGGTACTTACAAAAGCACTACAGACGGCTGGCAGATCCAAACCCCGGGAATCTGACTGCAACGCTTAAACATAAGGCGGAGGGGACACGGGCAGAGGAGGAAAGCGTCCCACGCCAGGGACAAAAACGCCGGGAGCGTTTTTGAACAACGCAACGCGTTGGCCTGGCAACGGGCGCACCTCAGGGATGAGGTGCGTAATCGCATGGGCCGAGCGTCCATGGATGGTTTAAGCGACTTTCCGATCTGCCTGTGTCCCTGAAGTAGATCTCAATCTGACCGCTAAGCAGGCACTTTCTTACGGCCGAGCGTCCAGGGATGGTTTAAGCGACTTTCCGATCTGCCCGTGTCCCTGAAGCAGATCTCCATCTGACCGCCACTCCCGCTTACCCTCTCTTGTTGTTCGCTTCATTACCTTCCAGAAACTTCCAGTAAACCCCATCCACCGCGTATTTCGCTTACCCACCGTTATTATCCCCCTCTTCAGGCTGGCAGGCCTTGCCCTGCAAGAGATGCGATCATAATTCGCGACACATTCTTCTTATGACCGAAAGCGGCAACATGCTGATTTCTTATGCTTCTTTCCCAGCATATTCCGCTAGTTGAACGTCATAACGCACGGTGAATCGTTCAGTTATTCAACATTTGCCGGTAAAAGTTTTAAGTTTTTTAGCGGTGAGAATCACTAGCGATAGAGCCGCTATCCAGCACAATGCACGGAATTCAGGCCTGCTACGCTGTGCATTGTATGGCTTTCAGACAGAAACGGTTTTTATTACCGTTGCATGCTATTCCTCACACTCTGTGTAAATAAGTAACCGTTGTATTGACGTTCTTTGCAACTGTTGACAAATTGATGCGTCAATAAACGCGCAGTTACGGAATTTTCTGAATGCACAATCTGTGTCAGAAAAAACATAAAAAACGCAGCGCGCGTTAACCACCTGTTCGGTGGTACGCCTGAACCGCATAAAAAAATCAGAGGTCGGGCAATACACACAACATCACATCACAATGGAGCAAAAGCATGATCAACTCCCTGGCTAAATCCGGGATGCTGAAGGTCGGTCTGAGCCTGATTGCTATGACTGTCGCCGCCAGTGTTCAGGCAAAAACCCTCGTTTACTGTTCTGAAGGTTCTCCGGAAGGCTTTAACCCGCAGTTGTTCACTTCGGGCACCACCTACGATGCCAGCTCACGTCAGATCTACAACCGACTGGTTGAGTTCACTATCGGCACCACCGAACTGCACGCAGCGCTGGCTGAGAAATGGGATGTCAGTGAAGACGGTAAAACCTACACCTTCCACCTGCGTAAAGGTGTGAAGTGGCAGACCACCAAAGATTTCAAACCGACGCGCGACTTCAACGCGGATGATGTGGTGTTCACCTTTGAGCGCCAGCTGGATAAAAACAACGCCTATCATGGCGTCTCCGGCGGCAGCTACGAATACTTCGAAGGCATGGATATGCCGAAGCTGATCAGCAAAATCGAAAAAGTAGACGAGAATACCGTGCGCTTTGTGCTGACGCGTCCTGAATCGCCATTCCTCGCCGACCTCGGCATGGACTTCGCCTCGATTCTGTCGAAAGAGTACGCAGACAACATGCTGAAAGCGGGCACCCCGCAAAACGTCGACCTGAACCCGGTCGGTACCGGTCCGTTCCAGCTGCTGCAGTACCAGAAAGATTCGCGCATCCTTTACAAAGCTAACCCGGATTACTGGGGCACCAGGCCAAAAATCGATCGCTTAGTCTTCTCCATTACCCCGGATGCGTCGGTGCGCTACGCTAAGCTTCAGAAGGGCGAATGTCAGGTCATGCCGTATCCAAACCCGGCTGACATCGCGCGTATGAAGCAGGACAAAAACATCAACCTGTATGAGCAGGCTGGCCTGAACGTCGGCTATCTGTCGTACAACGTTGAGAAAAAACCGCTGGATAACCTGAAAGTGCGTCAGGCACTGACCATGGCGGTTAACAAAAAAGCGATTATCGACGCCGTTTATCAGGGCGCAGGCCAGCCTGCTAAAAACCTGATCCCACCAACGATGTGGGGCTATAACGACGACGTAAAAGACTACGCCTACGATCCTGAAAAAGCCAAAGCGCTGCTGAAAGAAGCGGGCATGGCAGACGGTTTCTCCATCGACCTGTGGGCGATGCCGGTTCAGCGTCCGTATAACCCGAACGCACGCCGCATGGCTGAGATGATTCAGAGCGACTGGGCGAAGATTGGCGTCAAAGCCAAAATCGTGACCTACGAGTGGGGCGAATACCTGAAGCGTGCCAAAGCGGGTGAGCACCAGACCGTCATGATGGGCTGGACCGGCGACAATGGGGATCCGGATAACTTCCTGGCCACCCTGTTCAGCTGCTCAGCGGCCAAAGATGGCTCTAACTACTCGCGCTGGTGTGATAAATCCTTCGAGGATCAAATTCAGCCAGCTCGCGCCACCGCCGATCAGGCGAAGCGTATCGAGTACTACAAGCAGGCTCAGGTTGTGATGCATGACCAGGCACCGGCGCTGATGATCGCGCACTCAACGGTATACGAACCGGTCAGCAAAAAAGTCTCCGGTTACAAAGTCGATCCGCTGGGCGGACACTACTTTGCTCAGGTAGACATTAAAGAATAATTGTCGCCTTTTCCGGGGCGGCTGTTCGTCGTCCCGGCTTTATCTCCCTGTTTTACTGGAAACGGTAGAGGCGCAGCCTGTCTGCGTCGCGGTCGGGCCTACCCGATCGTCAGATGTAAGCAATAACAACCCTCGCGGCGACGGTCGCGCGGACAAGAGAGAACCCGGATTATGCTGCAGTTCATACTCCGACGTCTGGGCCTTGTCATCCCAACGTTTATCGGTATTACATTACTCACCTTCGCGTTTGTTCACATGATCCCCGGCGATCCGGTGCTGATCATGGCTGGCGAGCGCGGTATTTCTCCTGAACGTCATGCACAGTTAATGGCGCTGTTAGGTCTGGACCAGCCGCTGTGGAAACAGTACCTGAACTACATTAACGGCGTATTACATGGCGACCTGGGCATTTCACTGAAGAGCCGCATCCCTGTCTGGGATGAGTTTGTTCCGCGCTTCAAAGCGACGCTGGAACTTGGCATCTGCGCCATGATATTTGCCGTGGCCATTGGTATCCCGGTTGGGGTGCTGGCGGCGGTAAAACGCGGTTCAATTTTCGATCACACCGCCGTGGGCATCTCACTGACCGGCTACTCCATGCCAATTTTCTGGTGGGGCATCATGCTGATCATGCTGGTCTCGGTGCAGCTCAACCTGACACCGGTTTCCGGGCGCGTCGGCGACACCGTCTTCCTGGATGACAGCATGCCGCTGACCGGGTTTATGCTGATCGACACCTTCTTCTGGGGTGAGCCGGGCGACTTCCACGATGCGGTGATGCACATGATCCTGCCCGCCATCGTGCTCGGCACCATTCCGCTGGCGGTAATTGTACGTATGACGCGTTCGGCAATGCTCGAAGTACTGGGTGAAGATTATATCCGTACGGCGCGCGCCAAAGGCCTGACGCGAATGCGCGTGATCGTCGTGCATGCGCTGCGCAACGCCATGCTGCCGGTGGTCACGGTCATCGGCCTGCAGGTCGGCACGTTGCTGGCCGGGGCGATTCTGACCGAAACCATCTTCTCGTGGCCGGGTCTGGGTCGCTGGCTGATTGAAGCATTGCAACGCCGTGACTATCCGGTGGTGCAGGGCGGTGTGCTGCTGACTGCAGTACTGATTATTGTGGTCAACCTGCTGGTTGATCTGCTGTATGGCGTGGTTAACCCGCGCATACGTCACAAGAAATAAGGGGGCATCATGTCTGTTGTTGATCCCGGCAGCGTTACCGTTGCACCCAAGCCGATGACCCCGTTTCAGGAATTCTGGCATTACTTTAAACGTAATAAAGGCGCCGTCGTGGGCCTGGTCTACATCATCATTGTATTGCTGTGCGCCATTTTTGCCGATGTGCTGGCTCCGCATGCGCCTGCTGAGCAGTTCCGCGATGCGCTGCTGCATCCGCCGGTCTGGCAGGAAGGCGGAAACTGGAGCTACATTCTGGGCACCGACGATGTTGGCCGCGATGTGCTGTCGCGTCTGATGTACGGTGCGCGTTTGTCGCTGCTGGTCGGCTGTCTGGTGGTGGTACTGTCGCTGATTTTCGGCGTGATCTTCGGCCTGCTGGCCGGTTATCTCGGCGGCGTGGTCGATGCCATCATCATGCGCGTGGTCGATATCATGCTGGCGCTGCCAAGCCTGCTGCTGGCGCTGGTGCTGGTCGCCATCTTCGGTCCCTCAATCGTTAACGCCTCTATCGCGCTGACCTTTGTGGCACTGCCGCACTATATCCGTCTGACACGCGCCGCGGTGCTGGTGGAAGTGAACCGTGACTATGTGACCGCCTCCGGCGTGGCCGGTGCCGGTATGCTGCGCCAGATGTTTGTGAATATTCTGCCTAACTGCCTTGCACCACTGATCGTGCAGGCGTCATTAGGTTTCTCCAACGCCATTCTCGATATGGCGGCGTTGGGCTTTCTCGGTATGGGTGCGCAACCGCCAACGCCGGAGTGGGGCACCATGCTCTCCGACGTTCTGCAGTATGCGCAAAGTGCCTGGTGGGTCGTGACTTTCCCTGGATTGGTCATTCTGCTTACCGTGCTGGCATTTAACCTGATGGGCGACGGTTTGCGTGACGCCCTCGACCCGAAACTCAAGCAGTAAAGAGGCACCGAGATGGCGTTATTGAATGTAGACAAACTATCGGTGCATTTTGGCGACGATAAAGCACCGTTCCGTGCGGTTGACCGCATCAGTTATCAGGTAGAGCAGGGCCAGGTCGTCGGTATCGTGGGCGAGTCCGGCTCCGGTAAATCGGTAAGTTCACTGGCGATCATGGGACTGATCGACTTCCCTGGCAATGTGATGGCGGAGAAGCTGGAGTTCAACCAGCGCGATCTGAAACGCATCTCCGAACGCGAGCGCCGCCAGCTGGTAGGCGCAGAAGTGGCGATGATTTTTCAGGACCCGATGACCAGCCTGAATCCCTGTTACACCGTGGGCTTCCAGATTATGGAAGCGATCAAGGTGCATCAGGGCGGCAATAAACGCACCCGACGTCAGCGGGCAATCGACCTGCTGAATCAGGTTGGTATTCCCGATCCGGCGTCACGGCTTGATGTCTATCCGCACCAGCTATCGGGCGGCATGAGCCAGCGTGTGATGATTGCCATGGCAATCGCCTGCCGGCCTAAGCTGCTGATCGCCGATGAGCCGACGACGGCGCTCGACGTGACCATTCAGGCGCAGATCATTGAACTGCTGCTGGATCTGCAGCGGCAGGAGAACATGGCGCTGATCCTGATTACGCACGATCTGGCGTTAGTGGCAGAAGCGGCGCACCACATTATCGTGATGTATGCCGGACAGGTAGTGGAGAGCGGGAAAGCGACCGATATCTTCAAAGCGCCGCGCCATCCTTACACCCAGGCGTTGTTACGCGCGCTGCCGGAGTTTGCGGCTGATAAAGCCCGCCTGGCGTCACTGCCTGGTGTGGTGCCGGGCAAGTATGATCGCCCGGCTGGCTGTCTGCTTAACCCACGCTGCCCTTATGCGACTGACCTTTGTCGCCAGGAAGAACCGGAACTGCGCACCATTCCAGGACGTCAGTCCAAGTGTCACTATCCGCTGGATGATGCCGGGAGACCCACTTATGAATCATGAAACCACGAAAGATCAGTTCCTGCTGCAGGCGATTGACCTGAAAAAACACTACCCGGTGAAGAAGGGGCTGTTTGGTCAGGAGCGTCTGGTCAAAGCGCTGGATGGCGTCTCTTTTAATCTGGAGCGCGGCAAAACGCTGGCGGTCGTCGGCGAGTCAGGCTGTGGTAAATCCACGCTGGGCCGGTTGCTGACCATGATTGAAACCCCGACCGAAGGCCAGCTTTACTGGCACGGCCAGGATCTGCTGAAGCACGATCCCCAGGCGCAGAAGCTGCGTCGTCAGAAAATTCAGATCGTATTCCAGAACCCGTATGGCTCACTCAATCCGCGTAAAAAAGTAAGCCAGATTCTGGAAGAGCCACTGGCCATCAATACCCAGCTGACCAAAGCGGAACGCCGCGAGAAGACGCTGGAGATGATGGCGAAAGTGGGCCTGAAAACCGAGCATTACGATCGCTACCCTCACATGTTCTCAGGCGGTCAGCGTCAGCGTATCGCCATCGCGCGTGGGCTGATGCTCGATCCGGACGTGCTGATTGCCGATGAGCCGGTTTCGGCGCTCGACGTTTCCGTGCGTGCTCAGGTGCTGAACCTGATGATGGATCTGCAGCAGGATATGGGGCTCTCCTACGTCTTTATCTCGCACGATTTGTCGGTGGTGGAGCATATTGCCGATGAGGTGATGGTGATGTATCTCGGCCGTTGCGTTGAGAAGGGCAGTAAAGAGGCAATTTTTGCTAACCCGCGCCATCCTTATACCCAGGCTTTGCTGTCAGCGACGCCGCGTCTGAATCCGGACGACCGTCGTGAGCGTATTAAGCTGACCGGCGAGCTGCCCAGCCCGCTTAATCCGCCGCCAGGCTGTGCTTTCAATGCGCGCTGCCACCGACGTTTTGGCACCTGCGTGCAGTTACAGCCGAAGCTGAAAAACTACGGTGGTCAGGAGATTGCGTGCTTCGCGGTCGATCAGGATGAGAACCAGCCGGTGGGTGTGGCAGAAAAGGTCAGTTGAGGATTGGCGGCTCAGGCCGTTGATTCGGTGATAGTTCAGAGAGCATAAGCCCTTCGGAAAGACGCAAAAACGCCATCCGTGGCCCGCGTTGCTGTGCTCCAGGCGTATGCTCCCTTCTCATGAAGAGGGTTAGCCGTCAGTGCTTCTGATTGAGGAGTATATTACTCCCTGCGTCCTCGCCTCTCTTTTCAGCCAAAGGCGCCTTTCTGGCGCTTTTTTTTATCTCAATTCCGCTGTAAACCGCACCGCTGGCGGACCAGCCATCACGTTTCGGTTATTTCCCGTCTTTTTCCGTTATCAGATTTAACCTGTTTTTCTGCTGGCGATATTCGCAGCGAAAAAGGTAAACATTCTCAATCCCTTGTGACAGCGATCAGGTTTTTTTTGCGCCTGCGGCAGCCCGATTGCGGCTTAACATTGCGCTTATCGTGACCCGCCTGGTTGTGCCAGTGGTTGTCAGAGCGGCTAAGTCTTAAAAATTATTAAAACATCTCAGACTAATTTAACTTAAACATCACTTATTAATCATAGGGGATAATCATCTTATATTGGCTTTATTCCACCGGAAGTGAATCTTTATGATTAAACTGTTTTATTGAATCTGCTTTATTTGTAATCAGGTTTTTCTGACTGACATTAAAGGGATGTGTTATATTCCAGGAAAATTCCTCCCCTGTTGCAGGCCACGGCCAATGAAGAATAATTACGATGATTTGCAGCGTTTTAAAGAAAAAACGCAAACGCTCGACATCGACTTTAAAGATATGTCTGGCCAGGCGCAGGAAGCGGCGGAACACAGTAAATGGGCTTTGATTCGCCAGCTGGCGAAAGAGGACCATCAGACCTCATTGGGAGGCGGTCAGCGAATCGACCTGCTGCAGCCTCAGCCGCTGCGCGGGGATGAATTCACCGCGCCACCGCCAGAGGCACCGGCAAGGCCTGCCACACTCAGTGCGCAACCGACGACATCAGCCCGCAGCTCAATTCTCGATAGTCTGTCAGGCAGCAGCCTGCCCGCAGCTCGCACGGCTGAACGTGACCCTTCATCACTGTTTCCGCCACCGCCGCCGCCGCAAAAACAGGTTGCGGCTGAGCCTGTTACTGCATCACATGATGAGCCCGTCCGGTCCGCCATTGTGGCGGATCTAAAGCCCGCTATCACGCCTGCTACATCCCATTCTGAACCGGAACGATTTAGTGCCTTGTTCCGCTCGCGTGACAGCGAACCGTCGAATCTGCCGAAAGAAACCTTACTCAAGCCGTTACTGGAGAAGATTGCGCTATGCCGTTAGTTTGTGTGTGCTCGCCGAAGGGAGGCGTGGGGAAAACCACGCTGGCGGCGAATCTGGCCTGGAGTCTGGCGCGTTCCGGTAGCAAAGTTCTGGCCATTGATTTTGATGTGCAGAATGCACTGCGTCTTCACTTTGGCGTGCCACTGCATGATGGCCGCGGATTTGTGGCGCGCTCAGAAGAGCAGGCGGACTGGAGCCAGTCGATCCTCACCACTGGCGGCAATATCTTTGTCCTGCCTTATGGCGATGTCACCGAGCCACAGCGCGAACGGTTCGAAGAAAACCTGATGAAAGATCCCCACTTTATTCAGCGTGGTCTGGATACGGTACTTAATTATCCCGGACTGGTCATTGTCGCTGATTTTCCGCCTGGTCCGGGCCCGGCGCTTAAAGCAATGACGGCGCTGGCCGATATGCATTTAGTGGCGATGTTAGCGGATACCGCCTCTGTGTCGTTATTACCGCAGATTGAAGAGAACCGGATGACCGGGAAACCGCTCAATAATAAGCAGGGACACTATTTTATCCTGAACCAGTGCGATAACCGCCGGAATATTAATCGCGATGTCACTGCATTTATGCAGCAGCGTCTGGGCGATAATTTACTGGGCGTGGTTCACCGTGATGAAAGTGTGGGTGAAGCCAATGCTTCCCAGCAGTCCGTATATGATTTCAGTCCTGCCTCAGCAGCGGCATTTGATATTGAACTGATCGCCAAACGGGTCAGCAGCATTCTGAATATCACCGTGGGAAATGGCGAAGTTCAGGCTTCCATCCGCACAAATCATTTTTAGTCGGCTACTGCAGGCGACTGACGTACACAGCTCTTCTCAGGGTGAATCATGAGTAAAATCGGGTTTTACCTGCTGCTGCTGGTGCTTGCACCCGTTGCCGCGGTGATCATCATTACGCCAATGGACAGCCAGAAACAGTATATTTTTGGTCTGATCAGCATCTGTATGATGTTTTTATTGGGTTTCAACAAGAGCCGCAAAGTAACCGTGGTGATGGTGATTCTCTCTGCCCTGATGTCCAGCCGTTATATCTGGTGGCGTACTACTGAGACGCTGCACTTTAATTCCGAAGTCGAGGCGATATTAGGGATTGGCTTATATCTGGCGGAGCTTTACGTCTGGCTGATTTTAATTCTCGGCTTCCTGCAAACCACCTGGCCATTAAAGCGCACCATTGAACCGTTGCCGGACGATACCCGTCTGTGGCCGACGGTCGATATTTATGTGCCGTCTTACAATGAAAGCCTGGATGTGGTGCGTGATACCGTGCTGGCGGCGCAGTGTATCGACTACCCGCGTGACAAACTCAAAATCTATCTGCTGGATGATGGCAAACGCAGCGAATTTGCCCGCTTTGCGGCGGATGTCGGGGTCGGGTATATCACCCGCGACGACAACAAACATGCCAAAGCCGGTAACCTCAACCATGCGATGAAAATCACCAAAGGTGAGCTGATTTGCATCTTCGACTGCGACCACGTGGCGACCCGCACCTTCCTGCAGGCGACGGTGGGGCCGTTTCTGAAAGATCCGAAGCTGGCACTGTTGCAGACGCCGCACTACTTCTATTCGCCCGATCCTTTTGAGCGTAACCTGCGCGCTGCGCGCAGCATTCCCAACGAAGGCGCGCTGTTTTATGGCCCGGTGCAGCAGGGTAACGATAACTGGAACGCCACCTTCTTCTGCGGCTCCTGTGCGGTAATCCGTCGTTCGGCGCTGGAAGAGATTGGCGGCTTTGCCGTTGAAACTGTCACTGAAGATGCACACACCGCTCTGAAAATGCAGCGCCTGGGCTGGGGCTCAGCCTTCCTGTCGATCCCGCTGGCGGCCGGTCTGGCAACCGAACGTCTGGGTCTGCACATCATCCAGCGAACCCGCTGGGCGCGCGGCATGACGCAGATTTTCCGCGTTGATAATCCACTGTTTGGTCGTGGCCTGAAGTGGCAGCAGCGCCTTTGCTACCTCAATGCCATGCTGCACTTCCAGTTTGGTCTGCCACGCGTCGCCTTCCTGACCGCGCCGCTAGCTTACCTGCTGTTTAACCTGAATATCATTCACTCGTCGGCGTCGCTGATTTTTGCCTATGTGCTGCCGCACCTGGTGATGTCGCTTTACGTTAACTCGCGCATGAATGGCCGCTTCCGTTACACGTTCTGGGGTGAAATTTATGAGACGGTGATGTGCTTCCATCTGGTGATCCCGACCATCCTGACGCTGCTGTCGCCGAAACATGGCAAGTTTAACGTGACTGATAAAGGCGGCGTGCTGGATCAGGGCTTCTTCGATTTCCACATCGTGCGTCCGCACGTCATTGTGGCGCTGCTGCTGGGCATCGGGATTGTCGCGGGCGTGGTACGCGCGGTGATGCATGACTATTTTGGCGTCGACCCTTACGTTATTGCGCTTAACGTCGGCTGGGCGATTTTCAGCCTGATCATTCTGATGGCGGCGATTGCCGTAGCGCGCGAAACCAAACAGGTGCGTAAAACCATCCGCGTTGACGTACAAATCCCGGCGATTATTCACTACGCCAGCGGCATTTCATCACGCACCCTGACCAGCAACCTGTCGATGGGCGGTGCACAGCTTGATGCGCCGGATGGCCGTCATGAAACGGATGAAATTGAAGAGATTGATCTGTTGCTGAAATCCGGCGCGATCACCATCCCGGTGAGTAAGATTTCCGGCGATGACGAGAGCATTCGCCTGCGCTTTGAAGCGATGCCGCTGGCGCGCCGTCGCGAACTGGTGCGTGTGGTGCTGGCGCGTGCGGATGCCTGGATCCAGCCGGAATATAAGCAGGACAACCCGCTGATTTCGCTGGGCACCATTATCCGCACCGTATTTGAGCTGTTCTGGCTGACCTGGAAAGGTCGCCACGATAAACGTAAAAAAGTCGACCCGGTTGTCGCGGCGGCGAAAGAGGATGGCGCGGCATGAAGATCCTGACGCACACGCTGCTGGCCAGTTCACTGACCGCCGCATTATGGCTGACGCCCGCTGGCGCGGAAACGCCGACAGCGATTGATAACAGCCGTGCCGCGCCGGTAAACAGTGCGGCACCGATGCCACCCGATGCTGCTGCAATCACCCAGCCAGCGGGTGCCGCCGTCAGTGCGCCGGTAAACAGCGCGGCTCCGGCATCGTATGAGGCTACTGCAACCACACAGTCAGCCGAGGCCACTGTCAGTGCGCCAGCGGAAAACCAGGCGCCGGCCAGCGGTGCGGCTCCGGCGACGCCACCTGCAACGCCTGTTAATAATGCTGCCACACCGGATGCCGGTTCAGCGCAGGTGACGACCCCGGTGAGTGTTAGCGGGTCAGCAACGCCGTCAGTGCCCTCCGCGGCCACGGCGACGCAGTCCGAAGAATCTGTACCAGCCTCTGCGCCACAGAGTGCAGTACCGGATGCCACGCCGTCGTCAACCAACTCGTCTTACGCACCCGCGAGTGAGGCAACATCAGCGCCTCAGGCGCCAGCGAATGGCGAGGCTTCTTCCGTCGCGCCGGCCACAGCGGCGGTGACGGGCAGCGGAGCGGTAACTCAGGACAGCAGTGCGCTCTCCGCGGTGCCACTGCCACAGGGGCTGAGCAGTGCCGATCCCGCGCTGGAAGCGGCTGCCAGTGCGCTGCCCTACGCGCCAGGCCAGACGACTGCGCCGGTTGCAGAACCGCAGATGCCGATCACGGCGGCTATCAACCAGCCGATCAGCAGTGTCATCTCCGTAGCCCAGATGGGCCAGTCACGCGGCATTACGCTGACCGGCGGTCAGTTGCAGTCGGGCATCACCTTTACCCTGCCTGGCGATGAAGTGATGACCAATGCGCGGCTCAATCTGACGCTGCGCGTCTCAGCCGCGCTGGCAGCACGCAATACCTCGCTGCAGCTGATGCTGAATGGTCAGCCGCTCGGCACGCTGCCGCTGGGTGCCACGGACAGCGACGTCAGTGATTATGAGCTGGATATTCCGGCGGCGATGGTGGTGTCGAACAACAACCTCAGTTTTAAAATCAACGATGCGGACAAGCTGCTGTGTGAGAAAGAGAGCGCGCAGCAATATCAGGTCACCATTCTGCCGAATACCGCACTGCACCTTGAAGGGCAGAAGCTCAATATCGGCACCCGCCTGCGCAATTTCCCGCGTCCGTTCCTGGATCCGCAGCGCATGACGGCGTCCACCATCACGATGGGCTTTGCCAGTAACGTCTCACCTGATGCGGTCAGCGCGGCGGCACTGGTCGCTTCCTGGCTCGGCATTCAGAGTGATTATCGCGGCATCCGGTTCCCGGTGGTGCGCGGCGAACTGCCGGAAAACAACGGCATCCTGTTTGGTCATCCTGGCGATCAAATCGGCACCCTGACGTTCCCGGCCAGTCATGTCCCGATGCTGCAGGTGGTGGATAACCCCAGTAATCCGGTTTACAAATTGCTGCTGGTCAGTGGTAACAATGACGATCAGCTGCGTCAGGCGGCGAACCGTCTGACGACGCAGCCATTCACCACCGATGAGAGCCAGCTGCAGGTTCCTGTACAGACCATTGGCAACCGCAAACCTTACGATGCGCCACGCTGGATTAACACTGACCGCCCGGTCCGCCTGAGCGAACTGCTGCGTAAAGATCAGAGCCTGACCAGCAGCGGCATCTGGCATGATGCGCTGCGGGTTAACTTCCGCGCCGCGCCTGATCTGTTCCTGTGGGATGGCGACACGGTGCCGGTCAATCTGCACTATCGCTTCCCCTCCGAAAGCTGGATTGATGAGGACAACTCGTTCCTTAACGTCATGCTCAACGGCACTTTCCTGCGCAACCTGACGGTCAACAAGGTCGGTCTGCTGGAGAACGCCTGGCATCGTTTAGGCGGTGATGCGCGTCAGGAGCAGTATCAGCTGAATCTTGAACCTTATCTGATCTATGGCGATAACCAGCTGGCGCTCTACTTCAATATCAAACCGCGCGCCGATGCACCCTGCGGCGTGCTCCTGAATAACAATATCAAGAGCCGGATTGAAGAAGACTCGTGGATCGATCTGAGCCATACCCGCCACTTCAGCATGTTGCCAAACCTCTCTTACTTTATCGGTGCCTCGTTCCCGTTCTCGCGGCTGGCTGACTTTGGTCAGACCACGCTGCTGCTGCCGGAAACGCCCAGCAATGCCGAGCTGTCGACGCTACTGGATCTGGCGGCGCGGGCCGGAACCGCGACTGGCGTGGCGCTGACGCAGAATCAGGTGCTGTTTGGTCTGCCCACTGGCGGCACCCATCTGGCGCGCATCCAGCAGAGCGATCTGCTGGCAGTCAGCACCACCGGCAACAGCGCCTTCAATCAGGCGATGCTGGCGGCGTCACCTTATGATGCCACCAGCAGCACCTTTGGTGTGAAAGAGCCTGACACGCTGGAAAAATTACGCGGCTGGCTGACCGGCGACTGGAGTCGTCAGCAGCTGGATGCGGATCGTTACTTCTCCTCCAACGAAGCATGGCGGGGCTTTCTCAGCTACCGGTCGCCGTGGAATCGCGATCGGCTGGTGGTAATGACGGTGGCAACCAGCGACGATCAACTGTTGCGACTGCACAACGATCTAAGTTCGGCGCAGATTAACGCCGCAGTGCGGGGCGACACCGCGATTATCACTGATGAAAACGGCATTCGTAGTTTCCGCGTCGGTGCACAGTTCCCCAGCGGCGAAATGCCCTGGTACAAGATGGTGGTGTGGTATGCCAACCAGCACTCGGTGCTGCTGGCAGTGGCGGCGATGCTGCTCTCTGCGCTGGTGGGTAGTGCAGCCTGGGTGATGCTGAAGCGTCATGCCTGGCGGCGTCTGAACCCAAAGCAGAGCCATGATTCCGGCAGGAAGTAAGGACAATAATAATGAAAAAAAATCTGTTAAGTGCCGGTATCCGCCATGTGTTGATGCTGGGCAGCGCGCTGGCCCTGTCACCGCCGCTGCTGGCGGCGGAAAGCGGCAATCCTGCGTTGCAGGCCCTGTTCGATCAGGCCTCCTACTGGCATCAGAAAGCGCATGACGACCTGGCGAAAGCCTCGCTGCAAAAGGTGCTGATGGTCGAACCCGGCAATACCCAGGCGCTTTATCTGCTGGCCCTCTATTCACAGCAGGGCGGCGACACGGCTGCCGCTGCGCAGTATCGCGCCCATCTCAGCCAGGTCTCCCCCAGCGATCCGCACCTGAGCGAGCTGGATAATGCGCGCCAGATGCAGACCATTCCACAGGCGCAGCTTTCGCTGGCGCGTCAGCAGGCGCGCAGCGGCAACATTCCGGCGGCGTTACAGACCTGGCGCAATACCTTCAGCGGTAATGAGCCGCCACCGAGCGTTGCGGCAGAATATTATCTTACGATGGCGGGTGACCGTACGCTGCTGCCGCAGGCGGTTGAGGCGCTGCGGCAGTTTGCATCGCAGCATCCGCAGGACACCGGCGCACGGCTGGCGCTGGGTAAGGCGCTGACCTGGCAGGAACCAACCCGTCGCGAAGGCATTGAGGTGCTGAGTTCGCTGGCGAGTGGTAATCAGGATGCCGATCGTTCACTGCGCCAGGCGCTGCTGTGGCTCGGTCCGCAGCCGTCAGACGCGGCACTCTATCAGACCTGGCAGCAGCGTCATCCGCAGGACTCTGCCGTCATCGACTACTACCGTAAAAATGTCGGTGGCGCAGAAAAAGGAGCCGGATTCAGCGCGCTGAACAGCGGAGACGTCGGCGGAGCGCAGTCCAGCTTTGAAAAAGTGCTGGGAGCCAATCCCCAGGATGCCGATGCGTTAGCGGGCATGGGCTATGTGGCCCAGCGAGCCGGACGTTATCAGGAAGCGGCTGATTATCTGCAGCGCTCTGCTCAGCAGGGCGGCGATCAGGGTTCCTCGCGTCAGCAGCAGGCCGACGATGCCCGCTTTTATGCGCAGCTGGCCAGCGCGCAGCAGGCGCTGAAAAACGGCGACAGCGCGCAGGCGCTGACCTTAAGCGAACCGCTGGTCCAGGCTGACGGTGAAAAAGGGCTGGCCGCCAGGCTGTTCCGCGCCGACGTGCTGCGCCGCACCAGTCAGCCTGAGCAGGCGGAGCAGATCTATCGCACCATTCTGCAAAGTGATGCGGATAACCGCAGCGCCAAAGAAGGGCTGTTCTACGTTTTGCGTCAGCAGAATCGCAGTGCCGAAGCCAGCACGCTGCTGGGGGCACTGCCGGACAGCGTTCGTCAGAGCGTCACACCTCGCGCCAATGAAGCCGATGCGCTGCGTCAGCAGGCCAGGCGTCAGCTGGCGGCCAGTAACAACGCCGCTGCCATCGCGACGCTGCAGCAGGGCATTCAGCGCTATCCTTCTGATGGCTGGCTGCGGCTCGATTTAGCCCGGCTCTATCGTCAGCAGGGCGATACGCTGCTGGCGGCCAATGTGATGCAGCCGGTGATGCGCAACGGGGCCAGCACCAGTGAGCTGTATGCCGGTGCACTTAACGCCAGCGAAAGCGGTGGCTGGCAGCAGGCCAGCGCGTTGCTGGCGCGCATTCCCGCGAACGCACAGACGGCGGCGATGCGTGAGCTGGCGCAGCGGGTGAATTTCAATCTGCAGATGAGCACTGCCGATCAGTACCTGGCGCAGGGCGCGACGGCCGCCGCCGCCAATACTCTGAGAGCGCTCACGGTCACGCCGCCCGCTAATCCGGTGGATGCCGGAAATCTGGCGCAGAAACTGGCTCAGGCGGGCGATCTCACCAGCGCGGTGTCGGTGGTGCGGACGAACCTGCAGCGTGGCGTGCAGGGCAATGCGGGCGATTATGCCGCGCAGATGGCGGTGCTGAATCAGGCGGGCCTCGGCAGTGAAGCGCAGCGCTTCCTTAGCAACCCGGAGCTGCAGGCGCGCAGTACCCCGACGCAGCTCGCCGGTATCCGCAACGGTTATCTGATTAACGAAGTGGATCGCCTGCGGCAGCAGCGGCAGTACGCGGTGGCCTATGACAAGCTGATTGGCGCGCTGCAGCAGGATCCGCAGAACCGCGATCTGATGTTCGCGATGGCCCGTCTCTATCAGGACGGCAAGATGAACCGGGATGCGGGCGTTGTCTATGACTACCTGATGACCCAGGATACGCCGACCCAGGATGCGCGTGTCGGGGCTATCAACATTGCGCTGGCGCAGAACAATGTGCCGCGTGCTAACGAGCTGAGCCGCGGCCTTAACACCACCATGCAGACGCCGGATCGTCTGCTGTTGCTGGCACGTGTCGCCGAAGCCAATGGCAACCTTTCGCAGGCGATGGTGTATCTGCGTTCCGCGCGCGGGCAGCTGACTGGCCTGCAGGGCGCGCAACCTGACAGCGTGCCGGCCGTGGGCGGTCTGGCGCTGGCGGTTAATCCGTTTATCAACCGTACCACTTCGCCAGTGGGACGCTCACCGTCCAGCTACGGCACCGTGCTACCGTGGCAGGCGGCACCCGCGGCGGCTACTGCGGGCGTGTCAACGCAGGATGAACTGGCAGCGGGCAGTAAAACCGTTTCTCAGCAGTCACAAACTCTGCATGACGTCGACACCATGATGGATTCGCTGCAGGAGAAAACTGGCACCTGGAGTCAGGGCATGGTACAGGTGCGCGGGCGCGACGGCGAGTCGGGCCTGAGCAAACTGACGGAAGCCAAAGCGCCGCTGACCTTCTCCACCGTGCCGTTTGAAACAGCGCGCCTCGACTTTACCGCTACGCCGGTTTCACTCACGGCGGGCAGTGGCGCCGCCGATGCCTGGCGTCGTTTCGGCACCAATGCGCTGAGCCAGGGTCGCGTTGTGGCCGCAGGCGGCGCGACGGTGAATGACCTGCCCAACGCGACCACCGATTCGCAGACCGCTTCTGGCGTAGAGCTGAATCTGGCGCTGAAGGGCGACAGCTACAAAGTGGATATCGGCAGTACGCCGCTGGGCCAGGATCTCAGTACGCTGGTCGGGGGTGTGCAGTGGTCACCGAAGCTCACCGACTTCCTGACGCTGATCCTGACCGGTGAGCGTCGCGCGATTACCGACAGTCTGCTCTCTTATGTCGGCGCAGAAGATAAAACCAGCGGCAAACGCTGGGGACGCGTCACGAAGAACGGCGCGAACGCCCTGTTAAGCTACGATAATGGCGATGCGGGCTTCTACGCTGGCGGCGGCGCTTACAGCTATCTTGGTGAAAATGTCGCCAGCAACAACAATCTGCAGGCGACTGCCGGAGCATATGTTCGTCCGTTCCACAGTGACGACCGCGAGCTGAAAGTGGGCATGAGTCTGGCGTGGATGGACTTCTCAAAAAACCTCAGCTACTTCAGCTATGGGCAGGGCGGCTACTTCAGCCCGCAGAACTACGCATCGGTCTCGTTCCCGATAGAGTTCACCCGTAAATTTGACGATTTAAACGTCAATATCGGCGGTGCCGCCGGTTATCAGAATTACAGTCAGGATAAGAGCGCGTACTTCCCGGCGGATGCCAGCCTGCAGTCAGAGCTGGAATCTCTTGCTGCCAGCGGCAGCGTGAAAGACGCGTACTACTCTGGCGGCAGTAAAAACGGCATCGGCTATAACCTGCACGCTGGGGCGGACTACAAACTCAATAAAGATGTGACGATTGGCGGCCAGCTGGGTTATGACACGTTTGGTGACTACAACGAAAGCAGCGCCCGGCTCTATGTCCGTTACCTGTTCGGAGAGAAGTAATGAGTGAGCATTCGGGGGTATCACATCCTTATCAGCCGGGCTGGTTTGACCTGGTCAGCGTGCTGATTGACGGGATGATCGCCAACGCCGGTCAGCAGGAAGCTGAAGCCTTTCTCTACAGGATGGGTGAATCGCTGGCGACCCGCTATCCTTTGCCAGCGTCGCGCACCGTGCAGGATCTGGAGCGCGAGGCCAACCTGCAACTGGCGCGGTTTAACTGGGGCTTTGTGCAGCTTCAGCCGGAAGAGAAGGCGCTGATGATTGCGTATCACGCCTTGCCGGCAGGCGACAATCGCCATTCTCCGGCTGACTGGCAGGCGGCGTTTGGTGCGGTCATCGCCGGGCTTTTTTCAGGCTGGTTGCAGGGCCAGGGCGGCAGCAGAATGGTGCCGGTGACGCTTGAACTCAACGATGGCAGCACGCTGCACTATCGATATCAATAGGATCAGAAATGAAACGTAAGCCATTCTGGATGGGCTGGATCTGCTCTGTTTTACTGCTGGCCTGCAGCGCGCAGGCCAATGCCAGCGGCTGGGATACCTTTAAAAGTCGTTTTCTGACTGCCGAAGGACGGATCACGGATACCGCCAATAACAATGTCAGTCACACCGAAGGTCAGGGGTATGGCATGATGCTGGCGGTGGCCAACAACGATCGCGCCACCTTCGATCGGCTGTGGCAGTGGACACGCACTCAGCTGCGTAATCCGCAGACCGATCTCTTCTACTGGCGCTATGTGCCGGGCAGTGACAACCCGGTTGCCGACAAAAATAACGCCTCGGATGGCGATGTGCTGCTGGCATGGGCGCTACAGCGCGCCGCACAGAAATGGCAGGTGGAGAGCTATCAGCAGGAGTCTGACCGCATTCAGCGCGCGATCATCAAGCTGGATGTCACGAGCTTCGGCGGCCATACCGTCCTGCTGCCGGGCGCTCAGGGCTTCAATAAAACCAGCTATGTGGTGCTTAACCCTTCCTATTTCCTGTTTCAGGCGTGGCGTGAGTTTGGCGAGCGCAGTCATCTGCAGGTCTGGGATAAGCTGATTAACGATGGCTTTAATCTGCTGGGTAAGCTGAGCTTTGGTAAAACCGGCCTGCCACTGGACTGGGTCGCGCTGAATGCGGATGGGTCGGTTGCGCCGGCTGTCGGCTATTCAAACCGCTTCAGCTACGACGCGATTCGCGTGCCGCTGAACATCTGGTGGTACGATCCGCATAGTCTGGCGCTGGTGCCGTTTCAGCGCGTCTGGCAGGGTTACAGCCGCATGCTGACCCCCGCCTGGTTTGATGTGCTGGCGAATGCACCAGCCCCTTACCACCTTGAGGGCGGTCTGCTGGCGGTACGTGACCTGACGCTGAATGAGACCGGCTATCTGAGCGATTCACTGGCTGCCGATCAGAACTACTTCTCTGCCAGCCTGCAACTGCTGACCTGGCAGGCATTTCAGGAGAAGCGCTGATCAATCCCAGAACGACGGCGCTGGCCGCCGTTCTGGGGCTGATAACCCGGTGTGTCAGGCGCTGAGCTGCGCCTGACACACACTTCTGCTATCCAACGGTAATGCGTCACTGCGGATAGGGCACCCAGTCGCCGCCGTTGAGCCTGATCCAGGGCTTGCCCTGATACATCATCACCACCGCACCGTCGTTTTCCGACACCACCGGCGTCTGCGGCAGCTTGTCGGTCAATACCGACATATTCACATTCGGCGCATTAAATACCTGTCCATCCACCACCCGCGACACAATTTCTGAAATCGCCAGCAGGCTGGTTGGCGCATCAATATTGAGAGGCTGTCCCTGATGCGGGGCCTTCATGCCGACAAACTTGATCCCCACCGGCACATGCGTAATGGCAGGGCTGGGAATATCCCGCAGGCCTGACATCTGCATCTTATCGCCCTCAAGTGCAGCGCCATGCTCCGGCACCACCAGCACCATCACCCGGCGGCCCGACTTCTCCAGCTGGGTGAGGAAGGCGTCGATTTGATCAAACAGCAACTGAGCGCGCGGCTTCCACGGGGCAGTCTGGGTGCTGCCCAGTTCACGGGTGCCGTCGTGCAGCGGGATCAGGTTGTAGAAGGTGGCGCTGCGTGCATCGCTGCTCTTGCTGCGATCGTCGAGCCAGCGCCCCATCAGCTGGGCATCGTTAAGCACCGGCGAGCCGTCGAATGAGGTCAGCTCCGGGGCAATGCCCGCCTGCGACATCAGCGGTGCCTGAATATCGCCGCCCTCGCGCAGTTCCTTGAGATAGTTACCGAACACGCCGGTGTGATCCATCATCAGCTGCTCTTTAAAGCCCAGCTTCGCCAGATTATCGAACAGATAACAGCGTGAATCGGTGGGTTTGTAGAGTTCGCTGTGCGAAGTCTGACCGCAGCTGGCACGCAGCAGACGAATCCCCGCCGGTCCGCTGTAACTGGTGGCGGAGTTATAGTTGGTCAGCATGATATCGAAATGCTGCCACAGCGGATGATTACGCAGCTGGGAGGCATCCATGTCGGACCAGGCGAGTGAACAGATGTTGATCACCAGGATGTCGAACGGCTGCGAATCGGCCGGCAGGCTGTCAGGGAAATGCGTAACGCGCTTGCGCTCACTCTCATAAAAACGGCTGAGCCAGGCGGTCAGGCTGGCGCTGGTGGGCGCGGCTGACTGATCGAGCCCATCCGGCACAGCCGCCGCCTGGCTGGCAGCAGCCGGTGTCTGATTCAGCACCACCTGCGGAGTCGTCGCGCGGGTCGGCAGCAGCGACATCGCTGGACCCGCAATGGTCAGCACGTTGAGCCAGATCAGCATCAGTGAAACCAGCACGGTGATGCGAACCCACTGCGAAATAAACAGATAGAGCACCAGCAGGACAAACAGGGCACCCACCATTTGCCAGTTGATAAAACGGTCAGCCAGATCGAGCAGGTAAGCACCCGAGAAGCCCGCCAGCTGATCGCCCTGGCTGAGAATGCTGCTGAGTCCCGGCAGCCAGGTATCATGCCAGAACAGCGCGAAGCCAACAGGGATCGAGACCCAGTGGCGCAGGCGATGCAGGCGTACCGACGGCAGCGGGAAGAGCAGCCAGGCGAGAAACACCAGATTGCTCAAAGCATGAAAGTTGAGGTAGCCGTACCACAGCAGGGCAAATTTGACTAAATAGTAGAAGTTCCAGCCGCCCAGTCCGCGCCAGCAGGACCACAAACGGGAAGAGTGGGCCGCAGCGGGTTGATCATTTTTCATTAATTTTTGCATCCGTTTTTGGAGATTGACGCTGCCAGTGACCTTCAGACTTCAGCGCGCGAGCAGGCAACAGCCGATTCAGCAGGCCGTTCCAGCGACGCGGCAGCCACTGATGCCAGACCGGCTTTAAAATCAGCAAAATAACAACGACCAGCAGCGCAATCTGTACCCAATCCATCAGGTTCATCGGGATTCATTCTCCGGCAGTAAAGTGATGGGCAGGGGAGCTGAGCGTTCCTGTGCTTCATACCGGCGCTCAACGGTGGCACGTGTTGTCTCTGATACCGGCGTCAGATCCTGAATCGCCATAGGTGTCAGTTTCTTAATATTGCTGACTTCCGCAAGAATCTGATTATCCTCGAACCAGACCATTCGGTTTGCAAACAGCTCGTCGTGAGGCAGTGAAAATATATATTTCAATGCTTTATCAAGATCGTTATAGCGGCAGGAGGAGAGAAACAGAATGACGCGATCTTCCAGTACCGTGACCAGGTCGCCAAAGCGACGCGGCTTACAAAGTGTCAGGATCTGCTGCGGTTTAAGCTGTGGCACTGGTCGCAACGCCACCAGCAGGCCCTTATCATTTTCCGGCAGCAAAGTGTTACTGATCAACTGGCTGACTGACTGGCAGAAGGCGTCAAGCCGCAGGTAGCCTTTTTCATGCAGAGGCTGCAACGACGCGGTTAACGCCTCAAGACTGGCGGGAACGCGACGGTTAAACACCTGTCCCTGAACGCCTTCCAGCGTGGTCAGAAACCGCGACATTGGCGCATTGGTCGGCACAATAACGTTTACACCGCAGGCCAGCAGCAGACGCTCGTCGCTGTAACGCAGGCTGGCACCCATCTCGCGCACCACAATTTTCAGGCCGTTGCCACGTCCGCGTCGCAGGCTGTGTACAAACTTTGCCAGTTCGTTGATAAGATCGCTTCGGGTCAGGCTGAAAATAACCGTTGCGGCATTGGCCTGTTGAGCCCGTAACCAGACCTGCTCATTATCATCGAAGAGTTGCCACTGGCGTGAAAGGGGCGGTGCGCCCTCAAGCACGATTTTGTCCGCAAGATAATGCTGCTCGTCATTAAGGCTCAGCGGTTCCTGGTTTTCATTTAACGTAAAGAAACGATCTTCTTCACAGCCCAGACGTATTGCACGATCGGCCAGCAGGCGTTCTGCGGCATACCACCAGTTAATTCGATACTGCCAGCTATCATGCTGGAAGCCTAAATGCGCCACGCCATCCAGCTGACGAAAATAACGCTGAAGATTATTACTCAGGTTTATTATGGTGGAGCCGGAAGTCACGATTAACAGTGTGAGTTTTCTTTTATGCAGCGTGTGGCGCATACCCTTTATCCACTGCGTTAGTTCGGCGTCATCGAGCTTATCCCATTGCGCTGCGCTGCTGTTAAATATCACCAGGCCGTTTTTACTGCCGAGCGTGCGCAGAAAATCACTTTCCAGCTGCAACAGACTCCGTTTGCTTTTGGGAAGTGAAAACAGCGGGATACGGTCAGGACCGCCGACCGGGTCGGGCGTTAGTAAATCACGCGGCGGCTGATCAGCGCTGATCAGCGTGACGGCCTGCTGATGTGAAATCACCTGTCGAATAAAAGTGCGGGCGTCATCCTGCCGTGCACAAGTGACCCAATAGCAGCCAGGGGTTTGCAATGACGTTAATTCAGGCTGAACATGCAACAGCCCTAGCGAAAAAGAATTTTTCATATTGAATTCGTTATTTTTCCAGTCCAGGCTAGCTTATTATAGACAGGCCTGGATGTAACCTGAGAAATTTGAACATTGTTAATGACAGGCTGGCTCACAATGTTCTGCAAATGCCGCGTTTCAGGAAATTTTTTTCAACGCCCTTTTTTACGCGCAGGCGATCATTCTGAGTCTGACATTGTTTTATTTTTGGCGAAAAGTAATGAAAAACCAAAATCTTTATACCCCTGTCGCCACTGCTGGCGATCGTCAGGATGATATTAGCGCTTTGCGTGATGCCTTTTCTTTGCACTCTTTTTGCTATGTCGACATTGCACGTGAAGAGCGCCTGAAAGAGATCGTGTCGCGCTGGCCGCTGTTAGCGGAAACGCTCCCCAGCCAGCCTGAGCAATCTGACTGATGCCGCTCATAGCGCTTCAGGGCGTGCGGGGCGGCGTTGGCACAACCTCTCTTTGTGCCGGACTCGGCTGGGCGCTCGCGACCCTCGGCGAGCGGGTCTTACTGATCGACGGCTCGCCGGTCAGTCAGCTCGGCGTGCATTTTAATCTGCCCGCTCAGCAGGAGAGTGGCTGGATGCAGGCGCTGTGCGATGACGAGGAGTGGCAGCATGCCGCGCTTCACTATCCCAATGGACCTGATTTGCTTCCACATGGTGTGCTTTCTCATCAGCATGCGTTGACTATTGCCCACCAGAATGAAGCGGTGGCCGCGCCGCTGCTCCAGGCATTGCCGGACCTGCAGGCGCGCTATCAGTGGATTATTTTCGATCTGCCCGCCGATCCCCTGCCGTGGCACGAAACGCTCTATCCGGCACTGGACGGTATACTGTGCGTCACTCAGCCAGATGCGAATTGTCATTTACGTCTGAGCCAGCGCCATTTTCCGGCGCGTACCCGCTTTATAATCAATCAGTTCAATGCCAACAGCCGTCTGCAGCAGGACCTCCATCAGCTCTGGATGGCTTCGCTGACAGAGCTGATACCGCTGCTGATCCACCGCGATGAGGCGCTGGCTGAAGCGCTGATGATGAAGCAGCCGGTTGGTGAATATCGGCCACATGCGTTAGTCAGCGAAGAGATCATCACGCTGGCAAACTGGCTGCTGCTCAATCTGAATGGGGTGAAGTCGTGAACCCGTTGCGCTGGCTGTTGACTGCTCCCGCGTGGCAATCGCTGCACAGCGGCTATACCACCGCGCGAGGTCATGGCGCATCCCGCTTCGCCAGTGCACTCCAACTGTTCTGGTCTGTTCTGGGGCTGATGCTGCTCCGTTTCGAAAGCCCGGCCTGGCAACGTGTTATTCAACAGCGCCGTCGCCTTTATCCGCACATTTCTCCGGAGCGTCCGCGTCCGCTGGATATTTTGCGTTATCTGATTCAGACACTGTGGCTGATTGTGATCCGGCTACCGGGTGCAGGCGGGCGCAACGGCGTTAATCGCCTGAGCGTGCTGACTGGCTGGCGACACCACGGTTATCGCTGGCTGGATAATCTTATCGCCCGCTCGCAAACCCACAGCATTGACAAGCGTCTCGAACAGCGGCTGAAGCGCCTTTCACCGCTGATGCGACGCAGCCTTTTCGGCGTCGTTGCCCTCTTTGCCTCACTGCTGGCACTGCTCTGTATCAGCCAGCCCTTTGGTCTGATGACCCAGTTTATTTTTGTCGTACTGCTCTGGGGGCTGGCGATGCTGGTACGGCGCATACCGGGGCGTTTCCCCACGATGATGCTCATCGTGCTGTCGCTGACCGTGTCGTGCCGATACCTCTGGTGGCGCTATACCTCGACGCTGAACTGGGACGATCCGCTGAGCCTGATCTTTGGTCTGCTGCTGATTGCAGCAGAGACCTACGCCTGGGTGGTGCTGGTACTGGGCTATTTCCAGACGCTCTGGCCGCTTAACCGCCAGCCGGTTTCTATGCCGGCGGACCGTTCGCAGTGGCCATCGGTGGACCTGCTGGTGCCGACCTATAACGAACCGCTCAGCGTTGTCAGACCGACGCTCTATGCTGCGCTGGGCATCGACTGGCCGAAAGACCGTCTGACTATCTATCTGCTCGACGACGGCAACCGACCGGAATTTCGCGACTTTGCTGCCAGCGTGGGCATCAACTATGTCGTGCGTCCCTCTAACGAACATGCCAAGGCGGGCAACATCAACCACGCGCTGAAAAAGTACTGCCGCAGCGACTTCGTCTCGATCTTTGACTGCGACCATGTGCCGACACGCTCATTTTTACAGATGGCCATGGGCTGGTTTATCAAGGATCCCCGGCTGGCGATGCTGCAGACGCCGCATCACTTCTTTTCACCCGATCCGTTTGAGCGAAATCTCGGGCGGTTTCGCCGTACGCCGAATGAGGGGTCGCTGTTTTACGGGCTGGTGCAGGACGGTAATGATACCTGGGACGCCACCTTCTTCTGCGGTTCCTGCGCCATTCTGCGTCGCACCGCGCTGGAAGAGATTGGCGGTATTGCCGTAGAAACCGTCACTGAAGATGCCCATACCTCGCTGCGTCTGCACCGGCGTGGCTACACCTCGGCCTACATCCGCATTCCTCAGGCGGCCGGACTGGCAACCGAAAGCCTGTCAGCGCATATCGGGCAGCGTATCCGCTGGGCACGCGGCATGGTGCAGATCTTCCGCCTGGACAACCCGCTGTTTGGTAAAGGGCTGAAGTGGGTGCAGCGGCTCTGTTATGCCAACGCCATGCTGCACTTCCTGTCCGGCATTCCAAGGCTGGTCTTCCTGCTGGCGCCGCTGGCCTTTTTGCTCTGCCATGCCTACATCATCTACGCGCCTGCGCTGGCAATCGCTATTTATGTCTTACCTCACATGCTGCATACCAGCCTCACCAACTCGCGTATCCAGGGGCGCTGGCGTCACTCTTTCTGGAGCGAAGTCTACGAGACGGTGCTGGCCTGGTATATCGCCCGTCCTACCACCGTAGCGCTGTTCAATCCCCACAAAGGCAAGTTTAACGTTACCGCCAAAGGTGGACTGGTCGAGGAGCAGCATCTGGACTGGGTGATCACCAAGCCCTATATGCTGCTGGTGCTGCTCAATCTGGCGGGTGTGCTGATGGCGTTCTGGCGCATACAGCATGGCCCGGCAAACGAGATACTGACGGTATGCGTGAGCCTGATTTGGGTGATCTACAACATGATTATTCTCGGTGGCGCGGTGGCGGTGTCGGTTGAAGCACGACAGATCCGCGAGGCGCATCGGGTAGAGATTGCCATGCCCGCAGCCATCGCACGTGAAGATGGTCATATGCTGCCCTGTACGCTGCGAGACTACTCTGACGGCGGTGTGGGGCTGGAGATGCGCGAACCGGATGCGCTGCGGGAGAATGAAAAAGTCTGGCTGCTGCTGCGTCGTGGACAGCAGGAGTTCAGCTTTCCGTGCCAGGTTCAGCGTGTCTTTGGCCGTCGGGCGGGTGTCCGTCTGCATCAGCTGACTACCCAGCAACAGATTGATTTTATCCAGTGCACCTTCGCCCGTGCCGATACCTGGGCACTGTGGCAGGACGGTTTTCCGGAGGATAAGCCAGTGCAGAGTCTGGCCGACATCATGATCCTCGGCTTTAAAGGTTATCTGCGCCTGGCGGAATATGGTCCGCCGCAGTTACGTCGGTTGTTTAACCTGCTTACCGCTGGGGTAAGCTGGCTGGCTTCGCTGTTGCCGCAAGGCATCGGACGCGTGCCCGCTTCAAAAAATCTGCATTGAGTTGATGATATGACGACAACAGGAATAAACAGGTGGGTCGCTGCACTGCTGCTGGGCTCGGCAACGCTGAGCTGCGCCGTGGCGCAGGAGAGTACGCCGGTCATGGTTACCGGAGAAACGGCGGTGCAATCGTTGCCGCAGCAGCCTGCCGCGCCGCTGCGTAGCAGTCAGCTGAGTTTTCTTAAGCTGGCGCCGCCGCCGGGCAGCATGACGCTGAGCGGAACGCGCCCCAGCGGGCAGATCGAGTTCGGGGTGCGCAGTGATGAGGTGGTGACACGTGCGCTGCTTAATCTCAGCTACCGGCCGTCGCCTGCGCTGCTGCCCACGCTTTCGCAGCTGAAAGTCTATCTCAATGATGAGCTGGTAAGCCTGATTACCCTGACGCCTGAAGATATTGGCAAACAGAATCAGATGCAGCTGGCGATCGATCCCCGTTTTATCACCGACTTTAACCGCGTGCGCTTTGAGCTGGTCGGTCACTACGCCAACATCTGTGAAAATCCGGCTAACAGCACCATCTGGCTCGATATCGGCAAAGAGAGCGGTCTGGATCTGACGCTACAAAAGCTGCCGCTGAAAAATGACCTGTCTCATTTCCCGGAGCCCTTTCTTGATACGCGCGACACGCGACCGCTGACCCTGCCGATGGTGTTTGCTGCCCGGCCAGATGTTAACCAGCAGCGCGCCGCCGCGATCCTGGCCTCCTGGTTCGGCAGCAAAGCCGCCTGGCGCGGACAGCATTTTCCAGTGCTCTACAATCAGCTGCCGCAACAGCAGCATGCGGTGGTGTTTGCCACCAACAATGCACGCCCGGATTTCCTGAAAAATTTGCCGCCGGTGATGAAGCCGACCGTGGCGATGGTAAGCCAGCCTGACAGTCCCTATGAAAAAATGCTGCTAATCCTGGGACGCAACGACGACGATCTGCTGACGGCGGTGCAGGGGATTGCGCAGGGTGAGCTGCTGTTACGCGGCGACAGCGCGACTGTCGACCGTGTCACACTGCTGGCACCGCGTCAGCCCTATGATGCGCCAAACTGGGTGCGGACCGATCGCCGCACCACTTTTGCAGAGCTGACGCAGTATGAAAACCAGTTACAGTCCGACGGTCTGCAGCCCAACCCGATCAGCCTGACGCTGAACCTGCCGCCTGATCTCTTCCTGGTACGGGCGCGCGGAATTGATATGGATCTGATCTATCGCTACACCTCGCCTGTTCACCCGGATGGTTCACGGCTGGCCGTTAACCTGAATAATCAGTTTATTCAGGACTACCCGCTGGTGCCGAAAAACACCGCCGGGCAGCAACTGCTGCATATTCCGCTGATTCAGGGAATGATGGACAAGAATCATGAGCTACTGATCCCGGCGCTGCGGCTGGGCGTGGTAAACCAGCTGCGCTTTGATTTTGACTATGCCAATACCTTTATGGGTGGCACCGCCGACGGGCGTTGTGAAACCGTGACGCCGGTAGGACACCATGTCGTGGTGGACGACAGTTCCAGCATCGACTTCTCTGGCTATCGCCACTACATCGAAATGCCCTCATTGCAGAGCTGGGCGAACGCTGGCTTCCCGTTCAGTCGCTACGCTGATCTGGCCCAGACGCTGGTGCTGGTCCAGCCTAATCCCGATGCACAGCAGGTCAGTACGCTGTTGAATGCGCTGGGCAATATGGGCGCGCAGACCGGCTATCCGGCGCTGCGCGTGCAGCTTACCGATGACTGGAGTACGGCGAAAAAGCAGGATGCGGATCTACTGATGATCGGCGACATCCCCAAAGATCTTCAGGATGACCGTCGGATCACGGCGCTGGTCGATGCCACCGCCAGCTGGCTGAAAACCCCGGTGCGCAAGGTTTCTCAGCCTGTTCAGCCGCTGAGCGAGGCTGAAAGAGCAGTGGAAAGCACCACGGCCATTGGTTCACGCGGCCCGCTGGCGACTGTGATCGGTTTCCAGTCGCCGTTTTACGATCAGCGCAGTGTCGTCGCGCTGCTTGCCGATGGCAGTCCGCGCAGCTGGCAGCTGCTTGATGAGGCGCTGGCTGACAGCGGCAAACGCCAGGCAATCTCAGGCTCCACGGCGATTATCCGTGAGTCGGGTGTCAACAGCCTGCGCGTCGGAGAGACTTACTTTGTCGGCCATCTGCCGTGGTGGGAGCGTCTCTGGTCGCTGCTCTCTTCACATCCTTTCTGGCTGGCACTCTGTGCGCTCTTTGTGGTGGTGCTGTTCGCGCTGATGACATGGCGTCTGATGCGAATTATTACCCGTCGTCGTTTACTGGATGAAGATGAATAACGCTCAGTTATTGCGGACAGGCATGCTGCTTGGCGCGCTGAGTGCGCTGCCGGGCATGGCCGCCGCTGACGAATCGGAAGTCTCGCCGGTCGACTGGCTGCTGACCCAGGTCCGTACCGGCGAGTCGACCAACAAATACGAGCTGGTACAGCAATCGCTCTATCGGCTGGAGAAAATCGATCCCGATAATCCCCAGGTGCTGGCGGCACGTCTGCGGCTGGCACTGCACCAGGGTGATATCGCCAGCGCGCAGTTGTTGCTGGATCAACTGAAAAAGGTTGCACCTGATTCGGCAGAGACGCGCGAATCAGCTATCGGCCTGGCGCTGACCTCATCCGATGGACGGCAGCAACTGCAGCAGGCGCGACTGCTTGCCACCTCGGGGCGACTGACCGAGGCGAAAAGCGCTTATGACGCGCTGTTTAACGGCGTCTTCCCCGATCCCAATACCGCCCTGGAGTACTGGCGGCTGCTGGCGCGCCTTCCCGGCCAGGAGGATGTGGCTTATCAGCAGCTTCAGGCACTGGAACAGCGTTATCCGGGCAATATCGGGGTTGAGCTACAAATTGCACGCATGGCGTTTAATCAGCAGCAGCCAGAAAAGGCGATAGCGCAGTTGAAAAAGCTGGCAAACAGCAACGGCGGGCGTGCCGCTGCCGCCGACCTCTGGCTGCAGCAGATCTCCAGTCAGCCGATCAGCGACAGCAGCGTGGCGCAGCTTAAAGCCTATCTGGCCGTTTTTACTGAGGGCGATGCACACCAGCAGGGCGCAGAGGCGCTCGCGAAGCAGCAGACGACGCTGGCCGATCCCGCTTATCGTGAACGGATGCGGGCGCTGGCGCTGGTCGACGCAGGCGATGTGAATAACGCGATGACGACCCTTAACCGGGCGCTAAAAGCAAATCCCGATGATGCTGAATTAATGGGCGCGATGGGACAAACTCAGGCCCGCGCCGGCCATCGTGATACCGCCATTCTCTGGCTGGAACGTGCGATTAAAGCGGGTCAGCAGAGCACGCTGATCGGCAAATGGCAGTCACTGTTGCAGAGCAATCGCTACTGGCTGGCGATTGAGCAGGGCGATAAAGCGCTGGCACAGCACGATATTGATGCTGCCGAAAAGCACTATCGCGCGGCGCAAGCGTATGACAGCAGCGATAGCTATGCCCTGATTGGCCTGGGCGATGTGGCGATGGCCCGCAAAGAGACGGCGGCGGCTGAACAGTTCTGGCAGCGCGCGCGACGGCTGGATGGCACTAATATCACCGCAATGCGTCGGCTGGCGGGGCTGTATCAGACGGTGTCGCCCGCCCGCGAGATGGAATTCATCAATACCTTACCCGCTGCACAGCAGCGCGCACTGGCCGACACGATCCGGACGCTGCGCAGCGACAGCCTGCGCGCGGAGGCGGATGCCCTGGCGCAGCAGGCGCGCTGGTCGCAGGCCGCAGAAAAATATCGCCAGGCGCGCGAGCTGGCCCCGGATGACGTCTGGCTCAGTTACCGGCTGGCGGGCGCACTGCGTAACAGCGGAGCCGGACAGCAGGCGGATGCGGTGATGCGCGCACTGCCGCCGCAGCATCCCCGGGATGCCACCGCGCTTTATGCGACCGCACTTTGGTTCTCAGGCAACGATAACAACAGCGAGGCGATGGCCACGCTGCATCGGCTGCCCGACGCGCAGTGGAGCAGCGATATGCGCGAGCTGGCTGACCGCCTGAAGCAGGATCAGATTTTTGCTCAGGCTGAGGCGCTGCGCGCCGCCGGGCAGGAGCAGGCAGCGGTGACGCTGCTTGAGCAGCAGCCGGTTTCCAGCCGGCGCAACCTGATGCTGGCCGACTGGGCGCTGGAACGCGGTGAAGCGCAGCAGGCGCTGGCGGATTATCAGCAGGTGCTGTCGCGCCAGCCGGATAACGGCGATGCGGCGCTGGGACGGATCGAAGCGCTGGTTGCCCTGCAGCGCAACAGCGAAGCCCGCCAGGCGCTTGAGCAACAGTCGCCGGTGCAGGCCAGTGTCAATGCGGATCGCCGTATTGCGCTGGCGTGGCAGGCGGTGGGTGAAACTACGCGGGCTGCCGCGCAGTTTGCCGATCTGAAACAGCGTGCCGCCGTGCTGCCGCCTTCGCAGGACAAGGCGCTGGTGTTTCGTGATGCGGCACGGCTGGAGGGCGCACAGCAGCAGCCTGAACAGGCGCTGGCAGACTATCGTCAGGCGATGACGGCCAGCGGTATCGATAGCAGTGGCAATATCAGCCGCGCAACCCGCAACGATCCTCAGGATGACTGGCTGAAGCGCAGCCTGCGCAGCGACACGGCCGATCTTTACCGTCAGCAGCAGACCACGCTGACGGTGCAGCAGGACTATTCACGCAACAGCGGCACCGGCGGCATCTCTGATTTTACGGCGCACACCACCATGCTGCAGGCGGAACATCCGTTTGCCGATGGCCGGGGCTTTTTCCGTCTTGATCGGGTGGATGTTTCCGCAGGCACCTTTACCACCCAAAACGGCAGCATCGACGCCCTGTTTGGCAGCTGCGATGATGCGAATTCCGGCGGCTGCAGTCGTCAGACCCGCCAGCGCGATGAGGGTACGGCGCTGGCCGCTGGCTGGCGTAACGCGACCTGGTCGGCTGACCTCGGTACTACGCCGCTGGGTTTTGAAGTCACTAACTGGACCGGCGGGCTGAGCTGGAAAACCGATGTGAAACAGCTCGGCGTCACACTCACTGCCTCACGCAGGCCGATAGCCAGTTCGCTGCTCTCCTATGCCGGGACGCGCGATCCTGCAGCCAACGGGGGCAAAAGCTGGGGCGGCGTGGTGGCCACGGGCGGCAGCATCGGGCTGAGTTACGATCAGGGCGGGGCGCATGGCGTCTGGGGCGACATCAGTGCGCATCAGATCACCGGTAAGAATGTTGCCGATAATAGCCGCGAGCGCCTGATGGGCGGCTATTACTACAAGCTCATCAACAGCGACAACCGCCGTGCGACCGTCGGGCTGAACAGCATGCTCTGGCACTATCAGAAAGATCTCAGCGATTACACCTTCGGCCAGGGCGGTTACTACAGTCCGCAGCAGTATCTCTCTTTTTCCGTGCCGGTGACCTGGCGACAGCGGACAGAGAACTGGTCGTTTGATCTGGGCGGCTCCGTCTCCTGGTCACATTCAAAAACCCGTGCGCAGCAGCGCTATCCGGTTAATCCGGGCTATACCCTTGCCAGTAATCCGTCTTCTGCCAGCAGTTCCGGCGGCGGGACGGGCTATACGCTGCAGGCAGTGATTGAGCGACGGCTAACGTCGGGCTGGTTTATTGGTGCGGGTGTCGATATTCAGCAGGCGAAGGATTACACCCCGAGTCATGGTCTGCTCTATGTGCGCTATGCTGCTGGCGGCTGGGAAGGCGATCTTGATATGCCGCCACAGCCGCTCATCCCTTACGCAGATTTTAAATAACACGGAACGGGAAAAAGCAGGACTTTTCAGACGGTAAAAAAGTTAGTTTATGAGATATACTGGCGGGCATTGTCCTGTCTGCTATCTGGGCTTTTTTCATCGTCGGGAGAGAATTTTTTTGCGCGTAAGCCGGTCACTTACGATAAAGCAGATGGCGACAGTTTCGCTGGTTGCGGTTATCACCATCAGTATCTTTATCGTCATCCAACTGTTTCATTTTGTGCAGCAGCGCAGGATTGACTACGCCCAGCAGATGGAGAATATCGCACACACCGTCCGCCAGCCGCTGTCGGAAGCGGTGCTGCGTGCCGATATCTCTCAGGCCGAACGCATTCTTCATTCACTGAAGCCCGCCGGTATTTTATCGCGCGCCGATGTAGTGCTGCCTAATGCGTTCCAGGCCCTGCACGCCGACTTTGAGACGGAAAAACCGGTGCCGCTTCTGGTGGCCCGCCTGTTTGAGCTGCCGGTGCAGATTACCCTGCCGCTCTATTCGGTGGAAAATACCGGGATGCCGAAGCCGCTGGCCTATCTGGTGTTGCAGGCTAACTCGACGCGCGTCTACCAGTTTATCCTCAGCACACTCTCGACCATGATCATCACCTATCTGCTGCTGGCGCTGATCCTCTCCGTGGCGATTAGCTGGTGCATCAATCGGCTGGTGGTGCATCCGCTGCGCAATCTTTCACGGGAGCTGCAGGAGCTGCCACCGCAGTCGATTCTGACGCATAAACTGACCCTGCCGCAGAGCCACCGCGATGACGAAATCGGCATGCTGATCCGCAGCTACAACCGCAATCAGCAGGTGCTGGAGTCGATTCATGACGAGATGAGTCGGCTGACCACCCATTTTGCCGTCACCGATCTGCCTAACCGTACGCTGTTTCTGGCGCTGGTCGAGCAGTTCATGTGCAACCCTGAACGGCCACTGGGTCTGATGGTGATCCGCATTGAAACGCTGCAGGAAGCTCACGGCATACTGAGCGATGAGCAGCGCGATACGCTGATGCTGACGCTGGTGGAGAAGATCCGGCATACGCTGGATGACCATACCCTGCTGGCACAGACCGGTGTCAGCGACTTCGTGCTGTTAATGAAGCGCGCCAGTAATCCGTTCCGTGCGCTGCGCCTGGCGCGTAACCTGATGATTCGCCTGAATCAGCCGGTCAACCTGCATCAACTGCAGCTGCGTCCTAACGTCAGTATCGGTCTGGCGCTGCGTGACGATCGGCCGCTAAGCGCTAACGAGCTGCTTGACCGCGCGACCTCGGCGATGATGTCGGCCCGTCATCAGGGTAAAAATCAGATCCTGTTCTTTGACGCTGCCCTGACCGAGCGCGCGCAGAAACGCCTGACGCAGGAGCATGACATTCTGCAGGGGCTGCACGATGAGCAGTTCGCCCTCTACCTGCAACCTCAGGTGGATATGCGCACCGGCACGTTAACCGGCGCAGAAGCGCTGCTGCGTATGCGCCAGCCAGATGGCAGTTACGGTCTGACCGAAGAGTTTATTGCCAGTGCCGAAGAGATTGGCGTGATTAGCGCGATAGGCCGCTGGGTGTTTGAAGAGGCGTGCCGCATTCTGGCTGGCTGGCAGCGACAGGGCATTATGCTGCCGCTGAGTGTGAATATTTCCGCGGTGCAACTGCGGGATACCGGTGTAGTTTCTCATCTGCAATCCCTGCTGGCGCGCCACCGCATTGCACCAGGCACCCTGGTGCTGGAAGTGACAGAGACGGCTCAGCTTGACGATGCGGAACAGGCGATATCGATGCTGCGACTGTTGCAGCAGACCGGCGTGGCGGTGGCGCTGGATGATTTTGGCATGGGCTATTCCAACCTGAACTATCTCCATCAGCTGAAAGCGTTGCCGGTTAACAAACTGAAGATGGATCGCAGCTTTGTGGCGGCACTGCCGCATGACGACACCATGGTCCGCATCGTGGCGGCCATCGCCGAGATTATCCATCTTGAGGTGATTGCCGAAGGCGTGGAAACGGCGGAGCAGCGCGACTGGCTGCTGGCGCGCGGTATCGCTATCGGCCAGGGCTATTTTTATGCGGAAGCGCTGCCGGTGAGCCGATTCAACCAGACATGGATCGAAAACTCCTCACTGCCGCAATAATTGCCTGATTCATTGATTTTGCGAGAATTTTAGTTACAAAACCCCTTGCTGAAGCGTTTCAGTTCAGAATTACGATCCCAGGGTTTCCTGGGCGTTTGTCACCCTGTATTAATCCCGTAAACAGAGTGTTATTTTCGGGTTACTGTCAGGCGCCACCTCTGTTGCCCGCCAGTCACAATAACGAATCCGACAACATCACCTCACGGCGTTAGTGGACACCTGTTTATGAAAACCTCACTTTTTAAAAGCCTTTACTTCCAGGTGCTGATGGCGATTGGCATCGGCGTTTTGTTAGGCCATTTTTACCCGGAGTTAGGGACTCAGATGAAGCCGCTGGGAGATGGCTTTGTTAAATTAATCAAGATGATTATCGCCCCGGTGATTTTCTGTACCGTGGTGACCGGCATCGCTGGCATGGAAAGCATGAAAGCAGTAGGGCGGACCGGCGCAGTAGCCCTGCTCTATTTTGAAATTGTCAGCACCATCGCGCTGATTATCGGCCTGATCGTGGTGAACGTCGTGCAGCCAGGTGCCGGGATGAACGTTGATCCTGCCACGCTGGACGCCAAAGCCGTGGCGATGTACGCCCAGCAGGCAGAACAGCAGGGCATCGTTTCCTTCCTGCTGGATATTATTCCTAACAGCGTGATTGGCGCCTTTGCCAGCGGCAACATTCTGCAGGTATTGCTGTTCGCCATTCTGTTTGGTTTTGCCCTGCATCGCCTGGGTAACACCGGCACGCTGATTTTCAACGTGATTGAAAATTTCTCAAAAGTCATTTTCGGCATTATTAACATGATCATGCGTCTGGCACCGATAGGGGCATTTGGCGCAATGGCGTTTACTATCGGTAAGTATGGTGTGGGATCACTGGTGCAGCTCGGCCAGCTGATTATCTGCTTCTACATCACCTGCGTTCTGTTTGTGGTGATTGTGCTGGGGCTGATTGCGCGTCTGTTTGCCGGATTCAGCATCTTTAAGTTCATTGCCTATATCAAAGAAGAGCTGCTGATTGTGCTGGGAACCTCCTCTTCCGAGTCTGCGCTGCCGCGTATGCTGGATAAGATGGAGAAACTGGGCTGTAAGAAATCAGTGGTCGGGTTAGTGATCCCCACCGGTTACTCTTTTAACCTCGACGGCACGTCGATTTACCTGACCATGGCGGCGGTGTTTATCGCTCAGGCGACCAATGCGCACATGGATATCTTCCATCAGATTACGCTGCTGGTGGTACTGCTGCTCTCCTCGAAAGGCGCAGCGGGGGTAACCGGAAGCGGATTTATCGTACTGGCGGCGACGCTCTCTGCGGTAGGACATCTGCCGGTGGCGGGTCTGGCACTGATACTCGGTATTGACCGCTTTATGTCCGAAGCACGTGCGCTGACCAACCTGATCGGTAACGGTGTGGCGACCGTGGTAGTCGCGAAATGGGTCGATCAGCTGGATCATAAACAGCTGACCGACACGCTGGCAGGCCGTAATAAGGAGAATAAAGCGTCTGAATCTTCAATTTAATCATTGAATTTCACTTAAATCCCCACAAATGCCCGCTGTCGCTTGCCCTGACAGCGGGCATTTGCATAATGAACCCCACTTGTTTTTTTTGACGTTTTTCACTTCGTTGCGCGACATCCTGAGCTTCCTGTGGTCAAACACTCTGTTGTTGGATAACAGCGCGATTCGGCGCCAGCCGATTCGTTAATAACAGCGGCAATATGCGCCAGTGATAACGATATTTGAATTATTTGAGTAGGGGTTCACATGCAGGGCACCAGAATTCGGCTTTTGGTTGGTGGATTAGTGCTGGCAGGCAGTTTTGGTCTCCAGGCAGAAACGCTGCAACCGGATCCGGCCTGGCAGGAAGGCAAGCTGGATAATGGATTTAACTGGCAGTTACTGGCCACACCGCAGCGCCCCAGTGACCGCATTGAACTGCGGCTGGTCGTGAACACCGGTTCGCTGGTGGAAAGTGCGCAACAGACCGGCTTCAGCCATCTGTTATCGCGTCTGGCGATGGTGCATAACACGGCGCTTGATACGCAGCAGCAGCGCGCGCTATGGCAGCAGGCGATGGATCCTCAGCATCCGCTACCGCCCGTCATCGCCTCCTATGATTCCACCCAATATAATCTGAGTCTGCCGAATAACCGTCCCGAGCTGCTGAAAGAAGCGCTGAACTGGCTGGCGGCCACGGCAGGCAATATGGCGATCACTGAAGAGGTGGTTAACACTGCGCTGGCCGCTTCCGATCCGGTGGCGACCTGGCCGAAAGATCCGCAGGATGTCTGGTGGCGCTACCGCCTGAAAGGCTCCGCGCTGCTGGCGCACGATCCCGCTGCACAGCCCCGTGCGCCAGTTGATTTGACCCAGCTCAGTGATTTTTATCATCAGTGGTACACCCCGGACGCGATGACGCTCTACGTGGTAGGTAACGTCGACAGCCGTAACCTCTCTGAACAGATCAACAAAACCTTCTCGGCGTTAGCCGGCAAACGTGAAACCCCTGCGCCACTGCCCACCCTGTCGCCACTGCCACATGAGCCGGTGAATCTGGTCAGCAGCAACATGACCCAGGATCGTCTGTCGCTGGTGTGGGATACGCCGTGGCAACCGATTCGTGACTCTCAGAATCTGCAGCGTTACTGGCAGGGCGATCTGGCCCGTGAAGCGCTGTTCTGGCATGTGCAGCGTGCACTCAGCGACAGCAAGGCGCAGGGCATTCAGGTCGGATTTGATTGCCGTGTGCTTTATCAGCGTGCGCAGTGTTCTATCAACCTGGATGGGCGCAATGAAAATCTCGCGCAGAATATGAATCTGGTGGCGCGTGAGCTGGCAAACGTGCGTGATAAAGGTTTACCGCAGGAGGAGTTTGATGCGCTGATGGCGCAGAAGCTGCTGGAACTGAACAAGCTGTTTACCACTTATGCCCGCACCGACACTGATGTGCTGATGAGTCAGCGCCTGCGATCGCAACAGAACGCTGTGGTCGATATCGCGCCAGAGCAGTATCAGAAGCTGCGTCAGACTTTCCTGGCCGGCCTGACCCGTGAACAGCTAAACCAGGAGCTGCGCCAGCAGCTGACGCAGGAACTGATGATGGTTCTGATTCAGCCGGAAGGCGAAGCAGAAACCAATGTGAAGAGCCTGCAAAACAGCTGGGACAAAGTGATGTCACCGCCAGCGGCACCGGCGACCAGCAATGAAGCCAGTCCGCCGGATAGCAACGTCAAAGACGTTCCCCCCGCCGCGTAACGTCAGGTTTTTGCCCTGAGCCACTCGGTCACTAACATCGGCCAGCTGGCGAGGGGCAAATCTGCCACGCCACGGATACCAAATCCGTGTCCGCCTTTCTGATAGAAATGCACCTCTGCCGGAACCTTATGCTCACGCAGTGCGCCGAAAAACGCCATGCTGTGATTCACGGAGACATCGTCATCGTCAGCGGCGTGGATTAACAGCGTCGGCGGTACCAGCGGATGAACACGGGTTTCCATTGAGTAGGCTTCAATCGTTTTCTGATCGGGCCACGCACCCAGCAGGCGGGTCCTGGCACCTTCGTGGGCGATGCCGTCACGCATGCTGATCAGGGGATAGACCAGTACCATCGCATCCGGACGCGGCGAGAAGTTTTCAGCGCCATCCTGCACCGGATAGAGTTTCTCTGCGAAACGCGTGCCCAGGCTGGCCGCCACGTGGCCACCCGCCGAAAAGCCCATCATCACAATGTATTTACCGTTCAGGCCGCGCTGTGCCCGATCACGCAGGACGCGAACCGCACGCTGTGCATCGGCCAGCGGCGCATCGGGGCCTTCGTGATGCCCGTCGTAGGGCAGGCGATAGGTCATGACCGCCAGGGTGTAGCCCATGGCGGTAAAGAAGGTCGCCAGCGCGCTGCCTTCACGATCGATCATTACACGCTGATAGCCACCGCCCGGTGCGACCAGCAGGGTAATGCCGTTGGATTCGACCGGATGCCAGATCGCCATCTCCGGGCAACGCACGCCGGTAGCGGCGCGATCGTAAGGCTCATACTCTTTTGCCATATCGACAATCTGCGGTTCGGCGCGGGAGTCGCTGGCGCCTGGCGCATCACCGTGTGGCCAGATATTAATAATTTCTGTGTGCATAAATAGATCCTGATGCGGGGAATATTTTAATTGTTTTATTCGCGGCCGGAGAGAACAGCGTCCTGCTGTCTTTTGATTAAAAGATGGTCTTTTTTCAGGCGATCGTCCATCCGAAAAGGGCGAATCTGACCAGATTCGGACTATGCCTGGAGAGAGATATGTTTGCGTAAATTATTAATTTTAATCAATAAATTATAAGAGGGATTAACGAGGATTGCCGCAGGGTGTCTGTTATTAACCACTAATTTTCAGCTTAAGGTAAATGGCTGGCACGGGCCGCTTTGTTAACCGCAATTTACCGGATATCACGCTGTTTGCTGTTAAGACAACATAATGCTTTTAGTGACAGAGTGATCTCCGTCTCAATGCTGAGATTAATGTGCCAGTCTCATTTGGGAATGGTCAGCATCATTTACCACAGGGCAGTTTACTGCTGGTTGATGCGGTTTAACATAACATCATCCGTCTGTTCACAACGATAAGATGCATGCCCTGTTTGATACCGATCTCTCTGCCAGACAAACCTTTGGTCGCCTGTGACCGACAATTTCTCCCTTCAGGCTGGGACTGCTGGTTGCGGTTATTGCCCTGATCGTCAATGCCGCTACAGACCCGTTTATGCTGACGTTACTGAAGACGCAGCTGGACGATGTGGTTGGCAAAAATAACCACGGCATTCTGGCCTGGATGCCGCTGGTAGTTATCGGGCTGATCCCGATCCGCGGTGTCAGCGGCTATATCTCCAGCTACTGCATTTCCTGGGTGTCAGGCAAAGTGGTCATGATCCTGCGTCGTCGGCTGTTCAGTCACATGATGGGCATGCCGGTATCGTTCTTTAATCAGCAATCAACCGGCACGCTGCTCTCCCGTATCAGCTACGACTGCGAACAGGTCGCGTCTTCCTCTTCCGGGTCGCTGGTCACGGTAGTACGTGAAGGGGCCTCGAATCCTTGCCAGTTTGTCATGATGTTCTATTACAGCTGAAAGCTTTCCCTGATCCTGCTGGTGCTGGCTCCCATTGTGTTGCTGGCGATCAGCATCGTCTCCCGGCGCTTCCACGACATCGACAGCGGCGAAATTTTGCCGGATGGGCATGACCTGCGTGATTACACCCTGGCCTCGCTGCGCGAGCAGGTAGCACTGGTTTCTCAGCATGTTTACCTGTTCAACGACACGGTCGCCAACAACATTGACTATGCCCGCACCGATGTCTTCAGCCGCGAGGAAATTGAATAGGCGGCGCAGATGGCTCATGGCAACAGAGACTCAGCCAGACATAATCAACAGCGCAAAAAAATGCGCCTCTGGGCGCATTTTTCGTCATCTATATTCGCAGATCGATCTTTACGACGCTAACTGCTTCAGCATCAATCAGGCATCGCCTCTGCCGGAATAATCGCGCCGCGATGCTGAATCACGGTGCTGGCGGTCAGGTGTCCACGCTGCGCAGCTGACTCTGCAGACGCACCAGTCAGACGGCGCGCCAGATATCCGGCACTGAATGAGTCGCCAGCGGCCGTCGTATCGATCACTCTCTCTTTCGCCAGACGTACCGCAGGCACCGCGATCAGCGGCGCATCGCCGATAGCTACCAGACAGGATTCTGCGCCCCGCTTAATTATGATTTCGCTGGCACCGGCCTGACGGGTACGCGCAATCACGTCATCGAGCGGCTGCTCGCCCCACAGCAGATGTTCATCATCCAGCGTCAGGAAAGCGATATCGGTACCGTTCAGCATGGCGCGATACGCAGCCTGCGCACTGGCGCGATCGGCCCATAAACGCGGGCGGTAATTGTTATCAAAAATTACCCTGCCGCCATTCGCCCGGCAGCGGGCCAGCAACGCCATCAGCTTCTCACGGCTTGCCGGTGGCAGAATCGCCAGACTGATGCCGCTAAGGTAGAGATAATCGTAGTGCGACAGCTGTTCGGCTATCTCTGCGGATTGCGGGCTGTCGAGCCAGTAACGCGCGGCGGCATCGCTGCGCCAGTACCAGAAGGTACGCTCGCCGTCGGCGTCGGTTTCAATCACATACAGGCCCGGCATCTTATTATCGAGGCGCTGAATCAGGTCCGTATTCACCTTCTCCTGCTGCCAGGCGGCGATCATCTGTTCACTGAATGAATCCGTGCCCAGCGCGGTAACATAATCGACCCGTAACTGCTGTTCATCAACCTGGCGGGCAAGATACACCGCCGTGTTAAGGGTATCGCCGCCAAAGCCTCGCTTAATGTTCTCACCCTTTTCGGACAGCTCAATCATGCATTCGCCGATAATGGCGATTTTCTTCTGCGTCATGGTTTCAGACCTGTAGTGAAATATCGTCTTAGTCTCGCGTCTGGTATGGCAGACGTCAATGATTTTAAAACGATGTTTTAATTTAGCTTAAGGTGCTGAAAGGCCCCGATCCGGGCGATAAGAGCGGCTAATTTCGGCCTTTTTTACTGATTATGCTAACGAATCGGCTGGTAAACTCCCCGTTTTGATACGGTCGCCCCATTCATCTCATTATCACAGGCATTTACGATAATCGCTTTAGTCTCCCGTTTTGGGGACGTGTTACCAACCAGGAAAATAGCATGGTGATGGAGAGTATTAGCCAATGGCTGCCGTCTTCAACCGACCTTAATCTCCACGCGGAAACGCCGCTCTTCTGGCAACAATGTCATCGACGCTATCGGTTTCAGCCGATCTATCGGGTAACCGGTCAGTTACTCGCCATTGAACTGCTGACCGCCGTTTATCATCCCATGGCGCCGGAACGGAATCTCTCGCCTGAAGCCTGGTTTGCCGGACTCGACATCGCTCAGCGCCTGAACGTCGTGTATGAACAGCTTGAACTCCTCGCAGAATGGACTGTATTTTTTGAACGCAATGATGTGGTCGCCTCGGTCAACATAGACGGTCCCTCACTGCTCGCCATTCAGCATCGACCTGCTATTCGCCAGCTCATTGCCCGGCTGCCCTGGTTACGCTTTGAACTTACCGAGCATCAGGTGCTGCCGCAGGAGGAGAAAGTAGCGAAAATTCCTGAGCTGGGGGCGCTGTGGCTGGATGATTTCGGTTCGGGTATGGCCAATTTTTCTGCGCTGACCCAACTCAACTATGATTACATCAAGCTTTCGCGCGACCTGTTTGTTTTGCTGGGCACCACCAATGAAGGGCGCAGCCTGTTTTCGATGCTGCTGGCGCTGATCAATCGCTACTGTAACGGCGTCATTGTTGAAGGCGTTGAGACGGAAGCGCAGTGGCAGCAGGTTAAAGCGTCCCCCGCTATCGCGGCCCAGGGCTACTACTTTTCCCGGCCTGTCCCATTTTCTGAACTGAATCATCTCATTATCCAGCTTCCCTGATGCCGTTGCTCGCCGTCTCGACTATCTTTAACGCAGACCGTGAATGTGCAAGGAGAAAGCGTAATGTCGCGTACCGGGAAAATAGTCAGCTGGGTAGCAGGAATTCTGGTGTTATTAATCGTGGTGATTATCGTTGTCATCGCCACCTTTGACTGGAATCGCGTGAAGCCCACCATCAATCAGAAAGTCTCTGCCGAATTAAACCGTCCCTTTGCGATACGGGGAGATTTGGGTATCGACTGGGCAAGAAATCGCGACGAGGCAGGCTGGCGGCGCTGGGTGCCGTGGCCACAGGTGCACGCGGAAGATATTATGCTGGGCAATCCGCCAGACATTCCTGACGTCACCATGGTGCATCTGCAGCGTGTGGATGCCACGCTGTCACCGCTGTCGTTGCTGCATAAAGAACTGTTTATCCCGTGGATTAAGCTGCAGCGGCCTGATGCCCGACTGATCCAGACCGCGGATAAAAAGAACAACTGGACCTTTACCCTGGCCAATAGCGACAAAGACGAGAAGAATGCCGCGCCGTCTGCGTGGTCCTTCCGTCTGGATAATATTCTTTTTGATCAGGGACAAATCCGTTATCGCGATGCCGTTAACCGTGCGGATGTGACGGTACAGGTCAATCCGCTGGGTAAACCAGTACCTTACGCGCAGATTGCCGGCGGCAATGACCAGCAGAAGGGCGCGGGCGATTTTGTCTTTGGCTGGAAAGCCAGCGGCACCTACAACAACGAGACTCTCAGTGGCGACGGCAAAATCGGCGGCATGCTGTCGCTGCGCAGCCAGAACACCCCGTTCCCGATCCAGGCCGATGTGCGTAACGGTTCCACGCGCGTGCAGGTGACGGGCGGGTTGCAGGATCCGATGAACCTCGGCGGGCTTAACGTGCGGCTGCGCTTCGCAGGCGATACGCTGGCGAATCTTTATGGTCTGACCGGTGTCCTGCTGCCTGAAACACCGCCCTATGAAACTGACGGCCATCTGATTGCGAAATTCAATGGCGAAAAAGGTGCAGTCTACCGTTATGAGAAATTCAACGGACACATTGGCGACAGCGATATTCATGGCTCGCTGATTTACACACAGGGCAAACCCCGTCCTGCGCTGACCGGCGAACTGACCTCGGAGCAGCTGCGTATGGCTGATCTGGGGCCGCTGATTGGCGTGGACTCCGGTAAAGGCAGTGAAAAAACCGCGCAGGCCAAAGCTCGTCGCGGTGAGAAATCGAATCAGCCTGCCGACCGCGTGCTGCCACATGATAAATTTGAGACTAAAAACTGGGACGTGATGGATGCCGATGTGAAGTTCAGCGGCAAACGAATCGAACACAGTAATTCCCTGCCGTTAAGCGATCTTTACACCCACTTACAGCTGAAAAGCGGCGATCTGCTGCTGGATCCGCTGCGCTTTGGTGTGGCAGGCGGCAGTCTCAACAGCACCATCCGGCTGGAGGGCGATCGATCGCCGATGCGTGGCCGGGTTGACCTTCATGTCCGTAAGCTGCAGCTGCGTCAGCTCTTCCCGACGGTGGACGCAATGAAGAGCAGCCGTGGTCAGCTCAATGGCGATGCCAGCTTTACCGGTACCGGTAATTCAGTGGCCGATCTGCTGGCGACCAGCAACGGTCAGCTTAAGCTGCTGATGAATGATGGACTGATCAGCCGCAGCCTGATGGAGATTGCCGGACTCAACGTCGGTAATTACGTGGTGGGCAAGCTGTTTGGCGATGACCAGGTGCGTATCAACTGCGCCGCGACCGATCTCAGACTGCAGAATGGTGTGGCGACGCCTAATTTGTTTGTGTTTGATACCGAGAACGCGATTATCAATGTGTCAGGGAATGCGAACTTCGGCAGTGAGCGGCTGGATCTGTCGGTGAATCCGGAGAGCAAGGGCATCCGCATCGTGACGCTGCGCTCGCCGCTCTACGTGCGCGGTACGTTTAAAAATCCGGATGCAGGCGTGAAAGCGGGGCCACTGTTGGCCCGCGGTGCCGCTGCCGTGGTACTGGGTGCGGTCGTTGGTCCGGCAGCCGCGCTGCTGGCCATGATCTCGCCAAGTGATAACGAAGACAACCAGTGCAGCACCGTCCTGCAGCAGATGAAACAGAAGAAGTAACTAGTTGCGGTAGAGCACTTTGATAATGTGATAACCAAAGCCGGTCTTTACCGGCCCGTAAGGCGTCAGCAGCGGGCAGGTAAAGACCGCTTTATCAAAGGCCGGCACCATCTGTCCCTGCCGGAACTCACCCAGATCGCCCCCCTTCCGGCCGGAAGGACAGGTAGAGTGCTTCTTTGCCAGCGCCTGAAAATTGCCGCCTTTCGCTAGTTTCGCCAGAATCTCTTTTGCCAGCGCTTCCTCTTTGACCAGGATGTGTAAAGCCGCCGCGGTTTTCGCCATGTTGCTATCTCGGTTGTGTATAATTGCCGCCCAGTATAAACCCCTTTCTTTTGATTCAATCAGGCGATTTCTTTTATGCGTTTAAACCCCAGCCAACAACGTGCCGTCGAATTTGTTACCGGTCCCTGTCTGGTACTGGCGGGCGCGGGATCGGGTAAAACCCGCGTGATTACTAACAAAATCGCCCATCTGATTCGTGAATGTGGCTATCAGGCGCGCCACATCGCCGCGGTAACGTTTACCAATAAAGCCTCGCGCGAAATGAAAGAGCGTGTGGCGCAGACGCTGGGCCGCAAAGAGGCGCGCGGCCTGCTGATCTCAACTTTCCATACGCTGGGACTGGAGATCATTAAGCGCGAAACGGCGGCGCTGGGCATGAAGTCGAACTTCTCGCTGTTCGACGATCAGGATCAGCTCGCCCTTCTGAAAGAACTGACCAAAGAGTGGCTGGAGGAGGATAAGACGCTGTTGCAGCAGCTTATCTCCACCATTTCTAACTGGAAAAATGATCTGATCGATCCGCAGGGTGCCGCTGCGCAGGCGCGATCGCAGCAGGACAATATCTTTGCTCACTGCTATGCCCTCTACAGTCAGCATCTTAAGGCATGTAATGTGCTCGATTTTGACGACCTGATCCTGCTGCCAACGCTGCTGCTGCAGCGTAATCAGGAAGTACGCGAGCGCTGGCAGCAGCGTATCCGCTATCTGCTGGTGGATGAGTATCAGGACACCAACACCAGTCAGTATGAGCTGGTTAAGCTGCTGGTTGGCGCACGCGCGCGCTTCACGGTAGTCGGCGACGATGACCAGTCGATTTATTCCTGGCGCGGCGCACGGCCGCAGAATCTGGTGCTGCTGAATCAGGATTTCCCGGCGCTGGAGGTGGTGAAGCTGGAGCAGAACTACCGCTCTTCGCAGCGCATCCTGAAGGCGGCCAATATCCTGATTGCCAATAATCCACACGTTTTTGAGAAGCGGCTCTTTTCGGAACTGGGGCAGGGCAGCGAGCTGAAAGTGCTGACCGCCAACAGCGAAGAGCATGAGGCGGAGCGGGTCACCGGTGAACTGATCGCGCATCACTTTATTAACCGCACGCAGTATAAAGATTACGCGATTCTCTATCGCGGCAACCATCAGTCACGGACTTTTGAAAAGTTTCTGATGCAGAACCGTATCCCCTATCGCATTTCTGGCGGCACTTCCTTCTTCTCCCGGCCGGAGATTAAAGATTTGCTCGCCTATCTGCGTGTGCTGACCAATCCTGAGGATGACAGCGCGTTTCTGCGCATCGTTAATACGCCGCGCCGCGAGATTGGCCCGGCCACGCTGCAGAAGCTCGGTGAATGGGCCAACCTGCGCAGCAAGAGTCTGTTTAACGCCAGTTTTGATGTCGGTCTGGGGCAGACGCTGAGCGGCCGTGGTCTGGAGCATCTGCAGCGCTTCACCCACTGGCTGAATGAGATTATCCAGCTGAGCGAACGTGAGCCGGTGAATGCCGTCCGTGATTTGATTCGCGGCATCGACTACGAAAGCTGGCTGTTCGAAACCTCGGGCAGCCCGAAAGCCGCCGAAATGCGGATGAAAAACGTCAACACACTGTTTCAGTGGATGACTGAAATGCTGGAAGGCAGCGATATTGATGAGCCGATGACGCTGGCACAGGTGGTGACGCGCTTTACCCTGCGCGACATGATGGAGCGCGGTGAAAGCGATGAAGAGCTGGATCAGGTGCAATTGATGACGCTGCACGCCTCTAAAGGTCTGGAGTTCCCCTATGTGTTCCTGGTGGGCATGGAGGAGGGGCTGTTGCCGCATCAGAGCAGCATCGATGAGAACAACATCGAAGAGGAGCGTCGTCTGGCTTACGTGGGGATCACGCGGGCGCAGAAAGAACTGACCTTTACCCTCTGTCGCGAACGCCGGCAGTATGGTGAGTTAATCCGGCCTGAACCGAGTCGTTTCCTGCTGGAGTTACCGCAGGACGATCTGCAATGGGAGACCGAGCGCAAAGTGGTCAGTGCGGAAGAGCGGATGAAAACCGGGCAGAGTCGGGTCGCCGGATTGAGAGCGATGCTGGATAAGGCGAAGAAGAGTTAAACCTCGCAGGAGGCGAAAGAAATTCGCCTCACGCGGGTGCCATTACGACAGGGTTAACAACCAGTGGACGTAAGACTGATAGTGGCTTTCCTGCTCCAGCAGTTCGCTGCGCAGCGGATGCGCCTCCAGCCAGCCTGCGGGCAGGGTCAGATGCAGGGCGTCATCGTCTGCCAGTAGCCGCACTGCAGGCAGGGTGTCGTCGCGACGGCGGGTGGAGAAAATAATCGCCAGCCGCAGCAGACGGCACATCCGTTCCGCCAGGCGCGGCGGCAGCGCGTTTTGCTGAGTCAGCAATGCCAGATCGATGCTGCCGCTCTGATTTTGCAGTAAACAGGCCAGCAGCTTCTTCTGCGCCGGTGTGAAGCCAGGCAGATCGAGGTGACGCACCAGATACGCCGCGTGCTGTGGCGCATGACGGAAGTCGACGCTCAGGCCAATTTCGTGGATCGCGCAGGCGCTGAGCAGCAGCTCACGACAGCGCTGATCCAGCTTCCACGGCGTGGAAACCTGACGGAAAAAGCTCTCTGCCAGCTGACGCACGCGGTCTGCCTGTTCGACATCGATGCTGAAACGGCGCTGAACGTTGTGCAGTGTGCGGGTACGGATATCGCGGTCAATCGGCAGATGCAGCATGCCGTAAACCAGTCCTTCCCGCAGTGCACCGCCAGCCAGCGTCATGCTATCGATGCTGAGCGCCTGGAAGATAGCGATCAGGATCGACAGGCCGCTGGGGAACACCAGTGCCCGTTCCAGCGTCAGTCCTTCAATTTCCAGCTCTTCCAGTTTGCCGCACTGAATGGCGCGCTGCTTCAGCTGCTGCAGTTTATTCAGCGTGATGCGCTCATCCATACCCTGCGCCACCATGATCTCCTGCAGCGCCTGAACCGTGCCGGATGCCCCGACACAGGCCTGCCAGCCCTGTGCACGCAGCTGCGCGGCAATCGGCTGGATCATCTCACGGGCCGCCTGCTCAGCCTGGTCGAAGTTCTCTTTTGCCAGATGACGATCGCTGAAGAAGCGCTCCAGCCACGTCACACAACCCATCGACAGGCTGAACAACACTGATGCGTGTGAGCCGTCGCCGGTAGCCAGTTCGGTACTGCCGCCGCCGATATCGACCACTAAGCGCTTGTCGGAACCGCCGGTAGTGTGGGCCACGCCCTGATAAATCAGGCGCGCCTCTTCTTCGCCGCTGATGACGTTGATGGTACAGCCGAGAATCTGCTGGGCGGTGTCGAGGAAGGTCTGCGCATTGGCAGCCAGACGCAGCGTGGCGGTCGCCACCACGCGAATCTGATCGGGGGGAATATCCTGCAGTTGTTCAGAGAAGAGTCTGAGGCATTGCCAGCCACGCGACATCGCGTCGGCTGACAACAGGTTATTTTTATCCAGACCGGCAGCAAGGCGAACCTTGCGCTTAATTTTTGCGACGGTCTGAATACTGCCAGAGACTTCGCGCACCACCAACATATGAAAGCTGTTAGACCCTAAATCGATCGCTGCATAAAGTGACGACGCGCTGAGCATGGTGGCCTAACCTGAACGTTTGCGGTTGTTGTTACGTGGAGCACCGCGACGATTGGCGCTATTCCCTCCGCGACGCTGGCCATTGCCGGTACGGCTGCGTTGCAGACGTTTGGGCGGCGGTAAATCGGTCAATAACGCTTCGCTGCTGTATTTGCTGACCGGAATGCTGTGGCCAATGTATTCTTCAATTGAAGGCAGGTTCAGCGCGTACTCTTCACAGGCCAGGCTGATAGAGTGTCCGCTGGCGCCGGCACGACCGGTACGACCAATACGGTGAACGTAATCTTCACAGTCATCTGGCAGATCGTAGTTAAAGACGTGCGTCACAGCCGGAATGTGCAGACCGCGAGCGGCCACATCGGTGGCGACCAGAATATCCACATCACCTTTAGTGAAATCATCCAGAATGCGCAGGCGCTTTTTCTGAGCCACGTCGCCGGTCAGCAGACCAACACGGTGTCCATCGGCAGCCAGATGGCCCCAGATATCTTCACAGCGGTGTTTGGTGTTGGCGAATACAATGGCGCGGTCGGGCCACTCTTCTTCCAGCAGGGTCTGCAGCAGGCGCATTTTCTCTTCGTTAGACGGATAGAAAAGCTCTTCCTGAATGCGATGGCCGGTCTTTTGTTCCGGTTCCACTTCCACATATTCAGCGCTGTTCATGTGCTCAAACGCCAGTTCACGGACGCGGTAAGAGAGCGTCGCCGAGAACAGCATGCTCAGACGCTGCGTAGCAGGCGGCATGCGACGGAACAGCCAGCGGATATCTTTAATAAAGCCGAGATCGAACATGCGATCGGCTTCGTCCAGTACCATGACCTGAATGGCACCGAGATTGACATGATTCTGCTTCGCGTAATCGATCAGGCGGCCGGTAGTTGCCACCAGAATATCAACGCCCTGTTCCAGCACTTTCAGCTGTTTGTCATAACCGTCTCCGCCATAGGCGAGACCCAGTTTCAGGCCGGTTGAGGCGGTAAGAGGTTCGGCATCCGCATGAATCTGCACAGCAAGTTCACGCGTCGGCGCAAGAATTAAAGCCCGTGGCTGGTTAACCTGACGACCTTCCGCCGCAGGATGAGAGAGAAGATGATGAAACGTTGACGTCAGAAACGCCATCGTTTTGCCGGTACCGGTTTGCGCCTGGCCTGCAACATCACGCCCTGAAAGCGTAAAAGGCAGAGCTAACGCCTGAATCGGCGTGCAGTATTGAAAGCCTTTACTATCAAGGGCTTCCACCACTTTTGGGTGCAGGGCGAAGTCGGAAAACTTCTGTTCAGTTAAGTGTGTTTTGCTCATAGTGTGGTAGAATATCAGCTTACTATCGCTTTACGAAAGCGTATCCGATGAAATAAAGTCAACCAACATTGGTATATATTACGCCAATTCGCCAGGCATAATCTTTGGAGTAAAACATGAGCAGCGATAAAATCGTTCATCTGACTGATGACAGTTTCGACACCGACGTGCTGAAAGCCGACGGCGTTACACTGGTAGATTTCTGGGCTGAATGGTGTGGTCCTTGCAAAATGATCGCGCCCATCCTTGATGAAGTTGCAGAAGAGTATGATGGCAAGCTGACCATCGCTAAGCTGAATATTGATGATAACCCAGGCACGGCACCGAAATACGGCATTCGTGGTATCCCGACGCTGCTACTGTTTAAAAATGGCGAAGTCGCCGCGACCAAAGTGGGCGCGCTGTCTAAAGGCCAGCTGAAAGAGTTCCTGAACGCCAACCTGGCGTAATTCAGGGCTGAACGTCTGGCAGTGGTGAATTTATCTCCTGCTGCTGGACGTTCGCTTTCGGGCGTGCTAAGTTACCGATACTGCATTACGAACTTACCTTGTAGTTTGCATCTGAAAGTTTTCCCTTGTTGAACCCTGTCGCCCTGTACCTTATAAAGATAGAGCGGTTCAGCAATCTTACGGTTAGCTCCAACTCTGGCATCACATTCGGACATCTGCCTGCATACCGATCGCCATTTCATACGATGATCGTCGGGAAGAGCCGAAAAGAGCCATTAACGGCATGGATTAATTGCCATACCACTCACGACAAACATTCCGAGTATTACCCCGAGTTTAAGAACCCATCACTATGAATCTTACCGAATTAAAGAATACGCCGGTTGCTGAGCTGATTACTCTCGGCGAAAATATGGGGCTGGAAAATCAGGCTCGCATGCGCAAGCAGGACATTATCTTTTCCATCCTGAAGCAGCACGCGAAAAGCGGCGAAGACATCTTTGGTGATGGCGTGCTGGAGATTCTTCAGGATGGATTTGGATTCCTCCGTTCCGGAGACAGCTCCTACCTCGCCGGCCCTGATGATATCTATGTTTCCCCCAGTCAAATCCGCCGCTTTAACCTCCGCACTGGTGACACCATCTCTGGCAAAATCCGTCCACCAAAAGAAGGTGAACGTTATTTTGCACTGCTGAAAGTTAACGAAGTTAACTACGATAAGCCGGAAAACGCGCGTAATAAGATTCTGTTCGAAAACCTCACGCCGCTGCACGCAAATAAGCGTCTGCGTATGGAGCGGGGTAATGGCTCAACGGAAGATTTAACCGCTCGCGTACTCGATCTGGCATCGCCGATTGGTCGTGGTCAGCGTGGTCTGATCGTGGCACCGCCGAAAGCCGGTAAAACCATGCTGCTGCAGAACATCGCGCAGAGTCTGGCGTACAACTACCCGGATTGCGTGCTGATGGTGCTGCTGATTGATGAGCGTCCGGAAGAAGTGACCGAGATGCAGCGTCTGGTGAAAGGTGAAGTTATCGCCTCAACCTTCGATGAACCCGCTTCGCGCCACGTTCAGGTTGCTGAAATGGTAATCGAGAAGGCCAAGCGTCTGGTTGAGCATAAAAAAGATGTCATCATCCTGCTCGACTCCATCACACGTCTGGCGCGTGCCTACAACACCGTGGTTCCTGCTTCAGGTAAAGTCCTGACCGGTGGTGTGGATGCCAACGCCCTGCATCGTCCAAAGCGTTTCTTTGGTGCTGCACGTAACGTGGAAGAGGGAGGAAGCCTGACCATCATCGCGACCGCGCTGGTTGATACCGGTTCGAAGATGGATGAAGTCATTTACGAAGAGTTCAAAGGTACCGGTAACATGGAACTGCATCTCGCCCGTAAAATTGCTGAAAAACGCGTCTTCCCGGCGATTGATTACAACCGTTCTGGTACGCGTAAAGAAGAGCTGCTCACTTCTCAGGAAGAGCTGCAGAAGATGTGGATCCTGCGTAAGATTATTCACCCAATGGGCGAAATCGACGCAATGGAATTCCTCATCAACAAGCTGGCGATGACTAAAACCAATGATGAATTCTTCGATATGATGAAGCGTTCATAATCCGATACTGCCAGGCCGGACCACAGATTCGGCTTTTTTAGTTCAAATGGGCAGAAAATCGACCTTACGCCACGTCTCAGCGTGGCGTTTTTCATTTGTGAGCTATAGGATTGAACACTGGCAGGAGCATTTATAATGACTGTGGTAGTGATGGCGAATTTATGACCGTTCGTCTGTCTCTTTATGCAGAATTCGGAATCCGACGCAGCACCAGGCGCGCTTTTTGGCGTATTGTGGTGCGGGATGTTAGCTGAGAGCGTTTAACGTGAATTTACTCACTATGAGTACTGAGCTTGGTTTAATTTTTCTCTTTTCCCTGGCTTTCCTCTTTTTTGCTCGAAAAGCAGCTAAAAAAATTGGTTTAGTTGATAAGCCTAACTCACGTAAACGTCATCATGGCGCGATTCCGTTGGTGGGCGGCATTTCCGTGTTCGCAGGTATCTGCTTTACGTTTGCCATTACTAACTACTATCTGCCACACGCGCTGCTCTATCTGGGCTGCGCCGGTGTACTGGTGCTGGTTGGCGCACTGGATGACCGATTCGATATCAGCGTTAAAATTCGCGCAGTCGTGCAGGCCATTGTCGCGCTGGTCATGATGTTTGGCGCAAAACTCTATCTGCTCAGCCTGGGCTTTATCGTCGGTCCGTTCGAGCTTATCGTGGGGCCCTTCGGCTATGTGCTGACCCTGTTTGCCGTCTGGGCTGCGATCAACGCCTTCAATATGGTAGACGGGATCGATGGTCTGCTGGGCGGACTCTCCTCGGTCACCTTTGCCGCAATGGGCATCATCCTTTACTTCGACGGCCAGACCAGCCTCGCGATGTGGTGTTTTGCGATGATTGCCGCCACGCTGCCCTATATTCTGCTTAACCTCGGTTTCCTGGGGCGTCGTTTCAAAGTCTTTATGGGCGATGCCGGCAGCACCATGATCGGCTTCACCATTATCTGGATTCTGCTGGAAACGACGCAGGGCCTGAGCCATCCCATTACACCCGTTACCGCACTCTGGCTGATCGCCATTCCGCTGATGGATATGGTGGCGATTATGTATCGTCGCCTGCGCAAAGGCATGAGCCCATTCTCGGCCGATCGTCAGCACATCCACCATCTGATTATGCGTGCCGGTTTTACCTCGCGTCAGGCCTTTGTCCTGATTACCGTTGCGGCGGCCATCCTCGCCGGTATCGGTGTACTGGGTGAATATCTGGCGTTCATCCCGGAGTGGGTGATGCTGCTGCTGTTCCTGGGCGCTTTTATGGTTTATGGCTACTGCCTGAAGCATGCGTGGCGCGTGGCGCGACGCGTCCGGCGTATCAAGCGTCGTCTGAGCCAACATCGCGAAGCAAAAAATAAATGAACCCGATGCTGAAAAAGGATACCTCTGCCATGCCTGCTGACGTTGTGGACAACGAACTGGATATTCGCGGCCTGAGCTGCCGTTTATGGCGTGGTAAACGCTGGATTGTCGGGCTGGCGCTGCTGTTTGCTCTGATCGCCTGGCTGGCAACGCTGCTGCTGAAACAGGTCTGGAGCACCACGGCGATTACCGATCGCCCGACGGTGAATATGCTGGGCTCTTACTATGCACAGCAGCAGTTTCTGACCAATCTGGATGTGCGCAACAATGCCCTGACGCTGGCTGCGCCGTCACCGACGGTGATGGATCAGGTTTATCAGGAGTTCACCATGCAGCTTTCCTCCTGGGATACGCGTCGGGAATTCTGGCAGCAAACGGATTACTACAAGAACCGTAAAACCGGCAATGCGCATAACGATGCCGCGTTGCTCGACGATTTGATCGGCAACATCCTGTTCACGCCTGCTGACGCGGCACATAACCTGCCCGATAACGTCAAACTGAAAGCGGAAACCGCGGGCGATGCCAACAATCTGTTGCGGCAGTATATCGCTTACGCCAGTGAGCGCGCCGCGCGTCATCTTAATGATGAGTTAAAAGGGGCCTGGCGGGCGCGTACCGACCAGTTGCAGGCGCAGGTGAAACGTCAGGAAGATGTAGCTAACGCAGTTTTCCAGCGCCAGCAGCATCGGCTGGAGCAGGCGCTGAAAGTCGCCAGCCAGCAGGGCATCAACGAGAAACAGACGCGCGAAGCGGGTGAGAATCTGGCAGACAGTGACCTGTTCCTGCTGGGCCAGCCCGTTTTACAGGGACAGCTTGATACCCTGCGTGCCACCGGCCCGGGGTTTGATATCAGCTATGATCAGAACAGAGCAATGCTGACCACGCTGCAGACCGGACCAAAACTGAACAGCCAGTTCCAGACCTACCGTTATCTGCGTACGCCGGAAGAGCCGGTATCACGTGACAGTCCGCGACGTCTGTTCATGATGATTATGTGGGGTGCCGTTGGGGCATTAACAGGCGCGGGTGTGGCGCTGGCACGTCGTCCGCGTCTGATGTCAGACGCGCATGATTGAGAGAAACAGTGTGAAAGTTCTGACCGTATTTGGTACTCGTCCGGAAGCGATTAAAATGGCGCCGCTGGTGCAGGCGCTGTCGCAGGATCCCGCTTTTGAATCGCGACTGTGCGTGACCGCACAGCATCGCGAAATGCTCGATCAGGTGCTGCGTCTGTTCAGGCTGGAGCCGGACTACGATCTCAACATTATGCGTCCTGAACAGGGGCTAACCGAGATCACCTGCCGCATTTTAGACGGCATGAAAACCGTTCTGCTGGACTTCAGACCGGATATCGTGCTGGTGCATGGTGATACCACCACGACGCTGGCGGCGAGCCTGGCGGCTTTTTATCAGCAAATTCCGGTGGGGCATGTGGAGGCCGGCCTGCGTACTGGCGATCTCGCTTCGCCGTGGCCGGAAGAGGGCAATCGTAAGCTGACCGGCCATCTCGCCCGCCTGCATTTCACCCCAACCTCGCGCTCGCGACAGAACCTGTTGCAGGAGAATCTGCCCGACTCACGCATTATCGTAACCGGTAATACGGTCATTGATGCGCTGTTGTGGGTTCGCGATCGGGTGCTGGACGACAGTAATCTGAACGCACAGCTGGCGGCGCGCTATCCGTTTCTCGACCCGGATAAGAAACTGGTGCTGGTTACCGGCCACCGGCGTGAGAGCTTTGGCGGCGGTTTTGAACGTATCTGCAGCGCGCTGGCGCAGATTGCCCGCCAGCATCCCGAGGCGCAGATTGTCTATCCGGTGCATCTCAATCCCAATGTCAGCGAGCCGGTTAACCGGATACTCAGCGGCATTGAGAATATCATTCTGATTGAACCGCAGGAGTATCTGCCTTTTGTCTGGCTGATGAACCGCGCCTGGCTGATCCTTACCGATTCCGGCGGCATTCAGGAGGAAGCGCCTTCACTGGGCAAGCCGGTGCTGGTGATGCGCGACACCACCGAGCGTCCTGAAGCCGTCGATGCCGGCACCGTCAGACTGGTGGGAACCGATATCGCCAGAATCGTCGCCAGCGTCAGCGAATTACTGAGTGATGACGATGCCTGGCAGGCGATGAGCCATGCTCATAATCCGTATGGCGATGGCAAAGCCTGTGGTCGAATTTTACAAGCCTTAAAAGATAACCGAGCCGAATTATGAGTTTTGAAACCATTTCCGTGATTGGACTGGGATACATTGGGCTGCCGACGGCAGCCGTTTTTGCCTCAAAGGGAAAAAAAGTGGTGGGCGTGGATATTAACGCGCGCGCTGTAGAAATCATCAATCGTGGCGCGATCCACATTGTGGAACCCGATTTAGATCAGGTGGTGCATGCGGCTGTTACGTGTGGCGATCTGCGCGCCACTACGCAGCCTGAAGCCGCTGATGCTTTTCTGATCGCCGTACCGACGCCATTCAAAGATGATCATCAGCCCGACCTGCGCTTTGTAAAAGCCGCAGCGGAGTCGATCGCGCCGGTTCTGAAAAAGGGCGATCTGGTAATTCTGGAATCGACCTCGCCGGTGGGCAGCACCGAACAGATGGCCGACTGGCTGGCGGCGGCGCGTCCCGATCTGCGTTTTCCGCAGCACGGTGAGACGCCCGATATTTTTGTCGCCTACTGCCCGGAGCGCGTGCTGCCTGGTCAGGTGATGGTTGAGCTGATTAATAACGACCGGGTGATTGGCGGCATGACGCCCGCCTGTTCCGCGCGCGCCAGCGAGCTTTATCGTCTGTTTTTAAAAGGTGAATGCGTTGAAACCAACGCCCGTACCGCCGAGATGTGCAAGCTGACCGAAAACAGCTTCCGTGACGTGAATATCGCCTTTGCCAATGAGCTGTCGCTGATTTGTGCTGATCAGGGAATTAACGTCTGGGAGCTGATTGCGCTGGCGAATCGCCATCCGCGCGTCAGCATTCTGCAGCCGGGTCCGGGCGTCGGGGGGCACTGTATCGCCGTTGATCCCTGGTTTATCGTGGCGCAGAATCCCGAACTAGCCCGCCTGATCCGTACTGCGCGCGAGGTGAATGACGCCAAGCCGCAGTGGGTGCTGGACCAGGTGAAAACCGCGCTGGCGGACTGCCTGACGCAAACCGGCAAACGCGCCAGCGATATCACCATCGCCTGCTTTGGCCTGGCCTTTAAACCGAATATCGACGACCTGCGCGAAAGCCCGGCGGTGGGCGTGGCTCAGAAGATTGCCGAATGGCACAGCGGCAAGACTTGGGTAGTTGAACCGCACATTGAGCAGCTTGCTGCCTCGCTGGCTGACAAAGCTGAGCTGGTCTCCTGCGAGCAGGCGCTGGCCCAGGCCGATATTCTGGTGATGCTGGTCGATCACCGCGCCTTCCGCGCTATTGATGCCGCCGACGTTCAGCAGAACTGGATTGTCGACACCAAAGGTGTGTGGCGATGAAGCGCTTTCTGATCACGGGCGGTGCCGGTTTTATCGGCTCGGCTCTGGTGCGCTTTCTGATTGCAGAAACCGGACATCAGGTCGTGGTGGTCGATAAACTCAGCTATGCCGGAAATCTGACCTCACTCGCCAGCGTGGCCGATTCGCCCCGCTTCTGTTTTGAGCAGGTGGACATTTGTGATCGTGCGGCGCTTGATCAGGTTTTTGCCCGTCATCAGCCAGACTGCGTGATGCATCTTGCGGCTGAAAGCCATGTTGATCGCTCGATTGACGGGCCGGTGGCCTTTATCGAGACTAATATTGTCGGGACCTGGCAGTTGCTTGAAGCCGCGCGTTCTTACTGGCAAAACCTGGATGAAGCGCGCAAGACAGCTTTTCTGTTCCACCATATCTCGACCGATGAAGTGTTTGGTGATCTGCATGACAGCCAGGCTTATTTCACCGAAACCACTCCTTATGCGCCAAGCAGTCCTTACGCCGCCTCTAAGGCCAGCAGCGACCATTTAGTGCGGGCCTGGCTGCGCACTTACGGCCTGCCCACACTGGTCACCAACTGCTCAAACAACTACGGCCCCTGCCATTTCCCGGAGAAGCTGATTCCGCTAACCATCATCAATGCGCTGGCCGGCAAAGCCTTACCGGTTTACGGCAACGGCCAGCAGATTCGTGACTGGCTCTACGTTGAAGATCACGCTCGCGCACTCTATCAGGTGGTCAGTCAGGGCAAGCCAGGCGAAACCTATAATATTGGTGGTCATAATGAGCGCCGCAATATTGAGGTAGTCGAAACCATCTGCAGCCTGCTTGAAGAGCTGGCCGCAGAGCAGAAACCTGCCGGGCTGGCGCATTATCGCGACCTGATTACCTATGTCACTGACCGGCCCGGTCACGATCAGCGCTATGCCATTGATGCCAGTAAAATTGCGCATGAACTTGGCTGGGTACCGCAGGAAACTTTTGAAAGCGGCATGCGTAAAACCGTGGCATGGTATCTGGCTAATCCCGCCTGGTGGCAGGCCATTCTGGATGGTCGCTATCAGGGCGAACGCCTCGGCTTATCGCATTAAATCCGCGTAAGGAGCAGCGATGAAAGGCATCATTTTAGCGGGCGGATCGGGCACGCGGTTACACCCGATAACCCGGGCAGTATCAAAGCAACTTCTGCCGGTTTACGACAAACCGATGATCTACTACCCGCTCTCCGTGCTGATGCTGGCGGGGATTCGAGACATTCTGTTGATCACCACGCCGGAAGATCGGGCGCAGTTTGAACGTTTGCTGGGCGATGGCAGTGAATTTGGCATACGCCTCAGCTATGCGGTGCAGCCCAGTCCTGATGGGCTGGCGCAGGCCTTTATCATTGGCGAATCTTTTATCGGCGAGGACAATTGCTGCCTGGTGCTGGGTGATAACCTCTATTTTGGTCAGGGTTTCAGTCCCAAGCTGCGGAAAGTCGTCGAACAGAATTGTGGCGCAACGGTGTTCGGCTATCAGGTTATGGACCCGGAACGTTTCGGTGTGGTGGAGTTTGACGATAACTTCAAGGCGATCTCAATTGAAGAGAAGCCTCAGCAGCCGAAATCGCGCTGGGCGGTCACCGGACTCTATTTCTATGACAACCAGGTTATCGAATTCGCGAAACAGGTTAAGCCTTCTTCACGGGGCGAGCTGGAAATTACCGCCATTAACCAGATGTATCTGGATCGCGGTGAGCTGACGGTCGAACTGTTGGGACGCGGCTTTGCCTGGCTGGATACCGGCACCCATGACAGCCTGGTGGAAGCCAGCATGTTTGTGCAGACGGTGGAAAAACGGCAGGGCTTTAAAATTGCCTGCCTGGAAGAGATCGCCTGGCGTAACAGCTGGCTCAGTGATGACCAGCTGCGTGCTGCCGGCGAAGCGCTGACAAAAACCGGCTACGGCCAGTACCTGCTGGATTTATTGCATGCCCGTCCACGTCAGTATTAATCCCCTTAGCTGGGAGAGTGCATTCTTCGGTGTTGAGACCGTGCGGCTGGAGCCGGAAGGTGACATTCCGCTGGAGCAGGCACTACGCCATGCCTGTGCGCTGGTGCAGATGAAAGTCGCTGCCAGCGAGACGGCGCTGATTGATACGCTGCAGCAGCATCAGTTCCAGCTGGCAGAAGGCGAGGCGGACCTGTTGCTGGCGGTTAGAGAGACGGAACGGCAGGCGGGGATTCGTATTGCGCGCGAAGCACAGATTCCGCTACTGCGCGGTGCGGCTTCTCAGCTCTTCAGCCAGAGTCGTTTTCGCGCGCCCTGGTATGCACCGGACGCCAGCGGTCGTTTTTATGCGCAGTGGATTGAGAATGCGGTGCGCGGAACGTTTGACGATCAGTGTCTGGTGGCCAGTGATGCTACCGGTCAGCTGCAGGGTTTTGTGTCGCTGCGCGCAGTGGATGGCGATGCCCGCATTGGCCTGCTGGGCGTAATGCCTGACGCGCAGGGTCAGGGGCTGGGTCAGCAACTGCTGCTGGCGGCGGCTGACTGGGCGCGGGTAAGGCAGCTGGCTCAGCTTCGGGTGGCTACCCAGCTCAGTAATCTCACGGCGATGCGCCTCTATTTACGCAGCGGTGCCCGGCTGGACAGCACCGCCTACTGGTTTTACAGGAAAGGTCATGATTCCATTTAATGCGCCCCCGATTGTGGGCACAGAAATCGAGTATATGCAGTCGGCGATGAACAGCGGCAAGCTGTGCGGCGACGGCGGATTTACCCGTCGCTGTCAGCAGTGGATGGAGCAGCGTCTTGGCAGCAAAAAAGTGCTGCTGACCCCCTCCTGTACCGCTTCGCTGGAGATGGCGGCGCTGTTAATCGACCTGCAGCCTGGCGATGAAGTGATCATGCCGAGCTATACCTTTGTCTCAACCGCCAACGCCTTTGTGCTGCGCGGCGCGCGCATCGTGTTTGTCGATGTGCGCCCGGACACCATGAACATCGATGAAATGCTGATCGAAGCGGCCATTACTGAAAAAACCCGCGCCATTGTGCCGGTCCATTACGCCGGTGTGGCCTGTGAAATGGATACTATTATGGCGCTGGCGGCAAAGCATAAGCTGTTTGTGATTGAAGATGCGGCGCAGGGCGTGATGTCACGCTACAAAGGCCGTGCGTTGGGCACCATCGGTCATATTGGTTGCTTCAGTTTCCACGAAACCAAGAACTACACCGCCGGTGGCGAAGGTGGCGCGACGCTGATCAACGACGCCAGCCTGGTCGAGCGCGCCGAGATCGTGCGGGAAAAAGGCACCAACCGCAGCCAGTTCTTCCGGGGTCAGGTCGATAAATATACCTGGCGTGATATGGGGTCGAGCTACCTGATGGCCGATCTGCAGGCAGCCTATCTCTGGGCGCAGCTGGAAGCCGCTGAGCGCATCAACCAGCAGCGGTTACGCATCTGGCAGCGGTATTATGACGCACTCCAGCTGCTGGCGACTCAGGGACGCATCAGCCTGCCGGTGATCCCTGCCAGCTGCGAACACAATGCGCACATGTTCTATATCAAACTGCGCGATCAGGACGATCGCCAGGCGCTGATCAACTGGATGAAAGAAGCCGAGATACTGACGGTGTTTCACTATATTCCGCTGCACAGTTCGCCTGCCGGTGAGCGTTTCTCGCAGTTTGTCGGCGACGACCGCTTTACCACGCTGGAAAGTGAACGTCTGCTGCGCCTGCCGCTGTTTTATAACCTGTCGGATAATAATCAGAGCACGGTTATCAGCTCGCTGCTGAGCTTCTTTTCCTGATGTCATTAGCCAGAGCCTCAGTGTGGACCGCATCGTCCACGCTGGTAAAAATTGTGTCTGGTCTGCTGGTGGTCAAACTGCTGGCGGTCAGCTTCGGCCCCGAAGGTGTCGGTCAGGCAGGTAACTTCCGTCAGTTGATCACCGTGCTGGGCGTGCTGGCGGGCGCGGGCATCTTCAACGGCGTCACCACTTATGTCGCGCAGTATCAGCAGCAGCCCGGACAACTCCGGGCGATGGTGGGCACGGCATCGGCTATGGTGCTGGGCTTTTCCGGCGTGCTGGCGCTGCTGTTTCTGCTGGCGGCAGCACCCATCAGCACCGCGCTGTTTGGTCACGACCGCTATCAGGGCGTCATCCGCGTCGTCGCTTTTCTCCAGCTCGGCATCGCCTGGGCCAACTTTACCCTGGCGCTGCTGAAGGGCTATCGCGACGCGCGTGGTAATGCGCTGGCGCTGATCCTCGGTAGTCTGACTGGCGTGGCGGGCTATCTGCTCTGCTGGTGGCTGGGCGGCTATCAGGGGGCACTGATTGGTCTGGCGCTGGTGCCGGCTTTGCTGTTGCTGCCTGCGCTACTGATGCTGAAACGCCGCGCGCCGCTGCCGCTGAGCTGGCTGCGGCCACAGTGGCATCCTGAGCTGGCGCGTAATCTGGCAAAATATACCCTGATGGCGCTGATCACGGCCGTGACCCTGCCGGTTGCCTGGGTCATGATGCGTAACCTGCTGGCAGAGCAGGAGGGCTGGGCGCAGGTCGGATTGTGGCAGGGTGTCACCAGCATTTCCGATGCCTATCTGCAGTTTATCACCGCAACGTTTAGCGTCTGGCTGCTGCCGACGCTGGCGCGGCTCGACAACAAACGCGACATCGCGCGTGAGATTGGCCGTGCATTGCGCTTTGTTCTGCCCGCCGTGGCGGTTGCCAGCTTTTGCGTCTGGGTGCTGCGCGATTTCGCCATCAGTCTGCTGTTCTCTGAGGCTTTTCGCGGAATGCGCGAGCTCTTTGTCTGGCAGCTGTGCGGCGATGTTTTTAAGGTCGGAGCCTATGTTTTCGGATATCTGGTTATCGCCAAAGCCTCGCTGCGCTTTTATGTTCTGACTGAGATCAGCCAGTTTCTGTTACTGACCCTGTTCTCACGCTGGCTGATCCCGTTAGATGGCGCGACGGGTGCGGCGCAGGCCTATATGTTTACCTATATGGCTTACTTTGCCCTGTGTTGTGGCGCTTTTATTGTTTACTGCCGGAAAAAATGACTTTAATTCACGTTTTGGGATCGGATATTCCCCACCACAATCTTACAGTGCTGCGCTTTTTCAACGACGTTCTCAGCGTTGAGCAGCCTGCGGCTTCGCCACGCCATTTTATGGTCGTGACGCAGCAGCCAGAAAGCCTGTCTCCGTTCAGTGCGTTACAGATCGAGTGCTTCGCCAGCAAGAAAGCGCTGGCAGAGGCAGTATTGCAGCGGGCCAGAAATCCGCAGCAGCGTTTCTTCTGCCATGGTCAGTTTAATCCCTGGATCTGGCTGGCATTACTCAGCGGTAGGCTGCGCCGTTCCCAGCTGTTCTGGCATGTCTGGGGCGCCGATCTCTATGAAGATTCGCGCAGCCTGAAGTTCCGCCTGTTCTATCTGATTCGCCGTATAGCGCAGGGACGGGTTGCACAGGTGTTTGCGACCCGTGGCGACCTGCATCACTATCAGCATCGCCATCGCCGGGTGCCTGGTTCACTGCTCTATTTCCCGACCAGAATGCCCGATGCTGCCGTTGAGTCGGCGCCGTCAGAGCTGTTTACGCTGCTGCTGGGCAATTCAGGCGATCCGAGTAATCGGCACATCGAAGGCTTAAAGGCGATTCACGCACAGTTTGGCGAGCAGGTGCGCATCGAAGTCCCATTAGGTTATCCGCCGGGAAATGAGGCTTATATCAGCCAGATTCAGGCCGCAGCAGAGACGCTGTTTCCGAAGGGGCAGGTGAATCTGCTGCGTGAAAATCTGGCGTTTGATGACTACTTAGCCCTGCTGGCGCGCTGCCATGTCGGCTATTTTATGTTTGAACGTCAGCAGGGAGTGGGCACACTTTGCCTGCTGATCCAGGCCAACGTGCCGTTTGTTCTGACCCGAAAAAACCCATTCTGGCGTGATGTGGCAGAGCAGCAGCTTCCGGTACTGTTCAGCGAAGATACGCTGTCGCCTGCAGTAATTGCCGAGGCACGCCGGCAGCTGATGCGCTGTGATAAACAGGCTATCGCCTTCTTTGCGCCGGGTTATCTGGCAGGCTGGCGCGCAGCGTTACAACTCAGCGAAGGGGAGTTGTCATGAGTCTTATGCAGTTTGGCGGCCTGCTGGTGGTCTATTTGCTGTCGCTGGTTTTTATTCTGACGCTGACATGGCGGGAGTTTAAGCGCGTCCGTTTTAACTTCCATCTGTTCTTTACGCTGCTGTTCTTGCTGACTTTTTACTTTGGCTTTCCGCTGACCTCCGTGCTGGTGTTTCGCTTTAACGTGGACGTGATGCCGGTTGAGAATCTGCTTGAGGCACTGCTGTCGGCCACGGCGTTTTACGCCATTTATTACGTCAGCTATAAAGTGCGGCTGAAACCTGCTGGTGCGCCGCCGGCGAAGCCCTGGCTGCAGATGAACAGGGTTGAAACCCACCTGACCTGTGTGATTCTGGCGCTGGTCGCGCTGGGTACCGTGACGGTGTTCTTTATTCACAACGGTTTTCTGCTGTTCCGCCTGACCGCCTACAACCAGATTTTCTCCAGCGAAGTATCGGGAGTAGCGCTTAAACGTTTCTTCTATTTCTTTATTCCGGCGATGCTGACCCCCTACTTTTTACGGCCGACCCGCCGCAACTGGCTGCTGTTTTTGGTCGTGACGGTGGCCTTTGGTTTACTGACTTACGCACTGGTGGGCGGAACCCGCGCCAATATCATTATTGCGTTTGCCCTGTTCCTGTTTATCGGGATTACCCGTGGCTGGATCACATTGTGGATGCTGGCAACGGCGGGTGTGATGGCGATTGGGGGGATGTTCTGGCTGGCGCTGCGCCGCTATAACCTCGACGTGATGGGCGATGAAGCGTTCTATACCTTCCTGTATCTGACGCGTGATACCTTCTCGCCGTGGGAGAATCTCGCCCGGCTGCTGGATAACTACGACAAAATTGAGTTTCAGGGGCTGGCACCACTGTGGCGTGATTTCTACGTGTTTATTCCAACCTGGCTCTGGCCGGATCGGCCGCTGGCGGTGTTGAACAGTGCCAACTACTTCACATGGGAAGTGCTGAATAACCATTCGGGCCTGGCGATTTCACCCACGCTGATCGGCTCCCTGGTGGTAATGGGCGGCGTCTGGGCCATTCCAGCTGGCGCTGTTGCGGTAGGGATGATTATTAAAGCCTTTGATGCGATCTATCAGCGTGGCTGCCTTGAGGCCAACCGGTACACCGGCGCCATCCTGCAAAGCTTCTGTTTTGGCGCAGTGTTTAACATGATCGTACTGGCACGCGAAGGTCTCGATGCGTTCGGCTCACGAGTGGTGTTTTTCTGCCTCATTTTTGCTGCCTGTCTGGGCATGGCTAAATTACTTTTCTGGTTACTGGATCGCGCAGGTTTGATTCGCGACCGCAGCAGGCGGGTGTTGCACAGCCCGCTCTGATTAACCTCTGGGATTGACGGAAGATATGACAACGTTAACTGAGACGCCGCAGTACCGTATTCGCGGCGTTGATTTATATGGTTTCGAAAACATGCCGTCGGCAGTGAATTTTCTGATGCCGCCGCAGAGCGTTCGCAGCGGTATTTTAGTGGCCATCAATGCGGAGAAGATCCTGACCGCTGAGCGGGATGAAGGATTGCGCACGCTGTTAGCGCAGGCGGAATATGCGTATGCCGATGGCATCAGCATCGTGCGTTCGATTCGTAAAAAGTATCCGCAGGCGTCAGTGCAGCGCATTGCGGGGGCCGATTTATGGGAAGCGCTGATGGAGCGCGCCGGGCGGGAAGGGACGCCGGTATTTCTTATCGGCGGTCGCCAGCAGGTGCTGGATGAAACCTGCGATAAGTTACGTCGTCAGTGGAATGTGAATATTGTCGGGGCGCAGGATGGCTATTTTGCGCCAGCCGATCAGGATGCGCTGTTTGCCCGGATTGCGGCCAGCGGTGCGAAGCTGGTGACCGTGGCGCTGGGCTCGCCACGTCAGGAGCTGCTGATGCTGGCGTGCCGTGCATACTGGCCTGATGCCCTCTATATGGGCGTAGGCGGAACCTACGATGTTTTCACCGGCCATGTGAAGCGCGCGCCTAAAATCTGGCAGCGGCTGGGGCTGGAGTGGCTCTATCGTCTGATTCGGCAGCCGAGTCGCCTGCGCAGGCAATTAAAACTGCTTAAATATTTGCGCTATCACTGGCGCGGCGAACTCTGATATTGCTGATAAATGCCGCATTTTCAGGCATCACGAAAGTGGAAGTGTACTATTTGTCGACGAAATGCACAAAGCGTAATCAAACGCGTCTTTTTATTTAAAAAGCACTAGACACGATGGGCGCTTATCTCTAGTATGCACATCCGCAACGGCGCTACGCGCCCGTAGCTCAGCTGGATAGAGCGCTGCCCTCCGGAGGCAGAGGTCTCAGGTTCGAATCCTGTCGGGCGCGCCATATCGTTTGTGCGCATGAGCTTCGGTGGTTGATTTACCGCGGTTGGCAGTAAAGATTTAAATGCTGCAGATTTTAAACCTGTAACATTGAGAATAGTGGTGGCTATAGCTCAGTTGGTAGAGCCCTGGATTGTGATTCCAGTTGTCGTGGGTTCGAGTCCCATTAGCCACCCCAGATTTTGCTGGGAAACGCGAAGGTGGCGGAATTGGTAGACGCGCTAGCTTCAGGTGTTAGTGTCCTAACGGACGTGAGGGTTCAAGTCCCTCTCTTCGCACCAGGCAAAACAGTTAAAAAAATCGGCGAGTAGCGCAGCTTGGTAGCGCAACTGGTTTGGGACCAGTGGGTCGGAGGTTCGAATCCTCTCTCGCCGACCATTTTTAGAAACCTGTCTGAAAAGACAGGTTTTTTTTCGTCTGTAGAAAAGTGGGTGAGGACCTTTGCAGAAGGTTTAGGCAGGTACGGCGAGATAAGTTTGCTGTAAATCTGAGCCTGCGAAGGGAACACGGTCAGATCGGAAAGTCGCTTAAGCCATCCATGGGCGCTCGGCCCACGCCATCCCTGGCGTGGGACGCTTTCCTCCTCTGCCCGTGTTCCCTGCGCATTGAGCTTCTTCATTGCTGTAAACCCTCTGAAGCTTATGTAAGTAGTTAATGCGTCTGCCAGACTTAAAGCGAAGGGAGCATACGCCTGTAGCAAAGCATCGCGGGCCAGGGACGGCACGCGCTGAGCCCGCCAGGGATGGCGTCTTTTGCGTCTTTGCGAAAGGCGTATGCTCCCTGAAGCCCGCACTGTGGTGAGAGCGGGCTGCTTGTTAGCTTATCCTTTGATGCCAGCTTACCCGTTTTGATTTCGCCAGTTGTCAGATAAGATTGCTTAAGCAGGGGTAGCAACGTCGTGAATCGCAGACAAATAAGCCATTGTTATTGTTGAAATCACCGTAAGAATTACCTTGCTGTCTCCATCCAGAGACAGAGAAAATGCCAGCTGTCGCCGGATACCGACACTTCATGCCATATCCCGCTATGATCAGACTTGTCGATCTGTTTAAGACATTGATTTATAGTTATTTTAAAAATAAATCTTAACCTGGCACGGCTTGTGCAATACTTCTGCTGTAGATGCTCATTCCACCTCTTATGTCTGCTGATGCTACATAAACCTGGGAATGATGCAGAGCCAATTTTAGGTACCTGTTGTCTGCCTGCCTGTATCGCGTAAGTCTTACAGGGTTAACAGACACCACGTTGAGTCAGGTACCTCCCGGTTGTCTTACCGACCTGATCTTACACCTGCCAGTGGCAGGTGTTTTTTTTGCCTGCGAAAACAGGATGGCAGATTGCAGGCACAAAAAAGCCGGGCGAGCCCGGCTTTGTCCTGTCTGGAAACAGCATCAGACGTCAGGATTATTCTTCAGCGTCAGCAACAATCCTTCACGGCGCATTTTCGCGGCCTCTTCCGGACGATGCAGACGATCATAGACATCCGCCAGCCACGCATAATCGAACGCATCCGGACGCTGTGCCAGCGCCTGCTGCAGCGCGTCTGCTGCCTGCTGCCATTCACCATGACGCATCAGCAACTGTCCCAGCGTACTGTGCAGCAACGGCGTTGCGCCATGCTGTTTGATTTGCTGGCGTAATGCCTTCTCCAGCGCTTCCGGATTGCCGCTTTTGATGCGCGGCATCAGCAGCACCAGACGATCGTCATAATGACGCTTGAGGCCTTCCAGCACGATCGACTGTGCGGTGTCGTGATCGTTGCATTCAATCAGATGATCCGCCATAGCGACCTGCAGGGTTGTATCCTGACGGGTTTTGCGGCTCAGCGTGCTCCACCAGCGCTTCAGGCCATCGCTGCCCTGATCGGCCATTGCCTGATTCATCAGTCCCAGCCAGGCCTGCTGCTGTAACGCATCACGATGGAGCTCATCGCCAACCTGCGCCTTCTGCATAGCAGGCAGAATATCCAGCAATGCACTCCAGGCACCGGTGCGGATATACGCCTGTTCGGCCAGACGCAGCACTTCAGGGTGACGCGGAGCCACTTCCAGCAGACGGTCAATGCTGTGACGCGCAGCGTGATCTTCGTTACGGGCCAGCTGAATACGAGCGCGGGCAATTTCAACCGGGATGGTATTGCTTTCGGACAGCTCAGCGGCACGTTCAAGATGCTGATTGGCACGAATTTCATCGCCACGCTGCTGGGCGGCTTCCGCGGCCAGCAGATAGTTGGCTACCGGCACATCGGCGTGATCGGCATCTTTAGACAGCAGTTTCTCCACCTGACGGTGATCGCCTTCTGCCAGCTTCATCAGCGCAGACTGAGTATGACGCTGGGCGCGACGGCGCTTACGGCCGGTAAACCAGCCGCGGGTACGCGCCCCGGTGTGCAGCACGCGGCGCAGCAGCCATTCCATCGCCAGAATCACCAGCAGGCTGATGATCAGGATAATCACCAGGCCGGTGACACTGGTTTCGATATTCCAGTTATCGGTCTGAATCAGCACGTAGCCCTGATGACCGGCAATCATCGGTCCCAGTACCACGCCCGCAATCAGCAGGATAAAGAGGATAAATACCTTAAGCATGCTTAGCCTCCCTGCTGATTAGCAGCGGCAGACGGTTGCGCCAACAGGTTCCGCACGCGGGTCTGCATCAGCTGTTCCAGCAACGGCTGACTTTCCAGGTTATCCGGCAGATCCATATTGATGTTCTGCTGGCTCAGCTCATCCAGCTGGGCAAGGAAGGCTTTGGTAGCGGCATCATTGGTGTCGTACCAGGCGCGAACCCAGGCGGACACGGTGTCGATAGATTGTTTATAAATCTCATCCTGATGACGCGGTACGGCCTGCGCAGCGATCAGCAGACGCGAGCGGATATTCTCACGCAGGTAAACATCCTGATTCGGGGCCAGCAGCGGCTGTGCGGTGTTATCGCGGCGGCGGATGGTAATAAAATCATCCATAAAGTTATGCCAGCTTTTCACCAGATTCTGACGCCATTCGCGCACTGAACCTGAGAGTTCGCCGCCATCGCTGTCCATCGGCGCATCATCGCTGTCGTTGTCGGCCAGACGCAGATTATCAACGTTGTTCGACAGCTGATTCAGCTTGAGGATCACGCCGTCGTAGTCAACCTGCGTAACGGAAGAGAGGTTACTGATATCCTGGGTCAGCGCACGACGCACATTCATGACGCTGGGATCGTTCATGTCAGCCAGGCTGGCATCGGCGCTTTTCAGCAATGCCGCGGCGGTAGTGACATCCTGATCGCTCCAGAGTTTGCGGCCAGCCAGTTTCACCAGATAGTCCGCCTGTGCCAGCAGCCAGCTACGCACGTCGTTGCCAGAAATCACAGCCACTTTTTCACGCAGCGTTTCCAGCTCTTTTGCTGACGCGGTCTGCTGCTGCTGTGCCGTCTGCAGGGCTGTTTCAGCGCCACTCAGTTGCTGTGTCAGCTGCTGTTTATCGCTGCTGGCCTGCTGCTGCAACGCGCTTAACTGATCGCTCAGCTTCTGATTGGTTTGTGCCTGTAAATCAGCCTGATGTTTCCCGTTAAGGTATAAACCCGCACCTGTCGCCAGCGCGATGACAATCGCAACGGCACCCAACACCATACCACCATTTTTCGCATTGCGTGATGGCGTGCTGTTGCTGGAAGGAGAGCGGTCGACCGCTGGGGTGGTTTCTTCAACCATGGCGGAGGAGTCTTTTTGTTCCGTCATATGTGGCACATCCCATTGTTAAAGTTCAGCGTAACGCGCGCAGCAGCGCATCGTTATCGGCACCATCGGCTACCTGAATATCCTGCCAACCCAATCCTGCGGCCAGGGTAGCCAAACGTTCACTGACGACTATCAGTCGGCAGTTGAGCAGCCATTCCTCGCGATCAACCGCGGGGAACAGCGAAAAAAGCTGTTGTAACATTTCACCGCTGGTCACCACCAGCACAGAGATGCCGCGATCGCGCCAGCGGCGGCCTTCAACCGGCCCGTCATAATGCTTCTGGCAGCGCTGGTAGCAGGCAGCAAACGTTACCTCAGCACCTCGCCGGGTTAATGTCTCCGCCAGCAATTCACGTCCAGGATCGCCTCGCAGAATCAGCGCACGTTTACCGGCAACCTGCTGAAGCGTGTTTATCCTGATTAATTCCTCACTGGTTTCATGCGCATGAGGCCAAATTACCTGCTGTCCGCTGACGGTGTGAAACGCCAGCGCGGTGCTGCGACCAATTGCATAATAGTCCAGCTCAGTGGGCCATGCTTTAATCGCGTGCTGTGCGTAGTGAATAACCTGCTGAGAAAGAATAAAGACGAGGTCACCAGCACAAAGTCCGGCGAGCCTGTGAGGCAGGGAATCGAGGTCAGCGCCCGGTGCAAATTCGATTAGCGGCAGGCTCCATGCCTGTTTGCCAAGGGCATGCAGGCGTGACACCAGCTCTGCCGCTGCGGGTTCCGGGCGCGTCACCAGGATGGTCATGCCGGCGGCTGCCCCTGGTAGACCTCTTTCAGAATTTCACGCGCGCCGCCATTCAGCAGTTCATCGGCCAGTGAAATGCCCATCTGTTCAGCCTGCGCGCGGGGTCCACGACGTTCACCGCTGACCATAACCCGGCCATCGGGCGCGCCGACCATACCGCGCAGCCAGAGCTCATCGCCTTCCAGCACCGCGAAGCTGCCGATGGGCACCTGACAGCCACCCTCTAAGCGCGTATTCATGGCGCGTTCCGCTCTGACACAGACTTCAGTGTCATCGTGATTCAGCGCCTGTAACAGGCTGATTAAGGTAGTGTCGTCCAGACGGCATTCAATGCCCACCGCGCCCTGACCCACGGCGGGCAGGGAAACGTCGGCAGGCAATGCCTGGCGAATGCGATCTTCCAGCCCCAGACGCTTCAGCCCGGCGACGGCAAGAATAATCGCATCATAATCGCCGGCATCAAGTTTGCCGAGGCGGGTGCCGACGTTGCCACGCAGCGAGCGGATCACCAGATCCGGACGGCGCGCGCTAATCTGGCACTGACGACGGAGGCTGGAGGTGCCGACAACGGCACCCTGTGGCAGCGCGTCAATAGAATCATAATGATGAGAAACGAACGCATCGCGCGGATCGTCGCGCTCGCAGATGGTCACCAGGCCCAGACCTTCAGGGAAACTGACCGGCACATCTTTCATAGAGTGCACCGCCATATCGGCACGGCCATCCTGCATTGCCAGCTCAAGCTCTTTGACAAACAGCCCTTTGCCACCGACTTTTGCCAGCGGCGTATCAAGGATAATGTCACCTTTGGTGACCATAGGCACCAGCTCAACGCGCAGTCCCGGATGGGCACTCATGAGTCGCTGCTGTACATAATGTGCCTGCCATAATGCGAGCGGACTTTGTCTTGTAGCAATTCTGAAAATTTTGTCTAACATGCTGTTAACCATTTTTATCGTTCACTGAATATCCTATCATCTCTGGGTGAATACTGTCAGTTTCAACGGATTGAAAACGGCCTGTGTACGGTTTCAGGCCCGGTTTATCAAGCCATAGCGTGGCAACCAGTGCCGAAAAGGCGGGAAGCTGGTAAGAACGTGCTAAACTGTTAAGTAGCGCAACTTTCTTTACGGTCAATCTGCCGAGTGATAGATTGATCACGTTTCCAGCAATTATCTGCCCACTTTTTACTTTTAATAAGCGGCAGAGCATGGAAACAGGGTGCTTAAACACTGGGACAATCAGGCGAAACGTCTTGTACCTCTACATTGAGACACTGAAACAGAGACTGGATGCAATCAACCAGCTGCGCGTTGATCGTGCGCTGGCTGCCATGGGACCCGCTTTTCAGCGCGTCTACAGTCTGCTGCCAACCTTATTACATTATCAACATCCGCAGATGCCGGGTTACCTTGAAGGTAGCGTTCCACATGGCATCAGCTTCTTCACGCCTGATGAAAATCAACGCCAGCTGCTGGCCGACCTCACCGGCGACAGCGATCTGCGCCATGCCGATGCGCCGAAAGGCGAAATGCCGATCACCGCTATCTACTCTATGGGCAGCACCTCGTCTGTTGGCCAGAACAGCATCTCGGATCTTGATATCTGGGTCTGCCATCAATCCTGGCTCGATAATGAAGAGCGCCTGAATCTGCAGCGCAAATGCACGCTGTTGCAGAAGTGGTGCGTCTCGATGGGCGTGGAAGTCAGTTTCTTCCTGATTGACGAGAACCGCTTCCGTCACAACGAAAGCGGCAGCCTGGGCGGTGAAGATTGCGGTTCAACCCAGCACATTTTATTGCTGGATGAGTTTTACCGTACCGCGGTTCGTATGGCGGGCAAACGCATCCTGTGGAATATGGTGCCGGGCGAAGAAGAGCATCACTACGACGACTACGTGATGTCGCTGTACGCCAAAGGCGTGCTGACGCCCAACGAGTGGCTTGACCTGGGTGGCCTCGGCACGCTGTCGGCGGAAGAGTATTTCGGTGCCAGCCTGTGGCAGCTCTATAAAAGTATCGACTCGCCCTATAAAGCCGTACTGAAAACGCTGCTGCTCGAAGCCTACAGCTGGGAATACCCGAACACGCAACTGCTGGCGCTGGATATCAAACAGCGCCTGCACGACGGCGAAATCATCTGCTTCGGCCTCGATCCTTATTGCATGATGCTGGAGCGCGTCACGCACTACCTGACCAGCGTTGACGATCAGCCGCGTCTTGACCTGGTGCGTCGCTGCTTCTATCTCAAAGTCTGTGAAAAGCTCAGCACCGACGATCATCAGCAACGCACTGGCTGGCGTCGTGAGATCTTATCGCAGCTGGTGAAAGAGTGGGGCTGGAACGAAGAGAAGATCGCCATTCTGGACAACCGTGCCGGGTGGAAAATCGAGCGGGTGCGCGAAGCCCATAACGAATTGCTGGATGCGATGATGCAGAGTTATCGCAACCTGATCCGCTTTGCCCGTCGCAATAACTTAAGCGTCAGCGCCAGTCCGCAGGATATCGGTGTATTGACCCGTAAACTGTATGCCGCGTTTGAAGCGCTGCCGGGCAAAGTGACGCTGGTGAATCCACAGATTTCTCCCGATCTCTCTGAACCGAATCTGACCTTTATTCATGTACCACCTGGCCGCGCCAACCGTTCCGGCTGGTATCTCTATAACCAGGCACCAGACATGGATTCGATCATCAGCCATCAGCCGCTGGAATATAACCGCTATCTGAACAAGCTGGTGGCGTGGGCGTGGTTTAATGGTCTGCTGACCCGCAAAACCCGGCTGCATATTAAAGGCAATGAGATTTGCGACCTGGCGCGTCTGCAGGAACTGGTCAACGATGTTTCCAGCCACTTCCCGCTGCGTCTGCCAGCACCCACGCCAAAAGCGCTCTACAGCCCGTGCGAAATCCGGCACCTCGCGATCATTGTTAACCTTGAGCACGATCCGACGGCGGCCTTCCGCAATCAGGTGGTGCACTTCGACTTCCGCAAACTGGATGTCTTTAGCTTTGGTCAGCAGCAGCAGTGCCTGATTGGCAGCATCGATCTGCTCTATCGCAACTCCTGGAATGAAGTGCGTACGCTGCACTTCAGCGGGGAACAGGCGATGATTGAAGGGCTGAAAACGATTCTCGGCAAGATGCATCAGGATGCTGCACCGCCGGATACGGTAGAAGTGTTCTGCTACAGCCAGCATCTTCGCGGGCTGATTCGCACGCGCGTCCAGCAGCTGGTCTCTGAATGCATTGAGCTGCGCCTCTCCAGCACGCGTCAGGAGCCGGGCCGATTTAAAGCGCTGCGCATGGCCGGTCAGACCTGGGGACTGTTCTTCGAGCGCATGAGCGTCTCGGTGCAGAAGCTGGAAAATGCCGTAGAATTTTATGGCGCGATTTCCAATAACAAGCTGCATGGGTTGTCGATCAAAGTCGAAACGAATCAGACGCCGCTGCCACCGGTGGTGAACGGCTATGCCAGCGAAGGCATCATTCAGTTCTTCTTTGAAAACACCACGGATGAGCGCGGCTTCAACATCTATATCCTCGATGAGAGCAATCGGGTTGAGGTTTATCATCACTGTGAAGGCAGCAAAGAGGAGCTGGTGCGCGACGTCAGCCGCTTCTACTCCTCGTCACACGATCGCTTTACCTATGGTTCGAGCTTTATCAACTTCAACCTGCCGCAGTTCTACCAGATTGTGAACACCGGTGAGCGATTCCAGGTGATCCCGTTCCGGAGTCAGACGCTTACGCAGCTCTGTACAACACAGCCTGACAACGACAACAGCGACTATCAACCGCGCTATCAGGTGCATTGATGCTGACGGGCTGCCTGCGCTATGCAGGTGGCCGCTATCTTCCTGGCCTGTCACCCGGTTCACGCTATTTGCGGGGATTTCCTGTTGCTTTTCCACCTTCAACTGCGATGATAAGCATCCAGGTAAAGGACATTAAGAGCATAAAGAATGAAGAAAGTAATAAGCCTGTTGGCCATGACACTGGCAGTAATCAGCCTTGCAGGTTGTGGTCTGAAAGGACCGCTCTACTTCCCGCCGAAGGACCAGCCGAAGAAACAACAAGCCCCAACCGAACGCCAGAAAGCGGATGCCACTAAAGCCGATGTCGGCGGGCTGGTGACCGGCAATTCAGGCGTAAAAGCGAACTAATCTGATGGCTTATCCGGCGGAGCAAAAAATGCAGTTCTCCAAAATGCACGGTCTCGGCAACGATTTTATGGTTGTAGATGCGGTGACACAAAACGTCTTCTTTTCGCCGGAGTTGATCCGCCGGCTGGCCGATCGTCATCTGGGGATCGGTTTTGATCAGCTGCTGATTGTTGAACCGCCCTACGATCCCGATCTCGATTTTCACTATCGCATTTTCAACGCTGACGGCAGCGAAGTCGCCCAGTGCGGTAACGGTGCGCGCTGTTTTGCCCGCTTTGTTCAGCTGAAAGGGCTGACCAACAAAAGCGATATCCGGGTCAGTACCCAGAATGGTCGCATGGTGTTAACCGTGACGCCTGATGACCACGTGCGCGTGAATATGGGCGAGCCCAACTTTGAGCCACAGCAGGTGCCGTTCCGCGCCAATAAAGCCGAAAATCTCTATCTGCTGCGCGTGGCCGAGCAGACGGTGATGCTGGGTGCGGTGTCGATGGGAAATCCCCACTGCGTCATTCAGGTGGAAAGCGTTAGAACCGCGCAGGTTGAACTGCTTGGCCCGATTCTGGAGAGTCATGAGCGCTTTCCGGATCGCGTCAATGTTGGTTTTATGGAGATCATTAATCCCGAACATATCCGACTGCGCGTCTACGAACGCGGAGCGGGGGAAACGCAGGCGTGCGGCAGCGGCGCCTGTGCTGCCGTTGCATGCGGCATTCAGCAGGGCATTCTGGCACCGAAAGTGCGTGTCGATCTGCCTGGCGGGACGCTGCATATCTCCTGGAAAGGCGCCGGTCAGCCGCTTTATATGACCGGGCCTGCGACACACGTCTACGATGGGTTTATTCATCTATGAAAAATATCGAAGAGCAGGCTGACAGTACGGTTCTGCTGGACGATCAGGCCGTCAGTGATTATCTGCGGCAGAATCCCGATTTCTTTATCCGCAATGCCCGCGAAGTTGAACAGATGGCGGTGCCGCATCCGGTGCGCGGCAGCGTATCACTGGTCGAGTGGCATATGGCGCGGCAACGCAACCACATTCAGCGGCTGGAAGAAGAGATCACACTGCTGATGGAGCAGGCCAGCGCGAACCATGAGCTGTTTGACCGTCTGCTGTCGCTGGAAAGTCATCTGGCCGCGGCTGATTCGCTGCAGGATATGCTCAACCGTCTGCATCGCTGGGCACGTGAGCTGGGCCTGGCGGGCGCCAATGTGCGGCTGTTCAGCGACAAATGGCTGCTGGGTGCCCCCTCCGATTTCTTCCAGCTGAGCCTGTCGCGTCAGGCGTTTGAGCCGCTGCGTATTCAGCGTTTCGGCAACCAGCACCACTATCTCGGTAATATCAATGGGCCGGAACTGCTGCTGCTGCTGCCACAGGCCAAAGCAATTGGCTCGGTGGCGATGTCGCTGATGGGCGAAGAGGGCGATCTCGGCGTGCTGGTATTCAGCAGCCGTGACAGCCAGCACTATCAGTCGGGCATGGGGACGTTGCTGTTGCAGCACCTGTCACAGATGATGCCTGGCCTGCTTTCCCGCTGGGTTGAGCGCGCATGAGCAGCGGACTGCAGGAGGCCGTAGACGGATTTCTGCGCTACCTGAAAGTGGAGCGCCAGCTCAGTCCATTAACCCAGAGCAGCTATGCGCGCCAGCTTGTCGCGCTGGTGGCGATTGCGGATGAGATGAAGCTTGGCAGCTGGGCACAGCTGGAACCGGCGCAGGTGCGCAGTATGGCGGCACGCAGCCGTCGCGCCGGACTCTCAGCCAGCAGCCTTGCGCTGCGCCTCTCTGCCCTGCGCAGTTTTCTCGACTGGCAGGTGAGCCAGGGTTTTCTCTCCGCCAATCCGGCCAAAGGGGTAATGACGCCACGTAAAGCGCGCCATCTGCCTAAAAATATCGATGTGGATGAAGTGAATCAGCTGCTGGAGATCGACCTTAACGATCCGCTGGCGGTGCGCGATCGCGCGATGCTGGAAGTGATGTATGGCGGCGGTCTGCGTCTCTCCGAGCTGGTGAATATGGATTGCCGCCACGTCGACCTCGATTCCGGCGAAGTGTGGGTCGTGGGTAAGGGCAGCAAAGAGCGCCGGGTGCCGATTGGCCGCACGGCGGTCACCTGGATCCAGCACTGGCTGCCGCTGCGTGAAACCTTTGGCGGCCAGGATGATGCGCTGTTCCTGTCGACGCGCGGCAACCGCATATCGCCACGTAACGTGCAGAAACGCTTTGCCGAGTGGGGCATCAGGCAGGGTGTGGCGAGCCATATCCATCCGCATAAGCTGCGGCACTCTTTTGCCACGCATCTGCTGGAATCCAGCGGCGACCTGCGCGCCGTGCAGGAGTTGCTGGGCCATGCGAACCTCTCGACGACCCAGATCTACACCCATCTCGACTTCCAGCATCTGGCTTCGGTGTATGACGCTGCGCATCCCCGCGCCAAACGAGGAAAGAACGAATGAAGTTTTATCGTCCGCTATCGGCCATTAAAGCCATGACCTTCGACCTTGATGACACGCTCTACGATAACTACCCGGTGATCCGTCGCACCACGCTGGAGTCTCACGCCGCTTTGCAGGCTTTTCATCCGGCGCTGCGTCACTTCACGCCGCAGGATTATCAGCAGCTGCGCGATCAACTGCTGCAGCGCGAGCCTGATATCTATCATGATGTTTCGGAGTGGCGACGCCGTTCGGTAGAGCTGGCGATGCTCAATATCGGCCTCTCTGCTGCGGAAGCCACCGCGGGCGCCACAGAGGTGATGGCGGTATTCCATCAATGGCGGAGTCAGGTCGAGATGCCGGATGAGACGCATCAGACGCTGAAGGCGCTGGCGGAAAAAATCCCGCTGGTGGCGGTCACCAACGGCAACGCCTGCCCGGAAAAAATGGGCATTGCGAAATACTTTCAGTTCACGCTGCGGGCCGGACCCGACGGGCGCGCCAAGCCGTGGCAGGATATGTATCAGCTTGCCGCGCAACGCCTTGATATCGCGCCACAACACATTCTGCATGTGGGCGACGACCTGACTACTGATGTCGCCGGCTCACTGCGCTGTGGCATGCAGGCCTGCTGGATTAACCTGCGGCAGGGCAGCCTGATGCATATCCCGGATGCGCGCCTGTTGCCGCATGTCGAAATTTCGCGGTTGGCATCACTCACCTCACTGCTATAATGGCTGTAAATTTATCCAGTCGTCTCCCTTTTTTCTGCCAGGCCGCTGTGCTTTATCCGGCGTCCGTGACGCAGCCTGACTGGCCGCGACAATGCCTTACGGCAGGCGCAGTAAACAGCGCGGCGACGGCGTTTTTCTCTGGTAAACGGTGCTTATGGACGTTTCTGAACTGCTCGACGGTTTGAATGACAATCAGCGCGCGGCCGTTGCGGCTCCGCGCAGTAACCTGCTGGTGCTGGCAGGCGCGGGCAGTGGTAAAACGCGGGTGCTGGTGCATCGCATCGCGTGGCTGATGTCAGTAGAGAACTGCTCACCCTATTCGATTATGGCGGTGACGTTTACTAACAAAGCGGCAGCAGAGATGCGTCACCGTATCGAACATCTGATCGGCACCAGTCAGGGCGGGATGTGGATCGGAACTTTCCACGGTCTGGCGCACCGCTTACTGCGTGCCCACCATCTTGACGCCGGTCTGCCGCAGGATTTTCAGATCCTCGACAGCGAAGACCAGCTGCGTCTGCTCAAGCGCCTGATCAAATCGATGAACCTTGATGACAAGCAGTGGCCTGCGCGCCAGGGCATGTGGTACATCAACGGCAAAAAAGATGAAGGCCTGCGGCCAAAGCACATTGAAAGTTATGGCAATCCGATTGAGCAGACCTGGCTGCGCATCTATCAGGCCTATCAGGAAGCCTGTGACCGTGCCGGTTTAGTCGACTTCGCCGAGCTGTTGCTGCGCGCCCATGAACTCTGGCTCAACAAGCCGCACATCCTGAATCACTACCGCGAACGCTTTACCAACGTGCTGGTGGATGAGTTTCAGGATACCAACAACATTCAGTACGCCTGGATTCGGATGCTGGCGGGCGACAGCGGCCGGGTGATCATCGTGGGCGATGATGACCAGTCGATCTACGGCTGGCGCGGTGCACAGGTCGAGAATATTCAGCGCTTCCTGCAGGATTTTCCTGGTGCAGAAACGATCCGTCTGGAGCAGAACTACCGCTCAACCAATAACATCCTGAAAGCGGCCAACGCCCTGATCGCCAACAACAATGGCCGTCTGGGTAAAGAGCTCTGGACCGAAGGCAGCGATGGCGAACCGATCGCTATCTACTGCGCCTTTAATGAGCTGGATGAAGCGCGCTTTGTGGTCAACCGCATCAAGGTCTGGATGGAGAACGGCGGTGCGCTTAACGACTGCGCCATTCTCTATCGCAGTAACGCCCAGTCGCGCGTGCTGGAAGAGGCGCTGCTGCAGAGCAGCATGCCTTACCGTATATATGGCGGCATGCGCTTCTTTGAACGCCAGGAGATCAAAGATGCGCTCTCCTACCTGCGTCTGATGGCGAACCGCAATGACGACGCCGCCTTTGAACGCGTGGTGAATACCCCGACCCGTGGTGTGGGCGATCGCACGCTCGACGTGGTGCGTCAGACGGCGCGTGAACGTCAGATGACGTTGTGGCAGGCCACGCGCGAACTGCTGCAAAGTCGCGCTCTGGCGGGCCGCGCCGCGTCTGCGCTGCAACGCTTCTGTGAGCTGGTCGATTCACTGGCTACCGAAACCGCCGAATTACCGCTGCATGTTCAGACCGATCGGGTTATCAAAGACTCAGGCCTGTGGCTGATGTATGAGCAGGAAAAAGGCGAAAAGGGTCAGGCGCGTATCGAAAACCTTGAGGAGCTGGTGACGGCAACCCGTCAGTTCAGCTATCAGGATGAAGATGAAGATCTGATGCCGCTGCAGGCCTTCTTATCTCATGCGGCGCTGGAAGCGGGCGAAGGTCAGGCGGACAAATGGCAGGATGCGGTTCAGCTGATGACGCTGCACTCGGCCAAAGGGCTGGAGTTCAGTCAGGTCTTTATCGTCGGTATGGAAGAGGGGATGTTCCCAAGCCAGATGTCACTGGATGAAGGTGGCCGGCTGGAAGAGGAGCGTCGTCTGGCGTATGTCGGTGTGACCCGCGCGATGCTTAAGCTGACGCTGACCTACGCTGAAACCCGCCGACTCTATGGTAAGGAAGTGTATCACCGGCCTTCCCGTTTTATCGGCGAACTGCCCGAGACCTGCATTGAAGAAGTGCGTCTGCGCGCCAGCGTCAGCCGTCCGGTCAGCCATCAGCGGATGGGTGCGCCGGTGACCAAAAATGACAGTGGATTCGCGCTGGGCCAGCGTGTTCATCATGCAAAATTTGGCGAAGGCACCATCATTAATCTGGAAGGCAGCGGTGAGCACAGCCGCCTGCAGGTGGCGTTCCAGGGGCAGGGAATCAAGTGGCTGGTGGCGGCTTACGCGAAGCTGGAAACGCTTTAGCGCGCGGTTGACGGCTTTTTCGTCTCAGCGTAACATGCGCCCACTATTATCATGAGAGGACAATGCCTTGGACACGCCCAGTCGATGCTGGCTCAATGACCTGGATATCAGGCATAACATCTAAGGCTACCTCTTTACGCGGGTAGCCTTAGCGGTTATCAGCGACCTCCCTTTTTGATTCCGTCGCGCGAGTCAGCACTGATTTATCTTTGAAACTCTGTTTCCGTGTTCAGGCTGCCTGTTCCTTTTAAAGGAACGGCGGACCGCTTTGTCCCATTTAGTCTGCAATGGGGAGTATTGCTATGCTGAGCGCATTTAAACTGGATCACAGCCGCCTGACGCGACTGGAGCTGGAAGACGAAAACGACAAACTGACCACCTCCGTCTGGGTCGATCTGATCGAGCCGGAAGAGGGCGAACGTGACCGGGTGCAAACCGAGCTGGGCCAGAGCCTGGCAACGCGGCCAGAGCTGGAAGATATCGAGGCCTCGGCACGCTTCTTCGAAGATGAAGATGGTCTGCATATCCACTCCTTCTTCTTCTATGAAGATGCTGACGATCACGCCGGTAACTCCACCGTGGCGTTCACCATTCGTGAAGGCCGCCTCTACACGCTGCGTGAACGTGAACTGCCCGCTTTCCGCCTCTATCGTATGCGTGCCCGTAACCAGACCCTGATCGACGGCAACGCCTTTGAGCTGCTGCTGGACCTGTTTGAAACTAAAATCGAACAGCTGGCGGATGAAATCGAGAACATCTACAGCGCGCTGGAGAAACTCAGCCGGGTAATTATGGAAGGTCAGCAGGGCGAAGAGTACGATCAGGCGCTATCGCGGCTCGCAGAACTGGAAGATATCGGCTGGAAGGTACGTCTCTGCCTGATGGATACCCAGCGCGCGCTGAACTTCCTGGTGCGTAAAGCGCGGTTGCCGGGCAATCAGCTGGAGCAGGCGCGGGAAATTCTGCGCGATATCGAATCGCTGCTGCCGCATAACGAATCACTGTTCCAGAAGGTCAACTTCCTGATGCAGGCGGCGATGGGCTTTATCAACATCGAACAGAACCGCATCATCAAGATCTTCTCGGTGGTCTCCGTGGTGTTTCTGCCGCCGACGCTGGTCGCTTCCAGCTACGGGATGAACTTCGAGTTTATGCCGGAACTGAAGTGGAGCTTTGGTTATCCCGCGGCTATCGGCCTGATGATTCTGGCTGGACTGGCGCCTTATCTCTACTTCAAGCGTAAAAACTGGCTTTAAAACACGCGCGGGTCATCTCAGATGGCCCGTTCTGCTGGCTCCCGTTCCCATTTCTGCGTACTCTGACCCTCCTGTTTTTACAAATAATTAACTTCTTATGGATGCTTTTTCGTTGCGTACGCAGTGGACGCTGCTGCTGCTGATCTCCGTGTTACTGGGTGCGGTGCTGCACTATTTTCATGTACCCGCCGCGCTGTTACTGGGACCGATGATGGTGGGTGTGGTGATGGGCCTGTCGGGTGCCACACTGCGGATTGATAAACGGTTCTTCCTGCTTGCCCAGGCGGTACTGGGTTGCATGATTGCCCAGAGCCTCTCGCCTTCGATTCTGACACCGCTGATTCAGGAGTGGCCGATCGTGCTGGCGGTGCTGCTGCTGACGCTGGCGGCCAGCGGCCTGTCCGGCTTTCTGCTGGTGCGCTTCAGCCATCTGCCTGGTCCGACCGGCGCCTGGGGCTCGTCGCCGGGCGGTGCTTCGGCCATGGTGGCGATGGCGGGTGACTTCGGCGCTGATGTACGGCTGGTGGCGTTTATGCAGTATCTGCGGGTGCTGTTTGTCGCCTCGGCGGCCGCGCTGGTCGCGCGTATCGGGCTGGGCGATGAAGCGCACAGCATCTCGCTGCTCTGGTTTCCCACGCTGAATTATGGCTTTGCGATTACGCTGGTGGTGATGCTGACGGGCGCGTGGCTGGGCACACGACTGCGCATCCCCTCTGGCGCATTACTGCTGCCCGCGCTGGCGGGTGCGGTACTGAACAGCAGCGAAATCGCAGTGTTACAGGTGCCGGAATGGCTGCTGGCCCTGGCTTATGCGCTGATTGGCTGGAGCGTGGGTTTACGTTTTACCCGCCCGATTTTTCTGCTGGCACTGCGCACGCTGCCGCAGATGCTGGCCTCAATCTTCGGGCTGATGCTGTTGTGTGGCGGGCTGGCGTGGATACTGACGCGCATGATGGATATCGATCTGATGACGGCCTATCTCGCCACCAGCCCAGGCGGACTGGACACGGTGGCGATTATTGCTGCGGGAACCCAGGTCAACATGGCATTTGTAATGGCAATGCAGACGTTGCGTCTCTTTACCATCCTGCTGACCGGCCCGGCTTTAGCGCGCTTTATTTCACGCTATGCGCGCGCGGGAACGGAATGAAAACGCCACCGCATCGCAGACAAACACCAGCAGCGCCAGCCAGATGAAGCCGAAGGTCACCATCTTGTCTGGCGTGATAGTTTCACCGTAAAACACCACCGCCAGCACAAACATCAGCGTCGGGCCGAGGTACTGGAAGAAACCGACCGTGGAGAGGCGCAGCCGGCTGCAGGCCGCCGCAAACAGCATCAGTGGAATGGTGGTCACAATACCTGCTGCAATCAGTTTCAGGTTGAGACTCAGCGGGTTAGCCGATAAATGACTGGTGGCGCTGTTGGCAAAGCCAAACAGATAAATAGCTGCCAGCGGAAACAGCCACAGGGTCTCAATCAGCATGCCGCTCTGTGCATCGACCTGGATCTTTTTGCGCATCAGACCATAAATGGCAAAGCTCAGGGCCAGGCCGAGTGCGATAATCGGCAACGATCCAAACTGCCATAGCTGTACCAGCACGCCGACGGTTGCCAGCAGCACGGCCAGCCATTGCAGACGGCGAAAACGTTCGCGCAGAAACAGCATGCCGAACACCACGTTGATCAGCGGGTTAATAAAGTAACCCAGACTGGCTTCCAGCATATGCTGATTGTTAACCGCCCAGATAAACAGCAGCCAGTTGCCGCCAATCGTCAGCGCCGTAATCGCCAGCAGCAGCACTTTTTTAGGCTGGCGCAATACGCTGCGAACGCCGGGCCAGCTCCGGCTCAGGGTAATCAGCAACAGCATAAAAAGTGCCGACCAAATCACCCGGTGCGTCATGATTTCTGTGGCGGGAACCTGTTTGACCAGCTTGAAATAGGCGGGCGCAATGCCCCAGATAAAGTAGGCGCCCAGTGCAAAGCCAATGCCCTGGCGGGTTTGTTGCGTATCCATATGCGATCCATTCAGTGGCGTGGTTAGCCGATAAGATAGGTGGCGGTAGCCGTGGCGATATAATCACCCTGTTGATTGTGCAGTTCCACGCGCGCCACGGCGACTTTGTTACCGGCCCGCAGCAGGCTGCTGGTGGCGGTGAAGCGCTCGCCGCGTCCGGGACGCAGATAGTCAACGCGCATGTCGATGGTACCCATGCGGGACAGACGCTGGCGCAGATCCGCTTCGCTGATGCTCTCCTGACGGGCTAACGCATTGCTGACGCAGACCATGCCCGCGGCCACATCGAGGACTGACGCGATAACACCACCGTGCAGAATCTGCTGCGCCTGATTGCCCACCAGCATGGATTTATTATTGAAGCTGATTTCAGCGTAGTCTGCGTCAAGACGCATCAGCTCCAGGCCTAACGCCTGATTAAACGGCATGTGATAAACAAAAATTTCGCCGACCAGCTGGCGAGCGTCCTGCGGTGTCAGCACGGGTGATGACATGATGATATGTCCTGAAAAAATCGGGCCAGAGGGGCGCGCAACATGAATGAGTTGTGTATTCTATGCCGCCTGCGAGGGTGTTTCCAGTTTAAGAAATCAGCACTCATGCTCACTGCCATTTGCGTGTAGAATGGCCTGCTTTTTACAACACCCTTTCAGTTATTCTGATACGCAGCTGCTCACCGGAGAATTTTATGCGTAAGCATCGCGCCTTGCTGGCGGCAATGTTGATATTTCCTGTACTGGCGCAGGCGGATGAAGCCCGGATTAAAGAGGTTCATGACGCGCCACAGGTTCAGGGCAGCATTATTGCTAACCTGCTGGAGAAGCATGATAACCCGTTTGTTCTCTATCCTTACGAGAACAACTATCTGCTCTACACCTATACCAGCGACCTCAATAAAGAGGCGATCTCCTCCTATAACTGGGGTGAAAACGCTCGCAAAGATGAAGTGAAATTCCAGCTCAGCCTGGCGTTTCCGCTGTGGCGCGGTATTCTGGGCGACAACTCGGTGCTGGCAGCCTCTTATACCCAGCGTTCCTGGTGGCAGCTGTCGAATAGTGCTGAGTCATCACCTTTCCGTGAGACCAACTATGAGCCACAGATTTTTCTCGGCTGGGCGACCGACTACTCGCTGGGTGACTGGACGCTGCGTGATATTGAACTGGGTCTGAATCACCAATCTAACGGACGAAGTGACCCGACCTCACGCAGCTGGAACCGTGTCTATGCGCGTCTGATGGCGGAGAACGGTAACTTCCTGGCGGAAATTAAACCCTGGTATCGCATCCCTGAAGGAGCGAGCAGCGATGATAATCCCGACATCACCAAATATATGGGTTACTACCGCACCCGGCTGGGCTATAAGTTCGGCGACAGTATCTTCAGCGTAGAGGGCAACTATAACTGGAACAGCGGTTATGGCGGCGCGACAATGGGCTGGAGCTACCCTATCAGCGAGCACGTCCGCTTCTATACTCAGGTGTTTAGCGGCTACGGTGAATCACTGATCGATTACAACCATCGCCAGACGCGTCTGGGTGTGGGTGTAACGCTTAACGACTTGTTCTAATCCCTAACGTAAGACAGGAATCGCGTGGCAACCTCGGCAGTTCTTAATCAGGAAGCGCTGGCTCAGCAGGTATTGCAGGATACCTTCGGCTACCAGCAGTTTCGTCCCGGTCAGCAGACGATCATTAATCAGGCGCTGAGCGGACGCGACTGTCTGGTGGTGATGCCCACCGGCGGCGGTAAATCGCTCTGTTATCAGATCCCGGCGCTGGTGCGCGAAGGGCTGACACTGGTGGTATCGCCGCTGATCTCACTGATGAAAGATCAGGTCGATCAGCTGCTGGCGAACGGCGTGGCGGCAGCCTGTCTCAACTCCACCATGACGCGCGATCAGCAGCAGACGGTGATGGCTGACTGCCGTACCGGCCGGGTTAAGCTGCTCTACATCGCGCCTGAACGCCTGATGATGGATAACTTCCTGGACAGTCTGGCGCACTGGCAACCGGCGATGCTGGCGGTAGATGAGGCGCACTGTATTTCACAGTGGGGCCACGATTTCCGTCCGGAATATGGTGCACTCGGGAAGATGCGTCAGCGCTTCCCGGAATTACCGGTCATGGCATTGACGGCAACTGCGGACGAAACCACCCGCAACGACATCGTTAACCTGCTGCACATGCAGGATCCGCTGATTCAGATCAGCAGCTTTGACCGCCCCAATATTCGCTACACGCTGGTGGAAAAATTCAAACCCACCGATCAGCTGCTGCGCTACGTTCAGGATCAGCGCGGCAAATGCGGCATTATCTACTGCAACAGCCGGGCGAAGGTGGAAGACACCGCCGCGCGACTGCAAAGCCGGGGTTTCAGTGTCGGGGCGTATCATGCCGGCATCGACAGCGAACAACGTGCCCGCGTGCAGGAAGCGTTCCAGCGTGACGATCTGCAAATCGTAGTGGCGACCGTGGCTTTTGGCATGGGCATCAACAAGCCCAACGTCCGTTTTGTGGTCCACTTCGATATTCCGCGCAACATCGAGTCCTACTATCAGGAAACCGGGCGAGCCGGACGTGATGGTCTGCCCGCCGAAGCGATGATGCTCTACGATCCAGCCGATATGGCCTGGCTGCGTAAATGCCTGGAAGAGAAAGTGCCGGGGCCCTTGCAGGATATTGAGCGCCACAAGCTCAACGCCATGGGCGCGTTTGCTGAAGCGCAGACCTGCCGCCGCCTGGTGCTGCTGAATTACTTTGGCGAGGGTCGCCAGCAGCCGTGCGACAACTGCGATATCTGTCTTGATCCGCCGAAACGGTATGACGGGCTGGTTGAAGCGCAAAAAGCGCTCTCCGGCATTTATCGCGTGGGCCAGCGGTTCGGTATGGGCTATATCGTTGAGGTGCTGCGCGGGTCCAACAACCAGCGCATCCGTGAACAGGGTCATGACAAGCTGCCGGTTTATGGACTGGGCAAAGATCAGAGCCACGAACACTGGGTCAGCGTGTTACGTCAGTTAATCCATCTGGGGCTGGTGACGCAGAACATCGCTATGCACTCGGCACTGCAACTGACCGAAGCAGCGCGGCCGGTGCTGCGCGGTGAAGTGCCACTGATGCTGGCAGTGCCGCGTTTAATCACCGCGAAAACAAAGAGCAGTGGTCCGGCGAAGTTTCACGGTGGCAACTACGATCGCAAACTGTTCGCTAAGCTGCGTAAGCTGCGAAAAGCGATTGCCGACGAAGAGAATATTCCACCTTATGTGGTGTTTAATGACGCCACACTGATAGAGATGGCAGAACAGATGCCGGTCAGCGCATCCGGGATGCTTAGCGTCAACGGCGTGGGTCACCGCAAACTGGAGCGCTTTGGCAAACCCTTCCTGGTGATGATCAAAGAGCATCTTGATGATGAAGAGTAAAGGACACGAATCATGCTGATGTTATTCGCAACCGTGGCGCTGGTACATCTGGTGGCGCTGATGAGCCCCGGTCCCGATTTCTTTTTCGTGTCACAGACTGCCGCCAGCCGTTCGCGTAAAGAGGCGATGATGGGTGTGCTGGGCATTACCCTGGGTATCGTGGTCTGGGCAGGCGTGGCGCTGATGGGTCTGCATCTGATCCTGGAAAAAATGGCCTGGCTGCATCAGATTATTATGGTCGGTGGTGGCCTCTATCTGCTCTGGATGGGCTGGCAGCTGATGCGCTCAGCGCGTCAGCGTCATAAACAGCCGCAGCAGGATGAACCGGTGGTAGAGCTGCCGAAACGCGGCATGAGCTTTCTTAAGGGCCTGCTGACCAACCTGTCGAATCCTAAAGCGATTATCTACTTCGGCAGCGTCTTCTCGCTATTTGTGGGTGACGATGTTGGCTCAGCAGAGCGCTGGGGTCTGTTCCTGCTGATTGTTGGTGAAACCTTTGCGTGGTTTACGCTGGTGGCGGCTATCTTTGCGCTGCCATGGATCCGCGCGAAGTATCAGCGGCTGGCGAAGTGGGTGGATGGTATGGCTGGCGTGCTGTTCGCCGGTTTTGGTATCCACCTGATTATATCGTGTTAAGCCCTCATGCCGGAGAGCGCGCTGCGCATCCGGCAGTCATTTCACCTCCTGTTGCCTCTTTCTGAACTTCACCTGAGTGAGGGCTACCAAAATCCAGGCCTGCTGACGTCTTTCTGCTGTCATCGCTGACAAACAGTCACCCTTCGTTAATTAATGAAACCCTCACCTCCGGTATGGTCGTATCGACGGACTATTTTTCATGGAGAGGATGATGCGAGTAAAACCCCTTTTACTATTGTTTATCGCGGCCTGTATCAGCGCCTGCGCTTCCCCTGATGCTGCCCATAATCGCGTCTCTGAAACGGCAGAAGTAGATAGCGTGTCGGCTATCCTGTCGCAGGCACGCCCGGCGTCAGAGCAGCCGCAGGGCGAAAGGATTAGCCAGATTTCCGCCGCGTTTCTCGGGACACCTTACCAGGCGCATACGCTGATCGGCTCGCCTGATATCCCGGAAGCGCTGATGATCAATTTCAACGGGGTGGATTGTTTCACACTGCTTGATTATGTCCAGGCGCTGAGCCGCAGCCACGACCGCGCCAGTTTTGAGGCTAACCTGATTCGGACCCGCTACGCTGGCGGTGAGGTCAGCTTTCTGAAGCGTCGCCACTTCTTTTCCGACTGGTTCGCTGAGAACCCGCGCAATGCCGATGATGTCACCGGCACCCTCAGCCCGGATGCGGTGACGGTAGTGAAGCAGCTCAATCATCAGGCTCGTGGAAAAGAACAGGTGCCCGGTCTGGGTATCATTCCTCGCCGCGTCACCTACATTCCGGCCCGGGCGATCACACCAACGGTGCTGGCGCAGATCCAGGCCGGCGATTACATCGGGGTTTACACCCCCGCGCAGGGGCTGGATGTCACGCATGCCGGAATAGCCGTCCGGCATGATGGCCGGTTATGGTTCAGGAACGCCTCATCGCTGCCCGTTAATCGCAGGGTTGTCGATACGCCGTTCAGGGAATATATGCAGTCGAAGCCGGGCATCATTGTGTTGCGAGCGGTGCCACTGACTGCGCCGTAGCAGCGGTAAGAAAGAAATTGCGCGCCGGACTCGGCGCGTCAGGCATTAAGCGATTTTTCTGGCGCTGGCCAGCAGCGCGCCCACCGCCATAAACAGCCCACCGAAAATGCGGTTCATTAACTTCATCTGCTTTGGCCCTTTAATCCAGCCAGCAATGCGCGTTGCCAGCGTGGCGTAGCCAATCATCACGATGATATCGACCACTACCGTGGTCACACCCAGCACCAGATACTGCATAAACAGCGGCTGATGTGGCTGGATAAACTGCGGGAACAGCGCCGCCAGAAAAACGATACTTTTCGGGTTGGTAAGGTTAACCAGCACGGCACGTTTGAACAGGCGACGACGCGGCATCGCTCTGGCGACCGCATCCAGATCGATGCCGCCCGCTGAGCGCCACTGCTGAATACCCAGCCAGACCAGATAGGCTGCACCGGCCCATTTCAGAATTTCAAACGCCAGCAGCGACTGCGAAAACAGCGCGCCCAGACCGATACCGACCAGCACGATATGCAACGCCAGGCCGACCTGCAGACCAGAGATAGAGGCCACCGTGCCGCGATAGCCGTGGCTGATACCGGTACTCATGGTATTGATTGCGCCGGAACCCGGCGACAGGCTGAGAATTGTGGTGGTAAGCAGGTAGGTCAGCCACCATTCGATGGTCATGGGTCAGGCTCTCTTTAGTCGCGGATTTGTGACACAATACGCCAGAAATAAGCGCGGCGCTACGGCCCGCGCAGGGCGTTAAGGACTCTGTATCCGGTCATCAGGAGGGCGAATGAATCAACATAGAGCCAGCTGGCTGCGGCGGGAAAAAGCCTTTGCTGCCTTCGCCACCGGGCCGCTGCTCGATTTCTGGCACCGTCGTGAGGAGCTTGAGTTTACCGGCGTCGGCAATCTGACGTTGCGTTATGTTCGCTTCACATCGCCGCAACACAAGCGTGTGATCCTGATTGTGCCGGGACGCATCGAGAGTTACATAAAATATCCTGAGCTGGCGTACGATCTGTTTCACTGCGGATTTGATGTGGTGATCCTGGACCATCGCGGTCAGGGGCGCTCCGATAGGCTGCTGGAAGATTCACACCGCGGTCACGTGGCAGAATTCACGCATTACGTTGACGATCTTGAAACGCTCTATCTGAAAGAGATCGTCAGCGGTCATTACCAGCAGCGCTATGCGCTGGCTCACTCGATGGGTGGCGCCATCTTAACGCTGTTTCTGGCGCGTCAGCCACAGGCGTTTCATGCTGTCGCGCTGGTGGCACCGATGTTTGGCATCGCCTTACCGTTGCCCTCGTTTCTGGCTCATCGTATCCTGGACTGGGCAGAGAAACGTCCAGCCTTACGCGATGGCTATGCGCTCGGCACCGGACGCTGGCGCGCGCATCCGTTTGGCATTAACCGGCTGACCCATAGCGCCGAACGTTACCGGCGTAACCTGCGTTTTTATGCGGACGATCCGGCGATTCGTGTGGGCGGACCGACCTACCATTGGGTACGCGAAGGCATCCATGCGGGGCGCAACATCATCAGTCAGGTTGATAAGATCACTACGCCGCTGCTGCTGTTACAGGCCAGCGACGATCGGGTGGTCGACAACCGTTCGCAGGACCTGTTTTGTGCCGCGATGGCGGCGGCGGGTCATCTGTGTGAAGGTAATCAGCCACGGGTGATCGACGGCGCGCGTCACGAGATCCTGTTTGAAAAAGATGAGATGCGTGCCGAAGCACTCAATGCAGTGGTCGACTTTTTTTCATCGCACCACTGACGTTATTTATCCGACCGGTAAAAACCGGCAGAACCAGATACCCGAGGTTTACATGTATCACATCGTTGCATCCGATCTGGATGGCACGCTGCTTTCTCCCGAACATCGCCTGACCCCTTTTGCACGTGAAACGCTGCAGCTGCTGGTCGCTAAGGATATTCACTTTGTCTTCGCCACCGGTCGTCATCATATCGATGTCGGACAGATGCGCGATAGCCTGGCAATTCCGGCCTATATGATCACCTCGAATGGCGCGCGCGTGCACAATGCAGAGGGCGAGCTGGTGTTCAGCCATAATCTGGATGAGGATATCGCCAGCGATCTGTTTGGCCTGCAGTATCATCACAGCGATATTCTGACGCACGTTTACCGCGACGATGAGTGGTTTGTCAGCCGTTCAAGCCCGGCTGAGCAGGACTATTTCCGCGAGTCGGTTTTCAACTATCAGGTCTACGAGCCAGGTCTGCTGCCAACCAGCAACATCAGCAAGGTCTTCTTCACCTGCGAAAACCCTGAGCATCTAATCCCGATGGAGCAGGCGATTGAAGCGCGCTGGGGCGATCGGGTTAACGTCAGTTTCTCGCTGCCAACCTGTCTGGAAGTGATGGCGGGCGGCGTGTCGAAAGGACATGCGCTGGAAGCGGTCGCGAAAACGCTGGGTCATTCGCTGGAGAGCTGCATTGCCTTTGGCGACGGTATGAATGATGTGGAGATGCTGAGCATGGCGGGTAAAGGCTATCTTATGCAGAACGCCCATCAGCGCTTAAAAGATACGCTGCCGGAGCTGGATGTGATTGGTTCGAATGCCGATGATGCGGTGCCGCAGACACTGCGCACGCTCTATCTTGCTTAAACAGCCCGCGTTAAAAAGGACCGGATAACCGGTCCTTTTTTATTACCCTCAGGCGAGAGTCTTTTTGTGTTTGTGTTCGCTGACCATGGTCAGTAACAGCAGAATCACCGCCAGCACACAGCCCGCAATCATCACCATAAAGCCGCCGTCCCAGCCGAAATAATCGACGGTGTAACCGACAATGGCGCTGGCCGCGACCGAGCCACCCAGGTAACCAAACAGGCCGGTAAAGCCCGCTGCCGTTCCTGCTGCTTTTTTCGGTGCCAGCTCCAGCGCATGCAGACCAATCAGCATCACCGGACCGTAGATCAGGAAGCCAATCACGATCATGCAGGCCATGTCGACGCCAGGATTGCCCGCCGGGTTGAGCCAGTAGATCACGGTCGCAATGGTCACCAGCGTCATAAAGAATACGCCGGTTGCACCGCGATTACCCCGGAACACTTTGTCCGACATCCAGCCACACAGCAGCGTGCCTGGAATCCCCGCATACTCATACAGGAAGTAGGCCCACGACGATTTATCCAGCGTGAAATGTTTGACTTCGCGCAGATAGGTGGGTGACCAGTCGAGGATGCCGTAGCGCAGCAGATAGACAAAAACGTTGGCCAGCGCGATGTACCACAGCAGCTTGTTTGGCAACACATACTTCATGAAGATCTGTTTTGCCGTCAGCTCCTCTTCGTGGCTGGCATCGTAGTCGGGCGGGTAGTCGTTTTTGTACTCTTCAATCGGTGGCAGGCCACAGGATTGCGGCGTGTCACGCATCAGCGCAAAGGCAATAATCGCAATAGCAATGGCACCAAACGCGGGCATATAGAGTGCCGCTTTCCAGTCGTTGAACCACGCCATGCCGAGCAGGAAGAGCAGTGGCGGAATACCACCGCCCACGTTATGCGCACAGTTCCAGACCGAAACGATCCTGCCGCGCTCCTTCTGCGACCACCAGTGAACCATGGTGCGCCCACAGGGTGGCCAGCCCATGCCCTGGAACCAGCCGCAGATAAACAGCAGTACGAACATCACCATGATGCTGGAGGTCGCCCAGGGGACGAATCCCATGATCAGCATCACTGCTGCGGCCAGAATCAGACCGGCTGGTAAGAAGACGCGCGGGTTTGATCGGTCAGAGACCGAGCCCATGATGAATTTTGAAAAGCCGTAGGCAATGGAGATGCCGGACAGGGCAAACCCGAGATCGCCACGTGAAAAACCCTGCTCGACCAGATAGGGCATGGCGAGTGCGAAGTTTTTTCTGACCAGGTAGTAGGCAGCATAACCAAAGAAGATCCCGATGAAAATTTGCCAGCGCAGACGACGGTAGAGCGGATCAACGTGATCCGCCGCCACCTGCGGCTGACGTGGTGCAGGTTTAAAAATGCTCAGCATCAGTGAGGCCCTCCAGGGCACATTATGGTTTTTCATTCCCGGCAGGCAGGAGCAGGAAAGTGCAGAACAAAATGGATGCAGAATGTTCCATTTCGCGCAAAGAATAGTGTTAGTTGCGCAACGTTACTGTGATGAATGACACATTTGTTACAGTTTTATTACAGTCAGGAGCGGAAGTGATCATCTGATGGATCATTTCGCGCATTTTATCTGGCTGAAAACCTATTCTGTCGATTGATATGTCAGGAAGTGTAAGCAGGCTATCCGGTCGGCTTTTTGATCGCCTGGTTTATAATCAGATGTCAACCAGATTTCACAGCCTGACGGCGGCACATTGTTTACACTGTCGGCCTGTTAATTTCGGGGTCGTTGCCGTGTTTTTATTGATTATTACCACCATTCTGTGGGCCTTTTCGTTCAGCCTGATTGGCGAATACCTCGCCGGGCAGGTGGATAGCTGGTTCTCTGTGCTGATGCGGCTGGCGCTGGCTGCGCTGGTATTTTTGCCTTTCCTGCGCTGGCGGGGTTATCGCCCTTCAACGCTACTGCTGTATATGCTGGTGGGGATGCTGCAACTGGGCGTGATGTATCTGTTGAGCTTCGAAGCCTATCTCTACCTTAGCGTGTCAGAATTCCTGCTGTTTACGGTGATGACGCCGCTCTATGTGACGCTGATTTACGATCTGATCAGCCGTCGTCCGCTGCGCATCGGCTATATCTTCAGTGCGTTACTGGCGGTAGCCGGTGCGGCCATTATTCGTTATGACAAAGTCAGCGATCATTTCTGGTTTGGTCTGCTGTTAGTACAGCTGGCTAACATCTGCTTTGCGGCAGGTATGGTGGGTTATAAGCGTCTGCAGGAGACCCGTCCCATGCCGCAGCACACGGCCTTCTCCTGGTTCTATCTGGGGGCGGTGTTGATTGCCGTGATCGCCTGGTGCGCCTGGGGCAACCCACAGAAGTTACCGACCACCTCATTACAGTGGGGCATTCTGGTGTGGCTGGGCGTTGCGGCTTCCGGTCTCGGCTATTTTATGTGGAACTACGGGGCGACGCAGGTCGATGCCGGTACGCTGGGCATCATGAATAACATGCACGTCCCTGCCGGGCTGCTGGTGAATCTGGCTATCTGGCAGCAGAAACCGCACTGGCCGAGCTTTATTGCGGGCGCGCTGGTGATCATCGCCTCGCTGTGGGTACATAAGCGCTGGGTAGTGGGGCGGGGTGACCGGTCATAAGGTGAAAGGGGTGCGCTGCCACAGACCATAAACAGGCTTTGAAAAGTGGCTGTTGAATGGGTGCCGTCTCCCGGGCTGGGGCGTCCGATCGCGAAGGAATCTCACCTCCCTGTCGATCGGCCGGGCCATCCCTGGCCCGGACGCTTCGCACTTCTGACGCGCCAGCCCATGAGGTGCGACAGCCTCATCGCTGTTAAATGCGTGGCTCAGCGCGAGCATGAAGGAGGGAATGGCGGGCTGAGAAGTAAAGCGTCCGCCGCATGGCTGGCCCGGTGCTGCTCTTGTCAAAGCCCTGATGAAGCGGGAGGGAAGGGGTGGCGCAGCTGAGGAGCAAAGCGTCAGAGCCAAGGATGGCGAGGCCGTACTGCATGGATGCAGGCTTTCTTTGCGATCAGATGCGCCACCTCTGACCACGCAGGGGTCAGAAGCGATCAGAAATTAAGCTGGCTTCTCACTCTTAGGACGCTGAATCATCGCCAGCCCTTTCAGGAAGTTACGCAGAATCTGATCGCCGCACTCGCGATAGTTTTTATGATCGGGCTTGCGGAAAATCGCGCCGACTTCCGCCTGCGAAACGGTAAAGTTTACGCGTTTGAGCACGTCAGGGATGTCGGTGGTTTTTAAATCGAAAGCGATACGCAGTTTTTTCATGAAGATGTTGTTAGTCATTTTGCGTTCAATCGACGGTGCAGGCGCATCTTCACTCTTGCCGCGACGGTAAAAGATCAGGCCATTCAGGAAATAACCCATCAGCACATCGGGGCAGGGACGGAACGCTGCATCGTCATCTTTTTTCAGCCACGCCTGAATATCTGTCTGCGGCACGTCACATTCTGCCAGCGCAAAAATCTCCACCATTTTGGCATCGCTCAGGTTGAGCATGTAGCGCACGCTGCGCAGAATATCATTGTTAGTCATGGTGAGATCTTCTCATGGTCAGTCGACAGGCTGCGCATTATAGGGGATTTTGCCCGCGTTCGCGCAGGTTTGTGCTGGCCGGATTACCGTTGCAACACCGTACCGGGCAGTGCGGCGTCGCGTACAAATGGCAGATGCTCACAGGCGTGCTGACGGGCAAAACGGATAAACGCCTCCAGCACCGGCTGACGCTGCTCACCTTCACGCACGGCGGCATAAAGACGGCTCCACAGACCCTCACCCAGCGTGCGTGTGACGACCAGACCCTGCTTCTCAAAACTCTCCACCACCCAGTGCGGCAGTGCGGCAATCCCCATCCGTGCCGACACCATCTGAATCATCAGCAGGGTGTTGTCCACACTTTTCAGGGCCGGACTGACGCCAGCGGGCTGCAGGAAGTGACGCCAGATATCCAGACGCTGACGCTGCACCGGATAGATCATCAGCACTTCATCGGCTAAATCCTCCGGCGAAATCTGCTCAACCTGCGCCAGCGGGTGATCCGTCGCCAGCACCAGCCGCACTTCATAATCAAACATCGGCGAGTAGAACAGGCCCGAGCGCGCCAGAATGTCGGAGGTCAGCACCACATCCAGCTCACCCTGTTGCAGAGCAGGCTGGGGATCAAAGGTCACACCCGATTTAAAATCCATCACCACCTGCGGCCAGCTTTGCCGGAATTTATCCAGCGCGGGCGTCAGCCACTGAATACAGCTGTGACACTCAATCGCTACCCGCAGCGTGGTCTGATGCGGCTCATGGCAAGCCTGCAACGCCTGCTGAATCTGCGGCAGCACCTGTTCCGCCAGCTGCAGCAGAATATCGCCCTGCGGCGTAAAGCGCAGTGGCTGACTTTTACGAACGAACAGACGGAATCCCAGCCGCTGCTCCAGATCGCTGAACTGGTGAGACAACGCCGATTGCGTCTGATGAAGCTGGGCCGCCGCCGCCGCCAGCGATCCGGTATTGCGCAGAGCCTGAAGCGTCCGCAGGTGCTTGAGTTCGATCATGAGAGTCCTTCACATCGAAAATGAACATATTGCGCTTGAGCAACATACAGTACCCGCAGAGTATAGCAGTGTAAACATCTGGACGGCTAAACATCTTTGGCTGCCCATTTAAGCCAAAGTGAAAGATTATCTGGAGAACAGCATATGACTATCCTGAACCATACCCTCGGCTTTCCCCGTATTGGCCTGCGCCGTGAACTGAAAAAAGCCCTGGAGAGTTACTGGGCGGGCGACAGCACGCAGCAGGCGTTACTGGCAACGGGCCGCGAGCTGCGCGCCCGACACTGGCAACAACAGAAAGAGGCGGGTGTCGATCTGCTGCCGGTCGGCGATTTCGCCTGGTATGATCATGTGCTGACCACCAGCCTGCTGCTGGGCAACGTGCCCGCGCGTCATCAGAACAAAGATGGCACCGTTGATCTCGACACGCTGTTTCGTCTGGGGCGCGGTCGTGCGCCAACTGGCGAGCCTGCGGCGGCGGCAGAAATGACGAAATGGTTTAACACCAACTATCACTACATGGTGCCGGAATTTACTCAGGACCAGACCTTTAAACTGACCTGGACTCAGCTACTGGACGAGGTTGATGAGGCGCTGGCGCTGGGCCACAACATCAAACCGGTGCTGCTGGGACCGGTAACGTATCTGTGGCTGGGTAAAGTTAAAGGTGAGCCGTTTGAACGTCTGTCGCTGCTGGAAAGGATTCTGCCGGTCTATCAGCAGGTGCTGGCAGAACTGACGAAGCGCGGCATCGAATGGGTTCAGATCGATGAACCTGCCCTGGCGCTGGCGCTGCCACAGACGTGGCGCGATGCGTTTAAACCGGCGTATGACGCCCTGCAGGGTCACAGTAAGCTACTGCTGACCACCTATTTTGACAGCATTGGCCAGAACCTTGATGTTATTCGTGAGCTGCCGGTACAGGGTCTGCATGTCGATCTGGTCCATGGCCGCGATAATATTGAGCAGCTGAATCAGCAACTGCCCGCCAGCTGGCTGCTGTCGCTGGGCGTGATTAACGGTCGTAACGTCTGGCGCGCCGATCTGAGCCGCTGGTTCAGCCGTCTGCAACCGCTGATCAAAGCGCGTCAACAGCTGTGGATCGGATCTTCCTGCTCGCTGCTGCACAGCCCAATCGACCTTGGCGTCGAGACCCGTCTGGATGATGAGGTTAAAAGCTGGTTCGCCTTTGCGCTGCAGAAATGTGCTGAGCTTTCACTGCTGAGTCAGGCACTGAATAACAATGATGCGACGCTGCTGGACGCCTGGAGCGCACCGGTGCGCGCCCGTGCTCACTCCCGCCGCGTGCATAATACGGCGGTGGGACAGCGGCTGCAGGCCATTACGCCGCAGCATAGTGAGCGTCAGAACGCCTACCCGGTGCGCGCAGTACTGCAGCGTCAGCGTTTCAATCTGCCCGCCTGGCCCACTACTACCATCGGCTCATTTCCACAGACCACTGAAATTCGCGGCCTGCGCCTCGACTTTAAACAGGGCCGTCTCGACAGCAACCATTACCGTACCGGCATCGCGGAGCACATCAGACAGGCGATTACCGAACAGGAGCGGCTGGGACTGGATGTGCTGGTGCACGGTGAAGCGGAACGTAACGACATGGTTGAGTACTTCGGCGAGCATCTGGAGGGATTTGTCTTTACCCAGAATGGCTGGGTGCAGAGCTACGGTTCCCGCTGTGTGAAACCGCCTGTGATCATCGGCGATGTCAGTCGTCCAGAGGCGATTACCGTTGAGTGGGCGAAGTATGCGCAGTCGCTGACCGACAAGCCGGTAAAAGGAATGCTGACCGGCCCGGTGACGATTCTGTGCTGGTCATTCCCGCGTGAAGATGTGTCACGGGAAACCATCGCGAAGCAGATCGCGCTGGCGCTGCGTGATGAGGTGGAAGATCTGGAGAAAGCAGGCATCGGGATTATTCAGATCGATGAGCCTGCACTGCGTGAAGGTCTGCCACTGCATCAGTCTGAGTGGGCGGACTATCTGAACTGGGCGGTGGAGGCGTTCCGGCTGAGTGCGGCAGTGGCGCGGGATGAAACCCAGATTCATACACATATGTGTTACTGCGAGTTCAACGACATCATGGACGCCATCGCGGCGCTGGATGCGGATGTGATCACGATTGAAACCTCACGGTCTGACATGGACTTACTGGCGTCGTTCGAACACTTCGACTACCCGAATGAAATCGGCCCCGGCGTCTATGACATTCACTCGCCTAACGTTCCCAGCGTGGCGTGGATAGAGGCGCTGTTGCTGAAGGCGGCGAAACGGATTCCGGAAGCGCGTCTGTGGGTGAACCCGGACTGCGGTCTGAAAACGCGTGGCTGGACGGAAACACGTCAGGCGCTGGCGAATATGGTGACGGCGGCAAAGAAACTGCGTGGTGAGACGGCGTAGGAAAGGGACCGGGTGGCAATAAACAGGGGCGCAGAAGCGCCCCTGTTTTCATTTATTTTGAAGCAATACCCTTATTTTGATGCCACGCCATACTGCCTGAACCAGGCCAGCATCCGCTGCCAGCCATCATTGGCTGATTCAGCATGGTAACTCGGACGGTAGTCAGCATTAAACGCATGTCCCGCCTCGGGATAGACGATGATCTCGGCGGTCGCATTGGCGGCATGCAGCGCCTGACGCATCTGCTCGACGCTCTCCAGTGGAATGCCGTCATCCTGACCACCATACAAACCTAACACCGGCGAACTCAGGTCGACCGCAACATCAATTGGATGCTTCTGCTGCTTCAGCGTGCGCTCACCGATTAATCGTCCATACCAGGCAACCGCGGCGCGTAGCTGTGGGTTATGCGCGGCGTAGAGCCAGGTAATACGGCCACCCCAGCAAAAACCGGTGATGCCCATGCGACGGATATCACCGCCGTTACGTGCCGCCCAGTTAGCGGCATGATCGAGATCGGCCAACACCTGCGTGTCCGGCACCTTGCTGACCAGTTCGCTGAACAGCGTCGGGATATCGTTATACTCAGTCGGGTCGCCTTCGCGGAAATAGAGTTCAGGCGCAATCGCCAGATAGCCTTCCAGCGCCAGACGGCGGCAGATGTCCCGGATGTGTTCATGGACGCCAAAGATCTCCTGCACCACCAGCACCACAGGCAATGGGCCTTCCGCTGAGTGCGGTTTTGCAAAAAATGCCGGCATGTTTTCGCCCTGGCTGGGCACTGAGGTTTCACCTGAGTGAATCGCCGGGCTTTCGGTAATAATGGTGGTAGAGGCGGTGGGCTGCACGGCAGGGGCAAAGCCGCCCGTCGCCGGTTTTTGTGCCATATTGTCACTGGGTTTCATTATTCTCTCCGTGCAAGCATTTGCGCAATCACGTAACTATAGCCTGGCCGTAAAGCGTATGCGTCCAGGTGTCGGGTAACAGAATCAGCAGCGAATAAAATCATCCACCTCTTTAACACTGCGCCGACCCTGACACAGCCTCGCTAAGGGCTATCCGGAAGAATAAGACGTAATAGTGTGATTAAAATCACATTTTATCTTCCAGGAAATGTAACTTTCATTTTCTTAAGTGAATGTTGTCACATATTTATCGGGCGTGCTGGCGTAGAGTGGCGCGCTACCTTCCCTTAACAGGAGTCTGAAAATGACACAGTCTGACGTTTTCCATCTTGGCCTGACAAAAGCCGATCTGCAGGGCGCGACCCTGGCGATTGTGCCGGGTGACCCGGAGCGCGTGAAGAAAATTGCCGGACTGATGGAAGATGCCACGCATCTCGCCTCACACCGTGAATTTACCTCCTGGCTGGCAAAACTTGATGGCAAGCCGGTCGTGGTCTGCTCAACAGGCATCGGCGGTCCTTCTACATCGATTGCGGTCGAAGAGCTGGCGCAGCTTGGCGTGCGTACCTTCCTGCGTGTCGGTACCACAGGTGCTATCCAGCCACACATCAACGTCGGCGATGTGCTGGTGACCACCGCGTCCGTTCGCCTGGACGGAGCAAGCCTGCATTTTGCCCCGATGGAATTCCCGGCTGTCGCTGACTTCGCCTGCACCACCGCACTGGTTGCCGCCGCTGAAGCCTGTGGCGCGAAAACCCACATTGGCATCACCGCCTCTTCTGACACCTTTTATCCGGGCCAGGAGCGCTACGACACCGTTTCAGGCCGCGTCGTCAGTCGTTTCAAAGGATCGATGAAAGAGTGGCAGGAGATGGGCGTTCTCAACTATGAGATGGAATCTGCAACGCTGTTAACCATGTGCGCCAGCCAGGGGCTGCGGGCCGGCATGGTCGCGGGCGTGATTGTGAACCGTACTCAGAAAGAGATTCCGGATGCGGTCACCATGAAGCAGACAGAAAGTGACGCAGTGAAGATTGTGGTCGAAGCGGCGCGTCGTTTATTATAACGCCCGCGTCTGGCAGCAGGTTTTTGGTCCAGACTCAAAACCTGTTGCCGGTAGTTAACGGCGCGTAACATCAGTGAAACCTGAGAGTGTTTATGCGCAATACGATTCCTGTCCGACGTCCTGTCCCTGGCGCTAATCCTGCGGCAATCAATGCCCGGCTGGAACGCAGTGCCGAACGTTTTCGCGCTGCCATGCAGCAGGGTGACCACGCGCTGGCTGCCCGGTGCTGCGAAGAAGTCTTGCGCTCAATGCCCAATCAGATGCAGGTGCTGAGCGACTACGCGCTCTGCCTGCTGCGTCTGGGTCAGTACAATAAATCGTACAAAATCTACCAGAAGATTTATCAGTCACCGCCCGCGGTGCAGGCCACGGCTTCTGAAACCTGGCTGGATGGCTTAACCGAAGTGTGCGGCTGGCTGGGCAAAAAGGAAGAGGTGGCACGTTTCGGTCTGGCGTCGCTGATGCGCTCTGATGCGCGTTTCAGTCAGGGGCAACGAACTGCATTTCCCGCGCTGCAACCTGAGCCTGTGGATCTCAGCCAGCCCCATCAGAATGTTATCGCCTTCTGCCTGTATGGCGATCAGCCACGCTATTGCGAAACGCTGATTAAAAACGTTGAGGTGGCACCTGAGTTCTATCCCGGCTGGATTTGCCGCATCTATCTTGATGACAGCGTGCCGCAGCATGTCTGGCAGCGCCTGGACCAGCCACACGTCCAGTTGGTCGATATGTCTCACGAGAAAACGCTGTTTCCGACCCTGTGGCGTTTTCTGGTGCTCGACGATCCTGACGTGAAGCGCTTTATCGTGCGCGATGCCGACTCACTGCTTTCGGAGCGCGAAGCGGCCGCGGTAAACGCCTGGCTGGCGTCGCCTTACTGGTTCCACCATATGCGCGACTACTTCTCTCATACCGAACTGCTGCTGGCGGGAATGTGGGGCGGCTGTCACGGCGTCTTTCACAACGTGGAACAGGCGATGCGTGATTTCATTGCCCGGTATCAGGGTAGTCAGCGCTTCACCGATCAATATTTCCTCAAAGTGGCGTTATGGCCGACAGTGCGTGAAAGCCTCCTGAGCCATGATGAGCTGTTCAGTTTTCATCAGGCCCGGGCGTGGCCTGATCATGCGCCCGTGCGCTGGCAGACGCCGCATTTCCACGTTGGCAGCAATGCCGGCTTTGCCAGTATGACCGGTAAATCCAGCGCCACTAAGGGCAGCAGACAGCGCGTTGCGATCACCTCCGGCGAGACAACCTGGCATTATCTGGCGCAGGTCAAAAACGGCGAGTGGCTATTGCCGATGCCATTCTTCCTGATTGATGAGTGGCAGGCTGGAAAGCTGACGGTAGCGGCCCTGTAAGGCGCTGAATGTCGGTAAATTTGTCTGGACATTCATACAGTGCGACTCTACCTTTTTCCTCAGCAGCCTGAGTCGCGGGGAAATCATGGATCAGCACATCATTATCAGCGCCTGTCTGGCGCTTGCCGGATTGGGGATTGGCTGGATGCTGGCACAGTTACGTGCCGGCCATCAGGTCGCCAGTTTTCAGACCGAGCGCCGTCTGCAGGAAGAGGCGCAACAGCGCCAGCAGCAGCAAATCGAACAGCTTCAGCAGCAGACGCAGCAGCGTGAGCAGGAGCTGCGTCAGCTTCATGGCGCGCTGAGCGGTGCCAATGAGCGCCTGCAACAGCTTGATTACTGGCGCAATGAAAGCGAACAGCTTAATCGTGAACTGCGTAATCAGCTGGAGGTGAACAGCGCGCAGGAAGCAGAGCTGCGCGAAGTGACCATCCGCCTTGAAGAGACCCGTTTTGCCGCTGAAGAGAAACAGCGCCTGCTGACCAACAGCGAACAACGCCTCAGCGCCCAGTTTGAAAACCTCGCCAACCGTATTTTCGAAAACAGCGGCCGTCGCGTAGATGAACAGAACCGCCAGAGTCTGGACGGGCTGATTGGCCCGCTGCGTGAACAGCTGGATGGTTTCCGCCGTCAGGTGCATGAAAGCTTTGGCGCAGAGGCACGTGAACGGCACACCCTGACTCATGAAATCCGGCAGTTACAGCAGCTGAATGCGCAGATGGCACAGGAGGCGCTTAACCTGACCAAAGCGCTCAAGGGCGATAATAAAATCCAGGGTAACTGGGGTGAAGTGGTGCTGAGCCGGGTACTGGAAGCATCCGGGCTGCGTGAAGGCTACGAATATGAAACTCAGGTCAGCATCCAGTCAGAACAGCAGGGCAGGATGCAGCCGGATGTCATTGTGCGTCTGCCGCAGGGCAAAGATGTGGTGGTGGACGCCAAAATGACGCTGGTGGCCTATGAACGCTACTTCAATGCGGATGATGAGATCGAACGTGAGCAGGCGATCCAGGAGCATGTCGCGGCCATGCGGGCGCATATTCGTCTGCTGGGACGAAAAGATTATCAACAATTGCCCGGTTTACGGTCGCTGGATTATGTGTTGATGTTCATTCCGGTCGAGCCGGCCTTTTTGCTGGCGATTGACCGACAGCCTGAGCTGATTGGCGAGGCGCTGCAGCAGAACATCATGCTGGTCAGTCCCACCACGCTGCTGGTGGCGCTGCGTACCATCAACAATCTCTGGCGCTACGAGCATCAGAGCCGCAATGCGCAGCGTATTGCTGACCGGGCCACGCGCCTCTATGACAAGATGCGGCTGTTTGTCGATGACATGAGTGGCATTGGTCACAGCCTGGATAAGGCGCAGAACAGCTATCGCGAGGCGATGAAAAAGCTGGCAGAAGGGCGCGGCAACCTGATTGCGCAGACGGAAGGATTTCGTGCGCTGGGCGTGGAGATTAAACGACCCATCAATCCTCAGCTGGCTGAACGGGCTATGCCGGAAAACCGGGCGGCTGACGACGCAGATGACGACAGGGATGCGGATGAAAGTGAGAGTCGTGTGAGACGCCTCCACGAATAGTATGGGCGCAGCGTGCCTGACTTCCGTGACTCTGATACACTTCGGGAAGTATTGTTTGTGGAGCAGGTAAAACCGATGGCAGATGAATCACAGCAGGAAACTACCCATTTTGGCTTTCAGACGGTCGCCAAAAGCGAAAAAGCTGACAAAGTCGCGGATGTGTTTCACTCCGTAGCAGCAAAATATGACCTGATGAACGATTTGATGTCGTTTGGCGTCCATCGTATCTGGAAGCGTTTTACCATTGACAGCAGCGGCGTACGTCGCGGTCAGCGCGTGTTAGATCTGGCGGGTGGTACCGGCGATCTCACCGCCAAATTCTCTCGCCTGGTGGGCGAAACCGGTCAGGTTGTCCTGGCGGATATCAACAGCTCCATGCTGAAGATGGGCCGCGAAAAACTGCGCAATCAGGGCGTGGTGGGCAACGTGAGTTACGTCCAGGCCAACGCAGAAGCGCTGCCTTTCCCCGATAACTATTTCGACTGCATCACCATCTCCTTTGGTCTGCGCAACGTCACGGAAAAAGAGAAGGCGCTGGCCTCCATGTTCCGCGTCCTTAAGCCGGGCGGACGCCTGCTGGTGCTGGAGTTCTCTAAGCCTGTTCTGGATCCGCTGAGCAAAGCGTATGACGCATACTCGTTCCACATTCTGCCGCGCATCGGACAGCTGGTGGCGCAGGATGCAGAGAGCTATCGCTATCTGGCCGAATCGATCCGCATGCATCCCGATCAGGAGACCCTGAAAGCGATGATGAACGATGTCGGTTTTGAAAATACCACTTACTCCAATATGACCGGCGGCATTGTCGCGCTGCATCGTGGATTTAAGTTCTGAGTGAGATGGTAATGAACCTGACGCCCTTGATTACCGCGGGTCTGGAAACGGCGCTGAACCGTATCCTCTATCGCGATCGTGGCCTGAAAGCGGCGCGGCAACGTCTGAATGGCAAAGTGCTGACGCTGCGCCTGAGTGAGTTTTCGCATCCGCTGGTGCTGGTTTTCAGTGAGCAGCAGCTCGACGTATTAGCAGACTGGCAGGATCGCAGTGACTGCACGGTGATCACCTCGCTGAAAACGCTGCCTAAGCTGCGCGATCGCCAGCAGCTGACGCCGCTGATCCGCAGCGGTGAGCTGCAGGTTGAAGGTGACCTGCAGGTGGTGCAGCAGTTCTCCGCACTGATGGATCTGGCTGAGCTGGATCCGGCAGAATATCTGGCTCCCTGGGTCGGCGATATCGCCGCTCAGGGCATCAGTCAGCGCTCACAACAGGCATTCCGCTTTTTCAAAGTTGAAGTGCAGCGTCGCCAGGATTATCTCGGACAGGCCATTACCGAAGAGTGGCGTGTTGCGCCTGGCTCGCTGGAGTTAGCCTGGTTTTCTGAGGAGGTCGACGCGATGGAACGTTCGCTTGAGGCGCTTGATGCGCGTCTGGCGCAGCTGGAGGCAAAATGAGTTTTGGAGAGATCCGCCGTTTATATTTGATCATGAAGGTCTTTCTGACCTACGGCCTTGATGAACTGATCCCTCAGACACGCCTCACTTTCCTGTTTCGCCTGTGGCGTCGCTCTGTTTTCTGGATCCCGAATCTGTATAAGCATGAACCGATTGGCGCACGCATGCGCATGGCGATGGAGCAACTTGGGCCGGTCTGGATCAAGTTTGGTCAGATGCTGTCGACGCGTCGCGATCTTTTCCCGCCGCTGATCGCCGATCAACTGGCAATCCTGCAGGACCGCGTTGCGCCGTTTGATGGCGTCAAAGCCAAAGCGCAGATTGAAGCCTCAATGGGCGCACCGATTGAAACCTGGTTTGATGATTTTGATATCAAGCCACTGGCGTCGGCATCCATTGCGCAGGTGCACACCGCCACGCTGAAATCGACCGGTAAGAAAGTGGTCATCAAAGTCATTCGCCCCGATATTTTGCCGGTCATCAGAGCGGACATGAAGCTTATCTATCGGCTGGCACGCTGGGTTCCGCGTCTGCTGCCGGATGGCCGTCGTCTGCGTCCGGTCGAGGTGGTGCGCGATTATGAGAAAACCCTGCTTGATGAACTGAATCTGTTACGCGAAGCCGCCAACGCCATTCAGCTGCGCCGGAACTTTGAAGATAGCCGCATGCTCTATGTGCCGGAAGTCTATTCAGATTACTGCAGCGAAACCATGATGGTGATGGAACGCATCTACGGCATTCCGATTTCAGACGTAGCGACGCTGGAGCGTCATGGTGTGAACATGAAGCTGCTGGCAGAGCGTGGCGTGCAGGTCTTCTTCACCCAGGTTTTCCGCGACAGCTTCTTCCATGCGGATATGCATCCGGGCAACATTTTTGTCAGCTATGAGCATCCGGAAGACCCACAATATATCGGCATCGACTGCGGTATCGTGGGTTCGCTGAACAAAGAAGATAAGCGTTATCTGGCGGAAAACTTCATCGCCTTCTTCAACCGTGACTACCGTAAGGTCGCGGAGCTGCACGTTGACTCAGGCTGGGTGCCGCCCGATACCAACGTTGAAGATTTCGAGTTTGCGATCCGTACGGTCTGTGAGCCGATTTTTGAAAAACCACTGGCTGAGATCTCCTTCGGCCATGTGCTGCTGAATCTGTTTAACACCGCACGTCGCTTTAATATGGAAGTGCAGCCGCAACTGGTATTACTGCAAAAAACGCTGCTCTATGTGGAAGGGATTGGCCGTCAGCTCTATCCGCAGCTCGACCTGTGGAAGACGGCTAAGCCGTTCCTGGAAGACTGGATTAAGGATCAGGTCGGTTTGCCCGCTATTATTCGTGCGGTCAAAGAGAAAGCGCCATTCTGGGCTGAAAAGTTACCTGAGTTGCCAGAACTCTTTTACGACAGCATGCGCCAGCACAAACTCTTACGGCACAGCGTCGATAAGTTAGTGGGCGACATGAACGCGCAACGCGTCCGTCACCATCAGGCGCGATACCTGTTTGGCGTCGGTGCAACGTTGCTGTTAAGTGGAACGGCGGTGCTGCTCACCCGACCGGACTGGGACTTCTTCCCGGCAGTGCTGATGGCAGCGGGAATCGTCTCCTGGTTAATCGGCTGGCGTAAGACAAACTGATTGTCACGTCTGTTTAAAAAAAGGTAATGTCGCTGGCTAAAGCCCGGTTAAAAAGGGCACTCTGTCCTGCATTACCTTATCGTTTTCACAGAATATTAGAGGCTATCTCATGGGCGGTATCAGTATCTGGCAATTGTTAATCATTGCCGTGATTGTTGTTCTTCTGTTCGGTACCAACAAATTACGTAATCTGGGTTCAGATTTAGGTTCTTCGATTCGTGGCTTCAAAAAAGCGATGAGTGACGAGGATGACAAAAAGGATCAACCGAAAGAGCAGGACGCTGACTTCGCGGCCAAAACACTGGCGGACAAACAGCAAACGTCGGCTAACAAAGAAGAAGCCAAGAACGACAAGCAGGTGTAAACCGTGTTCGATATTGGTTTTAGTGAACTGGTATTGGTGTTCGTTATCGGGCTGATTGTTCTCGGCCCGCAACGTTTACCGGTTGCGGTGAAAACCGTGGTCGGCTGGATCAGGGCGATTCGCTCGCTGGCAGCCAATGTACAACATGAACTGGCGCAGGAACTCAAGCTGCAGGAATTGCAGGAGAGCCTGAAAAAGGTGGAAGAAGCGGGCCGCGGCACGCTCTCCCCTGAGCTGAAAGAGTCGATGGAAGAGCTGCGTAAAACTGCGGATTCAATGAAACGATCGGTCAGTCAGAGCATCGACATTGAAAAAGAGGAAGACGAGGCAAACACCATTCATTCGGCTCAGCACAGGTCCGCGCATCATGCGGCTTCTGATGCGGTGCAGGCATCTGAACCTGGCCCGGTTGAGCCTTCGGCAACGCCGGCTAGCGCAGAACATCAGGCCAGCGCCCCGGCACAGGCTCCCGCTGCGGTTTCAGATTCAGCTCCGGCCGTGCAACCTTCTGCGGCACCTTCCGCAGTCGCCACGGCTCCGGCACAGGCTCCATCAGCGGTTTCATCCACTCCGGCTGTGCAATCCTCTGCCGCACCTGCCGCTGTGGCCAGCGCTCCGGCACAGGCGCCTGCGAGTGATATTGCCAGACCGGCAGATTCTGCGCGTAATCCCGCAGCCTCCCCTTCTGCAAGTGATGAACGATAATGGCCGTTGAAGATACCCAACCGCTCATCAGTCATCTGATTGAGCTGCGTAAGCGACTACTGAATTGCATTCTCGCTGTATTAGCGATTTTCCTGGTGCTGGTTTACTTCGCCAATGACATCTATCAGCTGGTCGCGGCACCGCTGATCAGCCAGATGCCGGTTGGATCGAGCATGATCGCGACCGATGTGGCCTCACCGTTTTTCACCCCGATTAAGCTGACCATTATTGTGTCGGTGTTTCTTGCGGTGCCGGTGATCCTCTATCAGGTCTGGGCCTTTGTCGCCCCGGCGCTCTACCGGCATGAGCGTAAGCTGGTTATGCCGCTGCTCTTTTCCAGCACCTTCCTGTTCTATTTCGGCGTGGCTTTTGCCTACTTCGTGGTCTTCCCACTGGCATTTGGTTTTTTCACCAAGACCGCACCGATTGGCGTCACCGTCGCAACGGATATCTCTAAATACCTCGATTTTGTCATGACGCTGTTTATGGCATTTGGCGTGGCGTTTGAAGTACCGGTAGCGATTGTGTTGCTGTGCTGGACCGGGATCACCAGTCCGGAAGAGCTGAAGAAGAAGCGCCCCTATATTCTGGTGGGCGCCTTCGTGGTCGGGATGTTGCTCACACCGCCGGATGTTTTTTCCCAAACTTTGCTCGCTATTCCGATGTACTGCCTGTTTGAAGTCGGCGTATTCTTTTCCCGGTACTACGTGGGTAAAGGCCGACGCTTACAGGATGAGGAAGAGAACACCGACGCCTGATGCTGACAGCCTTACCCGCACTGGCGGGAAGCGTTCACTCCAAACCGCCCTGATGGGCGGTTTTTGTTTATAAACAGTGGGAAATATTATGTTTGATATCGGTGTAAACCTGACCAGCACGCAATTCGCCTCCGACCGGCAAAAGGTGGTTAAACGCGCGCGTGATGCGGGCGTCACCGGCATGCTTATTACCGGCACTAACGCGCTGGAGAGCCAGCAGGCTCAGCGACTGGCTGAAGCTCAACCCGGCTTCTGCTGGTCTACCGCGGGCGTTCATCCTCACCATGCCAGCGAATGGTCCACGGAAATCGCCAGTACCCTGCGTCGCCTGGTTGAAAAACCGGAAGTGGTCGCTATCGGTGAGTGCGGGCTCGATTTCAATCGCAACCTGTCGGCACATGAGCAGCAGGAGTATGCGTTTGACGCGCAGCTGGCGCTGGCGGCCGAACTCAACATGCCGGTGTTTCTGCACTGCCGTGAAGCCCATGCCCGTTTCGCTGCGGTACTTGAACCCTGGCTGCCGAAACTGGCTGGTGCGGTGATCCACTGCTTTACCGGCACGCGTGATGAGCTGGAGGCCTGTCTGGCGATGGGATTATCGGTGGGGATTACGGGCTGGGTTTGCGATGAGCGCCGTGGGCTGGAATTACGCGAGTTGCTGCCGCTGATTCCGGCTGACCGGCTGCTGCTGGAAACGGATGCGCCTTATCTGCTGCCACGCGACATACGTCCGCGCCCGACCTCACGCCGGAACGAACCCTGCTTTTTACCGCATATTGTTAATCAGGTGGCGACATGGCGGGGCGAGAGTGCTGAGGAACTGGCGACCCGCATCGATCAGAATGCGCGGACGTTGTTCAGACTGGCTTAAATCTTACGGAACTGCTTGTTGTCGACGCTGCGCATCACCTGCTTATTCAGCAGATTCAGCAACAGAATCGAGCGCGTTTCGCCATCCGGCTCGGCAAAAATGGCGCGCAGTCCTTCAAACGTCCCTTCGGTGATGACGACTTCATCGCCGCTTTGTGGCGTCTCAGGGTCAAGCAGGATTTGCGGAACGTCGGTTTCCAGCGCTTCGATCACTGCCGATGGCACGGTTGCGGGCGTGGTGCCAAAGCGCACGAAGTGACTGACACCGCGTGTGCTGCTAATCGTCGTGGTGTGAATCGCTTCCGGATCGAATTCGATAAACAGATAATTTGGAAATAGTGGCTCACTCACCGTGGTGCGTTTGCCGCGCACGATTTTTTCCAGAGCGATCATTGGACTGAGGCAATGCACTTCCTGCCGCTCCAGATGCTCCTTCGCGCGCAATAGCTGTCCACGTTTGCAATAGAGTAAGTACCAGGATTCCATAACTGCTCCCATTGAATGGACGCTAAGAATAGCAAACCTGCTGCCAGAGTTATAGCGCAGGGGCAGGGTAAAGCGTCCTGCAGCGAAAATAAACTGAGACTTTTCCTAACATCCCGGATGGCAGTAAAAGCATTGATGGGTAATTGACGTCGGCTATTGCTCTGTATCAGACTCGATGACCATCACATCTGCACAAGGATCCTCTGATGGAACTCTTTCTGTTGAGCAATGGCAAGCTGGCCGATGATGCGCCGCTGCTGGGCTATGCGCAGCCACAGCTGCACGCCATGATCGCCCGATGCGCTATCCGCTCGGCGGTACTGATCCCCTACGCAATTATTCGTGGCGACCAGCAGCAACGTGCTGCCGAGCTCAGTGCTTCTCTCGGAATTCAGGTGGAGCGGGTTCAGGCATTCGCTTCGCCAGCTGACGCGATTGCCCAGGCAGAGCTGATTTTAGTCAGCGGTGGCAACACCTGGTTTCTGAATCAGATGCTGCATGAACAGGGTCTGATCGGAGCAATTCAGCGTGCGGTGCGGGAGCGGCAGGTACCCTATGTCGGCTGGAGCGCAGGCTGCAACGTGGCAACACCCTCAATCCGTACCACTAACGATATGCCGGTGCGTAGCAGCGTGGTGTTACCTGCGCTGGGCCTCTTTCCGGTGCAGATCAATCCCCATTATCTGGATGCCAGCGTCAGTGGCCACATGGGCGAAACCCGCGATGAACGTCTGGCGGAGTTCTGTGCAGTTAACCCTGCTGAGTCGGTCATTGCGCTGCGTGAAGGCAGTTTTCTGCATCTGCATGACAATCAGCTGCGTTATCACAGCGTGCGTAACGAAGATTTTAAACTGTTTCGCCACGGCGAGCCGATTCAGGGGCATCACGATGCCCGTGCGTTACAACCGCTGGTTCCCTTTCAGTGCGTATGAAGCGGCCGTATAAACCTCAGCAACTCCGTGTAATCAGACCTATAATGGCCGACTCACTCTGGCCGGAAAGCTAAAGCCGCATGAAATATCACGATTTAAGAGACTTTCTCGCGCTGCTCGAACAGCGCGGTGAGCTAAAGCGCATTACCCAGTCGATCGATCCTGAACTGGAAATGACCGAAATTGCCGACCGCACCCTGCGTGCCGGTGGCCCCGCTCTGCTGTTTGAAAACCCGAAAGGGTACGACATGCCGGTGCTGTGCAATCTGTTCGGCACGCCAAAGCGCGTGGCCATGGGCATGGGCCAGGAAGAAGTCAGCGCACTGCGTGAAGTGGGTAAACTGCTGGCCTTCCTGAAAGAGCCGGAGCCGCCAAAAGGCTTCCGCGATCTGTTCGATAAGATGCCGCAGTTTAAGCAGGTTCTGAACATGCCGACCAAACGTCTGCGCAATGCACCCTGTCAGGAAGAGGTGTTCAGCGGCGATGAAGTCGATCTGACGCGCATTCCGGTGATGAAATGCTGGCCTGGCGATGCGGCACCGCTGATTACCTGGGGACTGACCGTCACGCGTGGCCCGCATAAAGAGCGGCAGAATCTTGGCATTTATCGACAGCAGGTGATCGGCAAAAACCGTCTGATTATGCGCTGGCTGTCGCACCGTGGCGGCGCGCTCGATTATCTGGAGTGGACGAAAGCGCATCCGGGTGAGCGTTTTCCGGTCTCGGTGGCGCTGGGTGCCGATCCCGCCACCATTCTCGGTGCCGTCACGCCGGTGCCGGATACGCTGTCAGAATATGCGTTCGCCGGGTTGCTGCGCGGCAATAAAACCGAAGTGGTAAAGTGCCTGTCGAACGATCTCGAAGTGCCAGCCAGTGCGGAAATCGTACTGGAAGGGTATATCGAAGCGGACGATATGGCGCCAGAAGGACCTTACGGCGACCACACTGGCTACTACAATGAAGTAGATAGCTTCCCGGTGTTTACCGTGACACATATTACGCAGCGCCATAAGCCTATCTATCACTCCACCTACACCGGCCGTCCGCCGGATGAGCCTGCGGTGTTGGGGGTGGCGCTGAATGAAGTGCTGGTGCCAATCCTGGTGAAGCAGTTTCCGGAGATTGTGGACTTCTATCTGCCGCCTGAAGGTTGCTCATACCGGCTGGCGGTCGTGACGATTAAAAAGCAGTACGCCGGGCATGCCAAACGTGTCATGTTTGGCGTCTGGTCATTTTTACGGCAGTTCATGTACACCAAATTTGTTATTGTGTGTGACGATGATGTTAATGCGCGTGACTGGAACGACGTGATCTGGGCCATAACCACCCGTATGGATCCGGCCCGCGATACGGTATTGGTGGAAAATACCCCAATCGATTATCTCGATTTCGCCTCACCCGTTTCCGGGCTGGGGTCGAAAATGGGGATGGATGCGACCAATAAGTGGCCAGGTGAAACGCAGCGTGAATGGGGCACCCCCATCGTTAAAGATCCGGCGGTCACTGCGCGCATTGATGCTATCTGGGATGAGCTAGGTATTTTTGATCAGCCGCCACAGCGTTGATGGCGAGCACAACCATAAAGACGACCCGACAGAGGGAACGCATGACAACGTTAAGCTGTAAAGTAACTTCGGTTGAGGCGATTACCGACACGGTCTATCGCGTTCGCCTGATCCCTGAAGCGGAATTCAGTTTTCGCGCGGGACAGTATCTGATGGTAGTGATGGATGAGCGCGACAAGCGTCCGTTCTCACTGGCCTCAACGCCGATGGAAAAAGATATTATCGAGCTGCATATCGGCGCGTCCGATCTGAACCTCTATGCGATGGCTGTAATGGACCGCATCCGTAACGATCGCCAGATCACGGTTGATATGCCGCATGGCGATGCCTGGTTGCGTGAAGAGAGCACCAAACCGCTGATCCTGATTGCAGGCGGCACCGGTTTCTCCTATGCCCGTTCGATTCTGCTTACCGCACTTGCGGAACAGCCAGAGCGCGACATCGCCATTTACTGGGGCGGACGTGAGCTTAAGCATCTGTACGATATGGATGAGCTGGATGCGCTGGCCGTGAAGCACCCGAACCTGAAGGTGATCCCGGTCGTCGAGCAGCCCGAAGCAGGCTGGCAGGGCCGTTCTGGTACGGTACTGACCGCAGTGATGCAGGACTTCAGCACGCTGAGTGAGCATGAGATCTACATCGCCGGACGTTTTGAGATGGCGAAGATTGCCCGCGATCGTTTCTGTGCCGAGCGTGGCGCAGTGGAATCACAGATGTATGGCGATGCGTTTGCCTTTATCTGATTCCCGGTAGCAGCCAGAAAAAACCCGCCGATCAACGGCGGGTAAATCTGACAAAGTAAGACTCAACGTATTAAAGACGCTCGAATACGGTTGCGATCCCCTGGCCCAGTCCGATGCACATGGTGGCAAGGCCAAAACGGGCATCGCGGCGTTCCATGATGTTCAGTAATGTGGTGCTGATGCGTGCGCCGGAACAGCCCAGCGGATGGCCCAACGCAATCGCGCCGCCATTCAGATTGACCTTCTCATCCATCAGTTCCAGCAAACCTAAGTCTTTAATACAGGGCAGGGTCTGCGCGGCAAAGGCTTCGTTCAGCTCAAACACGTCGATATCACTGACGCTCAGTGCCGCCCGTTTCAATGCCAGTTTGCTGGCCGGAACCGGTCCGTAACCCATGATCGACGGATCACAGCCGACTACCGCCATGCTGCGGATACGTGCGCGTGGCGTTAGCCCAAGCTCACGGGCGCGTGATTCACTCATAATCAGCATGGCGGCCGCGCCATCTGACAACGCCGACGACGTTCCCGCCGTGACGGTGCCATTCACCGGATCGAAGGCGGGTTTAAGTGCCGCCAGCCCTTCGGCGCTGGTCTCCTCGCGGATCACCTCATCGAAATCATAGCGCTTAAGAATGCCCTCGCTGTCGTGGCCATAGGTGGCGACAATCTCCGTTGCGAAGTCCCCGCGCTGGGTGGCCTGCCATGCGCGCTGGTGCGAACGCAGGGCAAACGCATCCTGCTGCTCACGGCTGATATGATGCATACGCGCCAGCATCTCGGCGGTTAAGCCCATCATGCCCGCAGCTTTAGCGACGGTGCGGCCCAGGCCGGGATGAAAGTCGACGCCGTGATTCATCGGCACGTGTCCCATATGCTCCACGCCGCCAATCAGGCAGCACTGCGCATCGCCGACCATAATGGCGCGGGCCGCATCGTGCAGCGCCTGCATTGACGAACCACACAGCCGGTTAACGGTCGTGGCCGGCACCGAGTGCGGGATTTCGGCCAGCAGCGCGGCGTTACGCGCGATATTAAATCCCTGTTCCAGCGTCTGCTGTACGCAGCCCCAGACAATGTCGTCGAGCGATGCCGGATTCACCGCCGGGTTGCGGCTCAGGATTTCGCGCATCAGGTGCGCGGAGAGATCTTCAGCGCGCACGTTCCGAAAGGCTCCACCTTTTGAACGTCCCATTGGCGTGCGCACTGCATCAACAATCACCACATTTTCCATCTTCTTGCCCTCAGGCGCTTTTCAGCGCGGCTTCATCAATCGGTTTGGCGGCGGGATACCAGCTTTCATGCTGATGGGCTTTCTGCACCAGCAGCGCAGGCAGGGCATACAGGCCGCCGAGGCCGCTGTAGCGCCGGGCCTGATCGACCACATTGCTGTTGCCCAGGGTATCGAGGTAGCGGAAAGCGCCGCCACGGAACGGCGGGAAGCCGAGGCCATAGACCAGCGCCATATCTGCCTCTGCCGGTGAGGCGATAATCTTCTCTTCCAGACAGCGCACCACTTCATTCAGCATCGGCAGCATCATGCGATTCAGGATCTCTTCATCACTGAAGACCCGCGCGGGATGACAGACCTGTTGCAGCAGCGTATCCACTTCAGCATCCGGCACTTTCTTCAGCTTGCCCTTTTTATCCTCTTCCCAGCGCCAGAAGCCTTTGCCATTTTTCTGACCAAAACGACCGGCATCAAACAGCAGATCGATCGCATCGCGATAGTCATGCTTCATGCGATCCGGGAAACCATCGGCCATGACGCTTTGCGCGTGGTGTGCGGTATCGATGCCCACCACATCCAGCAGCCATGACGGCCCCATCGGCCATCCGAACTGTTTTTCCATCACGTTATCAATCTGACGGAAATCAGCGCCGTCGCGCAGCAGCAGGCTGAAAGCAGCGAAGTAGGGGAACAGCACACGATTCACAAAGAAGCCAGGGCAGTCATTCACCACGATAGGCGTTTTGCCCATTTTGCTGGCCCATGCCACGACTTTACTCAGTGTGACTTCACTGGTTTTCTCGCCACGAACCACTTCAACCAGCGGCATACGCGGTACCGGATTGAAGAAGTGCATGCCACAGAAATTTTCCGGGCGCTGCAGCGCCTGTGCCAGCTGGGTGATAGGAATGGTTGAGGTATTGGAAGCCAGAATCGCATCCTGACGCAGATGCTGTTCGGTTTCCGCCAGCACTCTGGCCTTGATCAGCGGGTTCTCTACTACGGCTTCCACCACCACATCGGCCTGGTCAAAACCGGCGTAATCCAGGGTGGGCTGAATAGTGGCGATCACACTGGCGAGTTTACTGCCGTCGATTTTGCCGCGCTCCAGCAGTTTATTGAGCAGCTTGCTGGCTTCATTCATCCCCAGCGTTAACGCCTGCGGATTAATGTCTTTCATTCTGACCGGCACGCCTTTCCATGCCGACTGGTAGCTGATGCCGCCACCCATGATACCCGCACCCAGAACGGCTGCCTGAGCCGGTGCGCCGCTTTCGCTGCCGCGCTTTTTCGCCAGGCTTTTCACGTACTGGTCGTTGAGGAAGATGCCGACCAGTGCGCGGGCTTCATCAGACTGCGCCAGCGGCACAAACGCCGCCGTTTCAAGTTTCAGCGCATCATCACGACTCAGGCTGGCTGCCGCTTCAATCGTTTTTACGGCCATTAGCGGAGCGGGATAGTGTTTACCTGCGGTCTGCAGCACCATCGCTTTCGCAATCGTGAAGCTCATCGCCGCTTCAATCGGGCTGAGTTTCAGCGGTGCCAGTTTCGGTGCACGGCGTGCGCGCCAGCTGTCATCTGCGGCAGCAGCCTTAAGCATGGTGATGCCTGCCTCGCGCAGTTTTTCGCGAGCAACCACCGCATCGACCAGCCCGAGTTTCAGGGCGGCATTGCCATCCACATCTTTGCCCGCCGCAATAATTTCCAGTGCACTGTCGGCACCCAGCAGGCGCGGTAACCGCACGCTGCCGCCAAATCCGGGCATGATGCCAAGTTTTGTTTCCGGCAGGCCAATGCGCGCGTCAGCGGTGGCAATACGCAGATCGGTTGCCAGTACGCATTCGCATCCGCCACCCAGCGCATAGCCGTCAATGGCGGCCAGGGTTGGCACCGGTAAATCTTCCAGACGGTTGAAGATGCTGTTGGCGTAGCTCAGCCACTGACTCAGTTTTTCGGTGGGTGCATCAAACAGAGAAAGGAACTCGGTGATATCCGCGCCCACAATAAAAGCAGGTTTAGCGGAGCTCAGCAGCAGGCCGCGCAGTTGTGGCTGCTGTTCCAGCACCGCAATCGCCTCGCCCAGACTGGCGACCGTTTGCGTATCGAGCTTATTGACCGAGCCTGTAGCGTCAAAAACCAGCTCGGCGATGTCATCGTCCAGCCAGTGAAGAGTAAGGTTAGCGCCTTGGTAGAGCATGTGCGTCTCCTGAAACCGCGAAAGGTGATCTGGTCATACCAGATGATCGTGAGTGTGGGAGCGATGTTAATTATTTGCAAACTGCTCTTTGCTTATTTGCTAACAAGATCACAGCTGCGCCGACTTCGGCATCTGCACAAGGGGTATGCTAAACTTGCGGCCATTTCGCGACACTGGAGAGACGTCAATGGATTCACTGAAGACCTTGTATCACGCGCATATCGCCACGTTGCAACAACGGGCGCAGCAGGTGCTGGCACGCAATAAACTGGATGCGATGTTGATCCATTCCGGTGAATTGTTGACGGTGTTTCTGGATGACCACACCTATCCGTTTAAGGTGAATCCGCAGTTCAAGGCCTGGGTGCCGGTAACGCAGGTCCCCAACTGCTGGCTGTGGATTGACGGGGTGAACAAACCGAAACTGTGGTTCTACTCTCCGGTAGATTACTGGCACAACGTTGAACCGTTGCCGGATAGCTTCTGGACCGGGGATGTTGAGGTTATCGGCCTGAAAAATGCCGATGAGATTGCGCAACTGCTGCCTGCACAGCGCGATAACGTCGCCTATATCGGCCCGGTTAACGCGCGTGCGACTCAGCTCGGTATCACTTCCGGCAATATCAATCCGAAAGCGGTGATCGACTTCCTGCATTTCCATCGCAGCATCAAAACAGATTATGAACTTGCCTGCCTGCGCCAGGCACAGAAGCTGGCGGTTGCGGGTCATCGCGCAGCGAAAGAGGCATTCTCCGCAGGCTTAAGCGAGTTCGATATCAACCAGGCCTATCTGACCGCAACCGGGCATCGCGATACTGATGTGCCTTACGGCAATATCATCGCGCTGAATGAACACGCTGCGGTGCTGCACTACACCCGGCTGGATCATCAGCCACCGGCGAAACGCCACAGCTTTTTGATTGATGCCGGTGCTGAGTATCTTGGCTATGCCGCCGATTTAACCCGCAGCTATGCGGCGCAGAGCAGTTCGCTCTATGCCAGAATGGTTGAGGCGATGAACGCCGAAGAGCTGGCGCTGATCGCTACGCTGAAAGCGGGCGTGCGCTACACCGATTATCATCTTCAGATGCACCAGCGTATTGCAAAGATGTTGCTGAAGTTTGAGCTGGTACAGGGGATTAGCGAAGAAGCGCTGGTGGCTGAAGATCTGACTGGTCCGTTTATGCCACACGGTCTGGGGCATCCGCTGGGTCTGCAGGTGCATGACGTGGCTGGTTTTATGCAGGATGATCAGGGCACGCATCTGGCCGCGCCCGCGCAATATCCTTATCTTCGCTGCACCCGCGTGCTGCAACCGGGCATGGTCTTAACCATCGAGCCGGGCTTCTATATTATTGACTCATTACTGGCGCCGCTGCGTGCAGGCCGTTTCAGTCAGCACTTTAACTGGCAGGCTATTGATGCGCTTCGGCCTTTTGGCGGGATTCGTATCGAGGACAATGTGGTGATTCATGCACATCGCGTTGAGAATATGACCCGCGATCTGCATCTGGCCTGATGGACGCTTTTGATATTCCGGCTGTGCCAGTCAGCAGCAGTGAGGAGACGATCAAAAAGAGTCGCTTCATTACGCTACTGGCACACACCGAGGGGGCAGAGGCGGCGCGGGCTTTTGTCCAGCAGGTCAAAAGCGAGCACCCTGCTGCCCGGCATCACTGCTGGGCGTGGGTCGCGGGCGCACCCAATGATTCCCAGCAGCTTGGCTTCTCTGATGATGGGGAACCCTCGGGCACGGCCGGCAAACCGATGCTTGCGCAGCTGATGGGCGCAGATATTGGCGAGATTACCGCCGTGGTGGTGCGTTATTACGGTGGCATCATGCTGGGAACCGGCGGCTTAGTGAAAGCCTATGGCGGTGGAGTCCAGCAGGGGCTTAAGCTGCTGCCACGGCAGCGCAAAGTACCGATGAAGCTATTCACCCTGCACTGCGACTATCCACAGCTCAGTGATATTGAACGGCTGGTTCAGCGTTTCGACGGTAAGGTGACCGACAGTCAGTTTCAGGATCGCATTGCATTGACGCTGGCTGTACCTTACGGACAAATCGACGGATTCAAAAAAAATCTGTCAGACTTTAGTCGGGGCGCGTTATCGCTGATCCCGCTCACACCCTGATGTTCATCTCTATTATTTGAAGGAACGGCTGAATGCACTTTCGCGCCATTACCCGCATAGTCGGTCTGCTGGTGATCCTCTTTTCAGTGACGATGATTTTGCCCGGTCTGGTCGCCCTCATTTATCGCGATGGGGCGGGGCGGGCGTTTAGCCAGACCTTTATGATGGCACTGGTAATTGGCTCGCTGCTGTGGTGGCCGAATCGTAAAAAGAAAACCGAACTCAAACCGCGGGAAGGGTTCCTGATCGTCGTCCTGTTCTGGACGGTGCTGGGCAGCGTAGGGGCCATGCCCTTTATCTTTGCCGAGCAGCCGCATCTTTCGGTGACGGATGCGTTCTTTGAATCGTTCTCGGGCCTGACAACGACCGGTGCCACCACGCTGGTGGGTCTGGACTCGTTGCCTAAGGCGATCCTCTTCTATCGGCAGATGCTCCAGTGGCTGGGCGGTATGGGGATTATCGTGTTAGCGGTGGCGATACTGCCGATTCTGGGCGTCGGGGGCATGCAGCTCTATCGCGCTGAAATGCCGGGTCCGCTGAAAGATAACAAGATGCGGCCACGTATCGCCGAGACGGCCAAGACACTCTGGCTGATCTATGTCCTGCTGACGGTGGCCTGTGCACTGGCGCTGTGGCTGGCGGGCATGCCGGCGTTTGATGCTATCGGCCACAGCTTCTCGACCATCGCCATTGGCGGCTTTTCTACCCACGATGCCAGCCTCGGCTATTTTCACAGTGGCACTATCAATACCATCGTGGCGGTGTTTCTGCTGATCTCTGGCTGTAACTACGGCCTGCACTTTGCCATGTTAAGCGGGCGCAATCTGCGCGTGTACTGGCGTGACCCGGAATTCCGCATGTTTATTGGCGTTCAGCTGACGCTGGTATTGATCTGCACGCTGGTGCTCTGGTTCCACAATGTTTATGACAGTGGCTGGCAGACGCTAAACCAGGCTTTCTTCCAGGTGGTTTCCATGGCGACGACGGCGGGATTCACGACCGACAGCATCGCACGCTGGCCATTGTTCCTGCCGGTGCTGCTGTTGTGCTCCGCCTTTATTGGCGGCTGTGCCGGTTCAACCGGCGGTGGCCTGAAAGTGATTCGCATTCTGCTGTTATGCAAGCAGGGTAACCGTGAGCTTAAACGTCTGGTTCACCCGAATGCGGTCTACACCATTAAGCTGGGTAATCGGGCGCTTCCGGAACGTATCCTTGAAGCCGTCTGGGGATTCTTCTCGGCTTATGCACTGGTGTTTTTGGTCAGCATGCTGGCGATCATCGCCACTGGCGTCGATGACTTCTCGGCTTTTGCTGCGGTTGCCGCGACGCTCAACAACCTCGGGCCGGGTTTAGGGGTAGTGGCTGATAACTTCACTTCAATGAATGACGTGGCGAAATGGATTCTTATTTCTACCATGTTGTTCGGGCGTCTCGAGGTATTTACCTTGCTGGTGCTGTTCACGCCTACTTTCTGGCGCGAATAATTAATAAGGATGCTGACATGAAAGCGCTGATTCTCTATTCCACTCGCGACGGACAAACAAAGAAGATTGCCTCTTCTATTGCTGAGGTGATCCGTCAGCAGCAGCCATGTGATGTGCTGGACATCCAGGATGCTACTCTGCCTGACTGGACGCAGTATGATCGCGTGCTGATTGGCGCCTCGATCCGCTACGGCCATTTCCAGCCGGTCGTCGATAAGTTCGTGAAGCAGCACCTCAGGGAATTGCAGCAGCGTACCAGCGGTTTCTTTTCGGTGAACCTGACGGCGCGTAAACCGGAGAAGCGTTCGCCTGAAACCAACGCCTATACGCAGAAGTTCCTGGCTAACTCGCCGTGGCAACCCGATTGCTGTGCCGTGTTCGCGGGCGCACTTTATTATCCGCGCTATCGCTGGTTCGATCGCGTCATGATTCAGTTGATTATGCGTATGACCGGTGGCGAGACAGATTCAACAAAAGAAGTGGAATACACGGACTGGCAGCAGGTACGCACTTTTGCCAATGATTTTGCACAGTTACCAGGCAAATCGTAGCGAAATAGCGCGATTTGATGAAAATTACTGCGAACGATAATCTTTTCGTAATAAACACTTGTCAGCCCGCGCGAACGCCCTATAATGCGCCTCCATCGACACGGCACACCGGCAACGGGAAACGGGTTGAAAGGCACAGGAGACTGCGCCGCCGGAGAAAAACTTCTGAAATAGAGGTTGACTCTGCAGGAGGAAAGCGTAATA
>NZ_BSXL01000008.1:0-267073 GCF_030270445.1 Pantoea sp. QMID4 | reverse complement strand
TCCTGTCGCGAGGTGGCGTATATTACGCTTTCCTCCTGCAGAGTCAACCTCTTTCTCAGAAGTTTTTCTCCGGCGGCGCAGTCTCCTGTGCCTCTCAACCCGTTTCCCGTTGCCGGTGTGCCGTGTCGATGGAGGCGCATTATAGGGATCCCGTTTGAGAGCACAACCCTTTTTTAGGATCTTTTATCTGAACGGTTATAAATGATCCAGATTGGTGAGATCGCCAGCGATCCGCGTCAGAATTGGCTTGTCAGCTGGCTAAAATGGCATCAGGCTGCAGTGAAAACAGAACAAAGGAGAAACAAGATGACTTCCGCCCTACGTCCCTATAAAGATCTTTTCCCGCAAACTGGTCAGCGGGTTATGGTCGATCCAAGCAGTGTTGTTGTCGGTGATGTGATTATGGAGGATGATGTGAGCATCTGGCCGCTGGTTGCGATCAGAGGTGATGTGAATCAGGTCCGCATTGGTGCCCGTACTAATGTGCAGGACGGCAGTGTTCTGCACGTCACGCATAAATCAGCCGCCAACCCCCAGGGCTTCCCTCTTATTATTGGCGAGGACGTCACCGTCGGGCATAAAGCGATGCTACACGGCTGTACCATTGGTGATCGCGTGCTGGTCGGGATGGGATCGATTCTGCTGGATGGCGTAATAGTAGAAGAAGAAGTGATGATTGGTGCCGGAAGTCTGGTGCCGCCGGGTAAAAGGCTGGAGAGCGGCTATCTCTATCTGGGTAGCCCGGTAAAGCAGGTCAGGCCGCTGAATGACAGTGAGAAGGAAGGTCTGCGCTATTCCGCTAATAACTATGTTGGCTGGAAAGATGATTACCTGGCGGGAAATAACCAGACCCAGCCCTGATCATCCACGTTATCCTGACGAACAGCCGCTTCGGCCTCATCTTCCAGATCCCAGCGATGGTGCTGAAACAGCGCTATCGCCTCCCCTTCACCAAAACGTGAATTCAGCGAATCGCGGCTGATTGCACAATTCAGCCGCATGCCGTTGACCAGTACTGGAAAACAGACCGCGTTCATTTCAGCGTCATAGGTTTCCTCATCCGGGAACTGTATCGCCTGATTCATGGCTGCATGGCCTGCTTAAGGTGAGCAATCACCGGCGTGATTTCCGGCATCACACCGTGCCATATATAGAAAGCATGCGCAGCCTGGCCCACCAGCATCCCCAGTCCATCGGCCAGATGATGAGTCCCTTGCGCCTGACACCAGCGTAAAAAAGGCGTCAGCCCGCTTTGATAAAACATGTCATAGCAGCGCACCTCAGAATGGATGACCTCTGCAGGTAAAGGAGGCGTTTCTCCATTCACACCACTTGAAGTGGCATTGATGATCAGATCAAAGCGCTGATCCGCCAGCTGCTCAAAACCAGATGCCCGGATAGTCCCGCTCGCGTCAAACAGGTTCGCCAGCTCTTCAGCGCGCGCCGCGGTACGATTGACGACGGTCAGGGTCACGCCTGCTGAAAGCAGTGGCAGAATAACACCGCGTGCGGCTCCGCCCGCTCCCACCAGCAAGACATTGTCGCCAGCGTTGATCATATTCAGCCGTTCAAGATCGCTTAACAGGCCGATACCATCCGTGTTGTCTCCCAGGATCTGTCCATCACTGAGCTTTTTAACGGTGTTTACCGCACCGGACAGAGCTGCACGTTCGCTGAGCTGATCGGCAAATTCCCATGCCTGCTGTTTGAAAGGTAACGTCACGTTGGCACCACGACCTCCCTGCCCGAAAAAGGCAGAAAGCGATTGAGCAAAACCATCAACCGGGGCACAGATGCGACCATAGCGATGTTCAATGCCCGTCTGCTTAGCGAAATCCTGATGAATCAGCGGCGATTTACTGTGGCTGATCGGATTACCGAAAACGGCGAAGTGATCCATGAATTAACCCTGACGTATGAGTTCGCCGCTGATGACATCGCGGATTTCAGAAGGATTGAGTCGTCCACCCGTTGTACCCGACAGAACCGGGAACGGCTCACCAAACTGCTGCTTCACTTCTGCAGCCGTACGGCAGGGAGGCTGGCCTGACAGGTTTGCGCTGGTTGAGACCAGCGGTTTGCCAAACGCCCGACATAGGGCCTGAACATCGGGATGGTCACTGACGCGAATAGCCAGTGAATCAAACTGTCCGGTAAGCCAGCGAGGCGTCTTTGGCGGCACAGGCACGACAAAAGTCACCGGGCCGGGCCAGCAGGCAAACATTCGCTCCCGCTGGAGCACAGAGAGTTCGCGCGCCGAGATGTAAGGCTCTAGCTGACTGTAATCAGCCGCAATCAGGATGAGTCCCTTCTCTACCGGGCGCTGTTTCAGCGCCAGCAGTGCCATCACGGCAGATTCACTGTCAGGGTCACAGCCCAGACCAAATACGGCTTCCGTAGGATAGGCGATGACCGCCTGACGATTCAGATGCTCTAAGCAGGTCTCAAGTGAATCGGCGAGGTGTTGATTTTCCATGGTCTATGAATTCTCTTCCGCGATGGCTTTGCCACAACTCTTACTGGCGCAGAAGCGCTTAACGCCCTGCGCCGTCTTTTTTTCAACTAACAGCGGATACTCACAATGAGGACAGATCCCGGCAACGGGTGTCAGATTGACGACAAACTGGCAGGCCGGATAACGATCGCAGGAGTGAAACGTTTTGCCATAACGGGAACGCCGCTGAACTAACCGGCCTTCATGGCACTGTGGGCAGGCCAGCGAGGTTTCATCCGGTTTATCGATGGTTTCTGTGTATCCGCATTCCGGATAGAGGCTGCAGCCTATGAACATGCCAAAACGTCCCTGCCGCAACACTTTATCCGCACCGCATTCAGGACAGGCGTGGCCTTCCAGCACTTTGACCACATGGCCATCGGCCTGACCTTTTAAAGGTCGAATGTAGTCACAAGCCGGGTAGTTCGCGCAGCCCAGAAAAGGACCGTGTTTACCGGATCGGATAACCAGTTCTGCCCCGCAAGCGGGGCAGGGATCCTGTTTACGCGCAGTGAAGAGTACAGCTTTGCTCATAGCGTTCAATGCATGAAAGGAAATTTAATGCAGCATACCTTCATTGGCGTCGAATAGCAGTTCTTCCATCTGCTGATAGGCATTTTCACATCCCGGGATGTTGAACAACACCATCAGCACCACCCATTTGAGATCCTCCAGATCAAACTCAGAAGTATCCAGCGCCATGATACGTTCGATGACCATTTCACGGGTTTCCAGGTTCAGCACCTGAATCTGCTCCAGGAACAGCAGGAAACCACGGCTGTCAGCATCTAAACGTTTGCTCTCTTCATCGGTATAAATACGCATGGAGAGCGGATCATTTGTCAGTAAAATTGGTTCTACCAGTCCTTCCTGATAATCAGCCAGTCTTTCTAACCAGTTCAGCGCACTGTAAACATCTTCGCGATGGAACCCGGCATCCGTCAGGTCATCTGTCAATCTGTCCTGATCAACACCCATTTCTGCTTCGTTGTGGATATATGTCTCAAACAAGTACATCAGTACGTCGAACATGGCATGCCCTCCTCAATCGGACATAGCCGCCGGGTACAGCTGCGATCCATCCTGCTAACTCCAGTTCCAGCAACTGAGCTGAGATAACTGGCACAGATTGGCCGGCACGTTCAGCGACAACGTCAACAGGTGTAACATCATCTCCTACGTTAGCCAACACATCAGCAAATGGCAATGGAGCATCGTCCTTCACCTCAGAATAAATTTCATCCGCCTGAGCCATGGGTAGCCAGTTAAGTGCATTTGCCAGATCTTCTGCGATGTTATTGGGATGAGCCACCAGCAGCGCGCCCTGCTGAATCAGCCAGTTTACACCTTCACTTAACGGGTTACCGAGCGCGCCAGGCAAGGCATAGACATTGCGATTTTGCTCCAGCGCATAACGGGCCGTCACCAATGAGCCACTTTTCAGCGAGGCTTCAACCACCAGCACACCGTGGCTCAGGCCGCTGATGATACGATTACGGCGTGGAAAATTAAGGGGATGCGGTATGGTCGTCAGTGGAAACTCAGAAACGATAGCACCGCCCTGCCCGACAATCTCTGCGGCAAGACGGGTATGGCTTTTGGGATAAAGATGCTGCAACCCGCTTCCTAACACCGCCACCGTTTTACCGCCCACGTTGAGTGCAGCCTGATGCGCAACGCCATCAATACCCCGCGCCAGTCCGCTGGTGATGGTCAATCCGCCCAGGCTTAAATGCTGGGTAAACCAGTCACACCAGTAACGGCCATAGTGAGAGCTGTTCCGGCTTCCCACAATTGCTAACTGTGGTGTACTGATAACGGCAGGATCGCCATCAATATAGAGCAGCGGTGGGAAGCGATTGGTTTCTTTAAGGCGGGCTGGATAAGCTGTATCCAAAGCGGTAATCAGATGATGAGCCGGATTCTGCGCCAGCCAGGAACAGACTTCCTCAATATTTTTTTCACTAAATTCATAATATTGCTGTCGCTGACTGGCATCTAACCCAAGCCGGATAAGCTGCTCATCGTCTGCCAGTCCGGCACCTGTCTGCTGCGCCACGTCAATCCAGCGTTTTCCTGTCATTCCGGTGACGGCCGCCAGCCGCACATACTGCCCTGTTTTGTCCATCTCCTGCTCCCTGATCGCCCTTGCTTCCTGCCGCACAATGCTGTCAATCAGGCCTCGAAAAGTCTACAATATGAGGCAGTAATCTTTTCTTAACCGAATACAGATCTGGATATTTATGTCAGTTTTGCAGGTATTACATTTCCCTGACGAGCGTCTTCGCAAAGTCGCTGCGCCCGTTAAAGAAGTTAACGCAGACATTCAGCGTATCGTTGATGATATGTTCGAGACGATGTATGCCGAAGAAGGTATCGGTCTTGCGGCTACGCAGGTCGATATTCATCAGCGCATTATCGTGATTGATGTCTCTGAAAGTCGTGAAGAGCGTTTAGTTCTGATCAACCCTGAGCTGCTGGAAAAAAGCGGCGAAACCGGTATTGAAGAGGGTTGCCTCTCTATTCCGGAACAGCGCGCGTTTGTTCCACGTGCCGAGCGGGTAAAGGTTCGCGCACTTGATCGTGATGGTAAAAGTTTCGAGCTGGAAGCCGGCGAGTTACTGGCTATCTGTATCCAGCATGAGATTGATCATCTGGAAGGGAAACTGTTTATTGATTATCTGTCGCCTCTGAAGCGGCAACGAATCAAAACTAAGTTAGAGAAACTGGCGCGTCAGAACGCGCAGGCTTCCTGAGATCTTAAGAAGGGATAAACGTGTCTGCCCCGCTAAAAATCATCTTTGCCGGCACACCTGACTTCGCAGCGCGTCATCTTGACGCGCTGCTTGCTTCTGAACATCAGGTTATCGGCGTATTCACCCAACCCGACCGTCCTGCGGGTCGCGGTAACAAACTCACGCCAGGCCCGGTCAAAACGCTGGCGCTGGCACATGACATTCCGGTTTATCAGCCTAAGTCATTGCGACCTGAAGAAAATCAGCAACTGGTCGCTGAACTGAAGGCAGACGTGATGGTCGTTGTGGCTTACGGATTGATTCTGCCAAAGGCCGTACTGGATATGCCACGTCTCGGCTGTATCAACGTTCATGGTTCACTGCTGCCGCGCTGGCGCGGAGCCGCACCTATTCAGCGCGCACTGTGGGCTGGCGATAGCGAAACCGGCGTGACAATTATGCAGATGGACGTGGGGTTAGACACCGGCGATATGCTGCATAAGCTGGCTTGCCCGATTACCGCTGAAGATACCAGTGCAACGCTCTATGACAAGCTCGCGCAGCTTGGTCCACAGGGGCTGCTGGATACACTGACGTTACTGAGCGCTGGACAGGCTTCACCTGAAAAGCAGAATGAAACACTGGCCAACTATGCTGAGAAACTCAGTAAAGAGGAGGCACGTCTCGACTGGACCCTCTCTGCAGACCAGCTTGAACGCTGTATTCGCGCGTTTAACCCATGGCCGATGAGCTTTTTCACCATTGGTGATCAACCCGTAAAAGTCTGGCAGGCAAGCGTTCTGCCCCACTGCGATCGTTCGCCGGGTGAAATTATCAGTGCGGATAAGCATGGCATACAGGTAGCGACGGCTCAGGGTGTACTGAATCTGCTGCAGTTACAGCCTGCCGGTAAAAAACCGATGTTGGCTCAGGATCTTCTCAACTCGCGCCGGGAATGGTTTGAACCTGGAACCCTTCTGGACTGACTCCCAGGCCCGGTCACTCACCGGGCCTTTTGTTTGATGACAAAACCCTATGACTAAATCTATCAACCTGCGAAGCCTTTCCGCTCAACTTATTGAGCGTGTGGTCGACAAAGGCGAATCCCTGAATACCGCACTGCCGGCCGCCCAGAAAAAACTCTCTGACAAAGATAGCGCGTTAGTACAGGAAATCTGTTTTGGTGTATTGCGCACTCTACCGCAGCTTGAAGCGCTGATCGGCAAACTGATGGAGCGTCCACTGACCGGCAAACAGCGGGTTCTGCACTATCTGATCATGGTCGGGCTTTATCAGCTGGAATATACCCGCGTGCCTGCCCATGCTGCACTGGCAGAAACCGTCGCGGGCGCTGAAGTCCTGAAGCGTACCAGTCTGAAAGGCTTGTTAAATGGTGTATTACGCCAGTTTCAGCGCCAGCGGGAAGAGCTGCTTGCCAGCATCCAGAATGGCCCACAGCGTTATCTTCATCCGGGATGGCTGTTAAAGCGATTGCAGCATGCCTGGCCAAATCAGTGGCAACAGATCGTCGAAGCCAATAATCTGCGGCCGCCGATGTGGCTGCGGGTTAACCGCCAGCACCAGGATCGTGACGCGTGGCTCGCCATGCTGGCCGAAAGCGGCAGAAATGCGCAACCCGCTGACGACGTACCGGATGCGCTGCGGCTTGACGCACCTGCCCCGGTCAGCCAGCTACCCGGCTTTGATCAGGGTTGGGTGACCGTGCAGGATTTATCCGCCCAGCGCTGTGCTTTACTGCTTGAACCGCAAAATGGCGAACAGATTCTGGATTTATGCGCGGCTCCTGGCGGTAAAACGACCCACATTCTTGAAATTGCGCCGGAAGCCCAGGTGCTTGCCGTTGACGTGGATGCGCAGCGCCTTAAACGCGTTGATGAGAATCTGCAGCGGCTGGGTATGAATGCAGAGATAAAACAGGGGGATGGACGAACGCCACAACAGTGGTGCGGTGATCGTCAGTTTGACCGTATTCTGCTGGATGCGCCCTGCTCTGCGACCGGTGTAATCCGCCGTCATCCTGACATTAAGTGGCTGCGTCGCGATCGTGATATCGCTGAGCTGGCAAAGCTTCAGAGTGAAATTCTTGATGCCATCTGGCCGCACCTGAAACCGGGCGGTACGCTGATTTATGCCACCTGCTCTATCCTGCCAGAAGAAAATCATCAGCAGGTAGAGGCTTTCCTGCAACGCCAGCACGATGCCCAGGCGGAACCGCTGCGGGATGCGCCCGCGAACGGGTTGCAGGTCTTCCCGCAAGCTGAAGGTGGAGATGGTTTCTTCTACGCTAAGCTGATAAAGAAATCGGGTACAAACTGAGATGAGTATCGATAAGCGATGAAAATAATCATTCTGGGTGCAGGACAGGTTGGCGGAACTCTGGCAGAGAATCTGGTGGGTGAAAACAACGACATTACGGTGGTAGATACCGATTCTTCACGTCTGCGTCATCTGCAGGATAAGTTCGATTTGCGCGTTGTTCAGGGTCATGGTTCCCATCCACGAATCTTGCGTGAGGCGGGTGCAGAAGATGCCGACATGTTGGTTGCTGTAACCAACTCGGATGAAACCAACATGATTGCCTGCCAGATTGCTTATTCGCTTTTCAATACGCCGAATCGCATCGCCCGTATCCGTGCGGCCGACTATCTGCGTGATGCAGACAAGTTGTTTATACCTGAGGCGGTGCCTATCGATCATCTGATCTCACCTGAGCAGCTGGTAATCGACAATATCTACCGGTTGATTCAGTATCCTGGCGCATTGCAGGTGGTTAACTTTGCTGAAGGAAAAGTCAGTCTGGCAGTGGTAAAAGCCTATTATGGCGGGCCGCTGGTGGGAAATCCGCTCTCGATCATGCGTGAGCACATGCCACACATTGATACGCGCGTAGCCGCTATATTCCGGCAGGATCGCCCTATTCGTCCGCAGGGTTCAACCATCGTAGAAGCAGGTGATGAAGTGTTCTTCATCGCTGCCAGCCAGAATATTCGTGCGATAATGAGTGAAATGCAGCGGCTGGAGAAACCTTATAAACGGATTATGCTGGTCGGTGGCGGCAACATCGGTTTCGGTCTGGCGCAGCGGCTTGAGAAGCACTACAGCGTTAAGCTGATTGAGCGGAATCCCCAGCGCGCAGCTGAACTCGCAGAACATCTGCATGACACTGTAGTTTTTTATGGCGATGCGTCCGATCAGGAGCTGCTCGCTGAAGAACACGTTGAGCAGGTCGATCTGTTTATCGCCGTCACCAACGATGATGAAGCCAACATAATGTCTGCCATGCTGGCGAAAAAGATGGGTGCGAAAAAAGTGATGGTACTGATCCAGCGCCGCGCTTACGTCGATCTGGTCCAGGGCAGCGTCATCGATATCGCTATTTCCCCTCAGCAAGCCACAATCTCGGCCCTGCTGGGTCATGTGCGCAAAGCGGATATCGTAGGCGTTTCATCATTACGACGCGGTATTGCAGAGGCGATTGAAGCGATAGCGCATGGCGATGAGTCGACGTCACGCGTTGTTGGTCGTTCGATTGATGACATCAAACTGCCGCCAGGGACTATTATTGGCGCAGTCGTTCGTGGGGATGATGTGATGATTGCTAATGATAACCTGCGTATTGAACAAGGCGATCATGTCATTATGTTCCTGACCGACAAGAAATTCGTGTCAGATGTGGAGCGCCTCTTCCAGCCAAGTCCGTTTTTCCTGTAAATGCCGCTTTTACAGGCTAACTTAGTATGCTGCATGCAAAACTGCCGCTTAATTGGCTGTGTTGATGGCAAAAACAGTGAGGTTTGTTAGACTTTATGGCGTTGGCTTGGGCAAGGAGATAAGTATGAGTTTAATCAAAGAGTTTCGTGATTTCGCAATGCGCGGCAATGTAATGGATTTAGCCGTAGGTGTCATCATCGGTGCAGCATTCGGTAAAATCGTTTCATCATTAGTCGCTAATATCATCATGCCACCATTAGGCTTGCTGATCGGCGGAGTCGATTTCAAATCATTCGCATGGGTTCTTAAACCCGCAACAGGCGATGCGCCAGCTGTTGTTATGCAGTACGGTATCTTCCTTCAGACCATCTTTGATTTCGTCATTATCGCTTTCGCGATCTTTATGGCGATTAAGTTGATGAATCGTCTGTACAAGAAAAAAGAAGTGGAAAAGCCGGTTGCTAAACCGTCTAACGAAGAAGTCTTACTGACAGAAATTCGCGATCTGCTGAAACAGCAGAATACCCGGATATAGTGAATAAACCGCCTCGAAGGCGGTTTTTCTTATTGTAAAAGCAGAAGGGCAGTGATAAGACGCTTTCTTATCACTGCCCTCCCATCCATTCCCCTTATCATGTTTCTCTTTCCGCTTAAAACTGCCCTTACCCTTTTGCTTCTGTTCAATACGTTGTCGAAATAACGGGTCGTGCAGCAGAGCCTGAATCGCGTTATCGCGAATTTGCCCTTTAGTATGCTGATATTTACTCATAACGCCTCCTGTTGAGATGGTCAGATACTCTATTCCTTTGCAGCAAAATAACAAGATGCTTATTTACTCAACGCCTCTCCCCGCTCCAGCGCCTCAAGAATTGAGCAGGAAATGCTACTATGACTGTCACCACAACACGCATCCGAGAGGCGACGCAGAGAACGTTGCATCGTTTCCAATTCTGCGATCATCTGAGCCACTTCACTTAGCCGTTTTTCAACGATCGCTTTGGATTCCTGACAGGTATGATGCGCAGGATCGACCCGGATAGAAAGTAGCTCTCTGATGGCTTCAAGGCTAAACCCAAGTTTACGACCGTAGCGGATAAATTTCAGACGCTGAAGATCGGCCTCGTTATAAAGACGAAACCCCCCTTCCGTACGACCGTCGTGATCCATCATCTGCTGTTTTTCATAAAAACGGATGGTGTCTGGCGTAACGTCAGCTAGCTTAGCTAACTGTCCAATGCGAAACATCTACTCCTCCTCGCTGAAGCGATTCTGAATGGCTGTCGAATAATCGCCATGCAGAAAATCTGTGCTCATGCCCGCCTGGCGTAATCGCAGCGCCAGCAACTGAAGCCGATGACAATGATCCTGATAGCGATGATCCGCAGGATCAAGCTGGCGAATAAGATCGTTCACTTCCATGGCCTCCCGTCTTAACTCAAGCTCCGGCGGCAGAAAGCCCGCGTTTTTCAGTAGCCGGTAGCCCGCTCTTAATTCAGGAGGAACATGGCTGTCATCATCCAGCTGTAACGGCTTTCCAGAGCCCGGAAGATTGCTCAGCTCACCCTTTTCCAGCGCTGCCTTGATGTGCTGTTCCGCAAGTTCATCAACCAGCCACATAATTGGTTCCTTTGAACATGAAAGACATCTTTCTAAGGTAATCAATTTCAGGCAATAAAAAACCCGCCGGAGCGGGTTTTTTACGTTGCTACAGATTACTCTGCGGCTGCTTCTGCTTGAGCTTCTGGACGATCAACCAGCTCGATGTAAGCCATCGGAGCGTTGTCACCAGCACGGAAGCCACACTTCAGAATACGAGTGTAACCACCGGCACGGCTCGCGAAACGCGGGCCCAGCTCATTAAACAGTTTTGCCACGATCTCGTTATCACGAGTACGGGCGAATGCCAGACGACGATTAGCTACGCTGTCGGTCTTGGCAAGAGTAATCAGCGGCTCAACTACGCGACGCAGTTCTTTGGCTTTCGGCAGAGTCGTTTTGATGATCTCGTGACGAACCAGAGAACCGGCCATGTTGCGGAACATAGCCTGACGATGGCTGCTGTTGCGGTTCAGTTGACGACCACTCTTACGATGGCGCATGACCTTATCCTTCTCAGTGAAACCTTAACCTGTGATCTGATTATTCATCAGCAATGCTTGCTGGCGGCCAGTTCTCAAGGCGCATGCCCAGAGAAAGACCACGCGAAGCCAGCACATCTTTAATCTCAGTAAGAGATTTTTTACCAAGGTTAGGCGTTTTAAGCAGCTCAACCTCGGTACGCTGTACCAGATCACCGATGTAGTGGATAGCTTCTGCCTTAAGGCAGTTAGCAGAGCGGACAGTCAATTCCAGATCGTCAACAGGGCGCAGCAGGATCGGATCGAATTCTGGTTTCTCTTCTTTAACTTCCGGCTGACGTACGTCACGTAAGTCAACGAAAGCTTCAAGTTGTTCTGCCAGAATGGTTGCCGCACGACGAATCGCCTCTTCAGGATCGATTGTGCCGTTGGTTTCCATTTCGATGACCAGCTTGTCCAGGTCGGTGCGCTGCTCTACACGCGCTGCTTCAACATTGTAGGCGATACGGTCTACAGGGCTGTAGCAAGCGTCAACTAACAGGCGGCCGATTGGGCGCTCATCTTCTTCCGAATGAATTCGGGCAGAAGCCGGCACATAGCCACGTCCACGCTGAACTTTGATACGCATGCTGATAGCCGCGTTCTCATCGGTCAGATGGCAAATGACATGCTGAGGCTTGACGATTTCGACATCACCATCATGGGTAATGTCGGCTGCAGTCACAGGGCCAATGCCAGATTTATTCAGGGTCAGAATAACTTCATCTTTACCCTGAACTCTTACCGCCAGCCCTTTCAGGTTGAGCAGGATTTCCAGGATATCTTCCTGTACGCCCTCTTTGGTGCTGTACTCATGAAGTACACCATCAATTTCAACCTCGGTCACCGCGCAACCCGGCATGGATGAAAGCAGAATACGGCGCAGTGCGTTACCAAGAGTATGGCCAAAGCCACGCTCTAAAGGCTCAAGGGTCACCTTGGCGTGCGTCGAACTCACTTGCTCGATATCTACCAGGCGCGGTTTTAGAAACTCTGTCACAGAACCCTGCATTGTGTCCTCTCTTTGGTACTAAGCTTTACTTGGAGTAAAGCTCGACGATCAGGTGTTCGTTAATGTCCGCAGACAGATCAGTACGTTCAGGAATACGCTTGAACACACCTTCCATCTTAGTCGCATCAACTTCCAGCCAGGTTGGCTTTTCACGCTGCTCAGCCAGCTCCAGAGCGGCCTTCACGCGAGATTGCTTTTTGGCTTTCTCGCGGATGCTAACGACATCATTCGGAGATACCTGATAAGAAGCGATGTTAACAACGCGGCCATTTACCAGAACAGACTTATGGCTTACCAGCTGACGTGCTTCTGCACGAGTGGCACCAAAGCCCATACGATAAACTACGTTGTCCAGACGACCTTCCAGCAGAGCCAACAGGTTTTCACCGGTGTTGCCTTTCAGACGAGCTGCTTCTTTGTAGTAGTTACGGAACTGACGCTCCAGCACGCCGTAGATACGACGAACTTTCTGCTTTTCACGTAACTGACCGCCGTAATCAGACAGACGCGGTTTACGCGCACCATGCTGACCAGGGGCTTGTTCAATCTTACACTTGGAATCAATCGCGCGAACGCCAGACTTAAGGAATAAGTCAGTGCCCTCACGACGGCTCAGCTTGAGCTTAGGACCCAAATATCTTGCCATTTTCTTTCTCCAACTATCCTAAAAAAACGGGCGTTATACGCGACGTTTTTTCGGCGGACGACAACCGTTATGAGGGATCGGAGTCACATCAGTAATATTAGTGATGCGGAAACCAGCGGCGTTCAAAGCACGAATCGTAGATTCGCGACCTGGACCCGGACCCTTTACCATAACTTCCAGGTTCTTAATTCCGTAATCTTTTACCGCTTCTGCACAGCGCTCTGCAGCGACCTGAGCAGCAAACGGAGTGGATTTACGTGAACCGCGGAAACCGGAACCACCGGCGGTTGCCCAACCCAGTGCGTTACCCTGACGATCAGTAATGGTAACGATGGTGTTGTTAAAAGAAGCATGGACATGAGCCACGCCATCTGAGACTTGTTTTCTTACACGCTTGCGTGCACGAACTGGTGCCTTTGCCATTATTTACTCACCCCGATTATTTCTTGATCGGTTTACGCGGACCCTTACGGGTACGTGCGTTGGTCTTAGTACGCTGACCGCGAACCGGAAGACCACGACGATGGCGCAAACCACGGTAGCAACCAAGGTCCATAAGACGCTTGATGCTCAGGGTGATTTCACGGCGCAGATCACCTTCTACAACGAATTTCGCAACTGCATCACGCAGCAGATCAATTTGTTCTTCAGACAGCTCACTGATCTTAACATTTTCAGCAATACCCGTTGAAGCGCAGATGGCTTTTGAACGGGTTTTACCGATACCGAAGATCGAAGTTAATGCGATAACGGTATGTTTTTGATCAGGAATGTTAATGCCTGCTATACGGGCCACTATGCACTCCTATAATTAAACAAGCACGTCCCATGCTGAAAAGCCCGTTTTCAGGATACTCAAATGGAAACGTACTGACATACAAAAGATTGGCTGGCTAATCTAGCCAGCTCAACCCGACTTTGCAAGAAAAATATGTGACAAAATCAGCCTTGGCGCTGTTTATGCTTTGGCTCGGCGCTGCAGATCACACGTACGACACCGTCGCGACGAATGATTTTGCAGTTACGACATAATCTCTTGACGGAAGCACGAACTTTCATTTTTACTCTCCGTAACTTCTCAACCAACTGAATTAACGGCCGTAGCCTTTCAGGTTAGCTTTCTTCAGTGCCGACTCATACTGACTGGACATCATCAGAGTTTGCACTTGAGCCATAAAGTCCATGATGACGACAACTACGATGAGCAGTGAAGTACCGCCAAAGTAGAAGGGAACCTTCATCGCATCACGCATGAACTCCGGGATAAGGCAGATAAAAGTAATATACAGCGCGCCGATTAAGGTCAGTCGCGTCATCACTTTATCAATATACTTCGCCGTTTGCTCTCCCGGACGAATTCCCGGTACGAATGCACCAGACTTCTTCAGGTTATCTGCTGTTTCACGTGGGTTGAAAACCAACGCCGTATAGAAGAAACAGAAGAAGATGATTGCAGTCGCATAGAGTAGCACATAAAGCGGCTGTCCTGGCTGCAAATACAGCGAAATTGTTGTCAGCCAGTTCCAACCGGTACCGCCCCCAAACCACGATGCAATCGTTGCCGGGAACAGAATAATGCTGGAAGCAAAGATGGCTGGAATAACGCCCGCCATATTCACTTTCAACGGTAAATGTGTGCTCTGTGCAGCGTAAACGCGGCGACCCTGCTGACGTTTTGCGTAGTTCACCACAATGCGGCGCTGACCACGTTCAACGAAGATAACAAAGAAGGTCACTGCGAATACGAGTACTGCAACCAACAGCAACAGAAGGAAGTGCAGGTCGCCTTGCCGCGCTTGCTCGATGGTATGGCCAATGGCCGGCGGGAGACCCGCAACAATACCTGCGAAGATAATGATCGAAATACCGTTACCGATACCACGCTCAGTAATCTGTTCGCCCAGCCACATCAGGAACATCGTTCCTGAGACCAGACTCACAACAGCGGTAAAGTAGAAAGCAAAGCCTGGATTCATGACCAGGCCTTGCATCCCTGGCATATTCGGCAGACCGGTAGCAATACCGATCGACTGAAATATGGCCAATACCAACGTACCGTATCGGGTGTACTGGCTAATCTTACGACGGCCAGCCTCCCCTTCTTTCTTAATTTCCGCTAACGCTGGATGAACCACCGTTAATAACTGAATGATAATCGATGCCGAAATATACGGCATGATACCCAGTGCGAAAATAGAAGCACGGCTGAGAGCACCACCAGAGAACATGTTAAACATTTCAATGATGGTGCCACGCTGTTGCTCAAGCAGTTTGGCAAGTACAGTGGCATCAATACCAGGGATTGGAATAAAAGAGCCAATACGGAAGACAATGAGTGCGCCGATTACAAACAGCAGTCTGCGTTTCAGCTCACCAAAGCCGCCTTTGGCACTTTGAAAATCTAATCCCGGTTGTTTAGCCATCTGCTACTTATTCCTCGATTTTACCGCCAGCAGCTTCGATTGCAGCACGAGCACCTTTGGTGACACGCAGGCCGCGAACCGTTACCGGTGTAGATACTTCACCAGACAGAATTACTTTAACGAATTCAATCTGAACACCGACAATGTTGGCTGCTTTCAGCGCGTTCAGGTCGACGATACCGCCTTCAACTTTCGCCAGATCAGACAGACGAATCTCTGTGGTGATCATTGCTTTGCGAGAGGTGAAACCGAACTTCGGCAGACGACGGTACAGAGGCATCTGACCACCTTCGAAACCGCGACGTACGCCACCGCCAGAACGAGAGTTCTGACCTTTGTGACCACGACCACCGGTTTTTCCGAGGCCAGAACCGATACCACGACCCAGACGCTTAGTAGCGTGCTTAGACCCTTCGGCCGGAGACAGAGTATTTAAACGCATCTCTTACTCCTCCACTTTAACCATATAGTAAACCGCGTTAACCATACCGCGTACTGCAGGCGTGTCTTCACGCTCTACGGTGTGGCCAATACGACGCAGACCCAGGCCAACCAGAGTGGCTTTATGCTTAGGCAAGCGGCCGATTGAACTACGGGTTTGAGTGATTTTAATAGTCTTAGCCATCGTGATTACCCCAGAATTTCTTCAACGGATTTACCACGCTTAGCAGCGACCATTTCCGGAGATTTCATATTGCCCAGGCCGTCGATAGTTGCACGAACCACGTTAATCGGGTTAGTAGAACCATAGGCTTTTGCCAGTACGTTATGAACTCCAGCGACTTCCAGAACGGCGCGCATTGCACCACCGGCGATGATACCGGTACCTTCTGAAGCCGGCTGCATGAACACGCGGGAACCCGTGTGTGCACCTTTAACAGGGTGCTGCAGGGTGCCGTTGGTCAGCGCGACGTTAACCATGTTGCGACGGGCTTTCTCCATCGCTTTCTGGATCGCTGCTGGAACTTCACGCGCTTTACCGTAACCAAAACCTACGCGACCATTACCATCGCCTACCACAGTCAGTGCTGTGAAGGAGAAGATACGACCACCTTTAACAGTTTTAGAAACACGGTTTACCGCGATCAGTTTTTCCTGCAGTTCGCCAGCTTGTTTCTCGATGTGTGCCATCTTAGACCTCTACCTTAGAACTGAAGGCCAGCTTCACGGGCAGCATCTGCCAGTGCCTGGACGCGACCATGATATTGGAAACCGGAACGGTCGAAAGAAACACCAGTGATGCCTTTTTCGATTGCGCGTTCTGCGATAGCTTTACCTACTGCAGCTGCGGCTTCTTTATTACCGGTATACTTCAGTTGTTCAGTGATAGCTTTTTCTACAGTAGAAGCAGCGACCAGAACTTCGGAACCATTCGGGGCGATTACCTGTGCGTAAATATGACGCGGGGTACGATGTACCACCAGGCGGGTAGCACCCAGCTCTTTGAGCTTGCGACGTGCACGGGTCGCACGACGGATACGAGCAGATTTCTTATCCATAGTGTTACCTTACTTCTTCTTAGCCTCTTTGGTACGCACGACTTCGTCGGCGTAACGGACACCCTTGCCTTTATAAGGCTCAGGACGACGGTAGGCGCGCAGGTCCGCAGCAACCTGACCAATCAGCTGTTTATCAGCGCCTTTCAGCACGATCTCAGTCTGAGTTGGACATTCTGCAGTGATACCCGCGGGCAGCTGGTGATCGACTGGATGAGAAAAGCCCAGAGACAGGTTTACCACGTCGCCTTTAACGGCTGCACGATAACCTACACCAACCAGCTGCAGCTTCTTAGTGAAGCCTTCGGTAACACCGATAACCATTGCGTTCAGCAGCGCGCGAGAAGTACCCGCCTGCGCCCAGCCGTCAACGAAACCTTCGCGCGGAGCGAAAGTCAGAGCGTTGTCAGCATGCTTAACTTCAACAGCATCATTGATAGTACGAGTCAGCTCGCCGTTTTTACCTTTAATCGAAATTACCTGACCGTCGAGTTTTACCTCTACGCCGGCAGGAACAACGACAGGTGCTTTAGCAACACGAGACATATGTATCCTCCGATTACGCTACGTAGCAGATAATTTCGCCACCAAGACCTGCCTGGCGCGCTGCACGATCAGTCATGACACCTTTAGATGTAGAAACGACAGCGATGCCCATACCAGCCATTACCTTTGGCAGCTCATCTTTTTTCTTATAGATGCGCAGGCCAGGACGGCTTACTCGCTGAATGCTTTCTACAACAGCTTTGCCCTGGAAATACTTGAGAGTAAGTTCCAGTTCCAGCTTGATGTCGCCTTCGATTTTGAAATCTTCAATATATCCTTCTTCCTTCAGAACGTTGGCAATTGCCAATTTCAGCTTGGAGGAAGGCATGGTGACCGCAACTTTGTTCGCGGCCTGACCGTTACGGATACGGGTCAGCATATCCGCGATCGGATCTTGCATGCTCATCTGTGTTACTCCCGTGATTCAATTGGTGACAATTACCAGCTAGCCTTTTTCAGACCCGGAATTTCACCGCGCATGGCGGCTTCGCGGACCTTGATACGGCTCAACCCAAACTTCCGCAGGAAACCGTGCGGACGACCTGTTTGACGGCAGCGGTTACGCTGACGTGAAGGGCTGGAATCACGCGGCAGACTCTGCAGCTTCAGAACAGCATCCCAACGGTCTTCGTCGGAAGCGTTCACATCAGAGATGATCGCTTTCAGTTCAGCGCGTTTAGCGAAGAATTTGTCTGCTAATTTTGCACGCTTAACTTCACGCGCTTTCATAGATTGCTTAGCCATTAAGTAACCCTACCTTACTTACGGAACGGGAAGTCAAAGGCAGCCAGCAGAGCACGGCCTTCATCATCAGATTTCGCAGTAGTGGTAATGGTGATATCCAAACCACGAACGCGATCGACTTTGTCGTAGTCGATTTCTGGGAAGATGATCTGCTCACGTACACCCATGCTGTAGTTGCCACGACCATCGAATGACTTAGCGGACAAGCCACGGAAGTCACGGATACGTGGAACTGCAATGGTGACCAGACGCTCAAAGAACTCCCACATGCGCTCGCCACGCAGAGTTACTTTACAGCCGATCGGATAGCCCTGACGGATTTTGAAGCCTGCAACTGATTTGCGTGCTTTGGTGACCAGCGGTTTTTGACCGGAGATTGCTGCCAGGTCAGCTGCTGCGTTATCCAGCAGTTTCTTGTCAGCGATCGCTTCACCAACACCCATGTTCAGGGTGATCTTCTCGACCCGAGGGACTTGCATGACAGAATTGTAGCCAAACTCTGTCATGAGTTTCTGGACTACTTCGTCTTTGTAGTAATCATGCAGTTTCGCCATCGTACTACTCCAAATTACTTGATAGTTTCGCTGTTAGACTTGAAGAAACGGACTTTTTTGCCGTCTTCGAATCTAAAGCCTACACGGTCAGCCTTACCAGTTGCCGCGTTGAACAGTGCAACGTTAGAAACCTGAATAGCAGCTTCTTTTTCAACGATGCCGCCTGGTTGGTTCAGAGCCGGAACCGGCTTCTGATGTTTCTTCACCAGGTTAATACCTTCAACGATGACCTTACCAGAAGACAGGACATTCTTAACTTTACCGCGCTTACCTTTATCTTTACCGGTTAACACGATAACTTCGTCGTTACGACGGATTTTAGCTGCCATTGTTCGCTCCTTAGAGTACTTCTGGTGCCAGAGAGATAATTTTCATGAACTTTTCAGTACGAAGTTCACGAGTTACCGGCCCAAAAATACGCGTACCGATAGGCTGCTCACTGTTATTGTTCAGAATAACGCATGCATTACCATCGAAGCGAATGACAGAACCGTCCGGGCGACGAACACCCTTCCTGGTGCGCACCACTACCGCCTTCAGGACATCACCTTTTTTGACTTTACCACGAGGAATTGCTTCCTTGATGGTAACTTTGATGATGTCACCGACGCCTGCGTAGCGACGGTGCGAGCCACCCAGAACCTTGATACACATTACGCGACGTGCACCGGAGTTGTCGGCGACGTTCAGCATAGTCTGTTCTTGGATCATTTTAGTGCTCCGCTAATGTCAACTACTACTTCGGGACCTAAACCTCAGGTCGTTAGAAAGCCCCATAATTGAGGGCGCGGCATTGTAACACCGGTTCTCACAGATGGGTAGAAAAAATAAACGGCTCTCAATCGAGCCGCTGATTTTCCCTGATGACAGGGAGGGCGTATTCTAGGGAATAGTGCGAACAGTAGCAAATGTAATCTGCCTTATTTTTCGTCGCCTCCCTAATAAAGTGCCCTTCTGACTCAACTAACCAATTTTCTGGCCAGTTGGTTATGCTGATGCAGCACGGCTGGCAGTTCAATTCCGGCCAGTTGTCCGTCACGCACCCTGACTTTTCCGTTGATGATGCTGTAAGAGACCTGCCCCGGATGACAGAACACCAGAGCGGCGACAGGATCGTGCCCTGCCCCGGCAAGACCAATGCGATTCAGGTCAAAGATCGCTAAGTCAGCCATCATCCCCGGTGCAATGGCGCCCACGTCGTCGCGATTCAGCACTTTTGCTCCACCCAGCGTCGCCAGCTCCAGAGCCTGACGTGCCGTCATCGCATCCGGGCCGAAACCCACGCGTTGCAACAGCATCGCCTGACGTACCTCTGCCATCATGTCTGAGCTGTCATTGGAGGCTGACCCATCCACGCCCATACCGACATGGACACCGGCATCACACATGTGGCGTATTGGTGCAATACCCGAACCGAGACGCATGTTTGAACAGGGACAGTGTGCAACGCCGGTTCCGGTGCGGGCAAAGAGCTCCATACCATGCTGATCCAGTTTTACGCAGTGTGCATGCCAGACATCCGGCCCTACCCAGCCGAGGTCCTCAACGTACTGCGCTGGCGTCATGTTGAATTTCTCGCGGCTATAGCGGATATCGCTGTCGTTCTCCGCCAGATGAGTATGCATTGAGACTTTGAAGCTGCGTGCCAGTGCAGCGGACTGCTTCATCAGCTCACGACTGACCGAGAACGGTGAACATGGTGCCACCACGATGCGTAACATCGAGCCGTGGCTGTCATCGTGATAGCGCTCAATCACGCGCTGCGTGTCCCTGAGGATGGCAGCTTCATTCTCAACCAGCGAATCAGGCGGCAGGCCACCCAGGGATTTACCGACGCTCATGCTGCCCCGGCTGGCATGGAAACGCATGCCCATTAACGCTGCAGCCTCAATGCTGTCGTCAAGCTTACAGCCGTTAGGGTAGACATAGAGATGGTCACTGGTGGTGGTACAACCGGAGAGCATTAACTCGGCCATCGAAATCTGCGTTGAGATATGAATCATCTCAGGTATCAGATTCTGCCATAGTGGGTAGAGGTGGGTCAGCCAGTTGAACAGTTCGCCGTTTTGTACCGCAGGAATAGCCCGGGTCAGGCTCTGATACATGTGATGATGCGTATTAATCAGGCCAGGTATAACAATGTGTCCCCGCAAATCGATAATCTCATCTGCGCTACCGGGTAACGAGCCTGCTTCCCCGACCGCAACGATCTGATTTCCTTTAATCAGAATACTGGCGTTCCGTATTTCCCGCCGGTCGGCATCCATGCAGACCACGCATTCAGCATTCTTCAGTAACAGAGTTCGTTCCATGCTATTGCCTGTGGGTTGTGATTGTGTGCTACCCGATAATAGCGGCAAGCTTTTGGCAGAGCTAATCGCAGGTAACAGTGGCAGCTTTATCAATGACCGGCGTAAGCGGTCAGGACTCTCCATTTTCACAGCACATTTCCTTGTACAGTAATGATAACCCGGACCTCTATGGCCCGCAGCTTTCAGGCCTCATTGCCTGAACCGTCTCAGCTTAGACCTGACGATCTGCTAGATTTTTGAGGACCATCAAATCTGCTCTGTCACAGGCACAAATGGATCAACCCCCAATTACAGGCAAAAAAAAACCCCCTGCCGAAGCAGAGGGTTTCCTCAGAGAATACAATTCTTATTACAGAACCGCTTTCTCGATTACGCGAACCAGGGTCCAGGATTTAGTCTTGGACAGTGGACGGCATTCGCGGATTTCTACCACGTCACCAATTCCACATTCATTGTTCTCGTCATGGATGTGCAGCTTGGTCGTACGTTTAATGAATTTGCCGTAGATCGGGTGTTTCACAAAACGTTCGATAGCAACAACTGCAGATTTCTGCATTTTGTCACTTACTACACGACCCTGCAGAGTACGGATTTTATCGGTCATTACGAACCCGCCTTCTCAGTCAGTAAAGTCTTAACGCGTGCAACATCACGGCGAACCTGTTTCAGCAGATGAGTCTGCTGCAGTTGGCCAGATGCTGCCTGCATGCGCAGGTTAAATTGCTCACGCAGCAGATTAAGCAGCTCAGTGTTCAGCTCTTCAACGCTTTTTTCACGCAGCTCAGTTGCTTTCATTACATCACCGTCTTAGTTACAAAGGTGGTTTTGATAGGCAGTTTTGCTGCTGCCAGCTTGAATGCTTCACGGGCCAGCTCTTCTGGTACGCCGTCCATTTCATACAGGACTTTACCAGGCTGGATCAGGGCAACCCAATACTCTACGTTACCCTTACCTTTACCCATACGCACTTCCAGCGGCTTCTCGGTGATCGGTTTGTCCGGGAATACTCGGATCCAGATCTTACCTTGACGCTTAACTGCACGGGTCATAGCACGACGTGCTGCTTCGATCTGACGAGCAGTCAGACGACCACGGCCAACAGCTTTCAGACCGAAAGTACCGAAGCTGACATCCGTACCCGCAGCCAGACCGCGGTTACGGCCTTTGTGCACTTTACGGAATTTCGTACGCTTTGGTTGTAACATCAGCGACTCTCCTTACTTACGGCCTTTACGCTGCTGCTTTTTAGGTTGAGCAGCCGGTTCCGGTTGTTCAACAGCAGCCATACCACCCAGGATCTCACCTTTGAAGATCCATACCTTAACGCCGATTACACCATAAGTGGTGTGCGCTTCAGAGGTGTTGTAGTCAATGTCAGCACGCAGTGTGTGCAATGGCACGCGACCTTCACGATACCATTCGGTACGTGCGATCTCAGCGCCACCCAGACGGCCGCTAACTTCAACTTTAATACCCTTCGCGCCAAGACGCATGGCGTTCTGAACTGCACGCTTCATAGCACGACGGAACATCACACGACGCTCCAGCTGTGAAGTGATGCTGTCAGCTACCAGTTTCGCGTCCAGTTCCGGCTTGCGGACTTCGGCGATATTAATCTGTGCAGGAACGCCAGCGATTTTCGCGACGACCGTGCGCAGTTTTTCTACATCTTCGCCTTTCTTACCGATAACGATGCCTGGACGAGCGGTGTGAATAGTCACACGGATGCTCTTCGCTGGACGCTCGATAACGATACGAGAGACAGATGCTTTAGCCAGTTCTTTAGTCAGGAACTGACGTACTTTAAAATCGCTGTCCAGGTTGTCAGCGAATTCGTTGGTGTTCGCAAACCAGGTAGAGTTCCATGGTTTTACAATACCCAGGCGAATACCATTAGGATGTACTTTCTGACCCATTGCTAGTCTCCAGAGTCTCAGCGATCGGACACAACCACAGTAATGTGGCTGGTGCGCTTCAGGATGCGATCTGCACGACCTTTGGCACGCGGCATAATGCGTTTCATGGTCGGACCTTCATCAACGAAAATTTTCGTGATTTTCAGATCGTCGATATCAGCGCCATCGTTGTGTTCGGCGTTAGCAATGGCAGATTCCAGAACTTTTTTGACCAGTACAGCCGCTTTCTTATTGGTGTAGGTCAAAATGTCCAGTGCCTGCGACACTTTCTTACCGCGAATCAGGTCAGCAACAAGGCGAACCTTCTGAGCAGAAGAACGAGCGTGGCGATGTTGAGCTAAAGTTTCCATCTCTTCCTCCTACTTATTTCTTCTTGGCTTTTTTATCAGCCGCGTGACCGCGATAAGTACGTGTCGGCGCGAATTCACCCAGTTTGTGACCAACCATTTCGTCGGAAACAAAGACAGGAACGTGCTGACGACCATTATGGACAGCGATGGTCAAACCGATCATGTTAGGAAAGATCGTTGAACGACGGGACCAAGTGCGCAAAGGCTTCTTGTCACCGCTTTCCACCGCTTTCTCTACCTTCTTCAGCAAGTGCAGGTCAATAAAAGGACCTTTCTTGAGAGAACGTGGCATGGCTTATCCTCTAATATTATTTGCTACGGCGACGTACGATAAATTTATCAGTACGCTTGTTGCTACGGGTCTTCTTACCTTTGGTCTGAACGCCCCACGGAGTTACCGGGTGCTTACCAAAGTTACGACCTTCACCACCACCGTGCGGGTGATCAACTGGGTTCATCGCGGTACCACGAACGGTCGGACGAACACCACGCCAACGGGCTGCACCAGCTTTACCCAGAACGCGCAGCATATGCTCAGCGTTGCCGACTTCGCCCAGTGTTGCGCGGCAGTCAGACTCGACTTTACGCATTTCACCTGAACGCAGACGCAGGGTAACGTAAGAACCTTCACGCGCAACGATCTGCACGTAAGCACCGGCTGAGCGAGCAATCTGACCGCCTTTGCCTGGTTTCATTTCTACGTTATGCACGGTTGAACCCACCGGGATGTTACGCATCGGCAGTGTGTTACCTGCTTTGATCGCAGCATCAACGCCAGATTGGATCTGGTCGCCGGCTTTCAGGCCTTTAGGGGCCAGGATGTAACGGCGTTCGCCGTCTTTGTACAGAACCAGTGCGATGTTCGCAGAGCGGTTCGGATCGTACTCAAGACGTTCAACGGTTGCCGGGATACCGTCTTTGTTGCGTTTGAAGTCAACAATACGATAAGCCTGCTTGTGACCACCACCGATATGACGGGTAGTGATACGACCATTGTTGTTACGGCCACCGGATTTGCTGTTTTTTTCTACCAGCGGGGCAAATGGTTTGCCCTTGTGCAGCTCCGCGTTTACCACTTTAACTACATGGCGACGACCCGGAGATGTCGGTTTACATTTAACAACTGCCATTGTCTTTCTCCTCCGACTTACTCAGCGCCGCCAGCGAAGTCCAGATTCTGGCCTTCTTTCAGGGTGACGTAAGCTTTTTTCCAGTCGCTACGACGACCGATACGCTGTCCTTGACGCTTAACTTTGCCCTTAACTACCAGGGTGTTTACGTCTTTAACTTCTACTTCGAACAGTTTCTCAACAGCAGCAACGATCTCTGCTTTGGTCGCGTCATTAGCAACTTTGAGAACGATGGTATTAGTTTTTTCCATCGCGCTAGATGCTTTTTCAGATACGTGCGGCGCGCGCAGTACTTTCAGCAGACGTTCTTCACGGATCATGCCAGCATCTCCTCAACTTGCTTAACTGCATCAGCAGTCATAACGACTTTGTCGAAGGCGATCAGGCTAACTGGGTCGATACCGGATGCATCACGCACGTCAACCTTGTACAGGTTACGCGCAGCCAGGAACAGATTCTCATCCAGTTCACCGGTGATGATCAGCACGTCTTCCAGCGCCATGTCTTTCAGTTTCTGTACCAGCAGCTTGGTTTTCGGTGCTTCTACAGCAAATGATTCGACAACGATCAGACGGTCCTGACGTACCAGTTCGGACAGGATGCTTTTCAGCGCGCCGCGGTACATCTTTTTGTTAACTTTTTGACTGTGGTCCTGCGGCTTCGCAGCGAAGGTCACGCCACCTGAACGCCAGATCGGGCTCTTAACAGAACCTGAACGCGCACGGCCGGTGCCTTTCTGACGCCATGGCTTTTTGCCTGAACCGGTTACTTCGGCGCGGGTTTTCTGCGCGCGAGTACCCTGGCGGGCGCCAGATGCGTAAGCAACAACAACCTGGTGAACCAGCGCTTCGTTGAAATCACGACCGAAGGTAGTTTCGGAAACAGTCAGCGCGCTCTGCGCGTCTTTCAATACTAATTCCATTGCTATCCCCTTACGCCTTCACAGCTGGTTTAACGATCAGGTCGCTACCGGTAGCACCGGGAACTGCACCTTTAACCAGCAGCAGGTTGCGCTCAGCGTCAACACGTACTACGTCCAGGCTCTGAACGGTTACGCGCTCATTACCCAGCTGACCTGCCATTTTCTTGCCTTTGAACACTTTGCCCGGAGTCTGGTTCTGACCGATCGAACCCGGAACGCGGTGAGACAAGGAGTTACCGTGAGTAGCGTCCTGGGTACGGAAGTTCCAGCGCTTAACGGTACCGGCGAAACCTTTACCTTTAGAGGTACCGGTTACGTCAACTTTCTTAACTTCAGCGAAAATCTCAACGCTAATGCTCTGACCTACAGAGTACTCTTCACCTTCAGCGGTGCGGAATTCCCACAGACCACGGCCAGCTTCAACGCCAGCTTTAGCAAAATGACCCGCTTCAGGTTTGGTCACACGGTTTGCTTTTTTAGCACCGGTGGTAACCTGAATTGCCTGGTAACCATCGTTTTCCAGGCCTTTGACCTGAGTAACGCGGTTCGCTTCAACTTCGATTACGGTGACGGGGATAGAAACGCCATCTTCAGTGAAGATGCGGGTCATGCCCACTTTTTTACCGACTAAACCAATCATTGTTTCAACCTCTCAATCGCTCGATGACCTGATTAACCCAGGCTGATCTGCACGTCAACACCGGCAGCCAGATCCAGACGCATCAGAGCATCAACCGTTTTTTCAGTTGGCTCAACGATGTCTACCAGACGCTTATGAGTGCGGATTTCGTACTGATCACGCGCATCTTTGTTAACGTGCGGAGAGATCAGAACGGTAAAACGCTCTTTGCGGGTTGGCAGCGGGATTGGACCACGAACCTGCGCACCAGTGCGCTTGGCGGTCTCAACGATTTCCGCGGTTGATTGATCGATCAGACGATGATCAAACGCTTTAAGACGGATACGGATTCTTTGGTTCTGCATGAGACCAGAGCTCCAAACTTTTTATAGACGAAAAAAATTACTACTCGAGCCCATTACGATTGATGGGAGAGTGTAATCGTTCAGCATATAACTCCCCAATTGGGAGTATTGTCAGGCGGCCTATATTTTAGCCGTCTGCGATTCTGCTCGAATCGCGCCTGCAATATCTGCAGGCCCGCGCATTATACGTAAATCTGCTCAGGAAGCAACCCGTGTTGCGGTTTTCCCTGTTAAATAGTGGCCGGTTCGTGCGGCACGCGTCGCAATGCAGTGTCGCAGAGCGGTTAAACCACAAACTTTGTTGCGAGCACTTTTCCGCCGTTATGTATCCATGGGTGACACAGAATAAGAAGCCGATGAAAGTGATCTGAACCTCTCATCCGGAGCAACATCATGTCACTGACCACTCAATTCGCAGCACTCGCTGGCGGAGGCGTACTGGGAAGCTTTCTTTCGCTGGCCTGTGTGCGCTTCTCACCTGCCCTCTCACCCGCTCAGTGGTTTATCGCACTCTGCTTTCCCGGTTCACGGTGTGATTGTTGTCAGCAGCGCCTGCTATGGCGCGATACGCTGCCATTGATTAGCTGGCCACGGTTAAGAGGTCGGTGCCGCTTCTGTCATCATCTGTTCAGTGCAGAAAGCTTTATCACTGAATGGCTGGTCGCAATACTTTGCCTGCTGGTACTGCAAAGCTTCACCGATCCTGCCGACGCTATCTTCGTCATTACTGCCTCCAGCCTGCTGCTTATGGTGGCTGCCATTGATCGCCACCACTTCTGTATACCTGACCCGCTCAGCTATCTGCTGCTCTGGCTGGGATTACTTCACGCCACCATGACCGGCAATGAAACAGCAGCGATATGGGGCGCCCTGTCGGGCTATTGTACATTATGGCTGCTCGCCTGGAGTTATCGGCAGGTTCGGGGCTACGAGGGATTAGGTTATGGTGATATGAAGCTTTTCGCGGCGTTAGGCGCATGCTGTGGGTGGCAGGCGCTACCCTGGATTGCGCTGGTTAGCACTTTTCTGGCGCTGACGGCAATCGTGATGCTGAAACTACGAGGGTCAATTCAGGAGAACAGCCCGCTGCCGTTTGGCCCTTTCCTGGCCATTGCGGGCTGGGTAACGATCGTGCTCCAGACGCGATTCACTCTTCTATGATTTGAGCCTGCAGATAGTTCTGGATACCCATCTTCTGGATTAATTCAAGTTCCGTTTCAATCCAGTCGATGTGATGCTCTTCATCAGCCAGGATTTCAATCATCATATCACGGCTGACATAGTCATGTACCTTGTCAGCATAGGAGATGGCCTCACGCAGATCCTTAGCGCCTTCCAGCTCCAGATTCAGGTCGCAACTCAGCATCTCCTCGACGTCTTCACCAATACGCAGACGTCCCAAATCCTGAAGATTTGGAATGCCCTCAAGAAAGAGAATGCGTTCAATGTATTTGTCCGCATGCTTCATCTCGTCGATCGATTCGTGATACTCCACATCGTTGAGGCGTGTCAGCCCCCAGTTTTTAAACATGCGCGCATGCAGAAAGTACTGGTTGATGGCAACCAGTTCATTTCCAAGCAGTTTATTAAGATGACTGATAACTTTGATATCGCCCTTCATTGTTAACCCTCCGCGTCTGGTTTATTAGAGCGTAGATGTGGTTAAAAAGAAGTCAAAAAAACGCGACAGATATTGTGGGTATTCACACATCCAGGGTCAGTCAGGCTATCTCTTTATAGAGTGGGGCATGGTGCATCTCTTCATCCATAATCTCACGCGCAGCACGAACGCATTTGCCACACTGTTTGCCTACCGGTACAAACTGGCGCAGTTGCTGAATAGATTTGGGCTGATAGCGACGCACAACTTCACGAAGGGTTTTATCACTGATGGCATTACACAGGCAGACGTACATTGATTCATCACTCGGGTACATTTTCTGCACACAGTGTAAATGCGAATCGTTTTTATTTCAAACCTACCCTTTGCAGGGTCATGGCCATTTTCAGAGCCAAAAAAAGAGCACCGAAGTGCTCTTTTCACTGTGTTGCAGTGGCCGTTTGCACGACCACAGCAGATATCACAATTAAGCGATAACTTTAGCAACAACACCCGCGCCAACGGTACGGCCACCTTCGCGGATTGCGAAGCGCAGACCTTCGTCCATTGCGATTGGGTGGATCAGGGTAACAACCATTTTGATGTTGTCGCCTGGCATAACCATTTCAACGCCTTCTGGCAGCTCTACTGAGCCGGTTACGTCAGTTGTACGGAAGTAGAACTGTGGACGATAACCTTTGAAGAACGGAGTATGGCGGCCACCTTCGTCTTTAGACAGAACGTAAACTTCTGACTCGAACTGGGTGTGTGGCTTGATTGAGCCTGGCTTAGCCAGAACCTGGCCACGCTGGATGTCTTCACGCTTGATACCGCGCAGCAGAACACCACAGTTTTCGCCTGCCTGACCCTGGTCCAGCAGCTTACGGAACATCTCAACACCGGTACAGGTTGATTTCGCAGTATCTTTGATACCTACGATTTCAACTTCGTCGCCGACTTTAACGATGCCGCGCTCAACACGACCGGTAACAACGGTACCACGGCCAGAGATTGAGAATACGTCTTCGATTGGCAGCAGGAACGGCATGTCGATCGCACGCTGTGGTTCTGGGATGTAGTTGTCCAGGTGCTCAGCCAGTTCGATGATTTTCGCTTCCCACTCAGCGTCGCCTTCCAGCGCTTTCAGCGCAGAACCACGAACGATTGGCGTGTCATCGCCTGGGAAGTCATAGGCTGACAGCAGGTCACGAACTTCCATCTCAACCAGTTCCAGCAGCTCTTCATCATCAACCATGTCGCATTTGTTCAGGAACACGATGATGTAAGGAACGCCAACCTGACGACCCAGCAGGATGTGCTCACGGGTCTGTGGCATCGGGCCATCAGTCGCAGCAACAACCAGAATCGCGCCGTCCATCTGCGCAGCACCGGTGATCATGTTTTTCACATAGTCGGCGTGGCCTGGGCAGTCAACGTGAGCGTAGTGACGAGTCGGGGTTTCATATTCAACGTGTGAAGTGTTGATGGTGATACCACGGGCTTTCTCTTCTGGTGCGTTATCGATCTGATCGAATGCACGCGCCTGGCCGCCGTAAGTTTTAGACAGTACGGTGGTGATAGCTGCAGTCAGGGTGGTTTTACCGTGGTCGACGTGACCGATGGTGCCCACGTTTACGTGCAGTTTGTTACGCTGAAATTGCTCTTTCGCCATGGCGATAATTCCTTACGTTGTGCCTTCACCATCTGGATGAAGGCATCAGTTCAAATTTAAACCGTAGCTTATTTGCTACGAGCTTCAATAACGGCCTGCGCTACGTTGTTCGGCGCATCGTCATACTTCAGGAACTCCATGGAGTAAGAAGCACGACCTTTGGTCAGAGAACGCAGCTGAGTTGCGTATCCGAACATCTCAGACAACGGAACTTCAGCGTGAATCTGAACGCCAGTAGCGTTAGATTCCTGCCCTTTAAGCATACCACGACGACGGCTAAGGTCACCGATGACATCACCCGTGTTCTCTTCTGGCGTTTCAACTTCAACCTTCATGATAGGCTCAAGCAGAACAGGTGTCGCTTGTTTAAAGCCTTGTTTGAAGGCAATAGACGCGGCCAGTTTAAACGCCAGTTCTGAGGAGTCGACATCATGGTAAGAGCCGAAGTGCAGACGCACGCCCAGATCCACAACCGGATAACCAGCCAGAGGGCCTGATTTCAGCTGCTCCTGGATACCTTTGTCAACCGCAGGGATGTATTCACCAGGAATCACACCACCTTTGATGTCGTTGACAAATTCGTAACCTTTCGGGTTCGAACCTGGCTCCAGTGGGTACATGTCGATAACAACATGACCATACTGACCACGACCACCAGACTGCTTGGCGTGTTTACCTTCAACATCGGTAACTTTGTTGCGAATCGCTTCACGGTAAGCAACCTGTGGTTTACCCACGTTTGCTTCAACGTTGAACTCACGCTTCATGCGGTCAACGATGATGTCGAGGTGCAATTCACCCATACCCGCGATGATGGTCTGGTTAGATTCTTCATCAGTCCATACGCGGAATGATGGGTCTTCTTTCGCCAGACGTCCCAGAGCCAGACCCATTTTTTCCTGGTCAGCTTTGGTTTTTGGTTCAACGGCGATAGAGATTACCGGCTCCGGGAACTCCATGCGCTCAAGGATGATGACGTTATCTGGGTCACACAGGGTGTCACCAGTGGTCACATCTTTCAGGCCGATCGCAGCTGCGATATCACCCGCACGGACTTCTTTGATTTCTTCACGCTTGTTAGCGTGCATCTGAACGATACGGCCCAGACGCTCACGGTTTGACTTAACCGGGTTGAACACGGTGTCACCGGTGTTAACAACACCAGAGTAAACGCGGAAGAAAGTCAGGTTACCTACAAACGGGTCAGTAGCGATTTTGAACGCCAGTGCAGCAAACGGCTCGTTGTCGTCTGAGTGACGAACAGCCGGCGTGTCTTTACCGTCGTCCAGCATACCGTTAATCGCGGTAACGTCAGTCGGTGCTGGCAGATATTCAACAACGGCATCCAGCATCGCCTGAACACCTTTGTTCTTAAATGCAGAACCACAGGTTACCAGGATGATTTCGTTGTTCAGAACACGCTTACGCAGAGATGTTTTGATCTCTTCTTCAGTCAGTTCTTCACCACCGAAGAATTTCTCCATCAGCTCATCAGAGCCTTCAGCAGCGGCTTCAACCAGCTTCGCATGCCATTCTTCAGCCAGTTCCTGCATATCAGCTGGAATGTCTTCGTAGTCGAAGGTTACACCCTGGTCTGCGTCGTTCCAGTTGATTGCTTTCATTTTCACCAGGTCAACAACACCGGTGAATTTCTCTTCTGCGCCGATAGCCAGCTGCAGAGGAACTGGAGTTGCGCCCAGACGAACTTCCATCTGATTAACAACTTTCAGGAAGTTAGCACCCATGCGGTCCATTTTGTTAACGAACGCAATGCGTGGAACTTTATATTTGTTAGCCTGACGCCATACGGTCTCAGACTGTGGCTGAACGCCACCAACTGCACAGTAAACCATTACTGCGCCATCAAGCACACGCATAGAACGTTCAACTTCGATGGTGAAGTCAACGTGTCCTGGGGTGTCGATGATGTTGATGTGGTGTGGTTCAAACTGCTTAGCCATACCAGACCAGTAACAGGTGGTCGCAGCGGAAGTGATGGTAATACCACGTTCCTGTTCCTGCTCCATCCAGTCCATGGTTGCTGCGCCGTCATGTACTTCACCGATTTTGTGGTTTACACCGGTGTAGAACAGAACGCGTTCGGTAGTGGTAGTCTTACCGGCGTCGATGTGCGCACTGATACCGATGTTACGGTAGCGAGCAATGGGTGTTTTACGAGCCATTTGATTCCTCGGTTTTTCGGACGTTCAAAATTAGTCAACCCCAGCGGGTTGGCCCTTTGGGCGCCCGCTGGTTTAACAACTACGCGACTGTTACCAGCGGTAGTGAGCGAACGCCTTGTTGGCTTCAGCCATACGGTGAACGTCTTCACGTTTCTTCACTGCAGTACCTTTGTTCTCTGCAGCATCAGAAAGTTCGTTCGCCAGGCGAAGAGCCATTGATTTATCACCGCGTTTACGAGCAGCATCTACGATCCAGCGCATTGCCAGGGCGTTACGACGAACCGGACGGACTTCAACTGGTACCTGATAAGTAGAACCACCAACGCGACGTGACTTAACTTCGACAGTCGGACGCACGTTTTCCAGCGCTACTTCAAAAGCTTCCAGGGAGTTTTTACCTGAACGCTGAGCCAGGGTCTCAAGCGCGGTATAAACGATTGATTCTGCAGTAGATTTTTTACCATCTACCATCAGGATATTTACAAATTTGGCCAGCAGCTCTGATCCGAACTTAGGATCTGGCAGAATTTTACGCTGACCAATGACGCGACGACGTGGCATGGAAATACTCCGTTGTTAATTCAGGATTGTCCAAAACTCTATGAGTTTATTATGACATTTAATTTAAAACGTTTGGCCTTACTTAACGGAGAACCATTAAGCCTTTGGCTTCTTCACGCCGTACTTGGAGCGAGCCTGCTTACGGTCTTTAACACCTGAGCAGTCCAGCGCGCCACGAACGGTGTGGTAACGCACACCTGGCAGGTCTTTTACACGACCGCCACGGATCAGGATCACGGAGTGTTCCTGCAGGTTATGACCTTCACCGCCGATGTAGGAGGTAACTTCAAAACCGTTGGTCAAACGCACACGGCAGACTTTACGCAGTGCGGAGTTTGGTTTCTTAGGAGTGGTGGTGTACACACGAGTACAAACGCCACGTTTTTGCGGGCAAGCTTCCAGCGCCGGCACGTTGCTCTTTGCAACTTTGCGGACGCGTGGTTTGCGAACCAGCTGGTTAACTGTTGCCATTAAATAGCTCCTGGATTTGCTTTTGCTTCGTAAACACGTAATAAATCGCCTCGTAGAATTACGAGGAGGCAGAATTTTAGGGCTGAGTCAAAGGGGTGTCAAGAAATAACCAGGTTTTAGCCGATTACCAGACCATTTGCTGCGGATGCCTGATCGTTAGCGTGACAAAGCCAGTATAGTCTACTGACTGCACGCTGCTCGAAATTTGCTCATTGAGTCCGCGCGCCTGGACATCCTCAGCAAGCACCCATAGCGTTGCTTTACACGCTGACAACTGCGCCAGGGCGCGACTGCCCGCCAGGGCAGCCAGCACGCCATCCTGCAGCAGTAGCAGATCATCACCTGCTCCCGTCATGAGCAGCAGAGTCTCAAGATCACAATGTGCCGGTGAGTGCATTAAAGTGTGCAGCATTAACGTCTCTCAGAAAGTCAGAATGCGATCATAGCTGGCCAGCGTCTGCCGCAGCTCCGGCGCGTCCAGTAGCGTAACATTCAGCAACCGGTCAGCGTCAACCGCTAACCCACGCGCTATCAGCGATGTCTGGCAGAGATAACACTGTTCAATGTCATACAGTGCCAGCACGCCAAAGGTCGCGGCATAGTGACGACTCTTAATCGCCTCAGGCTGCTGGTGCAGATTGAGCTGCAGTACGCCATCACCAATAAAAAACAGGCCGATATCTTCACTGAGTGCGCCCGTAGCCAGCGCGGCATCCAGCCCCTCGCGCCCTGCACTGCTACCGTGCGGTGCCCGGGTAAAGACAAATGCGACACGATTCATCAGAACTGCACCATACGTTCACAGGTCAGCGCCGCTTCTGCCAGCGCACCCAGCCCGCTCAGGGTAAAACCCGGCTGCAGGTTACTGCCCGCCAGCTGGAGTCGGGCCGCTTCCTGTTGATCGCTGACACCACGCCGCAGCGCAGCCGCTACACAGATGTTCAGTGCCACACCCTGCTCCTGATGTAATGTCTGCCACGCGCGTACCAGATCAAACTCATCGCTGGCCGGTGCAGTGAGCTGGTTAGCGTTCAGCACCCCTTCGCGATAGAAGAATACGCTGTCAAGCTGATGACCCGCCTTCAGCAGCGCGCGGGCGAACAGATATGCACTGGTCGCCTGTTGCGTCCCGTAAGCCGGGCCGGTGACCAGCAGGGTATAGCGCATTACCGATCCTGTCCCTGGAAGTCGCCATTTTTAAACTGACGAATGTAGAGATAGACGGTGTGCTTCGAGATGTTCAGCCGTTCAGCTACCTGGTTGATGGCATCTTTAATGTCGAAGATTCCCTTCTCATACAGGTTCAGCACAATCTGGCGATTCTTGGCGTTGTTCGATACATTGCGATCCGCGCTCACCTCTTCAATAGTGAACTCCAGCGTCTGCATCACCAGATCGTCGACCGAACTGGCGAAGTTGACGTTAGAGTCAACCTGCTGCATTTCTGGCGGCATGAAAGTCGACATGATCTGTGAGAACGGCACATCCAGGTTCATGTTGATACAGAGCAGGCCAATAACCCGTTGCTGACGGTTACGAATCGCGATGGTGACCGACTTCATCAGCACGCCGCTTTTGGCACGCGTGAAATAGGCACGTGACACGTTGCTGTCCGCGCCATGCATATCATGCAGCATACGCAGGGCCAGGTCGGTAATCGGCGAACCGACTTTACGACCAGTGTGTTCACCATTGGCGATACGCACGGCCGAACACTTCAGATCTTCAAGCGAATGCAGGACAATTTCACAATGCGAGCCGATCAACATCGCCAGGCCATCCACGACAGCCTCGTACGATTTCAGAATATCGTAATCAGTTTCTTCGAACGGGCGCTGCTCCAGAAGATCGAAGTCGCTCAGTTCACCCGGATTGAATGGATTAGACATTGAAGAGTATCACCCTGAATGGCTGGAGCCTGTCACAGCGGCTTATGGGCAGACTCAATATTGGGATAATTAGGCAGGCATTAGTCTGGCAAATGTCGTCGGCTTATGCCAGAGGTTTGTCGTGAAGCTAAAATGAAACCGCCGCCCGGAGGCGGCGGTCAGCAGATTACTGCGCTTTTTCTGCAGCAGCAGGCGCAGGGGCCTGTGCTTTTTCATCTGCTTTAGGCGCGGGTTTGATATCAAGCAGTTCAACATCAAAGACCAGGGTGGAGTTAGCCGGGATGCCCGGAACGCCATTTTTGCCGTAAGCCAGATTCGGTGGGATCACCAGCTTGATCTTGCCACCTTTCTTCACGTGCTTCAGACCTTCAGTCCAGCCTGGAATCACGCCATCCAGACGGAATGAGAGTGGCTCGCCACGGGTATAAGAGTTGTCAAATTCAGTACCGTCGATCAGCGTACCTTTGTAGTTAACCACGACTGTATCGCTGTCTTTAGGCGCGTCGCCGGTACCTTCTTTCTCAACTTTATACAGCAGGCCGCTTTCGGTTTTCTTCACGCCGCTCTCTTTAGCAAATTTGGTTGCGAAAGCGTCGCCCTTTTCAGCGTTCTCTTTCGCATCTTTTTCCATTTTCGCTGAGGCTGCGCCTTTCACGCGGCCTTCAAAGGATTGCAGTGTCTGCTCAATCTCTTCATCAGACAGTTTACTCTTGCCACCAAACGCATCCTGAACACCAGCAATCAGCTGCTGCTTATCCAGTTTGATGCCCAGTTTTTCCTGCTCCTTCAGGGAGTTGTCCATGTAGCGACCCAGTGAAGCACCCAGTGCGTAGGCAGACTGCTGGTCTTCATCTTTAAAAGCCGCATTCTTAGGTGCCTGAGGCGCGGACTGTGGCGCGGCGGCTGGTGCAGCCTGTGGCGCCGCAGCGGTGTCTGCTGCCATTGCCATTGATGCATTCAGTGCAACAGCCATAGTGGTAGCTAACAATGTGACTTTAAACAGTGATTTCATCCATTCTCCAAAACCGAAGCGTCTAACCTCGGGAAACATTGCGGACTTCAGGGCCCACACTATAACTTTACGTGGCAGTGTCGAACACTCCCACAATGTAATTACCCGGTCTACCTCCGACCCTCATAACATCGGGAAGTTTCATCAGAGATGATGCCGCGCTGCCTTTTTTCAAGCGCAACGCTTCCGGGCGTGAAAAAAACAGGTGATTCCTGGCATTCAGGTCGTAGAATCACGCCCTGAGTCGCACCTTAACAGAGGAACAGGTCATGCAACAATCTGAGTGGGAACAGCGTCTGGAGACGTTAGAAAGTAAACTGGCCTTTCAGGAGATGACCATTGAGCAGCTGAACAGCGCGGTGGTTCAGCACGAGCTGGAGATGAACAAGATGCGTGAGCAGATGCGCATTTTAACCGACAAGCTCAAAGCGAATGCGCCATCGATGGTCGCCTCGCAGTCTGAAGAGACGCCACCGCCACACTACTGATGGCTGGCGGTGTCTGGCCCTGGCTCAGCCGGGCCGAACCAGAGTATCAGCCAAAAGAAAGGCCACCCAAAGGTGGCCTTGAAAGGTCTGTTGAGACTTAGTGGCTGCAGCCGCAACCGCCAGTACCACAACCGCCTTTACCGTGGTCGTGGTCGTGATCATGGCCGTGATCGTGGTCATGATGATGGCCATCTGCACCGTGAACGTGGCCATGAGCCAGCTCTTCCGGTGTGGCTTCACGGATAGCAACCACTTCAACGTTGAAGTTCAGGTTCTGGCCCGCCAGCATGTGGTTACCATCAACCACGACGTGATCGTCTTCCACTTCGGTGATTTCTACCGGTACCGGACCCTGATCGGTCTCTGCCAGGAAGCGCATGCCAACCTGCAGTTCATCAACGCCCATGAAGACGTCTTTAGGCACGCGCTGCACCAGGTTGTCATCGTACTGACCATAAGCATCGTTTGCCGGGATATGCACGTCAAACTTGTCGCCGGCAACGTGGTTTTCCAGCGCATTTTCCAGACCAGAAATCAGGGAACCATGACCGTGCAGGTAGTCTAACGGTGCGCTCACCGGTGACTCGTCAACTAACACGCCGTCTTCTGTACGTACCTGATAGGCCAGGCTTACCACCAGGTCTTTTGCTACTTTCATGATATCTCCTAACCGTTGAGAGCTGAGATCCCGTCTCATTGGTCTATTCTTGCGTGCAATAACACCAACCAGAAAGGTTCGGGGTTGAGTGCAAGAGGGGTTTCACTTTCTCTTGCGACTTCAGCCTTAATGGCGTCAATTGTAACGGAATTCAATCCCGCTGTAAGTTTAAGCGTGAAAAAAGCTGCCCGATTCCGCTATTCAGGATGGAAAATGCCGATAACCTGCTCATTGGTCCGAACCTGATCGCGCGCCTGCTTATCTGCCTCACGCATCTGATGACCACACTTCACGCACTCCACCACATCAACATTGTTTTCACGCCACATCGCCAGCGTGTCCTTCTCCTGGCAGTGCGGGCATGTCGCACCGGCAATAAAACGTTTACGCATTAGCTTCTGCCTGCTTAAAAAGGTTATTGATCATCGTCCCAGCCGTCGATCTGCCGCTTTTCGCGCTGCATTTCACGCTGGAAGATATCTTCCAGTTCACGCCGCGCTTCACGGACGCGTGAAGCCTGTGCCGCGCTTTCAGAGAGCGTTGGCACCAGCTCGCGAAGCATCCGCATATCAAGCCGGCGGAAATGCTGCTGAGCGCGATGCGCCTGATGGGGATGCATCCCTAGTGACATCAATGTTTTACGACCCAGTTCCAGCGCACTGGAGAAGGTCTCACGCGAGAACTGGGTGACGCCTGCCTGTAGCAGCTCATGCGCTTCCACACGGCCCCGGGCGCGCGCCTGAATCTGCAGTTGCGGAAAATGCTGCTGGCACAGATGCACGATAGTCATCACATCCTCCGGCTCATTACAGGTGATCACAATCGACTGGGCGCTGGCTGCACCGGCGGCACGCAGTAACTCCAGCTCGGTGGCATCACCGTAATAGACCTTGTAACCATATTTACGCATCAGACTCACTACACTGATGTCGCGTTCCAGCACGGTAATGCGTTTGTTATTCGCCATCAGCAGGCGGCCTATCACCTGACCGAAGCGACCAAAGCCCACCACAATGACCTGCGGCTGATCATCTTCAACAAAGTGTTTCTCTGCATTTTCGTCCGGCTCATTAAAGCGGCGTGCCAGCAGTCGGTCGATACCCTTCATCAGCAACGGCGTGGTCATCATCGACAATGTCACCGTCACCAGCAGCATCGGCAGTTGATCGCCTGAGAAGAGCTTTGCCGAGGAGGCCGCTGAAAAGAGCACAAAGGCAAACTCGCCGCCCTGACTCAGTACGCCAGCAAACTGCTGTCGCTCGGAACTGCGCAGGCCATAAATGCGCGCCAGCAGATAGAGCACCAGCGTTTTCACCGCCACCAGCGTCACCACGCCCAGCAGGATGGTCACAATATGGGTATAGAGCACGCCGAGGTTGAGCGCCATGCCCACCGAAATAAAGAACAGGCCCAGCAGCAGCCCCTTAAACGGATCGATAGCGACTTCCAGCTCATGCCGGTATTCACTTTCTGCCAGCAGGATCCCGGCGATAAAGGTGCCCAGCGCCATCGATAGCCCGAGCGCATCCATAAACAGCGCGGAGCCCAGCACCAGCAGCAGCGACGCCGCGGTAAAGACTTCGCGCACGCCTGATGCCGCGATGTAACGGAAGATCGGCCGCAGCAGATAGCGTCCGCCCACCAGCATGCCGGCAAACGCCAGCACCTTCATACCGACTTTCATCCAGTCGATGTGACCGCTGTCGGTGCCGGCCAGCAGCGGGATCAGCGCCAGCGCCGGGATGACCGCGATATCCTGAAACAGCAGCACCGAAAAGCCCAACTGCCCGGCTTCGCTGCGGTTCATGCCTTTATCCATCATCAGCTGCAGCGCCATGGCAGTCGAAGACATCGCCAGACCAATTCCACCGATGATTGCCGCCTGCCAGCTAAAGTCGGTCAGCCATAATAAGCCGCCCAGAATAGCCGCTGAGAAGATCACCTGCGCCGCGCCGACGCCAAAAATGGAGCGGCGCAGCGCCCACAGCTTTGCCGGGTTCAGCTCCAGCCCGATAATAAACATCAGGAAAACCACGCCGAGCTCAGAGAAATGAAGAATCTCATCGACGTCGCTGATAAAGCCTAAACCCCAGGGGCCGATAGCGATACCCGCCACCAGATAGCCCAGAACAGCACCAATACCGAGGCGAGCCGCCACCGGCACAATCAATACCGCCGCGACCAGATAAATCACCCCGGCGGTCAGCAGCGTTTGCCCTTCCATCTATACCCCTCCATTCGGCAGCGGTGCTGCCAGCCAGTCGCCATAGGCGCGGGCATAATTTTTCATTAATTCCGGACTCTGCCGACGCGCCCAGTAGACGATCATCGGCGGCATCCAGTGCATACGGCACATCTGCGCGGTCAACTCAAAAGGACGCATAATGTCATTGAGCGAATAGCGGTTCAGACCCTGCTGTTTAAAGGCACTTTCCGGCTCCCCGGTCGTCACCACGCTGCGCCAGTACTTGCCCTCCAGCGCATTGCCATCCACACCATTGGCGAAACCGCGTGAAAGAACGCGATCCAGCCACTCTTTCAGCAGCGCCGGACAGCTATAGGTATAGAGCGGATGCTGGAAAATGATGACGTCATGTTCACGCAGCAGCTGTTGTTCATAGTGAATATCGATAAAAAAATCCGGATAGGTCGCGTACAAATCGTGCACGGTAACGTGTTCCAGTGCCTGAGCCGGCTGTAGCAGAATCCGATTCGCGATCGAATCCTGTGATTCCGGATGAGCATAAAGCAGCAAAACCCTGGGTGGCTGCGACATCCTTTCCCTCCAAAGCGTCGTCATTGGTGCGGTTTTCCGCTACCATGCACAACGCAGCAAAATCTCATTATGTTGCCAGTAAATTAACATATTCTGACGATACGGCGCTTACATGATTGTCTTCTCAGCCTTACAAATTCGCCGCGGCATCCGCGTCCTGCTTGACAACGCCACCGCCACCATCAATCCCGGCCAGAAGGTCGGGCTGGTGGGTAAAAACGGCTGTGGGAAATCCACGCTGCTGTCGCTGTTAAAAGGTGAAATCACCAGCGATGCCGGTACCGTCACGTTCCCCTCTCACTGGGCGCTGGCCTGGGTGAATCAGGAAACCCCCGCGCTGGATAAAGCTGCGCTGGAGTACGTGATTGATGGCGATCGCCAGTTTCGCCAGCTTGAGGCAGAACTGGCGGACGCCAATCTGCGCGACGATGGCAATGCTATTGCGCTGCTGCATGGCAAGCTGGATGCGGTGCAGGCGTGGAGCATTCATGCGCGCGCCTCAAGCCTGCTGCACGGTCTGGGCTTCAGTCAGGAACAGTTGCAGCGGCCGGTCAGCGACTTCTCCGGTGGCTGGCGCATGCGCCTTAACCTGGCGCAGGCGCTGATTTGCCGCTCCGATCTGCTGCTGCTGGATGAACCGACCAACCACCTCGATCTTGATGCAGTAATCTGGCTGGAGCGCTGGCTGAAGAGTTATGAAGGCACGTTGATCCTGATCTCGCACGATCGTGACTTCCTCGATCCGGTCATCGACAAAATTATCCATATCGAACAGGAGTCGATGTTCGAATACACCGGCAACTACAGCTCCTTTGAGCGGCAGCGCGTCGCCAAACTGGCTCAGCAGCAGGCGCTGTATGAGAGTCAGCAGGAGAAAGTGGCGCATTTACACAGCTACATTGATCGTTTCCGCGCCCAGGCTACCAAGGCGAAGCAGGCGCAGAGCCGCATCAAGATGCTGGAGCGCATGGAGATGATCGCGCCGGCCCATGTCGACAATCCGTTCAGCTTCACCTTCCGCAAGCCGGAGAACCTGCCTAACCCGCTGATGAAGATGGAGAAGGTCACCGCGGGCTATGGCGACCGTATCATTCTCGACGCCATCAAGCTCAACCTGGTTCCGGGATCGCGAATCGGCCTGCTGGGACGTAACGGCGCCGGTAAATCGACCCTGATCAAGCTGCTGGCAGGTGAGCTGGAAGCGATGGACGGCAAGATGGGTCTGGCGAAAGGGATCAAGCTCGGTTACTTCGCCCAGCATCAGCTGGAGTACCTGCGGGCTGACGAGTCGCCGCTGCAGCATCTGTCGCGCATTGCGCCTCAGGTGCCTGAACAGCAGCTGCGTGACTATCTTGGCGGCTTCGATTTCCGTGGCGATAAAGTCACTGAAAACACCGAACGCTTCTCCGGCGGTGAGAAGGCGCGACTGGTACTGGCGCTGATTGTCTGGCAGCGCCCTAACCTGCTGCTGCTCGATGAACCTACCAACCATCTGGATCTCGATATGCGTCAGGCGCTGACTGAAGCGCTGATCGACTTCGAAGGTGCGCTGGTGGTGGTGTCGCACGACCGTCACCTGCTGCGCGCCACCACCGACGATCTCTATCTGGTGCACGATGGCAAAGTGGATGTGTTTGAGGGCGACCTCGAAGATTATCAGCAGTGGCTGAGCGATCTGCAGAAACAGCAGGCACAACAGGATGCCGCACCAAAGCAGGATAACGGCAACAGTGCCCAGGCGCGTAAAGATCAGAAGCGCCGCGATGCCGAACTGCGCACCCAGACGCAACCCCTGCGCAAAGAGATCGAGAAGCTGGAAAAGCAGATGAGCAAATGGCAGAGCCAGTTGGCCGATGCCGAAGCGCAGCTCTCAGACAGTGCGATTTATGATCCGAGCCGTAAAGTGGACCTGACCACCGCGCTGCAGCGTCAGGCGGAGAGTAAATCTGCGCTGGAAGAGGTTGAGATGGCGTGGCTGGAAGCCCAGGAACAGCTCGAACAGATGATGGCTTCATAAATAAACTCTCCCCGCGAGCGGGGAGATTCTCTTTTAACGCGGTTTGTCTCCCAGTACCGTCGCCCGCTGCATGATCCGCCGGGCAGGATAGTAGTCGGCATTAGCATAATGCTGCGTGACCCGATTATCCCAGATAGCCAGATCGTCTGGCTGCCAGCGCCAGCGCACCTGAAACTCGGGTTTGGTGGCATGCGCAAACAGGAAGCCCAGCAGCGCATCACTCTCCTTCTCGCTTAACTCCACAATCCGCGTGGTAAAACCCTCATTCACAAATAGCGCTTTTTTGCCGCTGACCGGATGGGTGCGGATCACCGGATGCTGCACCGGTGGATGCTTCGCCACCGCCTGCTGCCAGCGCTGATGTTCCTCTTCAGTTTTGCGGTACTTGTACTCCTGGAATGACTTTTTGAAATCATGCTCGGCACTCAGGCCTGCCAGCAACTGCTTAAAAGGCTCAGAGAGCGCCTCATAGGCCGCAATGCCACTGGTCCAGAGCGTGTCACCGCCCGCCTCCGGCAACACTTTTGAGGCCAGCAAAGCGATGGCCGGTGGCGTGTCGATAAAGGTGACATCGGTGTGCCAGTTGTCGTTATCTGGCGGATTATCCTGATGCGTATCCAGCACGATAATCTCCTCAACACCTTCTGCGTGAGGATAGACCGGATGGATATGCAGGTCGCCAAAGCGGATTGCCAGGGCACGATGCTGTTCCGGCGTAATTTTCTGGTCACGCAGAAACAGCACCTGGTGGCGCAGCAGGCCATGGTAAATCTGTTCAAACTGCGCATCACTTAATGGCCGGGAGACATCCAGGTTTGAAACCTGCGCGCCGATATAGGGGCCAAGCGGGATAAAACTGAGACGTTCATTCATGACTGTTCTCCACTCCAGGGCGTCAGTCGGCGCTGCAACGCGCGGAGCCCGAGTTCTAAACTAAAAGCAATAAAGGCGATCACTGCGATACCCGCCAGCACCACATCAGTGGCGAGAAACTCTCCCGCTGACTGCACCATAAAACCGAGACCCCGCGTGGCGGCAATCAACTCCGCCGCCACCAGCGTTGACCAGCCCACGCCCAGACCAATGCGCAGACCGGTCAGAATCTCTGGCAGCGCACCTGGCAGAATCACCCAGCGCAGCAGCTGCCAGCGGTTAGCCCCCAGCGAGCGAGCAGCGCGAATACGTACCTGCTGTGTGTTACGCACCCCGGCCAGGGTAGAGAGCGTCACGGGCGCGAAGATCGCCAGATAGATCAGCAGGATTTTCGAGGTCTCACCAATGCCGAACCAGATAACCATCAGCGGCAGATAGGCGAGTGGCGGAATCGGGCGATAGAGCTCAATCAGCGGATCGAGCAGGCCACGAGCAACCGGGCTGAGGCCCATCAGAATCCCCACCGGAATACCGATAGCGGCAGCAGCCGTCAGCGCAATCAGCATCCGCGTCAGGCTGGCGGCCAGATGCTGCCACAGCGTGGCATCCATAAAGCCCTGCGCGCTGGCAATCACCAGCAGCTTGCTGAACACCTGCTGCGGCGACGGCAGGAACAGCGGAGCAATCAGGCCCAGCGCGGTGACGCCCCACCAGAGCAGTAACAGGAGAGAGAGGCTCAGCATGCTCAGCGTAAAGGCGGTTGAAAACGGCCAGCGCAGCCTGCGGCGCACCGGCAGAGACTTGTCCTGGATTAACGCGCTCATGCAAACGCCTCCCGCTGATCAAATACCCGGCTCAGCACATATTCGCGCTGGGCGATAAACTGCGGATCGGATTTGATGCTGCGGCACGACTCTCCCGCAGCAAAACGGCGGCCAAAGTCGGGCCGTAGCCGCTCCACGATACGGCCCGGTCCTGGCGACAGCAGAATCAGTTCGCTGGCGAGGAAAATCGCCTCTTCTATATCGTGTGTAATCAGCAGGATCTGTTTACCGCTGTCGCGCCACAGCGTCAGCAGCAGGGTCTGCATCTGCTCACGGGTAAAAGCATCCAGTGCGCCAAACGGCTCATCCAGCAGCAGCAGTTGCGGATCGGTGGCCAGCGCGCGGGCAATACCTACCCGTTGACGCTGACCGCCGGACAACTGCCAGATGGCGCGCTTTTCCGCCCCTTCCAGCCCGACCTGCCTGATGAGTTTCCGCGCTATGGCCTCACGTGCCTGGCGCGGCATCCCCGCCAGCTGCAGCCCAAAGGCAACGTTATCCAGCACGTTGCGCCACGGCAGTAACCCTTCATGCTGAAACACCACGCCGCGCTCCGCGCCTGGCCCGGTCACCGGCTGGTTATCCAGCGTGATGCTGCCCGACTCCACCGGCAGGAATCCGGCCACCAGATTAAGCAGCGTGGTTTTGCCACAGCCGGAGGGGCCGAGCACGACCAGCAGTTCCTGGCTATCCAGTTGCAGATTGATATCCTGCAACACGGGCTGTCCGGCATAACGGGCATTAAGGTGAGCGATGCGCAGCATAGTGCCTCCTTACGGTTTAACTAATGGCTCGACGAAGCGGGAGGTCACATAACTGCTGTAGTCGTTATCCGCCTGCGGCACCCGGCCCTGCGCTTTCAGAAACTGCGCGGTATCGACGATCGCCTTATTAACCGGCTTGCCCAGCTGCTCAACCTGCTGCTGCGCCGTCAGGTAGGTATTGCCCTTCACCAGACCCGGCACCTGCGCTTCCGGCACACCGCTCAGGCGTGAGAGTTTGCTGAGGTTATCGGGCTGCTTCAGCCAGCTGTCGGGATTGTTAAGGTAGGCCTGCTGTGCATCGATCGCGCTGCGGGCAAAGGCGGTCACGATCTCCGGGTGCTGTTCGGCAAAATCTTTGCGGACTACCCAGACATCCAGCGTCGGTGATCCCCAGCTTCCCACTTCCGCAGAGTCGGTTAACACCTTGCCCTCTTTCTCCAGCTCATTGACTGCGGGCGCCCAGACGTAAGCGCCATCAATGTCGCCACGCTGCCAGGCCGCGATAATCGCTGGCGGCTGCAGGTTCACCAGCTGCACCTGCGACGGCTTGATGCCCCAGTGCTTCAGTGCAGCCAGCAGGCTGTAGTGGGTGGTGGAGATGAACGGCACCGCGATGCGTTTACCGATGAGATCATTGGGGGAGGTAATATTCTTTTTTACCACCAGCGCTTCAGAGTTACCCAGCTGAGAGGCGAGTAAGAATGCTTCAATCGGCAGTTTCTGCGCTGCTGCGACCGCTAACGGACTGGAACCGATATTACCAATCTGGACGTCGCCGGAAGCCAGTGCGCGTAAAACGCCTGCACCGCTGTCAAACTTACGCCAGTCAACGCTGGCCCCGCTTTCTTTCGCAAAACTGTTGTCAGCCTGCGCCACTTTCGCGGGTTCGGCTGAGGTCTGGTACGCCACGGTGACATTGACCGCATCTGCCCGAAACGCCAGCAGCGCCAGCGCTGCGGCTAAAAAAGTTAAACGTGTTGCTGCCATGATCATTACCCCGCCATTTTTATCGTGGAGGTAGTGTCTGCGGCCGCTATAGTTTCATAAAGGAATTAAAAATTATCCCTAATAGAAATAAGTTCTTAGATCACTATCTGCAAAACTAAGTTAAAAATCGCAAATGCTGAAAATAGCTAAAGTAAGCAAAAATGTCAGGCGCTCACATTATCCCTGTGCTATTGATATGCGTTCCCAATTTTTGCCTGTTAAGGTCTCTGTGTCCGATGTCGATCGAGAAAGTCGCTCAGCTGGCTGGCGTCTCCAAAGCCACGGTATCGCGGGTTCTCAACGCGCATCCCGGCGTAAAGCCCGATACGCGTGAGAAAGTTCTGGCGGCAATCTCTGCCTGCGACTATCAGCCCAATCTGCTGGCTCGTCAGCTGCGTACGGCGCAAAGCAACATGCTGCTGGTGCTAATCTCGGATATCACTAATCCCTTCTGTTCACGCGTGGTTCAGGGCATCGAGGCCGAAGCGGAACTGCATGGCTATCATATCCTGCTCTGTAACTCCGCCTCGCAGCTTCAGCGTGAAGCCGCCTATCTGAGTCTGCTGACCGGCAAAGTGGTGGATGGCGTGATTACCATGGATGCGGCCTCCGGCTTACAGGATTTGCAGGCGCTGATCGCCGGAGCCCCCTGGGTGCAGTGTTGTGAATTTAATCCCGACATTCCCGCCTCCTCAGTCAGCATTGACCACCTTGAAGCGGCGCGTGACACCGTCCATTACCTCGCCGGTAAAGGGCGTAAACGCATCGGGCTGGTCAATGGCGACATGCGCTACCTCTACTCGCATCATCGTGAAAAAGGCTACCGGCTGGCGATTGAGGAACTGGGGTATGCGTGGTCCGGCGTCTCTTATACCTGTGAGATCTCCCCTGAGGCAGGCAGTCAGGGGCTGAAGGAGTTGATGGCGCTGCCGGAACCGCCGGATGCGGTGTTTGCGGTGTCAGATGTACTGGCGGTAGGCGTGGTTCATGCGGCGCTGGAAGCAGGTCTGCGCGTGCCGGAAGATCTGGCGGTCGTCGGGTTTGATGGCGTACCGTTTACCCGCAGCCTGAATCCGCCGCTGACCACCATTGAGCAGCCGATGAACCAGCTGGGCGCGCGCAGTGTGCAGCTGCTGCTCCAGAAGATCCGCAATCCGAACGCGCCAGTGATTCGTGAGGTACTGCCCTGGACGCGCGTTGAACGCGCATCCAGCTGACTCAGTGCCAGATTAACAGCACGCAGGCCGCCGTCAGCAGCCCCATAGCCAGGTTAAAAGTTTTCCAGGCGCGACGGCTGCGCAGAATGCGGCCGATCATCGCGCCAAATCCCATCCAGATCACGCCTGACACCAGATTAACCAGAAACATGCCGACGCTTATCGCCATTACCGAATGACGATATGCATCACCCGCCAGACTGAAGCTGGCGACCGCGCCCAGCGCCATCAGCCAGGCCTTAGGATTGATGAGTTGCAGCAACCCACCCTGCCAGAACGGCATCGGCGCATCCGGTGCCTGATCGGTTTCCAGCTTTTCATAGCTGGACGTCGCTATCTTCCACGCCAGCCAGAGCAGATAGAGGCTACCGGCAATCTTCAGTACCAGGTGCAGCGATGGATAGAGCAGGATCAGACCGCCAACGCCAAAGGCCACCATCAGCAGCATCACCTGCATGCCGATCATGATACCGATCATCAGCGGAATGGTGCGCAGAAAGCCAAAATTAGCGCCTGAGGCGGTGAGTAACATATTATTAGGTCCGGGCGTAATCGCCGCGACCCAAAGAAAGCCCAACATTGATAAGAAGAGACTCAGTTCCATGGCAATCGGGTACTCCTTACCCTTGCAAAAAAAACTTATCGAAGCTAACAGTGTGATATGGAACAGACAAGCTTTTACCACATGAAATTTACCGGATCGGAAAACGAGCAATTCACACCGCCTGACAGCCTGCGTAACGCCCACCTGCAGACAATGCTACCGCGCCTGCTGCGTCGCCGTGTCACGTTCGCTCCACACTGGCAGCGACTCGATCTGCCGGATGGCGACTTTGTCGATCTCGCCTGGAGCGAAGATCCACAACAGGCGCAGCATAAACCGCGCGTCGTGCTGTTTCATGGGCTGGAGGGCAGCTTTCACAGCCCCTATATTCATGGCCTGATGAACATCTGCCGTGCGCGCGGCTGGCTGGCAGTGGTGATGCATTTTCGCGGCTGCAGCGGCGAACCTAACCGGCTGAACCGCATCTATCACTCCGGCGAAACGGAAGATGCCCGCTTTTTCCTGCACTGGCTGCGAACGCGCTGGGGCCAGGTGCCGACCGTTGCCATCGGTTTTTCTCTGGGCGGCAATATGCTGGGCTGCCTGCTGGGCCAGCAGGGCGCCGCTGCCGAAGTGGATGCAGGCGTCATTGTCTCCGCGCCGTTGCTGCTGGAGCCGTGTAGCGTGAAACTGGAACGTGGCTTCTCACGCTTCTATCAATACTATTTGCTGGCGCAGCTGAAGAAAAATGCCCGCCGCAAACTGCACGCGTGGCCGGACACGTTGCCGGTCAATCTGGCGCAGCTAAAAGCATTGCGACGACTGCGCGATTTTGATGATGCGATTACCGCCCGTGCCCACGGTTTTGTCGATGCAGCCGATTACTATCATCGTGCCAGCGCCATGCCCTGGCTGAAGCGCGCAGAGAAACCGCTGCTGATCATCCACGCCAAAGACGATCCCTTTATGAGTGATGAGGTGATCCCGCACAGCAGCCAATTATCTGCCACTATTACTTATCAACTGACACCACACGGCGGCCACGTCGGTTTTGTCGGTGGGACGTTACGCCAGCCCGAAATGTGGCTGGAACAGCGCATCCCGCAGTGGATCGCCTCTTTCCTGGACAACTGATCTCGTGATTATTCCCTGGCAACAGGTCTCTCCTGAGACCCTTGAAAATCTGATTGAAACCTTTGTGCTGCGTGAAGGCACTGACTATGGCGAGCATGAACGCAGCCTGCTGGACAAGGTGGCTGATGTGCGACGCCAGCTGGAAACCGGTGAGGTAGTGCTGGTGTGGTCGGAACTGCATGAATCGGTCAATATCATGCCACGCAAAGAATTTCGTGGCTGATGCACCCGGCACCCTTTCATGATAACAATGTTCATCGTCCGACCTCACAGGGAGCTTTTCTATGTCTGCACGTCATCCCATTATCGCGGTGACCGGTTCCAGCGGCGCAGGAACCACCACCACCAGCCTGGCGTTCCGCAAAATCTTTCAGCAGCTTGACCTGCATGCGGCGGAACTTGAAGGTGACAGTTTTCACCGCTTTACCCGTCCGGAAATGGATATGGCGATTCGTAAGGCGCGCGATCTGGGACGTCATGTCAGCTACTTCGGCCCGGAAGCCAATGACTTTGGCCTGCTGGAGCAGAGCTTTAAAGAGTATGGTCACAGCGGACAGGGTCAGTCGCGTAAATATCTGCACACTTACGATGAGGCGGTGCCGTGGAACCAGGTGCCCGGCACCTTTACGCCCTGGCAGCCGCTACCGCAGAACACCGATATTCTTTTTTATGAAGGATTGCATGGCGGTGTGGTGACGGCGCAGCACAACGTGGCGGAACAGGTCGATCTGCTGGTGGGCGTGGTACCGATTGTTAACCTGGAGTGGATTCAGAAGCTGGTGCGCGACACCGGCGAGCGCGGTCATTCACGTGAAGCAGTGATGGATTCCGTGGTGCGCTCAATGGAAGATTACATCAACTACATCACGCCCCAGTTTTCACGCACCCATATCAACTTTCAGCGCGTTCCAACCATCGATACCTCCAACCCGTTCGCAGCCCGCGCCATTCCGTCACTGGATGAGAGCTTTGTCGTGATTCACTTTCAGGGGCTGGAGGACATTGACTTCCCCTACCTGCTGGCAATGCTGCAGGGTTCGTTTATCTCGCACATTAATACGCTGGTCGTACCCGGCGGCAAAATGGGGCTGGCGATGGAGTTGATCATGGGCCCGCTGGTGAAGCGGCTTATGGAAGGTAAACGGATAGAGTAAGAGAGCAGATGCCTTTCGTGCGGTAAAGAATGACTGCTGAGCAGGCGTCAGGGAGCATACGCCTTTCGCAAAGACGCAAAACCGCCATCCATGGCACGCTCGGCCCGCCCCATCCCTGGGGCAGGACGCTTTGCTACAGGCGTATGCTCCCTTCGCTTCACGTCCGGCAACCGCATCCGGTTTCAGTAAGGCCGCTACAGACAAACCCTAGGCACAAAGAATCTGACAGCAATAGATAAGCTCAACACGCAGGGAACCGGGTCAGAAGAGGAAAGCGTCCCGCGGCTGGGACAAAAACGCCTTGAGCGTTTTTGAACAACGCAATGCGTTGGCCCGGTTACGGGCGCACCTCAGGGATGAGGTGCGTAATTGCGCGGGCCGAGCATGCCATGGATGGCGTTTTTTGCGTCTTTCCGATCTGACCCGGTTCTCTGCGCAGGCACAGTCTTGAAGCAACCTGCATCAGACACTGGAAGTGAAGTTAACAGGTCTGCGATGATCCCTGCGGCCATTAAAGCTCAACCACCTCATAGCTATGCGTAATCGTCACACCTTTACCCAGCATGATGGCCACCGAGCAATATTTTTCAGCTGAAAGATCGACGGCGCGTGAGACCGCTTTATCCTGGAGCGCTTTGCCACTCACGATAAAATGCAGGTTGATGTGCGTAAAGATTCGCGGCGCCTCTTCACGACGTTCTGAGGTTAGTTTTACTTCACAATCAGCCACATCGTTACGACCTTTTTGCAGAATTGAAACCACGTCAATCGCGCTGCATCCACCCGCCGCCATCAGCACCATCTCCATTGGGCTGGGCGCTTTATCACCCGAATTGCCATCCATCAGTATCTGATGGCCGGATGAGGATTCTCCGAGGAATGTCAGCCCTTCTACCCATTTCACTCTTGCCTGCATGATTTTTGCTCCGGAATGCGCTGTTTTGTCGCCAGAGTACGCTTTCACCTGGTAAACAGCAATCCAGAGAAATCCGCCTCTAGCTGAAGCGAGACAACAGAAGACAGTCGGCAAAAGCTGTGCTACAAACAGTGCTGAAAATATTTTTCGTCACCCGATGGCGAAGCCGGGAAGAATGATGCGCACTGCGCCTGATGCGGCCCGAATAATTTCCTGAAAAGGAAACGCTTGAAGCTTTCACCGCCTGACAGGGAAAACTGCCCCCTGTATTTTGGGCACGATTACAACAGAGGATAATAGCGAATGGTTCTCGGCAAACCGCAAACAGACCCTACACTCGAATGGTTCCTGTCCCATTGCCATATTCACAAGTATCCATCCAAAAGTACGCTGATTCATCAAGGTGAAAAAGCAGAAACGCTTTACTACATCGTGAAAGGTTCCGTCGCGGTTCTGATTAAAGATGAAGAAGGCAAAGAGATGATTCTTTCCTACCTGAATCAGGGCGATTTTATTGGTGAGCTTGGCCTGTTCGAAGAAGGTCAGGAGCGCAGCGCCTGGGTACGTGCGAAAAGCGCGTGCGAAGTAGCGGAGATTTCTTACAAGAAATTCCGCCAGCTGATCCAGGTTAACCCCGACATCCTGATGCGACTCTCCTCGCAGATGGCGCGTCGCCTGCAGGTCACGTCTGAAAAAGTGGGTAACCTCGCTTTCCTCGACGTCACCGGACGCATTGCTCAGACCCTGCTTAACCTGGCGAAGCAGCCAGATGCCATGACGCATCCCGACGGCATGCAAATTAAAATCACTCGTCAGGAAATTGGCCAGATTGTGGGTTGTTCACGTGAAACCGTGGGCCGTATTCTGAAGATGCTGGAAGATCAGAACCTGATCTCCGCACACGGCAAAACTATCGTCGTTTACGGCACCCGCTAATTCCTGTCATCCACGGCGTGATGGCAACATCACGCCGTTATTGTTTGTGTTGGGGCGATGTGGCGTCGAATCATTTACCATCCTGAAGTTAACTACGCCTTGCGGCAAACGCTGGTGCTCTGTCTGCCGGTCGCGCTGGGCTGGCTGGCTGGCGACCTGCAAAAAGGTCTGCTGTTCTCACTAGTGCCCGCCTGCTGCAACATCGCCGGTCTCGATACTCCGCATAAACGCTTCTTCAAACGTCTGATTGTAGGCGGCAGCCTGTTTGCCCTCGGCAGCTTCCTGATCCAGTGGCTCACCCTGCATGCGATTCCACTGCCGCTGATCCTCTTCGCTATGCCTTTGCTGCTCGGCGTCACCGGTGAGATTAGTCCGCTGCATGGCCGTCTGCTGCCCGGCACCCTTATTGCCGCCATCTTTACCCTCAGCCTGATTGGCCGCATGCCCATCTATGTCACTCCACTGCTCTATATCGGCGGCACGCTCTGGTATGGGGTATTTAACTGGTTCTGGTTCTGGCTGTGGAAAGAGCAGCCGATGCGTGAGAGCCTCAGCCTCATCTACCGCGAACTGGCCAACTACTGCGACGCCAAATATACCCTGCTTACACAGCTGACCGATCCCGAAAAAGCGCTGCCGCCGCTGCTGGCTCACCAGCAGAAAGTGGTCGATCTGATCAACACCTGTTATCAGCAGATGCACATGCTGTCGGCCAGCCGCGATCACAGCCATAAGCGGCTGACACGCGCTTTTCAGGTGGCGCTCGATCTGCAGGAGCATATCTCGGTCAGCCTGCATCGGCCGGAAGAAGTACAGAAGCTGGTGGAGCAGAGCCATGCTGAAGCGGTGATCCGCTGGAATGCCAAAACCATCTCCGCCCGGTTGCGGGTGCTGGCGGATAACATCCTTTATCACCAGTTACCCGACCGTTTTGCGATGGATAAACAGCTCGGCGCGCTGGAGAAAATTGCTCATCAGCACCCCGATAATCCGGTGGGTAATTTCTGCCTTTATCACTTCAACCGCATTGCGCGCGTGCTGCGCACCCAGAAGCCGCTTTACCAGCGCGATCTGATGGCAGACCGCCAGCGCCGCCTGCCGCTGTTACCGGCGCTGCGAAGTTATCTCTCGTTTCGCTCGTCGGCGCTGCGCACGGCGGGTCGCTTTGCGGTGATGCTGATGCTGGGCAGTGCGCTGGCGCTGTTCTTCAACATCCCTAAGCCCTACTGGATCCTGATGACCATTATGTTCGTCAGCCAGAACGGCTACAGTGCCACCCGCGTCCGTATCCAGCACCGGGCGCTGGGCACCTTTGCAGGACTGGTGATTGCGGCTGCCACGCTGCGGCTGGCGGTGCCGGAGTCACTGGTACTGCTGATCATGCTGGCGATCACCTTTATCAGCTATCGCTTTACCCGCCAGTTTTATGGCTGGTCGATGATTGGCTTTACGGTCACGGCGGTTTACTCGCTGCAACTGCTGTCACTGAATGGCGCGCAGTTTCTGCTGCCGCGACTGATGGATACACTGATGGGCTGTCTGATCGCCTTTGGCGGGATGCTGTGGCTGTGGCCGCAGTGGCAGAGCGGCTTACTCCGGCAGAACGCCCACGATGCGCTGGAAACCTATCAGGATGCGCTGCGGCTCTTGCTGGGCGATGAACAGTCGCCAGAGAAACTGGCTTATCAGCGCGTGAAGGTTAATCAGGCACACAATGCACTGTTTAACTCGTTAAATCAGGCGATGCAGGAACCCGCGTTCAACTCGCGCTATCTGAGTGATATGCGGCTCTGGGTCACGCACAGTCAGTTTATCGTCGAGCATATCAATGCGATAACGATTCTGGCGCGTGAGCACACGATGCTGACCGCCTCGCTGGCTCAACGCTATCTGCAGTCCTGCGAAATTGCGCTGCAGCGGTGTCAGCAGCGGCTGGAATATGATGGTGAAAGCTCACAGGTGAATCTGCTGGATGACCTGGAGAACATCAGTGAGGGACCGATCACGGTGGTGGAACAGCATGTGCGGCGCATTCTCGATCATCTGAGCGTGATGTACACCATTTCATCGCTGGCGTGGAACCAGCGACCGCAACATGGCCGCTGGTTAATCAGACGCTTACGCAAAAACTAAGCTAGCCGTTGAGCACTTTGCCAACGGCAGTAGCGAAGCGGCTCATGCCCTCTTCAATGTCAGCAGGCTCGATGATCAGCGACGGAGCAAAGCGCATCACGTCGGTGCCAGCCACCAGCACCATCACCCCTTCAGCGGCAGCAGCATTCAGAATGTCGCGCGACCTGCCGGCATGCTGAGGTTTCAGCGCCGCGCCAATCAGCAGACCTTTGCCGCGAATGTCACTGAACAGGTCATACTTCGCGTCGATGGCCTGCAGCGCCGTGACAAAGTGCTGACGACGCATCTCCACACCCGCCAGCACTTCCGGCGTATTAATAATATCCAGCGCGGTTTCGGCAATGGCACAGGCGAGCGGGTTGCCGCCATAGGTGGTGCCATGCACGCCCGGTGCCATGGTCGAAGCGATATCATTCGTGGTCAGCATGGCGCTGACCGGGAAACCGCCACCCAGCGCTTTGGCTGAGGTCAGGATATCGGGCTGGACACCATAATGCTCATAGGCGAACAGTTTGCCGCTACGTCCCATACCGCTCTGTACTTCGTCCAGTACCAGTAGCGCCTGATGCTGATTGCAAAGTGAACGCAGTCCCTGCATAAATTCCTGTGTCGCGGGCATGACGCCCCCCTCACCCTGAATCGGTTCAACCACAATGGCACAGGTGTGATCGTCGATTACTGCTTTCACGGCGTCCAGGTCATTAAACGGCACGTGGACAATGTCCGCCGGCTTCGGGCCGAATCCGTCAGAATATTTTGGCTGGCCGCCGACCGTAACGGTAAACAGCGTCCGGCCATGAAAAGCGTTATGAAACGCGATGATCTTACTTTTAAACGGGCTGTGACGTTTGCAGGCGTAGTAACGCGCCAGCTTAAACGCAGCTTCATTGGCTTCGGCACCGGAGTTGGCGAAGAAGACGCGATCGGCAAAAGTCGCCTGTATTAACTTACTGGCAAGACGTAACGCCGGTTCGTTGGTAAAGACATTGCTGGTGTGCCACAACGTTTCGCCCTGGCTCTTCAGTGTTTCCACCAGCGCAGGATGGCAGTGTCCAAGTGCGGTAACGGCAATACCACCCGAGAAGTCGATATACTCTTTGCCCTGCTGATCCCATACGCGACTGCCCTTGCCTTTTACCGGCACAAACTGCGCAGGTGCATAAACAGGCAAAATAACGTTATCGAACGTCTCCCGCGTGACCGCAATTTTTTCCGCTGCCATTAGTGACCCCATTTGAATGAATGTTGTGCAACATTGAAATAATAATCACAAAATATGCATAAAAAATCACTCAAAGGCAACTTATTGCGCAAGGAAATTACGCAGCAGCTGATGTCCCTGCTCGCTGAGAATGCTTTCGGGATGGAACTGCACGCCTTCCAGCGCCAGGGTTTTATGGCGGAATCCCATAATCTCGTCAGGCTCGCCATCACGCACCGTCCAGGCCGTCACCTCGAACGCATCGGGCAGGGAATCACGCTGCACAATCAGCGAGTGGTAGCGGGTCACGGTAAGGGGATTATTGAGATTTCGGAACACGCCCTGACCGGTGTGCTGAATCGCGGAGGTTTTGCCGTGCATCACCTGACGCGCCCGCACCACCTGCGCGCCGTAGGCCTGCGCGATCGCCTGATGGCCCAGACAGACACCCAGCACCGGCACGTTACCGGCGAAGTGACGGATCGCCGCCAGCGAGATGCCCGACTCTGACGGCGTGCAGGGGCCAGGCGAGATCACCAGATGGGTCAGCGGTAACGCTGTCATCTGCTCCAGGGTGATGGCATCATTGCGCACCACCTGAACCTGCGCACCCAGCTCGCAGAAATATTGATAAAGATTCCAGGTAAAGGAGTCGTAATTGTCGATAAGCAGCAGCATGACGCGTCCAGAATGATAAACCGCGCCGCTATTCTACGCGGTTAAGCCGCCTCACTCACCACTTTCGCAAACACCTGCTCCAGCGGGGCCAGGTCTCCGGCTACACCCGCCTGATTAGCGGCTTTCCAGCTCTCTGTGTCCGTCTCTTCCCACGACAGCAGATAACCGGCATGCAGCGCCAGCTGTTCAAAGAAAATCCGCTGCGCCCGGCCATTTCCATGACGGAAGGGATGCAGCATATTGATTTCGCAGTAATAATGGGCGATGCGCTGGATAAATGCGTCACGCGTCAGCTCAGCGAGTCCTTTCTCTTCTTCCAGCATGGCCATCAGCGCGTTGCCTTCCTTTTCAATATATTCAAAATGGCAGAACGGCGTATCATCACGCCAGATATCGATGGTGCGCAGTTCGCCGGCCCAGCTGTAAACGTCCTGGAACAGCGTGCGGTGGATCTGGCGCAGGTAAGGCAATCCGGGATTACGCGGTCCCAGTTCCAGCGTAGCAACACGTGCTGCACTGAAGCTCAGCTCCGCCTTGCGCAGTTGCGCGGCGTCATGAATGTCGGCCAGATTTTTCAGCACTGTGTCATGCTGCCACAGATAAGGATCCTGAGTCACAGCGGTATCAGAGTCCATATTGCCTCCTCAGTGACGCCAGGCGTGCAACCGCATCTTCACTGTTCAGGCTGGTTTCATTCGGCGCAAAGCCTTCCAGCTTACAGCTGGCCTGATAGCTGGCGCTACGCCGCTGTTGCCACAGAGTGACCTTCTGTTTTTCGGTGAGTTTGTTCGCCATACCGCCTCCTGCTCAGGTTTTTGCCCTAAGTATAAGAGCAAATTCTGGCTTTGCCGGAAGCGGCAGGCGGTCGCCATCCGCAGATGGCGACAAAAAACGTTAAGGCAGGACTTTGGCGGAGAGGATAACTACCGGTTTGGACGGCACATTCTGGTACGGACCCACATCTTTGGTCGGCACCTGAGAAATTTTTTCAACCACATCCTGACCCTTCACAATCTTACCAAATACGGCATAGCCGAAATCGCGCTGGCCGTGGTCGAGGAACGCATTATCCGCGACGTTGAGGAAGAACTGGCTGGTGGCACTGTCTTTATCGGCGGTACGCGCCATAGAGATGGTACCGCGCAGGTTACGCAGTCCATTGTCCGCTTCGTTTTTAATTGGCGCGTTGGTCTGCTTCTGCTGCATATCCGTGGTAAAGCCACCACCCTGCACCATAAAGCCTGGGATCACACGATGAAAAATGGTGTTGTTGTAAAAACCGTTGTTGACGTAATCAACGAAGTTTTTCACAGAAACCGGCGCTTTCTGGTTATTCAGTTCGAGTTCGATATTGCCGGCGGAGGTGGTGAGCAGAACGTGGGTGTCACCTTTTGCGGCCAGCGCCTGGGCGGAAACGGAAGAGAGCGCTAACAGGGTGATGGCCGCTGTTAAAGTACGTTTAAACATAAAAGATTCCTTACCTGGGAGAGCGGGCACAAAAACGTGATTGATTGTAAAGAGACTCTATTCCATGAGCCAGCGTTTTACCTATATTTACGCTGTTGCGGCAAAAGCACTGAGCAAACGTTAAACAATCGTAATTGCGTGATTAAAATCACACAACGCATGAAATATGGATCTGTAGTTTCACTGCTGGTTTATTAAGATCACAGTTCCGTTTACACTTTCTGACACTTTTTGGCACCCGGTTCTCAACAGGTTCAGAACATGACAAACCGTAATCGTATTGGCCTTACCTGGATAAGCTTCTTCTCCTACGCGCTGACCGGCGCGCTGGTGATCGTTACCGGCATGGTAATGGGCGATATCGCAAAAGATTTCCAGATCCCCATCTCCAGCATGAGTAATACCTTCACCTTCCTCAACAGCGGCATCCTGGCGGCAGTTTTCCTGAACGCCTGGCTGATGGTGATTGTGCCACTGAAGCGTCAGCTGATTTTCGGCTTCGTCCTGATGGTACTGGCGATAATCGGGTTGATGACCAGCCGCGATCTGACCGTCTTCTCGCTCTGTATGTTTGTGCTGGGCGTGGTCAGCGGCATCACTATGTCGATCGGCACCTTCCTGATCACTCACCTGTATGAAGGCCGTCAGCGTGGTTCACGCCTGCTGTTTACCGACTCCTTTTTCAGCATGGCGGGCACGCTGTTTCCGGTGCTGGCAGGCATTCTGCTGGCGCGTCAGCTGCCGTGGTATTGGGTCTACGTCTGCATCGGTGTTATCTACGTCGCCATCTTCGTCATGACGCTGTTTGTGGAGTTCCCGGTGCTGCGCAAGCCTGAGAACAGCCCGACCGTTGAGAAAGAGAAATGGGGTGTGGGCGTGCTGCTGCTGGCTGTCGCGGCACTCTGCTACATTCTGGGCCAGCTCGGCTTTATCTCCTGGGTGCCGGAATATGCCACCAAAGTTATGGGCATGAACATCAATGACGCCGGACAACTGGTGGGCAGCTTCTGGACGGCATATATGGTCGGAATGTGGGCTTTCAGCTTCCTGCTGCGCTTCTTCGATCTGCAGCGCATTCTGATGGTACTGGCGGGTCTGGCTACAGTGCTGATGTACTGGTTTGTCAGCAGCAGCGATGCCGGCATGCTGAAATGGATCATCATGATTCTGGGCTTCAGCTCAAGTGCTATCTATACCACCATCATCACTCTCGGCTCGCTCCAGACCAAAGTGGCGTCACCGAAGCTGGTGAACTTCATTCTGACCTGCGGCACCGTCGGCACCATGCTGACCTTTGTGGTCACGGCGCCTATCGTTGAGAAAAGTGGTGTGCATACCGCACTGGCGACGGCGAACGCGCTTTACGCCGTGGTATTTGTGATGTGTGCCCTACTCGGCTTTGTCAGCCGTCATCGTACTCACGGTCACGTCACGCATTAATCCTTCAGGGCGGCGAGCGATCGCCGCCCTGCTCGTTAACGCCGGAAATCTACGCGTTCCCGTTCCCGCCAGTAAATCTCGCTTTCTGCAGGCTTCGTCTCCGCCACGACCACACCGCGACGCAGCGAATAGCGCACCGGGACCTGCCTTCTTACCGCATCAAAACCGCTCTCTGCTGGCAGTATAATCAGACTGGCTTCATTGCCGCTCTGAATGCCATAGCCTGCAAGCTGCATCGTCTTCGCGCTATTATGCGTAATCAGATCCAGACCTGCATCAATCTGCTCATAGCCCATCAGCTGACAGACATGTAATCCCATATGCAGCACCTGCAGCATGTTGGCGGTGCCCAGCGGATACCAGGGATCAAACACATCGTCGTGGCCGAAGCAGACGTTGATCCCGGCCTCCAGCATCTCTTTTACCCGCGTAATGCCGCGCCGCTTAGGATACGTGTCAAAGCGACCCTGCAGATGAATATTGACCAGCGGATTGGCAACAAAGTTAATGCCCGACAGCTTCAGCAACCGGAACAGCCGTGAGGCGTACGCGCCATTGTAAGAGTGCATCGCGGTGGTATGACTGGCCGTCACGCGTGCGCCGTTGCCATCGCGATGTGCCAGCGCCGCCACGGTTTCCACAAAACGTGACTGTTCATCATCGATCTCATCGCAGTGAACATCGATCAGCCGGTCATAGCGGTCAGCCAGCGCAAAGGTTTTATGCAGCGACTCAACGCCATATTCGCGGGTGAATTCGTAGTGCGGAATCGCGCCGACCACATCCGCGCCCAGCCGCAAGGCTTCTTCCAGCAGCGCTTCGCCGTTGGGATAGGAGAGAATGCCCTCCTGGGGAAACGCCACTATCTGAATCGTGATCCAGGGTGCCATCTCCGCTTTCAGCTCCAGCATTGCTTTCAGCGCCGTCAGTGACGGATCAGACACGTCAACATGGGTGCGCACAAACTGAATGCCGTTGGCGATCTGCCACTTCAGCGTCTGTAACGCCCGCTGTTTCACATCTTCGTGGCTGAGCAGCGCCTTACGCTCGGCCCAGCGCTCAATCCCTTCAAACAGCGTGCCGGACTGATTCCATGCCGGTTCACCCGCCGTCTGGGTGGTATCCAGATGAATATGCGGCTCAATAAAGGGCGCGCAGGCTAAGCCGCCCTCGCCGTCCAGCGACTGCTCCACCGGAGAAGGCTGCTGCGGCTGGGCTGAAATTCGGACTATTTTTCCATCGGCGATTTCGATTTGCCACAACCCTTCCCGCCAGGGCAAACGCACGTTATTGATCCACTTAGGTGACAGCATGGCTGATTCCTTATCCGATTAACCTGTGTGGTTAAAACTAACACGATTCATACCACCCGCGGCAATGCAGGATATTCAGCAGGTTAGCTTCTTCAGACAAACCTGATTAAAATCAAATATATACCTCTTAATGGGTATATGGCATTGTGGTTGATGCATATCAATAAGCGTCAGAAAGGGCGCGCTATTGTAGCCGCAGATATCGCAAATTTGAGGCAAAAATGAGCAAGCAAAATGTCGTCGTTATCGGTAACGGCATGGTCGGCCACCGCTTCATAGAAGAGTTACTTGAGAAAGCGGAACCCGACCTGTTTTCGCTGACCGTCTTTTGTGAAGAACCCCGCGTCGCCTACGACCGTGTCCACCTGTCCGCTTACTTCTCCCATCACACCGCCGAAGAGCTGTCGCTGGTTCGTGAAGGCTATTACGACAAACATCAGGTCAATCTGCTGCTGGGCGAGCGCGCCATCACCCTTAACCGTGATGAGAAGCTCATCCACTCCAGCACCGGTCGCGCGGTTCACTACGACACACTGATTTTTGCCACCGGCTCTTATCCGTGGATCCCTCCAATTAATGGTGCCGAAGGCAGCGACTGCTTTGTCTACCGCACTATCGAAGATCTCAACGCCATTGAAGCCTGCTCGCGTCGCAGCAAACGCGGAGCGGTAATTGGCGGCGGTCTGCTGGGACTGGAAGCAGCGGGCGCGCTGAAAAATCTGGGTATTGAAACCCACGTCATTGAATTTGCGCCGGTACTGATGGCAGAACAGCTCGATCAGCAAGGCGGGGAACAGCTGCGTCGTAAGATTGAGCAGATGGGCGTGCGGGTCCACACCGGCAAAAACACCCAGCAGATAGTGCATCATGAGCACGGCGGTAAAACGCTGCAGTTCGCCGACGGCAGCGCGCTGGAAGTCGATTTTATTGTCTTCTCCACTGGCATTCGCCCGCAGGACAAACTGGCGAAGCAGTGTGGATTAACGCTGGGCCCGCGCGGCGGCATCGCCATTGATGATCAGTGCCGCACCAGCGATCCCGCCATTTACGCCATCGGTGAGTGTGCCGCCTGGCAGAATCGCCTCTATGGCCTGGTGGCGCCAGGTTACAAAATGGCGCAGGTCGCCAGCGACCATCTGCTGGGCCGCGATAATGCGTTTACCGGCGCGGACATGAGCGCCAGGCTCAAACTGCTGGGTGTCGATGTCGGCGGCATTGGCGATGCGCGCGGCACCACGCCAGGCGCACGCAGCGTGGTCTGGCTGGATGAAAGCAAATCGGTCTACAAACGCCTGATTATCAGTGAAGATCAGAAAACTCTGCTGGGTGCGGTGCTGGTGGGCGACGCCAGCGACTATGGCAACCTGCTGCAGCTGGTGCTGAATGGTATTCCGCTGCCGGATAACCCGGAAGCGCTGATTCTGCCTGTGGGCAGCGGAGATAAACCGGCCATCGGCGTCGATTCCCTGCCAGATACCGCGCAAATCTGCTCCTGCTTCGACGTCAGTAAAGGCGACATCATCAGGGCGGTTCAGGGTGGCTGTCACACCGTGGCCGCGCTGAAAAGCAGTACCCGAGCTGGTACGGGCTGCGGCGGCTGTATCCCACTGATTACTCAGGTACTTAACAGTGAACTCAGTCGTCAGGGCATCGAGGTCAATAACCACCTTTGTGCCCACTTCGCCTGGTCACGTCAGGAGCTGTATCACCTGATTCAGGTGGAAGAGATTAAATCCTTTGATGAGCTGCTGGTCCGCTATGGTCAGGGTTACGGCTGTGAAATATGCAAGCCTGCGGTGGGCTCCCTGCTCGCCTCCTGCTGGAACGAATACGTACTCAAGCCGCAGCACGCACCGTTGCAGGACAGCAACGACCTCTATCTGGGCAATATCCAGAAAGATGGCACCTATTCGGTCATCCCGCGCTCGCCCGGCGGTGAAATCACGCCGCACGGACTGAAAGTGATTGGCGAGATCGCCGAACGTTATCAGCTCTATACCAAAATCACCGGCTCGCAGCGCATCGGCTTGTTTGGCGCGCAGAAAGACGATCTGCCCGCTATCTGGTCACAGCTGATCGAGGCCGGATTTGAGACCGGCCAGGCCTATGCCAAGGCGCTGCGTATGGCGAAAACCTGCGTCGGCAGCGCCTGGTGCCGTTACGGCGTGGGCGACAGCCTCGGCTTCGGCGTTATGCTCGAGAACCGCTATAAAGGCATCCGTACGCCGCACAAAATGAAGTTTGGTGTCTCTGGCTGCACCCGTGAATGCGCAGAGGCACAGGGAAAAGATGTCGGCATTATCGCCACCGAAAAAGGCTGGAACCTTTACGTCTGCGGCAACGGCGGCATGAAACCGCGTCATGGCGACCTGCTGGCGGCAGATCTCGATCAGCAGACGCTGGTCACCTATCTCGACCGCTTCATGATGTTCTATATCCGCACCGCCGATCGCCTGCAGCGCACCTCGCTGTGGCTGGAGAGTCTGGAAGGTGGCATCGATTATCTGTGTAGCGTGATTGTGGATGACAAACTCGGCCTTAACAGCCAGATGGAACAGCAGCTCGCCGCGCTGCGTGCCAGCGTTCGCTGTGAATGGCAGGCGACGCTGGAAGATGAGAGTCAGCTGACGCACTTTACCCACTTTATCAACTCGCCGCAGCGCGACCCTGCAGTGCAGCGGGTGACAGAACGCAATCAGCATCGCCCGGCGCGCCCTGAAGAACGTATTGCCGTGACCCTGATTGAGGAGATCGAATTATGAGCCAGTGGAATCCGGTGTGCCCGCTGACGCAGATCCTGCCCGCTACGGGCGTCTGCGCGCTGGTCAAAGGTCAGCAGGTGGCTATCTTCCGCCCGCGCGACGATGAGCAGCTTTATGCCATCAGCAATATCGACCCGTTTGCCGATGCCAGCGTACTATCACGCGGCATCATCGCCGAACATCAGGAGGCGCTGTGGGTGGCCAGCCCGCTGAAGAAGCAGCATTTCCGCCTCAGCGATGGCTACTGCATGGAGGATGAAACGCGCTCCGTGGCGGCCTGGCCGGTGCGGGTCAACGCCGGACAGGTTGAAGTCTGCCTGTAACGCCTGTCAACTGCCCGCCTTAGCGGGCTTTTTTAAGGACCTCTGATGGACTACTTCCCCTTGTTCTGCCGCCTGCAGAGCCGACGCTGTCTGCTGGTCGGCGCGGGTGACGTGGCGGAGCGAAAAGCGCGCCTGCTGCTGGCGGCCGGTGCCGATCTTTGGGTCGGTGCCCCCGATTTCTCCCCTGCCTTCCTGCAATGGGCGCAGCAGAAAGCCGTCACGCTGCTGCCCGGGCATTTTGATCCCACGTGGCTGACCGGCTGCTGGCTGGTTGTCGCCGCCACCAATCACGATGCGGTCAATCAGCAGGTGGCAGACGCAGCTGAAAAACAGCAGATTTTCTGTAATCTGGTGGATGCGCCGCAGCAGGCCAGCGCCATTATGCCGTCGATCATTGACCGCTCCCCGCTGATGGTCGCCGTCTCTTCCGGTGGACGCGCGCCGGTGCTGGCGCGGCTGCTGCGGGAGAAACTGGAGGCGATGCTGCCACAACATCTGGGTCAGCTGGCGCAGCTGGCGGGTGGCCTGCGCGATCGGGTGAAAAAGCAATTCGGCTCCCTCAATGCCCGCCGCCACTTCTGGGAGCGCTTCTTTCACAGCGAGCGGCTGGCCCAGACGCTGGCTAACGGCGACAGTGAACGCGCGGATCAGATTACCAACGCGCTTTTTAGCGCAGACCTTCCGCAACAGGGTGAAGTGGCGCTGGTCGGTGCCGGTCCGGGCGATGCCGGATTGCTCACACTCAAAGGTTTGCAGCTGATCCAGCAGGCGGACGTCATCGTCTATGACCGGCTGGTTTCCGATGAGATTTTGAATCTGGTGCGCCGCGATGCCGAACGCTTCTTCGTCGGTAAACGCGCCGGACATCACTGCGTGCCGCAGGATGCGATCAATCGGCTGCTCTGCGAACAGGCGCAGCGCGGAAAACGCGTGGTGCGGCTGAAAGGTGGCGATCCCTTTATCTTTGGTCGCGGTGGTGAAGAGCTGGAAGCGCTGGCGCAGCTGGGGATTCCGTTTAGCGTGGTGCCGGGCATCACCTCGGCATCAGGCTGTGCGGCCTACAGCGGTATTCCCCTGACCCATCGCGATCATGCGCAGAGCGTCAGGCTGGTTACCGGGCATCTGCAGAAATCCGCTACGCTCGCCTGGCAGACGCTGGCAGCAGAGCAGCAGACGCTGGTCTTTTATATGGGGCTGGGCCAGGCCGGAGAAATTCAGCAGCAGCTGATAAAACATGGGATGCGCAGCGATATGCCGGTGGCGCTGGTGGAAAACGGCACCAGCACGCGTCAGCGCGTGGTCACCGGAACACTGAATGAGCTGGAAGCGTTAGCCGGTCAGGTGAGCAGCCCCAGCCTGATGATCATCGGCAGCGTGGTAAGTCTGCGCGAAAGCCTGCGCTGGTTCTGAATGGGCAAATAAAAACGGCGGGCACAATGCCCGCCGTTTTTTATCCGCTCAGCCATTACGGCATCGCGACAAAGCCTACCGCTTCGTAAACCTTCTTCAGCGTTTCCTGCGCCTGTGCGCGTGCTTTCGCCGCGCCATCACGCATCACCTGCTCCAGCAGCGCTTCATCGTTGCGAAAGCTGTGATAACGCGTCTGCAGCTCAGACAGCATGCCCGACACCGCATCGGCTACTGCGCCTTTCAGGTGGCCATACATCTTGCCTTCGAACTCCTGCTCCAGCTCAGCGATGGTTTTACCGGTCACGCCCGACAGAATATCCAGCAGGTTAGAGACGCCCGCTTTCTCTTTAATGTCGTATCGCACCACTGGCGGCTCTTCAGAGTCAGTAACAGCACGTTTGATCTTCTTCACAACCGCTTTCGGATCTTCCAGCAGGCCGATCACGTTGTTGCGGTTATCGTCAGACTTGGACATTTTTTTGGTCGGTTCCAGCAGCGACATTACGCGCGCGCCAGACTTCGGAATGAACGGCTCTGGCACCCGGAAAATATCGCCATAGATCGCATTGAAGCGATGCGCGATATCGCGGCTCAGCTCCAGATGCTGCTTCTGATCTTCACCGACCGGCACCTGATTGGTCTGATAGAGCAGAATGTCTGCCGCCATCAGCACCGGGTAGTCGAACAGCCCGGCGTTGATGTTCTCTTCGTAACGCGCTGATTTGTCCTTGAACTGCGTCATACGGCTCAGTTCACCGAAATAGGCGTAGCAGTTCAGGATCCAGCTCAGCTGCGTGTGCTCTGGCACATGCGACTGAACAAAGATGGTGCTTTTCTGCGGGTCGATACCACAGGCCAGATAGAGCGCCAGCGTATCCAGCGTCGCTTTACGCAGTGCAGCAGGATCCTGACGCACGGTGATCGCGTGCAGATCAACAATGCAGTAAATGCAGTGGAAATCATCCTGCATCTGCACCCACTGACGCAGCGCTCCCATATAGTTGCCAATGGTCAGTTCGCCGGACGGCTGTGCGCCGCTGAAAACGATGGGTTTCATACTTGAGTCCTGATATTTACAGCCCCAGTGCGGGCAAAAGTTCGTCGAAAGAGTCGAGGGTTAAATCGGGCTGGCTTGTGGCAATCGGCTCGCCATAGTTATAGCCAAAGGTCATACCGACGTTGGGTACGCCTGCCGCCTGCGCCGCCTGGATATCATTGCGAGAGTCGCCAACAAACAGCAACTCGTTCGGCAGTACGCCGAAGGTGCCCAGCACCATGAAGATCGCTGCAGGATGCGGTTTTTTAACCGGCACATCGTCGCCACCGATAATCAGCGAAAACGCATCGGCAATGCCAAGCGATTCAAGCAGCGGTGCCACAAACGGCGTTGGCTTGTTGGTCACAATCGCCATCGGCAGCCCGGAAGCTTTTAAGGCATCCAGCGTCTGCTTCACCTGCGGGAACAGCGTGCTGCCTGCGTCCACGGTGTTGGCGTAGTGGCGGTCAAACAGCGCGCGTGCATCGCGCTGCTCTTCCGGCTGGGGCTCACGGCCCAGCGCAAAGGTCAGCGCACGGGCCATCATGATATCGGCACCGTTGCCAATCCAGGTTGAGACACGCTCAAGGCCCGCCTGCGGCAGGCGGAGATCGTTCAGCGTACGGTCGATCGCATCGGCAAGGCCTGGCGCGCTATCCACCAGCGTGCCATCGAGATCAAACGCCAGCGCACGAATATCAGTGAAATGAGCCATTGGCTTTCTCCAGTTCGTTCCGCATATCATCGATCACTTTTTTATAGTCAGGATGACCGAAGATGGCAGAACCAGCGACAAACATATCGGCACCAGCAGCCGCAATCTCGCGGATATTGTCGATCTTCACGCCGCCATCCACTTCAAGACGAATGTTGTAGCCGCTCTGATCGATACGTCTGCGCGCTTCACGCAATTTATCCAGGGTACCGGGAATAAATGACTGACCGCCAAAACCAGGGTTAACGGACATCAGCAGAATGATATCCAGCTTATCCATGACGTAGTCGAGGTAGCTCAGCGGGGTCGCCGGGTTAAACACCATACCCGCTTTACAGCCGTGCTCTTTAATCAGTTGCAGGGTGCGATCAACGTGTTCGCTGGCTTCGGGATGAAAGGTAATATAGGTGGCACCGGCTTTGGCAAACTCCGGGACCAGCGCATCCACCGGCTTCACCATCAGATGCACATCGATGGGTGCAGTGATGCCATAGTCGCGCAGTGCTTTCAGCACCATCGGACCCATGGTCAGATTAGGGACGTAGTGGTTGTCCATTACGTCGAAGTGAACCACGTCACCTCCGGCCGCCAGCGCTTTGGCTGTGTCTTCGCCCAGGCGGGCAAAGTCCGCCGACAGGATTGAAGGGGCCAGCAAATATTGTTTCATCCGATTCTCCCACTGTTGTGCGTCAGCCCTGCGGCTGGCGTAATGCGTTGGTCGCGGACGAAACAGACTAGCGATAAAGTGCCAGCAGTTCGTCGACCTTGGTGCGACCGGCTATGCTCCGGCTGATAGAACGCCGGGCTTTGACCACATGTAACACTGCATCCTGATACCATAAACGCGTCAGTGCAGTGTCGTGGTTAGAAATCAGTACCGGAATCCGGTGCTCCGACGCAGCCAGCTGTGCTGCTAACGCCGCCAGATTCTCCTGCTCACGCAGGCTGAAGCTGTTGGTGTGATAAGCCGTAAAATTGGCCGTGGCCGACAGCGGTGCATAAGGCGGATCGCAATAGACCACCGAGCCTTTACCGGCATTGGTCAGGGTAACATCGTACGATTCACAGACAAACGTCGCTTTTTGCGCGCGCTCGGCAAACCATAACAGCTCGGCTTCCGGAAAGTAGGGTTTGCGATAGCGGCCAAACGGCACGTTGAATTCACCACGCAGGTTATAGCGACAGAGGCCGTTGTAACAGTGACGGTTCAGATAGAGGAACAGCAGCGCGCGCTGGTAGGCGTCGCTACTGGTATTAAATTCGGTGCGCCGCTGGTAATAACAGATTTCGTTGTTACCTTCCGGCGTAAACAGCAGCTGCGCGTCACGGATGAAATCCGCCGTGCGGGTTTTGACAATGCTGTAGAGATTAATCAGGTCACTGTTGATATCAGCCAGATGGTAGCGATCAAATTCAGTGTTCAGAAACACCGAGCCCGCGCCAACAAATGGCTCGACCAGACAGTCGCCTTGCGGCAGATGACGATGGATCTCTTCTACTAAGGGAAATTTTCCCCCTGCCCATTTCAGGAAAGCGCGATTTTTTTTCATGCTGTCGTGGTTATTACATCTTATTGTGAGGCTGTGGCTGGACCGACAGCAGATCTGCGCTTAAAACGGGGCCAGAGCCTGGCCCCACATCCGCTATTGGCTGGCTTCTTTCTTCACCTGGCTGACTGGTTTTACCCACGGGTTCTTCGCACGCACGTCTGCAGGCAGCGATGCTACAGCGCGTTTGGCATCGGCCGGTGTGGCATAGGAGCCACTCACCAGTACGTACCACGACTGACCGTTACGGGTGGTTTTGTAGACGTGATATCCACTCAGATTCTGTTGCCTGGCCCAGGCATTCAGGCTTTCCGGCTTCGATGCGCCGCTCAGCTGCAGAGTGTAGCTGCCACCTGGCAGTGATTTACTGGCTGAACTGCTGCCCGCGGCCGTGGTAGCTGGCGCAGAACTCACTGGCGTACGCGCTGGCGTGGTGTGCGTTTTGCTGTCACGGGTTACAGGCTTCGACGCTGTTTTATGCGATGAATCGTGCGCCGGACGAGCAGCGGTATTTGATTTAGTCGGTGTCTGACGGACTGAAGGTGCCGCAACAGGATTGGCAGCCGTTCCGGCATTACCGCTGACCGTTGCTGGCGCAGTTGGCAGTGAACTGCCGCCCTGCGTTCCCATCGCGGCACTGTCAACCTGCTGCTGCTGATTAGTCAGCGCGCTGTTCAGATCGCCCGGCAGCGTGACACGCTGCTGATTCGCGGGCGCATCAACCGGTGCGGCCTGGGTAGGTGTTGAAGCCACAGGCGGCATCGAGATGTCGCGCTGCGGATTAGAGGCAGCATCACCGCTGGTCGCTGCGTTATTTTCGCTGGTGGCGGGGGTAGTCTGCGCATCTGACGGAGGCGTCTGACCACCGGACATGGAAGAGGAGCCGCCCAGGTCAATGTTCTTCTCGCTACCGGAACCGCCATTAGTGGCAGGGGTTGTGCCCGCCGTGGCCGGTTTTTTCTCATCCGGGCCATTCAGCGCCGAACCAATCCCCAGTACCAGTAACAGCAGAACCAGGATCCCGACGCCCATCATGATACGCTGGCGCGAAACCGGTGTTTTGGCCGCAGCAGACGACTTACGAGGGCGCGAGGGACGGCGGTCGCTGGCGTCAGGCTTTAACTCGTCTTCCGGTTTAAACTCATCCATTTTGGCTCCTCCGTAAAGCGGCATTCCGCACTGCGCACCCTGCGCGCCGCGTCACCACTCAACTGCTTAATCTCAGGGTTGCTGACAATCGTTAATTGCAGCCAGCACCATATCATGTGCCACGCCACCACGCACTTCAGAGCGGCCAATCGACAGCGGGAGTATCAGCCGCAGTTCGCCCGCCAGAACTTTTTTATCGCGCATCATGTGCGGCAGATACATCTCTGCACTCATCGCCTGCGGCCCATGCACCGGCAAACCGGCACGCTGGAACAGGGCAATAATGCGGTCGGTCTCCTGCGGCTGAAACTGTCCCAGACGTTCAGCCGTGCGTGCTGCCATTACCATGCCCGCCGCAATTGCTTCACCATGCAGCCAGTTGCCGTAGCCCATGTGTGCTTCAATCGCATGACCAAAAGTATGGCCCAGATTAAGCAACGCCCGCTGACCGTTTTCACGCTCATCGGCCGCCACGACTTCAGCCTTCAGTTCACAACAGCGACGAATGCAGTACGCCAGCGCCTGTTCATCCAGCGCCAGCAGAGCATCGAGATTCTGCTCCAGCCACTGGAAAAACGCACCGTCGAGGATAATGCCGTACTTAATGACTTCCGCTAAGCCAGACGCCAGCTCGCGCGCAGACAGCGTCTTCAGACAGGCCGTATCAATCACCACTGACGCGGGTTGATAAAACGCGCCGATCATGTTTTTGCCCAGCGGATGGTTAACGGCCGTTTTGCCGCCAACTGAAGAATCGACCTGCGACAGTAAGGTGGTCGGTACCTGGATGAAGCGTACGCCACGCTGATAACTGGCCGCAGCAAAACCGGTAAGATCGCCAATGACGCCGCCGCCTAAGGCGACAAGCGTCGTATCACGACCGTGCGGCTTTTGCAGGAGCGCGGTAAAGACCTGATCCATCACGGCCAGCGTCTTATATTGCTCGCCGTCGGGTAAGATCACCTGATCCACTTTTACACCTGCTGCTGTCAGCCGCGCTGTCAGCTGGTCAAGATAGAGCGGAGCCAGCGTCTGGTTTGTCACCACCATGGCGTTTTCGCCCGCGGTCAGCGGCCAAAAAGAAGCCGGATCGTTAAACAGTCCGGCGGCGATAGTGATGGGGTAACTGCGTTCCCCCAGTGAGACGGTGATCTTCTCCATGATGCCCGATACCTGTTAAAAAGCCTTCGAACGTTGGATCAACTTTTTTCCAACATGTGGATAATCTGATTCGCCACCACTTTTGCACTCTGATCATCTGTGCGAATGGTGACATCGGCGATCTCTTCGTAGAGCGGGTTACGTTCGCCAGCCAGCGCTTCAAGCACTTCACGCGGCGGTGAATCCACCTGCAGCAACGGACGTTTTTTGTCACGCTGGGTGCGCGCCAGTTGCTTCTCGATGGTGGTTTCAAGATAAACCACAACACCGCGGGCGGAGAGACGATTACGCGTTTCCCGGGATTTGACGGAACCCCCGCCTGTCGCCAGGACGATGCCTTGCTTCTCGGTCAGTTCGTTAATGATTTTTTCTTCGCGATCGCGAAAGCCAGCTTCGCCTTCGACATCGAAAACCCAGCCCACATCCGCTCCGGTGCGTCGCTCAATTTCCTGATCGGAATCGAAGAACTCCATGTTGAGTTGCTGAGCCAACTGACGGCCAATAGTGCTTTTGCCGGCACCCATCGGCCCAACCAGAAAGATATTGCGTTTCTCTGCCATTTTGTCGGTATTACTAAGAATTCGTTAATGATACCCCGCGTTCAGCATTTGCTGGCGGGACAGGAACTGAGACCTCATGAGCGTTAGCAAGAGTCAGATGAAAAATTATCTCAACACTCAAGGCTGTTTGGCAACCGATTATATTGCCTTCAGCACATCCATTTCTGAATTGGCCTGTGTTCGCGAAACTGTAACGCGCCAGCGCTGCGTCTTTACAACGCTGCTTACAGAGGAGTTTTCTGATCTGTTTGCCGGGACTTACCCTGCATAGACGGTTACACCGTATTGAAAATCGCTAAACCTTGTAAGCTAATTCCTCTCCTGCGTCAACGCAGATGGCCTTAAGGGACGCATTTTCCGTTTTATCCAGCCGTAAGCGCTGCTTCCCTGACCAATCGCGGCGTTATGAAGATCACCAGCTCTCTTTTTTTGCGCTGCTCCGATTGCTGACGAAACAACCCGCCAATCAGCGGCACATTTCCCAGCAGCGGTACCTTATTCTCTCCGTGACTCCGCTGCTGCTGAAAGATACCCCCTAACGCCAGTGTTTGCCCGTCACTGACCGTGACCTGCGTCTCAATTTCCTGTTTATCAATGGATAATATGTCGCTGTCGCCGGTTCTGATGCTGCGACCCGGCATGTTCTGACTGATATGGATTTTCAGCTGGATGCGGCCATTCCCGGAAATCGTCGGTGTTACCTCCATGCCCAGCACCGCTTCTTTGAACTCAATACTGGTGGCACCGCTGTTTCCCGCCGACACTTCATAAGGTATCTCCGTGCCCTGCTTAATCGACGCGGTCTGCTGATGTGAGGTAAAGAGGCGTGGACTGGCGATGATTTCAATCTGGTTCTCCTGCTCCAGCGCACTTAGTTCCAGATCCAGAAGCTGACCGCCGATGCGCGCCAGCGCCATACCCACGCTGATGCCGGGTGAACTCACCGCCAGCGGAATATCCAGCCGTGGATGATGCAGGATGTCAGTCACGGCGGCGTCACCGGCCTGCAATCCCCACTTCACGCCCAGCTCCTGCAGATGCTCTTCACTGATGGTGACGATATGCGCCGATAGCTCGATTTGTTCCAGTGGGAGGTCCAGCGCCCGTATCCAGCGTTCCGTCTCTGTCAACGCTACCGCCGTATCGCGCAGTAACAGGGCGTTGGTGCGTTTGTCGACCGTCACGCTGCCGCGCGGCGTCATCAGCGACTGCCGCTCACTTAGCAGACTGGCATGCACCTCGCTGGCGCTGGCATAGCGCAATATCACAGCGCGCTGCTGCAAAGGCGTCTGCTGCAACTTTTCCTGCTGCTCCGCTTCCCGTGCCTGCTGCTGAGCCTGCTGCCAGCTCTCCGGATAGACCAGCAGGACATTATCCTGTTCTATCAGCGTCAGCTTTGCCATGCGCGCTACCAGGTCCAGCGCCTGATGCCACGGCAGGTTATCAAGCCGTAGTGACAACGACCCTTCCACCTCTGGCGCAATCATCAGGTTGATCTGCTGATAGTCAGCCAGCGCCTGCAAAATGCGCGCTACCGGCGCGTTATCAAATGTCAGGCTAAGAGGTTCCTCATCAGCGGCGTAAACCGGCAGCAGGCAGCTTATGAGCAGCAGCAGAGTCGCTATCCTTTTCATGCGAACGTCCTTTTAAGTAAAACGAAGTCTGTTGTGCAGTGCAGCTATTCGGTACCGCTAAGGAGAGGCTGCGGCGGGTCATATGAGCGAGTTGCCAGGGCGTCAGGGGAAATGGCTTCCCTGTGCGGACTGCAACGCTCTCTCCCTGCGGGTTTAGCAGCCAGGCATGAAAATGCATCTCACGGCCAATGATTCCTTGCAGACGCCAGCCGGTCAGCGGCTCCACGAGCGTCTCACAAATCGAACCGGCAACAGGACGGAACGGATCACGCGCCAGCACCCCGCCACAGCACAGCAGTAAAATCAGCAGGCTATGGCGCATCGTCAGGCTCCAGCCAGAGTTGAGCCACCAGATGATGCGGCTGCGCCAGCAGCTGGAAATGCACCGGAGGCGCCAGGAAAGCATCGGCAAGCTCGGCAAAAAGTGACTGAAACGCCGGCCACTGCAGTCGCAGGGTCAGCGTGCGTGAAGGAGAATCCGGCTGCCACTCTTCCAGCTGATGACGGCGTGCCGCCAGGATCGTTTCCACTGCCCGGCCCGATGCACCGGATGCTGATCTGGCGGTCTGCATCGACCGCAGTTGTGCCTGCAACTGCGCATTATCCGGATTCTGACGCCACTGTTGCCGGCGCTGTTCCAGGGTACGGTTTAACTGCAACAGTTTCTGCTGTTCAGCGATCAGCGCCTGCTGCTGTGGCCGCAACCAGAAAACCCATGAGATCAGTAACAGGCCAGCTGAGAGGGCAGCGAGCATGCCGTAACGCGGAAGTGAAGCCATCTGCCACCAGCGATCCCACCACTCATTCATCAGTCACCTCCTGCACTTGTGCCCGCAGTGAAAAGCGATAATGACTATCAGCCTGACGCTTAACGCTGCCCTGCCTCACCTGACCAAACAGCGCGACGGTGGTTAACTGCTCACGGAACTGCCGGACCGCCGCCATATCCTGCGCCAGCCCCTCCAGCGTGAGACGATTGTCGCGCTTCTCGAGCCGGATCAGCCAGGCGGTGTCAGGCAGTAACGCGGGTAAATCGATCCAGAACTGATGCCATGCGGTCAGTTGCAATGCCTTCTGGCGCTGCTTCGCCTGCTGTTTTTGCACTACCGTGAGCTGCGCCAGTAACGTCTTTTGCTGCGCCAGCTGCGCGTTCAGGTTTTCCAGCACCTGCTGCTGCTCCCTGCTCGTCTGCGCCACCTGCTTACGCACCTGACAGATGCGCCAGCTTTGCTGCATGACTCCCACCAGAACAGTACTCAGCATCAGTAACAGCACGACAAGGCTCTGTCGCCGCTGCTGTTGCTGACGGCGCTGCCGCCACGGCAGCAGATTCACTGCGACCATCATTGATCTCCGTCGCGCAGCGCCAGCCCGGCCGCCAGCGCAAAGGCACCCGGACTTTCCGGTAACGGCGGCTGTTTATAACGGAACAAATCAAAAGGGGAAAACGCGCGGGCGTCAGCGGGCAGCGCAGAATTATCGGCTGAGCACCAGGCGACAGAACGGGCGTCGGGGAAGGCCTGCTGCTGCAGTGCCGCAAGCGTGGTAGCTTCGCCGTTGTCAGCCGCAGTATGCACATCGCTCCAGAGCCAGCGGTTATCCTGCTGCAGCACCAGTACCGCACCCTCCTGCAGCGCGGCCTGGCGGGCCAACCGTCTGAGCGCTTCGGTAGTCAGTTCAAACACCTGCGGCTTTAATCCCGCCTGCAGCAGTGGCGCTGCCCACTGGTCTATAATCTCCAGCCGGGCCGCCGTGACGCAGAGCTGACTGCTCTGTGCATCCGTGCGGTAATCCAGTGCCAGCGCAGCAGGCTCCAGTGGAAAGAGACGGCGCGCGGCCGCCTGCACGTAGTGCCCCAGCGCAGGCTCATTGAGCGACTGTGCAGGTAGCGGGAGCTGGCGCTGCAGTACCAGCCGGACGGGCAGCGCGACCCGCAGCGAGTAGCGACGCGGCAACCGCTGACGCCAGGCCGTTAAGGCTGCCAGTAATTCAGGCGAAGATTGCAGCACGCCGTTTCTTAACGTATCTTGCGGCAGCCGCTGCTGCCACCAGTGGCGTAGCTGCCAGCCATCACGACGAGGCTGGAGGGCCAGGGCACAAATCTGCCTGTTCTGAATATCCAGCCCAATTTGCCAGGTATGAAAAGCCATGCGCGCGATCTCCTTATCGTCCGGGAAAGATGGACATATCAAAGCGTCTGGCTTGCCTTTATACTACCGCGCGGTTGTTTATAAACTGCTCAAACGACAAGAGATGGGAAATTCCAGGTGAAGTTCGTAAAGTATTTATTGATCCTTGCAGTGTGTTGCATCCTGTTGGGAGCTGGCTCGATTTATGGTTTATACAAATACATAGAGCCGCAGCTGCCCGACGTAAACACGCTGAAAGATGTGCGTCTGCAAACCCCGATGCAGGTTTACAGCGCCGATGGCGATTTAATCGCCCAGTATGGCGAAATGCGCCGTATCCCTTTGACTCTGCAGCAAGTGCCACCTGTGATGGTGAAAGCGTTTATTGCGACCGAAGACAGCCGTTTCTATGAGCACCATGGTGTTGACCCGGTGGGTATTTTCCGTGCGGCCAGCATTGCGCTGGTTTCCGGTCACGCCTCACAGGGTGCCAGTACCATCACTCAGCAGCTGGCCCGTAACTTCTTCCTGAGCCCGGAACGCACCCTGATGCGTAAAATAAAGGAAGCGTTCCTGGCGATCCGCATTGAGCAGTTGCTGAACAAAGATGAAATTCTTGAGCTCTACCTGAATAAGATCTACCTCGGCTACCGTGCTTATGGCGTCGGCGCAGCTTCGCAGGTCTATTTTGGTAAGCCAGTTGACCAGCTGTCGCTGAGTGAGATGGCGATGATTGCTGGTCTGCCAAAAGCGCCGTCCACCTTTAACCCGCTTTATTCACCGAGCCGCGCCCTGTCGCGCCGCAACGTGGTACTGGCGCGTATGCTGGATCAGCATTACATCACGCAGCAGCAGTATGACGAGGCACGTAATACGCCGCTGGTGGCGAAGTATCACGGTCCTGAAATCGCCTTCTCTGCCCCCTATCTCAGCGAGATGGTGCGCCAGGAGATGGTGAAACGCTACGGCGACAATGCCTATACCGACGGCTACAAGGTTTACACCACTGTCACCCGCCGTCTGCAGGAAGCCGCTCAGACCTCGGTGCGCAATAACGTCATGGCTTACGACATGCGTCATGGCTATCGCGGCCCGACCAGCGTGCTGTGGAAAGTGGGTGAACCTGCCTGGGATCAGACAAAGATTGAGAAGGCGCTGAAGCCGCTGCCGGTTTATGGACCGTTGCATCCGGCCGTAGTCACAGAAGCTCGCAGCGATGAAGCGACCGTAATGCTAAAAGATGGCAGCAATGTGTCGCTGGCACTGGCGGGTGTGCGTTGGGCGCGTCCTTATAAATCTGACACCGTGCAGGGCCCGACGCCGAAAAGCGTGACGCAGGTCCTGCAGGCTGGCCAGCAGATCTGGGTGCGTAAAGTAGGTGACGACTGGTGGCTGGGCCAGGTGCCGGATGTGAACTCGGCGCTGGTCTCGCTGGATCCAAATGATGGTGCAGTGCGCGCGCTGGTGGGCGGTTTCGCCTTTAACCAGAGCATGTTTAACCGTGCGACCCAGGCGCTGCGCCAGGTCGGTTCTAACATCAAGCCTTTCCTCTATACCGCCGCCATGGATCGCGGCCTGACGCTCGCCTCCATCCTTAACGATGTGCCGATTTCCCGCTGGGATGCGGGTGCCGGAGCTGACTGGCGTCCGAAGAACTCACCGCCAACGTATGATGGTCCGATTCGTCTGCGTCAGGGTCTCGGCCAGTCGAAAAACGTCGTCATGGTACGTGCGATGCGTGCGATGGGCGTGGACTACGCCGCAGAGTATCTGCAGCGTTTTGGTTTCCCGGCTCAGAACATTGTGCACACCGAGTCGCTGGCATTGGGTGCGGCCTCATTCACACCGTTACAGGTGGTACGCGGCTACTCCGTGATGGCGAATGGCGGCTTCCTGGTCGATCCTTACTTCATTACCAAAATTGAGAATGAACAGGGCGGCACCGTATTTGAAGAGAAACCGAAGATCGCCTGTCCACAGTGCAATCTGCCGGTCATCTACGGTGAGACCAAAAAAGCGCTGGCGTTAAATGAAGAGAGCGTCGAGAACGTTGCCGCCTCAAATAACAATCAGAATCAGGCGGTTCCTCAGCCTGAACTGGAGCAGGTGCCGGCGCAGGCACAGCAGGGTGAGCAGCAATATGCGCCGCACGTGATCAATACCCCACTCACCTTCCTGATTAAGAGCGCGCTGAACAGTAATATCTTTGGCGAACCGGGCTGGATGGGAACCGGCTGGCGTGCCGGGCGTGACCTCAAGCGTAATGATATCGGCGGCAAAACCGGTACCACCAACAGCTCGAAAGATGCCTGGTTTTCGGGTTACGGCCCTGGCGTGGTGACGTCAGTCTGGATCGGTTTTGACGATGCGCGCCGCAATCTGGGCCGCAGCACGCTCTCCGGTGCGATTCCCGATCAGATTTCGGGCTATGAAGGCGGTGCGAAGAGTGCACAACCGGCATGGGATGAGTACATGAAGAGCGCGCTGGACGGTGTGCCGGTACAGCCGTTAACCCCGCCGGATGGCGTGGTCACTGTGAATATCGACCGCAGCACCGGCAAGCTGGCCAATGGCGGTGGCAACACCCGTCAGGAGTACTTCATCAATGGCACCCAGCCAACCGAATATTCGGTGCATGATGTGGGTACGACGATTATGGATAACGGCGAGAGTCACGAGCTGTTCTGATGTGATATCCATCAATTGAAATGTCTGAGGCTGGTCACTGTAAGGTGACCAGCCTTTTTTTATCGGCCCCTCTATCCTGACGAAACAGGTGATGCTTTTCGTATCTGGGCGGCTCAGTCAGTCGGGGCAGGAAAAAAAGAAAGGTAAAAACCGAAGAGAGCATCCTCTGTTGCGGAGAAAAATGCCGATCACTCTGAGCGATCGGCATTAATTCAGTCTGACAATATAAAGCAATGTGTATTAAGCGATTCAGTAAGTGAACCGAAAAAATAATATAGTTATTATATTGATATGATTAGTCTGGTCTTCCCTGGTGCCAGCAAATATAATTATTGGCATATCTAATGAACAACGGTCATCAGCGTAATGTTAATTGCGCTCAATAACAGGAGGGATATTAACCCTTGCGCATAGCTTATCATCATGATAAGAATGGAAACCCCGAAATCTTCTGATTTGATTTAATCACCTATGGATGTTTTTATATATGGAAATCAAAGTGGGCCATACGCAAGCCCCTAAAACTGAAGAATATATTATTCAGCGACTCTGGCAGCATAATGAACGCTTTGCTGACATCAACATGAAAACGCTGAATGTTATCCTGTATGACGACCAGAAAAATATCCAGGGCGGCCTGTTAGCCCATACCTGGTGCGGCACGCTGGATATTCATTACCTCTGGATAGATGATGGCTGGCGGCTGCTTGGCACAGGTCGTCAATTGATGCAGGCTGCAGAAGATGAAGCGCGCAATCGAGGCTGCCATATGTCCGTCGTCGACACGTTAAGTTTTCAGGCGCGTGGTTTCTACGAAAAGCTGGGCTATCGCGTTTATGGCGAACAGGATGGCTATGCGCAGCGCTACGCACGTTATTATCTGGCAAAAAGATTATAATCTGAACGCTTTCAGCGAGGTGCCATGGACAGCCCATACCGTAGTATCGATGAATTCATTTCTGCATTCGCCACCACCATGGATTTATTACCGACGCCCTGGGGTTTTAAGAATGCTGCATCGCAGCATCTTTATATGAATGAAGCTGCAAAATTATATACTGCTACGCCTAAAAGTTATTTATTAGAGGGAAAAAAAGACAGTGAGTTTCCCACGCGCTGGAGTGATTGTGCTGATGAATTCTGCGAGCACGATCAACAGGTAAAATTAAATAACCGTTGCGTAGCGGTGATTGAAACCCATTACTGGTATGGCAACAATTATCTCACCCCGTTTATCAGTGAAAAATATCCTGTTTTCGACAATCAAAACCAGTGGCTGGGCTGCATCTGGAATGCACGTCCGGTTGATAACCTTACGGCAATGAGCTTTATCGATCCCAGAAAATCTTCTGTACTCACGACGCATCTGGAACACGCCGTGTTTACTCCCGCCGAGCTGGATGTCATTTTTCTGCTGCTACGGCGCTTTAGCGCAAAAGAGATCGCCCGCATCTATAACCTCAGCGTAAAAACTGTCGGTAACCGCATCACCACGCTTTATCAAAAAGCGGGTGTGCATTCGCTACAACAATTTGAAAGCTACTGCCGTGCGGAGTCACTGGAGAATTATCTGCCAGAGCGGTTTCTCAGCACAGGCGTTATTTATATATAAACGGTAAGGAAACCCTGTTGTGAGTAAATTTGATGATTATCCACTGAGCCCTGTCCCGGCAAATAAAAGGCTCTCATTGCTGAGCGTCGCTATTGTGCATATGGGTATGCTGACTGCGCTGGATCAGTTTATGCTCGGCGCGGTTCTGGGCAACAGCATGACGCTGGCTGAGGCGTTTACCGCAATCACGCTGGCCAGCCTGCTGTTTGGTGTGCTGACCTTTGCGCTCGGCTATGCAGGAATGCGCGAGGGACTGCCGGGGAGCTTGCTGGCGCGCTGGTGTGGTTTTGGTCGTCACGGCTCTGTGCTGATTGGCCTGCTGGTCGCGGTCAGCCTGCTGGGATGGTTCGGCATTCAGAACGCGGTGTTTGCCCGATCGCTGAGCTATGCCCTGAATGGCAAACTCAGCTTTGCAGAGTCGGCAGCACTTTCAGGTACCGTGTTGACGTTACTGGTTACCTTTGGCTTTAAGGCGCTGCGCTTTACCGCACGCATTGCGGTTCCGCTTTTCATCGCGCTGGTCGGCTGGATTTTCTGGCACGCGTTCCACGGCCAGTCTGGCCAGAACATACCGCCGGTTATCGCCAGCCAGGCCATTACTGTAAGCGCTGCGATGACCATGGTGATTGGCGGTGCTATCCTGGCCAGTCTGATGACGCCTGATTTAACACGTTTTTCACGTAATGGCAGAGATGTCTTTGCCATTACGCTGCTGACCATCCTGGCGGGCGAATATGGGGTTAATGGCGTAGCGATTCTTATCGCCAGAAAATTGCAGACCTCAGATATCATCGCGATTATTACGCAAACCACCAGCTCACTGGGTTTGCTGGCTGTCGTTTTTTCTACCCTGCGCATCAATGACCTGAATCTCTATTCCTCAACGCTGGGCATCTCTAACGCGATTGAAGGCGTGACCGGCTATAAACCACGTTATCAGATGATTACGCTGCTGCTGGGAATGCTCGGTACACTCTGTTCAGTTTTCGGGATTCTTGACCGTTTTGTCGATTTTCTGGAACTGCTGGGCGTCATCTTCCCGCCGATACTGGGCGTAATGATCGTTGACTACTACGTACTGAAAACTGACCGACAGACGCTGGCGCTCAGTCGTACCAGCGATGCCTTACCGGCAACCTCCCAGCTTATTGGCTGGCCCGCGCTGATCGCCAGCGGCGCAGGTGCAGCCACGGGTCTGCTGGTTGAGCGCGGCGTACCGGTGCTTAATTCAATTCTTGTCGCGTGCGTCATTTATCTGCTGACCGCGTCATTATTAAAGCGATCATCGTCCTTACAGGAAAAAGTTACTGCTGAATAAAGCAAAAACGCGCCTGTGGCAGGCGCTTTTTTTTTCTCAGCCGTTACGCTTCAATAATTCAGCCGCTCCTGTTTCACCAGCCATTCGCGTGCCATAAACAGCGCACTGACATTGCGTGCTTCGCGGAAGTCGGGTTCGTCCAGCAGCGACAGCATATCGCTCAGCGGCCAGCGGTGGACAATCAGCGGCTCCGGCTCATCGCCTTCCAGCTTTTCGGCGTAGAGACCTTCCGCTATCACAATATTCATCTTGCTGGAAAAATAGGAGGGGGCCATGGTGAGTTTGCCCAGTGTGGTCAGCTGTTCGGCACCAAAACCCACCTCTTCTTTCAGTTCGCGCACCGCCGCTTCATTCACGGTTTCACCTGCATCGATCAGCCCTTTCGGAAACCCCAGCTCGTAAGTTTCCAGTCCGACGGCATACTCCTGAATCAGGATCAGATGGTCATCAATAATCGGCACGATCATCACCGCTTCACGCTCAGAGGGTTTCATCCGCTCATAAACGCGATGCGCCCCATTGCTGAAAGCCAGATCGACCGACTCAATAGTGAATAACCGTGAACGTGCCACGGCGGTGATATTGAGGATGTCGGGTTTTTTTGGAATTTTCATATCAGCCTCAAATTATTCTGCGTCGGCTATCTGGAGCGAATTAGCATACCTAACCACAGGCAATTGTGCGACAGTCAGGCAGTGACGTTATCGTTGCATAGATTACAGCGATTGAATAACAGCCTTTGGTTATCAGTTAAGACTAAATTTGCATTAGTCAATATGCTGCGATAAGTTTCAGATAATACCGATATTTAATCCAGTCTGTGCCAGTTACCATTCGCACAAGACAGGGTTTAACAAATGCCAATAAGATATACGCTGGCACTATTTCATCGGGTGCCTGACTCCTCAGGGTTATATAATCTTCCGGAATATCTCTTTTATAGTGAGCATAACCGGAGGCGAAAGTTTAAAGTGAAGGCAGCATTTTGGCTGAATTGAGCAGAGCATGAGCACAATCTTTATGATCCTGGCCATAGTGCTGACCTGTTCACTCCTGGCAGGTATTGGGTTCTGGTACGCTATGCGGCATCGTCCGCCGTTGGCGAAACCGCTGCCATTCATCAGTCCGCCCTGCCGTAAACTTTCTGCCCAGGAGCGTGAGGCGGTCGATAAATATGTCGCCGCGCTGGAAAAGCAGCCCCGTACCACGCTGACTACCGATAAGCGGAGCGCGCCTGAACGTCTGACACTCACGGCGCAAAGCAACAATGTCTATCCGGTTACCCGCGCCATTACCCGCTATGGCCTTTCTACTGACGATCCCCATAAATGGCGCTACTACCTGGATGAAGTTGAAGTTCATCTGCCGCCGCTGTGGGAACAGTACATCACCGACGAAAACTACGTAGAGTTAATCCGCACCCAGTCCATTCCGCTGGTGATCTCACTGAACGGCCACTCGCTGGTGGATTACGCCGTCGACCAGCAATCGCTGCCGACACTGATGCGCCCGGTGTCGACCAACGCTTCTATCCGCAAAGCAGAAACGGAAAATGTCGAACTGCTTCAGGTGCGCAAAGAAACAGCGGAAGAGTATCGGCTGTCACGACCAGACGGCACGCGTGAAGCGGTGATGATCTCCCTTGCCTTTTTACTGTTCTTCTTAAGCCTGTCAGTGCCCACCACACTGATGATCTGGCTGGTACTGACGGGCGCAGTCACGATCGCGGCCAGTCTGTGGCTTCTCTATCGTATTCCCGGTGAGCGCGGACTGCGTGATATCCACTGCCTGCGCGGCGCGCCAAAGCGCTGGGGCCTGTTCAGCGAATCGAATCAGGAGCAGAGCAACATTACGCTGGGGATTATTGACCTGGCCTATCCCCCGCACTGGCAGCCTTATGTGGCACACGATCTCGGTCAGGTGACGGACGTCGAAATCTACCTTAACCGCCAGGTAGTGCGTCAGGGACGTTTCCTGTCGCTGCAGGATGAAGTCAAAAACTTCCCTATCCAGCGCTGGCGGAAAAACGTAGTGCTGGCCTGTGGTTCGCTGATGGTGCTGACCATGCTGGTCACCTGGATCCCGCTTGGTATGCCGATTAAGCTCAGTCTGGCCTGGGCCAGAGGCACCGACAGTCTGGAGGTCAACAGCGTCGATAAACTCAGCAGCGTGCCGCTGAATATTGGCGACAACCTCAAAGTGAGTGGCACCGGCATGTGTTCCGTGCCAGACAACTACCAGAGCAACCGCAGTTACGCCTACATGCCGTTTGACTGCTCGGCGGTCTACTGGAATAACGCCACGCCATTGCCGCAGCCACAATCTGACATCATCGACAAAGCCGCGGCGCTGCTGGATACCACCACAAAGCAACTGCATCCGGAAACCAATACCGATCCTAAACTTAATCCACAACTGGCGTCCGCGATTCAGAAGTCTGGCATGATTCTGCTGGATGATTTCTCCGATCTGGTGATGAAAACGCAGGATCTCTGCAATCAGCCGCAGGACTGTATGCGCCTGAAAAATGCGCTGGTGAACCTGGGCAACGCCAAAGACTGGGAAGCGCTGATGCGCCGGGCAGATTCCGGCCAACTCAACGGCATGAATGTGCTGCTGCGGCCAGTGAGCGCCGAAGCGCTGGAAAATCTGGTGAATACCGCCACCTCGACCTTCTTTTTCCGCGAAACTCGTCGTGCGGCAGAAAATCTCAACAGCCCGCCGCCAGGGGGATTCCTGATCGTCAGCGATGAGGGTCGCCAGCTGGTGAATCAGCCACAACCTGGCGTGTCACTGTTTGATCTTGATCCACCCTCTCAATGGCGCGAGCTGCAACGTATCTCTGCCATGCTGCTGCACACGCCGTTCAGCGCCAGCGGCATCATTACTGGCATTTCTACCGATGCCAACGGCACACGTCACATCATGCTGCACAATGAACCGGACGCCATGGCGCAGTGGCGCTATCTCGGCACCGTATTGCTGCTGCTGGTGCTGCTGACCTGCGGCGTAATCAACGGGCTGCTGGCGCTGCGCCGCATGCACTGTAATCGCCAGCGCATGATCGATATCCAGCAATACTACGACAAGTGTTTCAACCATAACCTCGGCACTTTGCAGAGCGTGCGCCCGATATTCTGAGCCCTGCCCTTCTGTGCTACCCTGTCGCCCGGTTTTTACAGGGTCTGACACTACGATGCTCAACTGGTCTGAGATTGATACCGTGCTGCTCGACATGGATGGCACGCTGCTGGATCTGGCATTTGATCGCCACTTCTGGCTGGAGCATGTCCCTGAACAGCTCAGCCAGCAACGCGACATCACCCGTGCAGAAGCCGACGCGATCATCACGGAAAAGTATCAGGCCGTCGCCCATACGCTAAACTGGTATTGTCTGGATTACTGGGCAGAGGCGCTGTCGCTGGACATCCGTGCAATGACCTGGGCAATGCGCGGCCGAATCGTACTGCGTGACGATACGCTGCCTTTTTTGCAGGCCCTGCGTCGCGCCGGAAAGTCCACGATTCTGCTGACCAACGCGCATCCTTACAATCTGGACGTCAAACTGGCGCAGACTGGTTTAGCGCCGCACCTTGATTTATTACTTTCCACCCATACCTTTGGGTATCCGAAAGAAGACCCGCGTTTATGGCACGCGGTACAACAGCACACCGGCTTTTCTGCGCCGCGCACGCTGTTTATCGACGACAGCGAAGTGATTCTGGATGCTGCAACGCTATGGGGCATCGGCTGGTGCTTAGGTGTTAAGAATCCTGATTCGGGTCGTCCTGAACAAATCTTTCAGCGTCACCGCGCCACGGACGATTACCGGACGCTAATCTGAGTCAGGAGCAGCAATGAAAGAGAAAAGCAGCGATGAGGTCCGCCTCGACAAGTGGCTATGGGCCGCGCGCTTCTACAAAACCCGGGCCATGGCGCGAGAAATGATTGAAGGCGGCAAGGTGCATTACAACGGCCAGCGCAGCAAACCCGGTAAAGTGGTAGAGCTGAATGCGGAACTGACACTGCGTCAGGGCAATGATGAACGCACCGTGGTGGTGGCGGGTATCACCGCGCAGCGCCGTCCCGCCAGCGAGGCCCAGCAGCTCTATCGCGAAACCGATGCCAGCATTGAAAAACGCGAAAAAATGGCGCAGGCGCGCAAGATGAATGCGCTGACTATGCCCCATCCCGATCGGCGACCTGACAAAAAAGAGCGTCGCGATTTGATGAAGTTTAAATTATCGGGCGATGAATAACGCCGTCTTCACTGACGCACCATCGCCCCGTTCCAGTGAGAGAAAAAATATGTCAGTCCAGGATCAACTGCACCGTTATCTGTTTGAAAATGCCGCCGTGCGCGGCGAGCTGGTGAACGTCTCTGACACCTGGCGTGAAACCGTGAAGAACCATGACTATCCGGCACCGGTTAAAACGCTGCTGGGTGAGATGCTGGTCGCCACCAGCCTGCTGACCGCTACGCTGAAGTTCGATGGCGAAATCACCGTGCAGTTACAGGGTGACGGCCCGCTGTCGCTGGCCGTGATCAACGGTAACAACAACCAGGAACTGCGTGGCGTCGCACGAATCAAAGGCGACATCGCGGACGACAGCACCCTGAAAAGTATGGTCGGCAATGGTTATCTGGTGATCACCATCTCCCCTGAAAAGGGTGAGCGTTATCAGGGCGTGGTCGGGCTGGAGGGTGACACCCTCGCGGCGTGCCTGGAAGATTACTTCATGCGCTCCGAGCAGTTGCCTACGCGGCTGTTCATCCGCACCAGCGACAAAGGCGCTGCCGGTATTCTGCTGCAGGTGCTGCCCGCGCAGGACACGGAGAAAGAGGTCTTCGAACACCTGGCGACCCTGACCGAAACTATTAAAACGGAAGAGCTGATCGATCTGCCTGCCAATGAAGCGCTGTGGCGTCTTTACCATCAGGAAGAGGTTACCCTCTACGATCCGCAGCCGGTGATCTACAAGTGCACCTGCTCGCGTGAACGCTGTGGCGAAGTGCTGACCACGCTGCCGCAGGAAGAAGTGGATGAGATCATCGCGGAAGATGGCAAAATCGACATGCACTGCGACTATTGCGGCTCAAACTACGTGTTTGACGCAGTTGACATTGCCGCCATCCGCAGCCACTCCCATGAGAATAACGACCAACTGCACTGATTAATCGGGCGGCATCTGCCGCCCCTTCTCCATTCCCCCGCCCTATCCCCATAATTTTTCAGACAAATTATCTTTTTTTACTTTCATAACATCTTTTAAACGTTCGAAACATAGCCTTAACGCGCCCTGAGTCGCATTTTTAGATCACTGCCCTTTTTCCCTTAACGCAGAAGAGTAAACTGCGCGCGATCGTGCAAACGCCCGGAAGCCAGGGGCAGATGCCCGGAATAGCCCGGTTATCTTTGCAGGCTGTCGTAACGACGCGCAGTAAACCGTCAGTGATTCACGGCACCCGATACAACAGCCGGTGGCACGATCCCAACCTATCTCTGCTTTGCAGAACAGACACCGATTTAAGGAGCAGTAAAATGCGCGTTAACGGCCTGACCTCGCAAGACCTTGCCGCTTTGGGCATCGTGGATACCACGGAAGTGGTTTACAACCCTGATTACGACACGCTATTTCAGGAAGAGACGCGCCCGGACCTCGAAGGTTTTGCTCGTGGCACCCTGACGCAGAGCGGCGCGATTGCAGTAGACACCGGGATTTTCACCGGGCGATCGCCAAAGGATAAGTACATTGTGCGTGACGACACCACGCGCGATACCCTGTGGTGGAACGACCAGGGCACCGGCAAAAACGACAATCAGCCTCTGTCAAAGGAGACCTGGAACGCGCTGAAAAGCTGCGTGACCCGCCAGCTTTCCGGCAAGCGTCTGTTTGTGGTGGATGCCTTTTGTGGTGCCAATGCCGATTCACGTCTGAGCGTTCGTTTTGTCACCGAGGTGGCCTGGCAGGCGCACTTCGTGAAAAACATGTTCATCCAGCCTACAGACGCTGAGCTGGCCGACTTTACGCCTGACTTTGTGGTGATGAACGGGGCCAAATGCACCAATCCGGACTGGCAGGCGCAGGGTCTGCACTCGGAGAACTTTGTTGCCTTCAATCTGACAGAACGCATGCAGCTGATTGGCGGCACCTGGTACGGTGGCGAGATGAAGAAAGGTCTGTTCGCCATCATGAACTACCTGCTACCGCTGAAAGGCATTGCCTCAATGCACTGTTCAGCTAACGTCGGTAAAGCAGGTGATGTGGCCGTCTTCTTCGGCCTCTCCGGCACCGGCAAAACCACACTCTCCACCGATCCTGACCGCCAGTTGATCGGCGATGATGAACACGGCTGGGACGATGATGGCGTGTTTAACTTCGAGGGCGGTTGCTACGCCAAAACCATCAACCTTTCTGAGCAGGCTGAGCCGGAGATCTACCGCGCCATTCGCCGCAATGCGCTGCTGGAAAACGTGGTAGTGCGCGAAGATGGCAGTGTTGATTACACTGACGGCAGCAAAACAGAGAACACCCGCGTCTCCTATCCGATTAATCACATCGACAATATCGTGCAGCCGGTCTCAAAAGCAGGCCACGCGAAGAAAGTGATTTTCCTGACCGCCGATGCGTTTGGCGTGCTGCCACCGGTTTCACGTCTGACGCCGGAGCAGACACAGTATCATTTTCTGTCAGGCTTTACCGCCAAACTGGCCGGCACCGAGCGTGGCGTGACGGCGCCGACCCCGACCTTCTCCGCCTGTTTTGGCGCGGCATTCCTGACGCTGCATCCGACGCAGTACGCTGAAGTGCTGGTGAAACGGATGGAGGCGTCCGGTGCTCAGGCTTACCTGGTCAATACCGGCTGGAACGGCAGCGGCAAACGCATCTCACTGAAGAATACACGCACCATTATCAATGCGATCCTGGCGGGTGAGCTGGATGATGCACCGACAGAAACGCTGCCAATCTTTAATCTGCAGATGCCGGTTGCGCTGGGCGAGCTGGATAGTGAAACGCTCGATCCGCGTCGTAGCTGGGAAAGTGAAGAGAAGTGGACCGCTGCCGCCGAAGGTCTGGCACAGCGCTTTATTGATAACTTCGACAAGTATACAGATAACGCCGCAGGGGCTGCGCTGGTGAAAGCCGGTCCGCAACGCTAAAAGAACCGGCGCGGCAGTGATACTGCCGCGCCGCGTTTATCAGTTTGAGATGCTGTTGCTGCCATTATTGTGACTCAGCGCCATTGTTTCCACCAACGGCAACCAGGCACGAATACGCAAGCCCCCGCGTTCGCTCTCGCCAATCTCCAGCGAGCCCTGATGGGCATCGATAATCCGCTGTACAATCGCCAGACCGAGACCGGTTCCGCTAGTGCTGCGGGCGCTGTCGCCCCGCACAAACGGCTGGAACAGATGCGCCAGCTGATCCGGCTTGATGCCGGGTCCATCATCTTCCACCTGGAACCAGGCGCGATGCAGTTCCCGTCCGCTGCTGACCTTAATCCAGCCATTACCGTAGCGTGCGGCATTGACCACCAGGTTAGCCAGCGCGCGCTTAATCGACAGCGGGTTGATATCCAGCATTAACTCTTCCGGCATCACCGCATTTTCGATTTCACGCTCGTAGCCACTTTCCGCCGCCACCACTTCGCCCAGCACGCTGTTCAGGTCGGCGCGCTCGGTCTGCATCTCCTGACCGGTGCGCAGGTAGTCGATGAACTGTTCGATGATGGCGTTGCACTCTTCAATATCTTTGTTAATCGATTCGGCCAGATAGCCATCCTGCTCGCTCATCATCTCGGTGGCGAGACGAATACGGGTCAGCGGCGTACGCAAATCGTGGCTGACGCCCGCCATTAACAGCGTGCGGTCATCCGCCAGCTGCTTCACCCCGGCCGCCATCTGATTAAAGGCGCGGGTCACCGATCGCACTTCTGACGCACCATACTCACGCAGTGGCGGCGGAATAATCCCGCGTCCCACCTGCAGCGCGGCGTGCTCCAGATCCACCAGGGGTCGGTTCTGGATGCGGATAAACAGCCAGGCACCGCCAATCGCCAGCAGCATAATCGCCAGGGTATAGCGGAATAGCGGTGAGAAGTCGCCCTGATGAATCTCTGTCAGCGGCACCCGTACCCAGATATCGGGCGACAGCCAGGTTTTCAGCCAGACTACCGGTGAGTTTTTGTTCACCTCAACCCGGACATCGGTCGGACCGCCGAGCTGCTGCCCCATTTGCTCGCTCAGGAATTCATAGTGCTGCGCCCAACGCAATCCGCTCTCCTCTGCTGCTGCATTGGTATAGAGCGAGATCCCCAGTTCGCGGTAGATTTCCCGGCGAAACGCCGGGGGCACTTCCAGCTGCGTGCCATCTTCCAGCTGCAACCGGTCGGTCATCAGCATACGAACTTCGTAAGCGAGCACCTTATTGAACTGTTGCAGGCTGGGAAGAATGGCGAAGTTCAGCACCACCAGATAGGTCGTGACCAGGCTGACGAACAGCAGGGTAACGATCAACAGCAGGGTGCGGGCAAACGAACTCCGTGGCGAGAAGCGCAGTCGCTTCATGCTTTACTGCCGTCCGGCACAAAGACGTAGCCCAGACCCCAGACGGTCTGAATATAACGCGGATGCGCAGGATCCTCTTCCACCATGCGACGCAGGCGGGAGATCTGGACGTCGATCGAACGTTCCATAGCACTGTATTCACGGCCACGTGCCAGGTTCATCAGCTTGTCACGGGACAGCGGCTCACGCGGGTGGCTTACCAGCGCTTTCAGCACCGCAAACTCACCGCTGGTCAGCGGCATCGGCTCATCTTCGCGGAACATTTCGCGGGTGCCGAGGTTAAGTTTGAATTTACCGAAGGCGATAATCGCCTCTTCCTGCGATGGTGCCCCTGGCAGTTCGTTGGCCTGACGGCGCAGCACCGCGCGAATACGCGCCAGCAGCTCACGCGGGTTGAACGGTTTGGGAATGTAGTCGTCAGCGCCGATCTCCAGCCCCACAATACGGTCCACCTCTTCGCCCTTAGCGGTCACCATGATAATGGGCATCGGGTTGCTCTGACTGCGCAGACGACGGCAGATAGAGAGGCCATCTTCGCCCGGCAACATCAGGTCGAGCACCATCAGATGAAAGGATTCACGGGTTAACAGACGATCCATCTGCTCGGCATTAGCGACACTGCGCACCTGAAAGCCCTGCTCGGTGAGATAGCGTTCAAGCAGTGCACGCAGACGCATATCATCATCGACGACCAGAATTTTGTAGTTCTCTTGCATTTTCAACTCCCAAAGGCGCTATTGCCTGAGCCAACATTGTTAAAAAAAGATGCCTTATAGTGACAGTCATTAATGGTTTATATTCTAGCCAAAATTGTTACAAAGCATATTAAACAGGAGCTTATATTTGAATTAAGGTGATTTCGGTCCTGTTTTAACCCATTTGCCCCTGCCCGGCCCCTGATACGGCAAATCTGAAAAAAAGGCCCCGTTTCTCTGTATCGCTGGCGTCAGAAGCGAGCCAGTTTTTAATCAATTAATCAATTCAGTGAGTTAGCGGATAATTTGACTTAACGATCAGCCATCATTGTAGATAAGCTCCAGATAATCTACCTCAACAGCGAATCGGCAGCATAATATTCCAGTAAACCTGCGTAACGCCCCACGCTCCTCTCGGATTAGTTTCAGCGACACTCTCAGCAAGGCCATTTTAAATTAAAGCCCTTTAAATCAATCAGTAAAGCCAACTTTTCGCCCCTCTCGTTTTGAACCAGACTGCTCTGGCAACATTCGATGTCTCAACGGGGAATACACAATGAAAAAAACAATTTTACTGCTTAGCGCGCTGGCATTAGGCAGCGTCAGCCCAGGTTATGCTGCCACAGCAACCGGTGAAGCCGCCGGCGCAGCAGCGACAACGACTGCAAAAGGTAACTCTGACGCCATCGGTGTGGGTGCAGTCGCAGCCCTGCTGGGCGTTGCGCTGGCCACCATGGGCGGCGGCGGCGGTGACGGTCACAGCACCGGCACCTCGACCACCACGGCGACTCACGCCGGAAAATAAGTTTAAACATCTACTGGCTTCAGATTACTGGTTTGATTTTGAATCACAGCACCAACCCTTTCGCCGCCGGGGAAATCAACGTGGGTTTTTAGCCTTTAAAAACCCTTTCCCCGACTCTTTTTTGCCGCGCCTTCTTTGCCTTACACTGTCGCTCCTGAGATCTCTGTGGCCGGTATAGCATGAAAACCCGACTTATTACCCGCGAAGGCTTCGATAAGCTGAAAGCGGAACTCGACTATTTATGGCGTGAAGAGCGACCGGAAGTGACGAAAAAAGTCACCTGGGCTGCCAGTCTTGGCGATCGCAGTGAAAATGCCGATTATCAGTACAACAAAAAACGGCTGCGTGAAATTGACCGCCGCGTTCGCTATCTGACCAAAAGTCTTGAACAGCTACGTATTGTTGACTATTCCCCCCAGCAGGATGGCAAAGTCTTCTTTGGTGCCTGGGTGGAAATTGAGAACGATGAGGGCGACCTCAAACGCTTTCGCATTGTGGGCTACGATGAGATTTTTGGCCGCAAAGATTACATCTCTATCGACTCGCCGATGGCGCGGGCGCTGCTGAAAAAAGAGGTCGGCGATGCCGCCACCGTTGAGACGCCATTGGGTCCGGCACTGTGGTATGTCAACGCGATTGACTACCCGCAATAAGGATTCAGATTATCGCTGAAAGCCGCCAGCGTCTCTGGCAATTTTGACCATCAATCCGTATAACTGTCGGCTATTTCTCAACCCGGAAAGCAAGACAGTCCTGATGATGAACGTTCTGAGCCAGATAATTGCCAGTGAGCTACAGGCGCGACCAGAGCAGGTTGACGCCGCCGTTCGCCTGTTAGATGAAGGGAATACCGTGCCGTTTATCGCACGCTATCGCAAAGAGGTCACCGGCGGCCTGGATGATACCCAACTCCGCCAGCTGGAAACCCGCCTCAGCTATCTGCGTGAACTTGAAGAGCGACGCCAGTCGATTCTGAAGTCGATTGACGATCAGGGAAAACTGACTGACGACCTCGCCCGCGCCATCAATACCACCCTCAGCAAAACCGAGCTTGAAGACCTCTACCTGCCTTATAAACAGAAACGCCGCACGCGTGGACAGATCGCGATTGAAGCGGGTCTGGAACCGCTGGCGGACACATTGTGGCAGGAGCCGTCGCACATCCCTGAGCAGCTGGCGGAGCAGTATGTCGATGCTGATAAAGGCGTCGCCGACGTCCGTGCCGCGCTGGATGGTGCCCGCTACATTCTGATGGAGCGTTTCGCCGAGGATGCCGCACTGCTGGCCAAAGTGCGTAACTATCTGTGGAAAAATGCTCACCTGGTCTCACGCGTGGTGGAAGGTAAAGAGGAAGCGGGCGCGAAGTTCCGTGACTACTTTGATCATCATGAAGCGCTGAGCACTGTGCCGTCGCACCGTGCGCTGGCAATGCTGCGTGGACGCAACGAAGGCGTGCTGCAACTCTCGCTGAATGCCGATCCGCAGTTTGATGAAGCTCCGCGTGAAAGCCACGGTGAAACCCTGATTGCTGAACACCTGAACCTGCGTCTGAATAACGCCCCTGCCGACAGCTGGCGTAAAGCCGTCGTGAGCTGGACGTGGCGCATCAAGGTGATGCTGCATCTGGAAACTGAACTGATGGGCACGGTGCGTGAACGTGCAGAAGATGAAGCGATCAACGTCTTTGCCCGCAACCTGCACGACCTGCTGATGGCAGCCCCGGCAGGCATGCGTGCCACCATGGGACTGGATCCCGGTCTGCGTACCGGCGTTAAGGTCGCGGTGGTCGATGCCACCGGCAAAGTCGTGGCGACCGATACCGTTTATCCGCACACCGGCCAGACCGCTAAAGCCGCAGCCGCCGTTGCTGCGCTCTGCATTAAGCATCAGGTAGAGCTGGTGGCGATTGGCAACGGCACCGCTTCCCGTGAAACCGAGCGTTTCTTCCTGGATCTGCAACAGCAGTTCCCGCAGGTCACCGCACAGAAAGTGATTGTCAGTGAAGCTGGCGCATCGGTCTACTCGGCTTCTGAACTGGCGGCGCTGGAATTCCCGGATCTCGATGTTTCGCTGCGCGGCGCGGTGTCGATAGCCCGCCGTCTGCAGGATCCGCTGGCCGAGCTGGTGAAAATCGATCCGAAATCAATCGGTGTCGGCCAGTATCAGCATGATGTCAGTCAGAGCCAGCTGGCTAAGAAACTCGACGCTGTAGTCGAGGATTGCGTGAACGCCGTCGGCGTTGACCTGAATACCGCCTCGGTGCCGCTGCTGACCCGCGTCGCGGGCCTGACGCGCATGATGGCGCAAAACATTGTCGGCTGGCGTGATGAGAATGGCCGCTTCCAGAACCGCCAGCAGTTGCTGAAAGTCAGCCGTCTTGGGCCAAAAGCCTTTGAGCAATGTGCGGGCTTTCTGCGTATCAACCACGGTGATAACCCACTGGATGCCTCGACCGTTCACCCGGAAGCCTACCCGGTCGTGGAGCGTATTCTGGCCGCCACCGAGCAGGCACTGAGCGATCTGATGGGCAACGCGGGCAGCCTGCGTAACCTCAGCGCCCGCGATTTCATTGATGAACGTTTTGGTCTGCCGACCGTTACCGACATCATGAAAGAGCTGGAGAAGCCGGGCCGCGATCCCCGTCCTGAGTTCAAAACCGCGCAGTTCGCGGAAGGCGTGGAAACGCTGAACGATCTGACGCCAGGCATGATCCTCGAAGGTGCCGTCACCAACGTCACTAACTTCGGTGCGTTTGTGGATATTGGCGTGCATCAGGATGGCCTGGTCCATATCTCGTCGCTTTCTGACCGCTTTGTGGACGATCCACATCAGGTAGTGAAAGCGGGTGATATCGTCAAAGTGAAAGTGATGGAAGTCGATCTCCAGCGTAAACGTATTGCCCTGACCATGCGTCTTGATGAGCAGCCAGGCGAAGGCAATGCACGTGGCGGCGCGAAGAATGCCGCCCCGCGCGAAGAGAAACGTCCGGCCGCCGGTAAAGGCCGTCCACGTCCGGTCAGTTCCTCAGCGGGTAACAGCGCGATGGGGGATGCGCTGGCCGCGGCATTCGGTAAAAAACGCTAAGCTTTTCAGGGGCCATCATCTGGCCCCCTCTTCACCCCCTTCTCCCCGGTTGAAAATCCCCGCCATCGCGCTACGCTGAAAAGACGCCTGTCATAAAAACAACACCTGCTGTGGCACCCAATTCACAATGGAAACGATCACCGATCTGATTGAGAAGATTTATGCTGGCACATTCCCGGAGGCGACCTTTGCGCGCCTGCAGGCTGACATCGCTACCGCCCGCGAGGCGATTAAGCTGCCCCGTAAGGCACACTGGGATGAACAGGATGTGGTACTGATCACCTACGCCGATCAGTTTCGGGAAGCCGGTAAACCCACGCTCAGCACCTTTTCCCGTTTCTATCAGCAGCATCTGCAATCCACGTTTCCGCTGGTTCACCTGCTGCCCTTTTTCCCCTGGTCGTCCGATGACGGCTTTTCGGTGATTGATTACCATCAGGTCGATCCGCAGTGCGGCGACTGGCAGGATATTGCGCGCCTGCATCAGGAAACCCGGCTGATGTTCGACTTCGTCTGTAACCATATGTCGTCGCAGAGCGCCTGGTTCAGCCACTTTCTGGCGCAGGATCCTGGCTGGGACGATTTCTTTATCAGCATGCCGCCCGCTACCGATCTCAGTGCCGTCACGCGACCGCGCACTTCGCCGCTGCTGACGCCGTTTAAAATGGCCGATGGTGCCACCCGCTTTATCTGGACCACCTTCAGCGCCGACCAGATCGACCTTAACTTTGCCAATCCTGAGGTGTTGCTGCGCATGGTCAACGTGCTGCTCGACTACCTGATCCGTGGCGCTGACTATGTACGTCTCGATGCGGTCGGCTATATGTGGAAAACGCCCGGCACGCGCTGTATTCATCTGGAAAAAACCCATCAGCTGGTGAAGCTGTTTCGCGCCATTGCCGACCATGTCGCGCCTGGCACGGTGATTATCACTGAGACCAACGTGCCGCACCAGGACAACATCCGTTATCTGGGCAATGGGCACGATGAGGCACAGATGGTTTATCAGTTTTCCCTGCCGCCACTGGTCCTGCACGCCATTCATACCGGATCGGCACGCGCGCTGCGGCAGTGGGCCAGTTCGCTGGATCTCAGCAGCAACGACACCACCTTCTTCAACTTCCTGGCGTCACACGATGGTATCGGGCTGAATCCGGCACGTGGCATTTTATCGGAGGTGGAGATTGTGGCGCTGGTGCGCGATCTGGCGCTGGAAGGCGCGCTGGTCTCCTATAAAAACAACCCTGACGGCACCACCAGCCCCTATGAAATCAACGTCACCTATCTGGATGCGTTAAATAGCGAAGCTGACGATGACGCCACGCGGCTGAAACGCTTTTTGCTGGCCCATGCGATTCTGCTGGTCTTTCCTGGCGTGCCAGCTATCTATATCCAGAGCATTGTCGGCGGTCGTAACCATTATGAGGGCGTACGCGCAGCCGGTCACAACCGGGCGATTAACCGGCAGAAGTATGATTTGCAACAGATTGAGGCGGCGCTGGCGGGCGGTGACTGGCTGCGTCAGCAGGTCTACACCCGTCTTGGCCAGCTGATTCAGTTACGACGTCGCCAGCCTGCGTTTCATCCTGATAATCCGATGACGATCTATGACAGCGAAAACGCCCTGCTGGTGCTCAGCCGTCATCAGCCGGAGAGCGGCGACGGACTGCTGTGCGTGTTTAATCTCAGTGGACGTTCAGTGATGACGCAGCTGCCGGTGGCGCATACATTGCAGGATGTGGTAAGCGGAGAGAAAATTGAGGGCACCCAGCCGGTTAAGCTGGATGCCTGGCAGTTCATGTGGCTACGTTAATTACTTGTAGACTTCAGCGGTGGCGCTGAATTTACCGTGTTCGCGACCGGCGATCACCAGGTAGTATTTACCGCCTTTTTCATCAGCGAGCTTAGACAGCACTTTTTTAGCATCCATTGGCGAGGTCGTTTCCGCCGTGGTGTTAACGGTGCCAATCTTCTGCAGGTTCATTGTCTTAACTTCTTCTTTGGTGACTTCTTTCGCTGCCATCGCAGAAAATGAAATCGCGCCCATCATCATTGAAGCCACAACCCATTTAAAAACCTTCATTATGTTTACCCTCATTCATGATCCATTGTGAGATGTAAGCAGCCGCTAAACGCGTAAGGCAGTATGGAACGGCATAGTCATTTCCGTGACTAATCACATAAAATTGCAGCGGTCTTGCTCACAGAGAGAAGTATTGCTGCTGTCAGCGATTTTGCCACTATAAAGCAGCACTATCCTGGTAAGCTACTGATAAAATTAACAATATGCTGACAGACGTTGTCAGGATGGGAAATAAAAGGTGCATGCGCTGCTTTTTCGATAACTACCGAAGGCGAATCTGGCAACATTTCATCTATCTCAGCGGCTATCCGGCGCGGCACCAGTCCATCCAGCGCTCCGTAAAGTCGCAGTAACGGCAGCCTGATCTGCGTTAGCGCGTCGCGCAGATCGACCTGGCGCAGAATCTCCAGCCCGCCATCCAGTACCGCCACCTCTGGCATCGGTTGTGACAGCACCACCTCTTTCAGCTGTCGCGCATCAGCACGCGCTGTGTCGGTGCCCAGCGTCTGCAGCGCCAGAAAGCGCTCCACCGTGCGCTGGAAATCGTTGCTGAGCATCTGCTGAAAGTTCTGCAGCGTCTCCGGTTTAATGCCGGGCCAGCGCTCTGTGGCGGTGAAACAGGGTGACGACGCCACGGTGATCAGTGCAGCCAGCTTTTCTGGCGCTGTCAGCGCAAGCTGCGTTGCCACCAGTCCGCCCAGCGACCAGCCCACGACTATCGCCTGCGGTGGCAGCAAAGGCAGTAACGCTTCTGCCATCTGCGCCAGCGTCAGCGCGCCAAAATTCTGACTGCGGCCATAACCCGGCAGATCGACCAGATGCAGGCGATAGTGCGTGCTGAGCCGCGGAATAATGCTTTGCCAGACTTCGGCATTCAGTCCCCATCCATGCAGCAGCACAAGATCGCGTTTTCCTTCCCCGCAGGTGTACCAGTAGAGCGACGTCATCAGTTACTATCCCGAAATTGATAAGGAGATCGCTATGCTAGCAATGCCCGCCCTGTGTTGGCTATGCCGGATGCCGTTACGGATAGCCCGGCACGGCATCTGCAGTTTATGCCTGCGCGAATTACCGCCGTTGCCATTGCTCTGCCCGCGCTGCGGATTACCGGCAGGCTCAGCAAAGGTCGCCTGTGGCCGCTGCCAGCTTAAACCGCCTGCCTGGCAGGCGCTGGTCTGCGTCAATGACTACCGTCCACCGTTCAGCCAGTGGGTTAATCAGCTGAAGTTTTCTCACATAACCGCACTCAGGGTGATGCTGGCGCGGCTGCTTTTGCTAAGCTGGCTGAATGTTTACCGGCGTGGCATGGTGCCGCGTCCCGATCTACTGCTGCCGGTTCCGCTGCACCGGCGACGACGCTGGCAGCGCGGCTTCAATCAGACGGTACTGCTGGCCGCTCCGCTGGCGCACTGGCTGGGATGTGAATGGCGTGAAGGTGTTTCCCGCAGGCGAAGGGGCGCACTACAGCATCAGCTCAGCGCCCTGCAGCGCCGCACCAATTTACGCGGTGCCTTCCGCCTTGAAATGGCGGTGCAGGGACGCCATATCGCCCTGCTGGATGACGTCATTACGACCGGCAGTACCGTAGATGAAATCAGTCGTCTGTTACTGGCGCAGGGTGCCGCCAGCGTGCAGGTCTGGTGCCTGTGCCGTACCTTGTAGAGCGTCATTGATGGGCGTATTATAACCAACTAAGTTAGTCAACTATTGAGCAATCGACATGATCCGAATTACTGACTCTGCCCAGGAACATTTTTCTAAACTGCTATCCAAACAAGAAGATGGCACCCAGATTCGCGTATTCGTGATTAACCCGGGTACGCCAACAGCAGAATGTGGCGTCTCTTACTGTCCGCCCGATGCAGTTGAAGCTACTGACACCGAACTGAAGTTCGAAAAGCTCTCTGCCTACATTGATGAGCTGAGCAAGCCGTATCTGGAAGAGGCGGAAATCGACTTCGTGACGGATAATCTCGGTTCACAGCTTACGCTGAAAGCGCCGAATGCCAAGATGCGTAAAGTCTCGGATGATGCGCCAATGGTTGAGCGCGTAGAGTATCTGCTGCAGGCGCAGATCAACCCACAGCTGGCCGGCCACGGTGGTCGCGTGTCGCTGATGGAGATCACCGATGAAGGTTACGCCATTCTGCAGTTTGGCGGCGGCTGTAACGGCTGTTCGATGATCGATGTGACCCTGAAAGATGGTATTGAGAAAGAGTTGCTGGCCGCCTTCCCGGAACTGAAAGGCGTGCGGGATATTACCGAGCATCAGCGCGGTGAACACTCGTTCTACTGATGATAAAACGGGGGATAGCAGAGATACTCTGCTCTCTCCGCGGTAAGATTGAGCCTGCTCAGGGAACACCGTCAGATCGTAAAAACGCAAAAGCCGCCATCCCTGACATGCTCGACCCGCACGATTACGCACCTCATCCATGAGGTGCGCCCGTAACCGGGCCAACGCTTTGCGTTGTTCAAAAACGCTCACGGCGTTTTTGTCCATAGCACGGCACGCTTTACTCCTCTGACCGCGTTCCCTTCGTGTTGGGTTGAACCGTTGCTGCCAGATTCCCTTTGAGTCAGTTTTGACATCGATCAGAACGCGGCAGCTCTTTCTTACTTCTCTTTCTTTCCTGACTGACGCTGCTGACTCACTACCTTCAGTAACGCATTCACTTCCTTGTCCGCAAAGATCTGCTCCAGCGTTTTGCTCAGCTTGCGTCGCCAGTTAGGGTACTGATCCACCGTACCCGGCACGTTAACCGGCGTGGTCATGCCAAGCCAGTCCTCAGGCTGCAGGCCCAGCAGCGCACTGTCGGTATCTGCCAGGAAGCGATGGATCGCCCGGTTCAGCGCAGGCGTCATAGCCAGCTTCTCCGCCTTCTTCTGGCTGCGTGCTGGTAAGGCACCCGCCTGATGCAGCGCATCCAGCAGCGCCTGCTTCTGTGCGGCACGCTGCTCGTGTAACGCTTTCACCGCATCGCCCGGATAAAGACCCAGCTTCTCACCCAGTTCCAGATCGCCCTGCTCCCAGAAACCGGTCAGCGTCGGCAGATCATGGGTACTGGCGCTGGCGATAGACTGACGCGGGTAATCTTCAGGCGCGCGATAACGTTCATCTTTCTCCTGCTCAAACCAGAGCACCTTCCATGAAAAGACACCGCTTTTGCGCAGCAGGCTGACGATCTCCTGAGGCACGGTCCCAAGGTCTTCGCCAATCACCATACAGCGCAGTCGGTGGCTCTCCAGCGCCAGAATAGCCAGCAGATCGTTGACCGGATAGGCCACATAAGCACCTTTATCCGCCGTCTCTCCGGCTGGCACCCACCACAAACGCAGCAGCGACATCACATGGTCGATACGCAGCGCGCCACAGTCACGCATATTGGCGCGCAGCATGTCGATAAAGGGCTGATAGGCACGCGCCTGCATCACATGCGGATCCATCGGCGGTAAGCCCCAGTTTTGTCCCAGCGGTCCCAGACGGTCAGGTGGTGCACCCACCGAGGCCTTGAGGCGATAAAGCTCAGGATCGTGCCAGGTTTCCGCGCTGCCTTCCGCCACGCCCACCGCCAGGTCACGGTAGAGACCGACGCTCATGCCCAGCGCCTGACTGTGCGCCCAGCAGCCTGAGAACTGCTGCTGCGCCAGCCATTGCAGCCACTGCCAGAAGGCGATCTCCTCTTCATGCTGTTCACACCACTGCTGCACTTCCGGCGACTGACTGTTGCGCCACGCCTCTGGCCAGGCTGGCCAGCCGCCCTGCTGCGACTTGTCTGCCTGCCGCTCCAGCTGTATGCCGTCGTAGGCAGCCTGATAACGCAGGCTGTCACCGCCGTCACGCACAAAGGCTGCAAAGGAGAGATGCGCTTCGCTCTGGCTGTCACGCGCCTGAAAGTGTGTCCAGGCGTGGCGCAGCGCCGCCAGCTTCAGCGCCATCACGGCTTCGTAGTCGACCCGTTCCGCCTCACGCGCTTTAGTCAGCGCCTTCTGCGTTTTAGCGCTTTTCCACCACTTCTGCGCTGCCGCGCTTTGCTGAAAATCGGCCACCTGACTGACGTCGATATAGATTACGTTCAGCCAGCGGCGCGATGACGGACTATACGGACTGGCAAAACCGGCGCTGGCAGGATAGAGCGCATGCAGGGGATTCAGCCCGACGAAATCGCCGCCGCGCTCAGCCAGCTGTACCAGCATTTGATCGAGATCGCCGAAGTCGCCGATGCCCCAGTTCTGTTCAGAGCGCACGGTATAAAGCTGAACCAGTGCACCCCAGCGTTTTTCTCCGGCCTCCAGCGCCGGAGGCAGATAGCAGCGCCGCGGCGCAACAATAATCTGCGTCTGCCAGCTTTTCTTCCCTTTGCTGAGCGTCAACTGGTGATAACCCTGGGCCAGCGGTCCCGGCAGCGTAAAACGTTCACCGGCGGTTAACTCGCCGCTGTGCTGTTTGCCCTTTTCGGTCTGCAATTGCCAGCTGTAAGTCCCACTGCCCTGAGGCGTCAGCTGTCGCTTACTGCTGCCGCTGAACACCGCGACTGACGGCAGCGGGGATTTACTGGCCTTCTTCGGTTCTGCCATCACCGCCAGCAGTGCGCGTTTGGTCTCATCGCTGACGGCCTCTTTCCTGCCGTTAACGTCGATATAATCCAGTGAAATGCCTGCGGCACGGGCGGCCTGATCGAGTGAATTTTGCTTCATTGCTGCTCCTTAGCGCGGTGCCTGCCAGATACGTTGCTGATAGTCACGAATGGAACGGTCCGAACTGAACATGCCGGTTCGTGCCGTATTGAGGATGGCGGCGCGGGTCCAGCCTTCGGGGTCACGCCATAGCGCTTCCACCCGTTGCTGCGCCTCGATATAGGCCTGGAAATCGGCCAGCACCAGCCAGGGATCGCCGTGTTTCGTCAGGCTCTCCAGCATCAGGTCAAAGGCGTGCTTATCCCCGTCGCTGAATTTGCCCTTCTCCAGCGATTTCAGTAAATCGTCCAGCGGCTTGTTCTGCTTACGCACCTTTTTCGGGTTATAGCCTTTCGCCTTGAGCGCCTTCACCTCATCCACGGTGTGACCGAAGATAAAGATGTTCTCCTCGCCCACCTGTTCGGCAATTTCGACATTGGCACCATCGAGTGTGCCAATCGTCAGCGCACCGTTCAGCGCCAGCTTCATGTTGCCGGTGCCGGAGGCTTCATAACCGGCAGTGGAGATCTGCTCGGAGAGATCGGCCGCCGGGATCATCTGCTCGGCCACGGTAATACGGTAGTCGGGGATAAACACCACTTTGAGTCTGTCGCCAACCCGCGGATCGTTGTTCACCACCTCCGCCACGTTGTTAATGGCGTAGATGATATTTTTGGCGAGGTAGTAACCCGGTGCGGCCTTGGCCCCGAACAGGAATACCCGTGGCGTAAAGGTGACATCTTCCGGGTTACTACAGAGCGTCTGATAGCAGTAGAGGATATGCAGCAGGCTGAGATGCTGGCGCTTGTACTCATGCAGTCGCTTGATCTGCACATCGAACAGCGCAGCCGGATTCACAATGATGCCGGTGTGCCGGGCGATATACTCTGTAAGCTGCGCTTTGTTCTGCTGTTTGATGCTGCGATAGCGCTGACGAAACGCCTGATTGTCGGCATAGGCCTCCAGACCGATCAACGCATCAAGGTTATTGGCCCACTCGGTTTTCAGCGTCTCATCAATCAGCCCGGCCAGCGCCGGATTACATTGCTTCAGCCAGCGACGCGGCGTAATGCCGTTAGTGACGTTATGGAATTTCTGCGGCCAGAGCTGGTGATATTCCGGGAAGAGATCGCTGACCACCAGACGTGAGTGCAGCGCCGCCACGCCGTTGACCGCAAAGCCGCTGACGACGCAAAGATTGGCCATCCGCACCTGCCCATCAGCCACCACCGCCAGCTTATGCCACATCGCTTTGTCATCCGGCCAGCGCTGCTTCACCTGCTTCTTCAGCCGCTGATTAATCTCTTTGATGATCAGCATGTGGCGTGGCAGCAGACTGCGCATCAGCTTCTCATCCCAGCGCTCCAGCGCCTCCGGCATCAGCGTGTGGTTGGTGTAAGCAAACAACCGGCTGGTGATCTGCCATGCTTCATCCCAGCTCAGCTGATGCGCATCCAGCAGCACGCGCAGCATCTCCGGAATGGCAATAGTCGGATGGGTATCATTGAGCTGGATCACTTCGAAGTCCGGCAGGCTGTGAATGCTGCGCCCCGCCAGATGGTGACGCCGCAGAATATCGGCCACCGCACAGGCGCACTGGAAATATTGCTGCATCAGGCGCAGCCGCTTGCCAGCCTGATGGTTGTCATTGGGATAAAGTACTTTGGTGAGCTTTGCCGCTTCGATACCGGGCTGCTCCGCCTGCAGGAAGTGGCCGTCGTTAAAGGCGGTGAGATTAAACGGATGCGCGCTCACTGCCTGCCACAGGCGCAGCGGCAGCGTCGTGCCATTGCGGTAGCCGGTGACCGGCAAATCCCAGGCCTCGCCGCGCAGTGTAAAATCGGGATGCCAGCGTACACCGCCGTTTTCCAGCTTTTCTACCCGGCCGCCCATCGCGACGTCAACATCCAGCGCCGCGTTGTGACGGAACCAGGGATAACGCTCGCGCTGCCAGTCATCGGGCGCTTCAATCTGCTTACCCTCGTCAAAAGACTGGCGGAACAGGCCGTACTGGTAATTCAGTCCGTGGCCGGTGGCGGACTGCCCTACCGTTGCCATTGAATCCATGTAGCAGGCGGCCAGTCGTCCCAGCCCGCCGTTGCCGAGCGCCGGATCGACCTCCTGCTCCAGCAGTTCGGTTAAATCAAGCTGCTGCTCAGCCAGCGCCGCCTTAACCTCGTCATACCAGCCGAGATTCAGCAAATTGTTGCCGGTCAGACGGCCAATCAGAAACTCCATCGACAGATAATTAACGTGGCGCTGCTGCAAAGCCGGACGCGGTGCCGGTTGCGCGGCCAGCAGTTCTGCCAGTGCCGCGCTGACCGCCTGCCATGCCTGGTGCGGGGTCATCTGTTGTGCGGAGAGGAGACTTAACTGCTGCCACTGGCGGGTCAGTGCGGCGTTAAAACGGGCTTTATTAAATTTTTGCTGCGGCATATCACTCCCTTCTGTTACGCAATGAGGTGAAGCAAAAATAGAAAGCGCACGGGCTGGCAACCGGGTGCCAGCAACCGTTAAGTAAAGACGGGAGTGAGGAAAAAAGCGACAGCAATCAAAGAAAAACGCCAGCCGGGCGGCTGGCATGGCAGGAATCAGCAGAGTTCGAGGTGAACCTCATGCTGCTCAATCACTTTCATGACGCTGGCGGGCGGCATTTTGTCGGTGTAGAGATAGTCCAGAAGACTCATGTTGCCCAGATTAACCATGGCGTTACGGCCAAACTTCGAGTGATCCACTACCAGCATCACGCAGCGTGAATTTTCAATGATGGCGCGCTTGGTGCGGACTTCGTGATAGTCGAACTCCAGCAGCGATCCATCCATATCGATGCCGCTGATCCCCAGGATGCCGTAATCGAGCCGGAACTGGGAAATAAAGTCGAGCGTCGCTTCACCCATCACTGCGCCATCGCGGGTCCGTACTTCACCGCCTGCGATGATCACCCGGAAGTCGGGTTTGCCCATCAACAGCATCGCCACGTTAAGATTGTTGGTCACCACACGTAAATCGCTATGGTTGAGCAGCGCGTGCGCTACCGCTTCCGGCGTGGTGCCGATGTCGATAAACAGCGTGGCGCCATCCGGGATCTGGCTGGCAACGCGCTGCGCAATCCGCGCTTTTTCCGCTGACCACATCATTTTACGATCGTGCCAGGCGGTATTTTCAGAGCTGGAAGGAAGCGCCGCGCCGCCGTGGTGGCGCTGAATTTTATTCTGATCGGCCAGATCGTTGAGATCGCGACGAATGGTTTGCGGGCTGACTTCAAAATGATCCACCAGCTCCTCAGTACTGACATATCCCTGACGACGGACTAAATCGATAATCGCGTCATGACGTTGCGTCTGCTTCACGTTCCTCTCCTGTTAACCCGCTTATATCCTGTCTAACGACGCATGACGTTACGCGTATCCACCAGCGCCATCGCCAGCCCGACGACCAGACCGGCGACGTGCGCCGCGTTGGCAATAGCCAGACCAAAGACGCCGAACCAGCCAATCACCAGCCAGACCAGCGCAAAACCGATCAATCCCCTTTCAAGATAGACGCCGCTGTCAGGATCGCGCTCGCCGCGTAGCCAGCAGTAACCCATCAGCGCATACACCACGCCAGACAGACCGCCAAACCAGATGCCGCTGAACTTCGCCTGCAGCCAGCCGCTGAGCAGCGCCGAAATCAGCATAATCACGAACAGTTTGCCGCTGCCAAGGCGCTTTTCAACCGCGCCACCGAGATACCACCACCACATCAGATTAAACAGGATGTGCAGCAGTGAAAAGTGCAGCAGCGCATGGCTGAACCAGCGCCAGACCTGCAGATGCTGGTCGGCATCCGGCCATGAGAGCCAGGCCATCACGGTCTGATCGCCCATCACCTGCATCAGAATAAACACGGCGATACAGAGCACCATCAGGGACAGGGTCAGCGGACCGGCCCGCTCGCGGATGTTCGCCCAGATGTTGCTGCGCTCATAGCGCAGACCGCTGTCGGTCTTGCCGCTGTGCCAGCTGGCAGCCTGATAGCGTGGATGGTTAGGGTCGTGCAAAAACTGCTGAAGTTCGTTTTCGACCACTGAGATCTTGCTCTCGTCATCCAGCATGATGACGTAGTGATTTTCATGCTCGATGCGCAGCGTGATGCCCTGCGTCGCCATGTAGTCCACAAACGCCTGCGCCATGCGTGGCTGATTAAACTGGGTAATGCGCATCAGTAACTCTCCATGTGACGGGCGGCAATTTATTCACTGCCGCGGGCAACCTGCTGAGGAAAGGCGGCACGCCAGGCATCAAAGCCGCCATCAATGCTGTAGGCCGCGCTGAAACCCTGACCCAGCAGATATTGTGCCGCGCTTTTGCTGCTGTTGCCGTGATAGCACATCACCAGCACCGGCAGGCTGTGATCTGCGCCACTGACAACGTCGTTGAGGTTGGTGTTAGTCAGATGCAGCGCACCTGCCGCATGGCCCAGGGCATAGCTTTGCGGATCGCGGATATCCACCAGCAGCGCACCCTCAGCCAGATGCGCCTGCGCCTGCTGCACGTTAATACATTCGAACATTTCCATGGAATCTCTCATAACAGCGTCGTCGTAATGGTGCGTAGTGTAACCCGAGAATCCACGCCGATAACCTGACAATCGTTACGGCTATCTGTTTTTTTAGTGGGCAGAATGTTAGCTATATCACGCAAAAATGTTTTTACCCGGTTAAAGACTGGCGTAAATGTTGGTTTGCGATTATTATTATGCTCGAAAACGAACATTAGAGAACTATTCCGAACATCGGAGGAGATGACGTGGAAACCAAAGACCTGATCGTGATCGGCGGCGGCATCAACGGTGCCGGCATTGCAGCAGACGCTGCAGGACGCGGACTGTCGGTGTTAATGCTGGAGGCGCGGGATCTGGCTTGCGCGACCTCTTCTGCCAGTTCAAAACTGATTCACGGCGGCCTGCGCTACCTTGAACATTACGAATTCCGTCTGGTCAGCGAAGCACTGGCCGAACGTGAAGTCCTGCTAAAAATGGCCCCACATCTGGCGTTCCCGATGCGCTTCCGTCTGCCGCACCGTCCGCACCTGCGTCCGGCGTGGATGATCCGCACCGGTCTGTTTATGTATGACCATCTCGGCAAGCGTACCAGCCTTCCAGGCAGTAAAAGTCTGCGGTTTGGCGCAGATTCGGCCCTGAAGCCGGAGATTACGCGCGGATTCGAATATTCTGACTGCTGGGTCGATGATGCCCGCATGGTAGTATTGAATGCGCAGGAAGTGGTGAAGCGTGGCGGTGAAGTCCGTACCCGTACCCGTGTAACCCGTGCCTGGCGTGAAGGTGGCCTGTGGAAGGTTGAAGCGGAAGATGTCGATACCGGCAAAACCTTTACCTGGCAGGCGAAAGGCCTGGTCAACGCCGCTGGCCCATGGGTTAAGCAGCTGTTTGATGACAGCCTGAAACTGAAATCGCCGTACGGTATCCGCCTGATCAAAGGCAGCCACATCGTGGTACCGCGCGTTCATACCGAGAAGCAGGCGTATATCCTGCAGAACGAAGATAACCGTATCGTGTTTGTCATCCCGTGGATGGATGAGTTCTCCATCATCGGCACCACCGATGTGGAGTACAAAGGCGATCCGAAAAACGTCCATATCGACGACAACGAAACCGAATACCTGCTGAAAGTGTTCAACGGACACTTTAAAAAGCAGCTGACCGCTGACGATATCGTCTGGTCTTACTCTGGTGTGCGTCCGCTGTGTGATGATGAATCCGATTCACCGCAGGCGATCACCCGTGATTACACGCTGGACGTGCGCGACGATAATGGTCAGGCACCCCTGCTTTCCGTATTCGGCGGCAAGCTGACCACTTATCGTAAGCTGGCGGAACATGCGCTGGAAAAACTGGTGAAGTACTACCCGAATGCCGGTCCGGCCTGGACCAAAAACTGCGTGTTACCGGGCGGCAATATCTCTGGCACCCGTGAAGATTATGCAGCCAGTCTGCGTCGTCGTTATCCGTTCATCAGCGAAAATATGGCGCGTCACTTCTCGCGCACTTATGGCAGCAGCACGGAAACCCTGCTGGCTGGCGCGAAAAGCCTGGATGACCTGGGTGAGAACTTTGGACACGAGTTTTACGAAGCTGAACTGCGCTACCTGGTTCAGCATGAGTGGGTGCGTGAACTGGATGATGCTATCTGGCGTCGTACCAAACAGGGCATGTGGCTGACCAAAGAGCAGCAGGCTCGTGTTGCCGAGTGGCTGGCAGCGAAAGCGAAACCCGTCCTTTCACTGGCCTCCTGAGCAGACAGTTAAAATACAGAAAGCAGGCTTCGGCCTGCTTTTTTTATGGCATGTTCACGGGATAAACGTTCAGATCCATCAGAATCCTCACGCTGCAGGATTAACGCTGGCTGAATATTAAGCATGGCTGAATCTTTATATTGATAATTAACGACGACCCGCAATGCTCATTACTGTAACTTTTACTTCATCTTTCTCAGTCTGCACTTAACCCCTCGCTTATCTCTCCCCCCTTTCTCTATCGTTACCTTAAATCTAACGTTCAGCTTTTTTGCTTAATTGAACGATGCATTAAGAAAGCTCAGACTTCCCTCAGCATCAATGAAGCAACAGCGATTCTAATCAGGAGGTTGAAATGAACACAGGCCAAACGCCTGCACGGGAGTGGAACACACGCCGCAGTGAAAAAGCGCGCCGTATAGCTTCCTTTCCCCTTGATGGCAAAGTCATTCCTTCAGAAAGAGCAACAGAAGCCCTGGAAACACTCATTGCACCAGGCGACCGCGTGGTGCTTGAAGGCAATAACCAGAAACAGGCTGACTTCTTATCCCGCACGCTGGCAGCGGTGAATCCGGCAAAGATTCACGACCTGCATATGATAATGCCCAGCGTCGGCCGCAGTGAGCATCTTGATATTTTTGAAAAAGGGATTGCCCGCAAACTCGACTTCTCTTTTTCCGGTCCGCAAAGTCTGCGCATGTCTCAGCTGTTACAGGATGGTCAGCTGGAAATCGGTGCTATCCACACCTATATCGAACTCTATTCCCGTCTCTATGTTGATCTCAGCCCGAATGTGGCGTTGATTGCCGGCTACAAAGCCGACCGAAAAGGCAACCTCTATACCGGCCCGAGTACCGAAGATACCCCGGCTCTGGTGGAAGCCGCCGCGTTTCGTAACGGTATCGTGATAGCCCAGGTCAATGAACTGGTCGATGACGAAACCGACCTGCCTCGCGTCGATATCCCCGGCTCCTGGATCGACTACGTCGTCGTCGCTGACAAGCCGTTCTTTATCGAGCCGCTGTTTACCCGCGATCCGCGCCTGATTAAACAGGAGCATATCCTGATGGCGATGATGGCGATTAAAGGCATCTACGCCGAACACCAGGTGCAGTCGCTAAACCACGGTATCGGTTTTAATACCGCCGCGATTGAACTGCTGCTGCCAACCTACGGGGAGCAGCTCGGCCTGAAAGGCAAAATCTGTAAGCACTGGACGCTGAACCCGCATCCGACGCTTATCCCGGCGATTGAGAGCGGCTGGGTCGAGAGTGTGCACTGCTTCGGCGGCGAGCTGGGAATGGAAGAATATATCCGTGCCCGTCCCGACATCTTCTTTACCGGCAGCGACGGCTCAATGCGCTCTAACCGCGCCTTCTGTCAGCTGGCCGGCCAGTACGCGGTCGATATGTTTATCGGTGCCACCCTGCAGGTTGATGGGCTGGCAAACTCCTCTACCGTGACGCGTGGTCGTCTTTCCGGTTTCGGCGGCGCACCTAACATGGGTCACGATCCCCATGGCCGTCGTCACGCCACGCCCGCCTGGCTGAACATGATCACCGAGCCAGACCCGATGCAGCGCGGTAAAAAACTGGTTGTGCAGATGGTCGAAACCTTCCAGGCAGGCGCGAAACCGACCTTCGTTGAAACCCTGGATGCGGTTGAGGTCGCCAAAACCACCGGTATGCCGCTGGCACCGGTCATGATTTACGGCGATGACGTGACCCATGTGCTGACTGAGGAAGGCATCGCCTATCTCTATCGCGCAGAAAGTCTTGAAGAGCGTCGCGCTATGGTCGCTGCCGTTGCGGGCATTACCGACATTGGTCTGGGTGTGGATGCGGCACGCGTCGCAGCCCTGCGTAAAAGCGGCAAAGTGGTCTACCCGGAAGATATGGGTATCCGCCGCTCTGACGCCACGCGTTCACTGCTGGCAGCGGGCAGCGTCGCTGACCTGGTTGAATGGTCAGATGGCCTGTACAACCCACCTGCTAAATTCCGGAGCTGGTAAATGAAACGCCTGTCACAGACTCAAGCCGAGGCGCAGTCCAGCCAGCTGGCGACGATGGCGCGCGATTGTCTGATCGATGAAGCACGCCTGAGCCCTAAGCCGGGTCTGGTCGACAGTCGGGGAAACGGCGCGCATCAGGATTTGACGCTGGCGCTGATGGAGCGTTCCGCTCACAGCCTGATGCCCGCCTTCCTGGCGCTGGCCCGTCACAGCTGGCTGCGCCCCGCTGATATCGCCCTGCGCGAAACGGTAGGCCGCCTGGGCCGCGACGGTGAGCAGCAGATGATGGCGGCAACCGGCGGCATTAACACCCATCGTGGCGCGATCTGGGCGCTGGGATTGCTGGTGAGTGCCGCGGCCATGCACGGCGGTACTGCCCATGCCGACCAGCTGACCCGCACCGCCGCCACACTGGCCAGCCTGCCCGACCGGGCTGCGCCAAAGCTGTTCAGCAAAGGGTTAAAAGCGACGCACCGCTATCAGGTGCCCGGCGCACGCGAAGAGGCGCAACAGGCGTTTCCTCACGTAATGAAGCTGGCGCTGCCGCAGCTGCTGGCCAGCCGGGCGGTGGGTGCCAGTGAGAACGAAGCCCGCCTGGATGCGCTGATGGCGATCATGACCTCGCTCAGCGATACCTGTGTGCTGTCACGTGCGGGTATGACCGGGCTGGACGCCATGCAGCAGGGCGCACGCGCCGTACTGCTGGCGGGAGGCTGCCGCACAGCCGCAGGTCAGTTGGCGCTGTCGCAGCTCGACCGGCGCATGCTGGCGCTCAATGCGTCGCCTGGCGGGGCCGCTGATTTGCTGGCCGCGACGCTGTTCATTGATCGGATCTGCTCGCCTGAACATTCTTATTTTTAGAGGCCATTATGGAACACATCACATTATCTTTACCTGCTAACCGCCTGCTCAATGGCAGAGCGCTGGCCGGGGTCGTTGGTTCCGGTGATATGGAAGTGCTGTACACCGCAACTGAAGGCCAGACACTAAACATCGACATCACCACCTCACTGGATAACAGCGACGCTCGCTGGAAGGCGCTGTTTGACCGCCTGAACTTAATAAACGGCCTGCCCGCCGGAAAGCTGATTATTCACGATTTCGGCGCGACACCCGGCGTAGCGCGTATCCGTATTGAACAGGTTTTTGAAGAGGTGAACCATGCGTAATGATGCCAGTTTTATTGAATTGCGGGCCCGTGAACGCGCCCATGCGCTGCTGGATGCAGGCAGCTATCGCGAACTGCTTGATCCCTTTGAAGGCATGATGTCGCCATGGCTGGCCCCGCAAGGCGTGGTGCCTCAGTCAGACGACGGCATGGTCGTGGCACGCGGCACCCTGAACGGTCAACCTGCCGTGGTGGTTGCCATCGAAGGCACCTTCCAGGGCGGCAGCATGGGCGAAGTCTCCGGGGCGAAAATGGCGGCAGCGCTGGAGCTGGCGGCGGAAGACAATCGCAACGGCATTCCGACTCAGGCGGTGCTCTGCCTGGAAACCGGTGGCGTGCGCTTACAGGAAGCGAATCTTGGCCTGGCGGCGATTGCGGATATTCACGCAGCGATTGTCGATCTGCGTCGCTACACCCCGGTTATCGGCATCGTCAGCGGCACCGTTGGTTGCTTCGGCGGGATGTCTATCGCCGCCGCGCTGTGCAGCTACCTGATTGTCACGCGCGAAGCCCGTCTGGGGCTGAACGGTCCGCAGGTAATTGAGCAGGAAGCAGGTATTGAAGAGTATGACTCACGCGATCGCCCGTTTATCTGGAGCATGACCGGCGGCGAAATCCGCTACGCCAGTGGCCTGGTCGATGCGCTGGTGAATGATGGCATCAACGCGGTAAAAACCGCCATGAATGACTTCATTGCCAAAGGCGTTCCGGTCCGGAACCGCAGCGATAACTATGCCGATTTCCTGTCACGTCTGTCGCAGTTTGACACCCGCCAGCAGGCGAACACCGCGCAGATTAAACAGCTTTTCGCCCGGGAGGAGAAATAATGACTCAGACAAGCAGCCGCGGTGCAACCTGGCTGGAAAAACTCGCACCCAATGCACAGCGTCTTAGCGGCCTGTGTGCCTCTGTTCAGGTGGCTGACGGCCAGCTCAATGGCGAAAACGTCCGCTTTATCGCCGTCGTGCCCGATCCACAAAACCACTATCCGCGCGCCGCGCAGGGTGAAGTTGGTCTGCTGGAAGGCTGGACGCTGGCAAAAGTGGTGAATGAAACGCGGGAAGCAGACACAAACAGTGCTGTGAAACGCCCGATTGTGGCGGTGATTGATGTGCCGAGTCAGGCCTATGGCCGCCGCGAAGAGGCATTCGGTATTCATCAGGCGCTGGCGGGTGCGGCGGGGGCGTATGCCAACGCACGCCTTGAGGGTCATCCGGTCATTGGCCTGATTGTCGGCAAAGCGATGTCCGGTGCGTTCCTGGCCCACGGCTATCAGGCTAACCGACTGATTGCGCTTAACGATCGGGGTGTGCTGGTGCACGCCATGGGCAAAGCATCGGCGGCGCGTATTACGCTGCGTTCCGTGGAAGCGCTGGAAAAACTGGCTGCGACCATTCCACCGATGGCTTACGACGTCAATAACTTCGCCACGCTGGGCCTGCTCTCCGATCTGCTAAACGTGGGCAATCCTGATGCGCCATCTGACGCCGATGTGGCGATGGTTGAAATTGCGCTGCACAAGGCGATCAGCGACGCACGCCAGGATCCCAGCCTGAAAATCCGCCTCGGTGCCTCCAATCGTCACAGCTCCTCCCAGGTTCGCGAACGTATGCGCGCGGCCTGGTAATTAATTAAAAAAATTAACCTGCCGAAACCGGTCTGACGGGGCGCATCGCTCATTGCGCCCCGGAGCAGTGGCCGTGTTCAGAATTATAAACATCGCTGTTTTTAAAGAATTCTTCTTAAATACAGGTGATTTATGATTTATATCATTGTTCATGCCCTTGCTCCGATCTTTGTCATTATGCTGCTGGGTTTCTGGGCCGGTAAGGCCGGAATGGTCAACAACAAAGATGTCTCTCTGCTCAATATCTTCGTGATGGATTTTGCACTGCCCGCCGCGCTGTTCAGCGCCACGGTTCAGACACCGTGGCCAGGTATTGTGGCGCAGTGGCCGCTGATTGTGGTGATCACCGGTGCAATGTGGATTACCTATGGCACCGTCTATTTCGTTGCGACCAAAATGTTCAAAAAGTCACCGCAGGATGCGGCCGTTCTGACGCTGACCGTGGCGCTGCCTAACTACGCCGCACTGGGACTGCCCATTCTGGCCAGCGTGCTGGGTGAAAATGCGGCCACCTCCCTTTCCGTGGCGGTGTCGATTGCCTGTGGTTCAGTGCTGCTCACCCCGCTGTGCCTGCTGATCCTGGAACGTGAAAAGGCGTTTGCCGCAGGTACCGAACACGGTTCAACGCTGAAAATGCTGCCGATCCTGATGTGGCGTTCGGTAAAAAAACCTATCGTGATGGGACCGTTGACTGGAGTGGTGCTGTCAGCGCTGGGTATTAAAATGCCGGATCTGGTGCTGGCCGCGATCAAACCGCTGGGCCTGGCGGCCACCGCGGCTGCGCTGTTCCTGACGGGTGTCATCCTCTCTGCGCGTCAGCTGAAACTCAACGCCGTCGTCGGCGTCGGTACTGTGGCTAAGCTGCTGATTCAGCCCTTTATCGCCTGGGGTCTGGTACTGGCGCTGGGACTTAACGGTTCAGTCGCCATCACCGCTATCCTGATGATTGCGCTGTCGGCCGGTTTCTTCGGCGTGGTGTTCGGCAACCGCTTTGGCGTGCAGTCACCCGATGCTGAAGCCGTGCTGCTGTTAAGCTCAATTCTGTGTATTTTATCGTTACCGCTGTTCATCACGCTGACATCAGGAATGTAATATGAGTGCGCCGCGCCCCCACGATCTGCTCTGGCTGTGTCACAGTGACGCGTTAGCCGCAGTTAAAGAGAGCTGGGTCAGCCAGTTCTGGCATCCCGATCTGCCAGTGGTGGTACGGCGCGACCACCGTGAATCCGGTCTGATTCCGGTGGGTGTGCGCGGTGAGCGACGTGAGCAGCGTGCTGCCGGCTGGATTAGTCCAGCCGATATTGTCCGGATGGTGACGCCAGAGAGGCTGGCAGAACGGACATGGCTGCTGGATTCACCCTTTACCGCTTATACGCCGGTTCGCGCGGCGATTTCGCTCAGCGAGACTTTCTGGCCCTGGCTCTGGGGCATTACCGGCAGCACCGGTTATGCGCTGGCGACGCAGCGGCCCACGCTGCACGCTGCCAGCGATCTTGATTTAGTGATCCGCGCTCCGCAGCCGCTGCCACCCTATGCGCTGCAACAGTGGCTGACGCAGACCGACTCGCTGGACTGCCGGGTGGATACTCAGGTGGAAACGCCGTATGGCGCATTTGCGCTGAACGAGTGGCTGCGTGAGGGTCGCGTGCTGTTAAAAACCGATACCGGACCGATACTGACCGCTTCACCCTGGAGCAGGGAGAATCCATGAAAATACTCTTTACCTTTCCCGGCCAGGGCACCCAGCGTGCCGGGATGCTGCAGCATCTGCCCGACGGCGACGCGGTGTTAAACAGTGTGCGAGCGATACTGGGCGACGAGACTGACCGGCTCGATAGCACTGATGCGCTGCGCCACACCCGCACCGTCCAGCTCAGCCTGCTGATTGCGGGAGTCGCCTGGGCACGCGAGCTGATCCGCCGTGGGGTGAAACCGGACATTGTCAGTGGCCTGTCGATTGGTGCATTTCCCGCTGCGGTGATCGCCGGTGCGCTCGATTTCAGCGACGCCCTGCGGCTGGTTGCGTTGCGCGGTGATCTGATGGAACAGGCGTATCCGCAGGGATATGGCCTGACCGCCATCACCGGCCTGACACTGAATCGTCTGGAGAAGCTGCTGGCTGGCAGCAATACCTACATCGCCAACCTGAATGCGGAAACGCAGATTGTGATTGCCGGTTGTGACGAGGATATGGCTGTCGTGGCGCAGAAAGCGCTGGATGCCGGTGCCAGCAAAGCCGTTAAACTCGCGGTGAGCGTGCCGTCGCACTGCGCGCTGCTGGACAAGCCCGCCGCCGAACTGGCGCGCGCGTTTGAGTCCGTCAGCCTGTCGCGGCCCGATTGCGCTTATCTCAGCGGCTCAACCGGACGGGTGATTTGGGAACCGGAGAAGATTGCTGACGATCTCGCCTTTAATATGGCGCGCACGGTGCAGTGGAATGATGCGATGGTTTCCGCTAATCAGCGCGATGCCCGACTGGCGATTGAGATGCCGCCTGGCAATGTGCTGACCGGCCTGACGCTGCAGGCGGGCTGGCAGGGCGAAGCGATCTGCATGGAGCGCAACAGCGTCGAGGTGGCGCTGCATCTGGCTAAACGGCTGAGTCAGTAAGGCTGCGGGCATACATCCGCCCTTCTGCCGCCAGGGCCAGCAGGTCATTATCGCGTTCGCGACGATGTGAGTAGACAATCGAGATCTGCTGACGCATCTGATAAGGCCCAGCGAGCGGCAGCAACTGAATGTTGTTTTCATACACCTTCTTCATCCGTCCCGGGATCAGTGCCAGGCCAATGCCCGCCTGCACCAGGCTTATCATTGAGAAGATATCATTTACCTGCGTGACCATGCGCGGTTCAAATCCGGCTATCTGAAACGCCTCCTGCGAACCGGTATAGGTGGCAAATCCCTCAGCCAGTGAGACAAAATCACGGTCGGCAAAATCACGCAGATCCACCGGGCCGGTTCCCTCCCGCGTCTCCCCGGCTGGCGCAGCCAGAAAAATACGGTCTTCAAACAGCGGAATCACATCAAAATGCGCATCGCTGAGTTCGCCATCGTCGGTGGCGATCAGAATGGCATCCAGCACGTCATCTTCCAGCATGTTCAGCAGCATCTGATTGGAGCCCATGGTCAGATCAAGCTCCAGCGTGGGCCGACGCAGTTTCATGCCCATGATCAGCCGGGGAATGGTTTCAAGCGTCAGCGAGTAGAGCGTGCCAAGCCGCAGACGACCTACGCCGATGCCCGCCACCTTACGCGCCTCTTCAATCCCTTTGCCCATCAGGGTCGTCACGTCACGACAGTAGTCCAGCAACGTCCAGGCGGCAGGCAACGGCACCAGGTTACGGCCTTTGTGGATAAACAGCGGGCAGTCGATGCCCTCTTCCAGCGTGTGCAGCGCGCGATGCACGCTGACGCTGCTTAGCGCCAGCGCTTCCGCCGTGCGGGCGATATTCCCTTTGCTCATAAACATCATAAAGACACTGAGCTTGCGGAAGGTAATTTCCTGATTGATGTTGTCACTCATGGGCCGCGGTTGCCTGTCGGGTCGTTTTGCTTTCCCGCATAGTAGCGATTCTCAGCCAGGGTGTAATGATCTGGCTCGCTCTGCGGGCAAATACAGGCACAGAAATCATAAGACGCTGAACCCTGTGGAAAAGCGTGCGGGATGGCGGGAGGGTCGGAAGAGAAGATGGCAATGTGGCGGCCGGTTACCCGGCCGCAAAGAACGTCAGAAAGGCGTACTGCCCGGATCCTACAGCCTTATTGGTGAGATGTTCCAGATCTCATCGGCGTACTCCTGAATGGTACGGTCCGACGAGAAGTAGCCCATGCCGGCGATATTTTTCGCCGCGCGGCGCTGCCACTCATCCGGTTTACGATAGAGCGCATCCACCTTATCCTGGGTATCTACATAGCTGCGATAATCCGCCAGTAACTGGTAGTGATCGCCGAAGTTAACCAGAGAATCGAACAGATTGCGGTAGCGGCCCGGATCCTGCGGGCTGAATACGCCAGAGGCAATCTGAGTCAGCACCTGATGCAGCTCTTCATCCTTTTCGTAATAGTCACGCGGGTTATAGCCGCCCTTACGCAGCGCTTCGACCTGCGGCGTGGTATTACCAAAGATGAAGATGTTCTCTTCCCCGACGTGATCCAGCATCTCAACGTTGGCGCCATCCAGCGTACCGATCGTCAGCGCACCGTTCAGCGCAAACTTCATGTTACTGGTACCGGACGCTTCCGTCCCTGCGGTCGAGATCTGCTCAGAGAGATCGGCCGCCGGAATAATGATCTGTGCCAGACTCACGCTGTAGTTCGGGATGAAGACCACCTTCAGTTTGTTCTTCACCTGCGGATCGTTGTTGATCACATTCGCGACATCGTTGATCAGATGAATGATGTGCTTGGCGACGTAATAAGCCGACGCTGCTTTACCGGCAAAGATATTCACGCGCGGCACCCAATCTGCCTGCGGATCGGCCTTGATGCGGTTGTAGCGGGTGATCACATGCAGCACGTTAAGCAGCTGACGTTTGTACTCGTGAATACGCTTGATCTGTACATCAAACAGCGCGTTCGGGTCGAGCACCACATCCAGATTCTTCGCCACCCAGTCGGCCAGCCGGCGCTTGTTCTGATGCTTGGCAACCGCGACTTTTTCAATAAACGCCGGATAGTCGATCTGGGCTTTCAGCTCATCCAGCTGGCTGAGATCGGTACGCCAGTTGCGACCAATCTCTTCATCCAGTACCTCTGACAGCGCCGGGTTCGCCAGCGCCAGCCAGCGACGTGGGGTGACGCCGTTGGTTTTGTTGCAGAAGCGGCCCGGGAACAGACGGGAGAAGTCGGCAAACAGCGACTGGACCATCAGGTTAGAGTGCAGCTCTGAGACGCCATTCACTTTGTGGCTGACCACCACGGCCAGCCAGCCCATGCGTACCCGGCGTCCATCGTTCTCGTCGATGATCGAAATGCGCGACAGCAGGTCCAGGTCATCAGGGTAATGATCCTGAATCGTCTTGAGGAAGAAGTCGTTAATCTCGAAAATGATGCTGAGGTGGCGCGGCAGGATCTTACCGATCATATCGACCGGCCAGGTCTCGAGCGCTTCGGTCATCAGCGTATGGTTGGTATACGAGAAGACCTGACAGCAGACGTCGAAGGCGCTGTCCCAGCTGAATTTATGTTCGTCAATCAGCAGGCGCATCAGTTCGGGGATCGCCAGCACCGGATGGGTATCATTCAGGTGAATGGCGATTTTGTCCGCCAGGTTGTCCCAGGTCTGGTGCATCCGCCAGTGACGATTCAGGATGTCCTGCACGGTGGCGGAAACCAGGAAATATTCCTGACGCAGACGCAGCTCACGGCCTGAATAGGTGGAGTCATCCGGGTAGAGTACGCGCGACACGTTTTCAGAGTGGTTTTTATCTTCCACGGCCGCGAAGTAGTCGCCCTGGTTGAACTTGCCGAGGTTGATTTCGTTGCTGGCCTGCGCACCCCACAGTCTCAGGGTATTGGTGGCATCGGTGTCGAAGCCAGGAATGATCTGGTCATAGGCCATCGCCAGGATCTCTTCGGTCTCAAGCCAGCGCACCTTCGTGCCTTCATGCTGGACGCGACCGCCAAATCGTACTTTGTAACGGGTATTGAAACGCTGGAATTCCCACGGATTACCATATTCGAGCCAGTAATCCGGCGACTCTTTCTGCTCACCTTCCACGATGTTCTGTTTGAACATGCCGTAATCATAGCGGATGCCATAACCGCGGCCCGGCATGCCCAGCGTTGCCAGTGAATCGAGGAAACAGGCCGCCAGGCGACCCAGACCACCGTTGCCCAGCCCCGGATCGTTCTCCTCCTCCATCAGCTCGGCCAGATCCAGACCCATCTCATCCAGTGCCTGGTTGAGATCGTCATAGATCCCCATCGCCAGCAGCGCATTCCCTAACGTGCGGCCCATCAGGAACTCCATCGACAGGTAATAGACCTGGCGGACATCCTGAGAGAGCTGGGCACGGCTGGAACGCAGCCAGCGCTCCACCATCCGGTCGCGCACTGCCAGCAGCGAGGCGTTGAGCCACTCGTGCTTGTTGGCGATCGAGGGATCTTTGCCGATAGTGAACATCAGTTTGTAGGCAATCGAATGCTTTAAGGCATCAACCGTCAACGTTGGTGAGGCGTAAGTGAAAGGTGCATTCATATCCAGTTTTCCCAATCCGTTACATCAAACGTTGGTAGAGATCACGGTAGGCTTGTGCGGCCACCTGCCAGCTAAAGTCCATGCCCATCGCCTGACGCTGAACGTAACGCCACAGTGAAGGACGGGACCACAATACAAACGCGCGCCGGATGGCCCGCAACAGCGACCAGGCGTTGGCATCTTCAAAGCTGAAGCCACTGGCGATACCGTCGGCCAGGTTCTCCAGAGAGCTGTCATTGACGGTATCTGCCAGCCCGCCGGTGCGGCGCACTAACGGCAACGTACCATACTTCAGGCCATAAAGTTGAGTCAGGCCGCAGGGCTCAAAGCGACTCGGCACCACGATGACATCCGCGCCACCGACAATACGGTGGGAGAACGCTTCGTGATAGCCAATCTGCACACCCACGCTGCCCGGATGCTCCGCCGCTGCCGCCAGAAATCCCTGTTGCAGCTCGGCATCACCCTGTCCCAGCAGCACCAGCTGTCCGCCCTGCGCCAGCAGGCCAGGCAGCGCTTCCAGCACCAGGTCCAGGCCCTTCTGTTTGGTCAGACGGCTGATCACGCAGAATACCGGCGCTTTATCATCCACCTTCAGGCCCATTGCCACCTGCAGCTGCCGTTTGTTTTCCGCTTTCGCTTCCAGCGTGTCGCGGTTATAACGCGCACTCAGCAGCAGGTCGTGCGCCGGGTCCCAGATAGAGGGATCGACGCCATTGAGGATCCCGCTAAGACGGCCTTCCAGCATCCGCTGCGCCAGCAGGCTTTCCATGCCATAAGCATATTCGGCAGAGGTAATTTCATGAGCGTAAGTCGGGCTCACCGCCGTAATGTGGTCAGCGTAAAAGAGTCCCGCTTTCAGGAAGGAGATCTGACCGAAGAACTCCAGCCCATGCATGTTAAAGAACGACCACGGCAGGCCAATCTCATCCATGTGATGCGCCATGAACAGCCCCTGGTACGCCAGGTTATGTACGGTGAAGACGGATTTAGCCGGACGACCACGCGCTTCCAGATAGGCGCAGGTCAGGCCAGCATGCCAGTCATGCGCATGCACAATCTCGGGACGCCACATAGAGTCCATGCCGCACGCCAGTTCACAGCCGACCCAGCCCAGCAGCGCAAAGCGCAGATAGTTGTCAACATACGCAAACTGCGACTCGTCATGGTAGGGACTGCCGGGACGATCGTAGAGGCCAGGCGCATCAATTAAGTAGATGCCCACACCATTAAATTCACCAAATAGCAGACGTATATGACCGGCAAATGTCTCTCGCTCCGTCACTACCTGGAGATCGGGTATGCCTTTGCGCAATGCGGGAAAAGCGGGCAACAGTACCCGTGTATCCGTGCCGCCCGCAATCTGCGCCTGAGGTAATGCCCCGACTACATCAGCCAGTCCGCCCGTTTTCAGCAGCGGGAAAAGTTCTGAACAGACATGTAAAACCTGCATCCTCGACCTCATTAAGTTATCCGGCACGCTCCGCGTGCCGATTGCGTAAGTTCCGCTTATCGCTTACAGCCCCGCTTTGGCCAGCCTTGCCAGCATGGCGCGAGTGACCAGTACGATCCCTTCATCCGAACGGTGAAACCGGCGACTGTCTTCATCGGGGTTTTCGCCAATAACCATGCCTTCCGGCAGTTCGCAGGCGCGATCAATCACACAGCGACGCAGGCGACACGATCGACCCACTACCACATCAGGCAGCAGTACGGTTGAATCAATATTGCAAAACGAGTTAACGCGAACGCGTGGGAACAGCACTGAATTGACCACCACCGAACCGGAGATAATGCAGCCGCCCGACACCAGCGAGTTCATGGTCATCCCGTGACTGCCGGAACGATCCTGAACAAATTTGGCTGGCGGCAGCGGCTCCATGTGAGTACGAATCGGCCAGGTAACGTCATACATATCAAGCTCAGGCATCACCGAGGCCAGGTCGAGATTGGCGCGCCAGTATGCTTCCAGCGTTCCGACGTCGCGCCAGTAAGGCGGCGCATTGTCATCGTTCTGGACGCAGGAGAGCGCAAAGGAGTGCGCATAGCCTTCGCCGCTTGCCACGATTTTCGGCAGGATATCTTTGCCGAAATCATGGTTAGAGCCTGGCGTCTGCAGATCCTCCTCCAGCAGCGCATAGAGATAGTCCGCGTTAAACACGTAAATCCCCATGCTGGCGAGCGACTGCGTGTCATCACCTGGCATGGTGGGCGGTTTCGCGGGTTTCTCCACGAAGTCGACCACCCTGTTATCTTCGTCCACCGCCATCACGCCAAAGGCCGTGGCCTCATGCACCGGCACCGGTAAACAGGCGATGGTACATTTCGCCTCGTTCACCACGTGATCCAGCAGCATGCGTGAATAATCCATCTTATAAATGTGGTCCCCGGCAAGGATCACGATGTACTGCGCCTGATAGCGGCGAATCACATCAAGGTTTTGCGTCACGGCATCGGCCGTTCCGCGATACCACTGTTCGGTCGAAAAGCGCTGCTGCGCTGGCAGCAAATCGACAAACTCATTCATCTCTTCATTGAAGATCGACCAGCCACGCTGGATATGCTGAGTCAGGGTATGAGACTGATACTGGGTAATCACGCCAATCCGTCGGATACCGGAGTTGACGCAGTTGGAGAGGGCAAAGTCGATAATGCGGAACTTGCCGCCGAAATGCACCGCCGGTTTAGCACGTTTGGCCGTTAAATCGACCAGACGCGTGCCGCGTCCGCCGGCAAGGATCAGAGCAACCGTCTGTGTAGGGAGCTGGCGGGCCAGCATCAGGTGTTCTGTTCTGTCTAACTTAACCATGTCTGACTCCTTATGATTGCTTTTGGAACGCGCACACACCGTGTGCGGGACCATGCCAGACAGTTAGCAGGATGGGGTTGTCGTCCCCGGCGAAAGGAGGAAGGGCACGCCATTCTCCGTCTGGTAACACGATGTCATTCACCGTATCCGTGGCGTTTATTGTTATTAACCAGCGGCCGGACAGCAGGATCTGCAATCTGTGCATCCCCTGTGCCCATTCATCGTGTTGCAGTGGCTGGCCACCGGCATTGAGCCACTGCACATTGCCGTCACCGTCCTGCCACCAGCGATCTACGGTCAGCGCAGGAATGCGCTGGCGCAGAGCAATCAGTGCTGCGGTGAATCCGACTAATCCCTTCTCATCCGCCTGCCAGTCAAGCCAGCTCAGGGCGTTATCCTGACAGTAGGCGTTGTTGTTGCCGCGCTGCGTATGGCCGCGCTCATCGCCAGCCAGCAGCATTGGCGTGCCCTGTGACAGCAGCAGCGTCGTCAGCAGTGCCCGCACGCTGCGACGGCGACGTTCGATCACGTCAAAGCTGACGTTCAGCCCCTCTTTGCCGTGGTTGTGGCTGTAGTTATCACCGTGGCCATCGCGGTTATCTTCCCCGTTGGCTTCGTTGTGTTTACGTTCGAAGCTCACCACATCCCACAGCGTAAAGCCGTCATGGGCGGTGATCAGGTTAACCGTGGCGTGTGGTGGCCGGTCATCATGCTGGTAGAGATCGCTGGAGGCGGCAAAGCGCCGGACGAACTCACCATTGCTCAAGCCACCATGTAGCCAGTAACGACGCGCAGTGTCGCGAAACTTATCGTTCCATTCGGCAAACGGTGGCGGAAAACGGCCAACCTGATAGCCGTCAGGGCCGATATCCCAGGGTTCTGCAATCAGCTTGACCTGAGAGAGCAGCGGACAGGCGCGTATCGCCTCAAAAAAGGGTGCATCACGCTGGTAATCAGGTGTGCGGCCAAGAACCGGTGCAAGGTCAAAGCGGAAGCCGTCGACATGGCAGACGCGCACCCAGTAACGCAGCGCCTCCAGCGCCCACAGCATCACCTGCGGATGGTGGATGTTCAGCGTGTTGCCGCAGCCGGTCCAGTTCTGATAACCGCCCTGCTCATCGAGCCAGTAGTAGCTGGCATTATCGATACCGCGCATCGAGATCGTCGGGCCAATCTCGTCCAGCTCAGCGGTGTGGTTGAACACCACATCCAGCAGCACTTCGATACCCGCGGCATGCAGGCTTTTAACCGCCTGCTGAAACTCCTGCAACGGCGTCACGCCCGGCTGACCGGAAGCGTAACGGGGATCCACCGCCCAGAGCGCAAAAGGGTTATAGCCCCAGTAGTTGCTGAGGCCGAGCTGCAGCAGTCGCGGCTCGCTGGCGAAGTGGGCCACCGGCAGCAGCTCAAGGGTGGTAATTCCCAGCTTGCGCAGGTAATCCACCATAACAGGATGACCCAGCGCCGCGTAAGTCCCGCGCAGCGTTTCCGGAATTTCCGGATGCTGCTGTGTCAGGCCGCGCACATGGGCTTCATAAATTACCGTGTTGCCCCAGGCCATACGTGGCGCGACATCGCCCTGCCAGTCAAAATCTTCGGCTACCACCACACATTTAGGCGCAATCGCGGCGTTGTCATGCGGATCGGGCTGCGCGTCGCCGCCCTGAAACAGCGGGTCATCCGGAACATCGCCTTCCACCGCGCGGGCGCAGGGATCAACCAGCAGCTTTGCCGGGTTAAAGCGATGTCCCCGCTGCGGCGACCAGGGGCCGTAGACCCGGTAGCCGTAGCGCTGTCCCGGTTTTAACGCCGGAACATAACCGTGCCAGATATCCCCACTGCGGCCAGGCAGGTTAAGACGCTGTTCTGCGCCCTGTTCATCAAACAGGCAGAGCTCTACGCGCTCCGCATGCTGTGAGAACAGAGTGAAGTTAACGCCTTTGCCATCGTAACGGGCACCCAGCGGTTCGGGATCGCCGGCAGTAATGGTCATTCAGCCTCCCGCACCAGCCAGACTGTTGCCAGCGGCGGCAGATTGAGACTCAGTGACTGCGGTCGTCCGTGGCTCTCCTGCTCATCGGTATGCACCCGATGAATGCGCACGTCGCTACCGTGATACTCATGCTGATCGGTGTTGAGCACTTCACGCCAGTAGCCCGGCTGATTAACGCCAAAGCGATAACCCGAACGCGGTACCGGGGTGAAATTGCTGATGACGATCACTTCGTTGCCTTCACGGTCGCGGCGGACAAAGGCGAAGACGGAGTGTTCCGCATCGTTCACCACCAGCCACTCAAAGCCTGCCGGTTCAAAGTCCAGCTGATGCAGCGGCGTGTAATGCTGATAGGTATGGTTGAGGTCGCGCACCAGACGCTGAACACCGTGATGCCAGTTGTCATCCCCTTCCAGCAGATGCCAGTCCAGGCTGACGTCATGATTCCACTCGCGGCCCTGAGCAAATTCGTTGCCCATGAACAGCAGTTTCTTGCCCGGGAAGCCCCACATCCAGCCGTAGTAGGCACGCAGATTGGCGAATTTCTGCCAGGCGTCGCCCGGCATACGATCGAGAATCGAGCGCTTACCGTGCACCACTTCGTCATGCGACAGCGGCAACACAAAGTTTTCGGTGTAGTTGTACATCATGCCGAAGCTCATCAGGTTGTGATGGTGCTTGCGGTAGATGGGATCGACCTGCATGTAGTCGAGCGTGTCGTGCATCCAGCCCAGATTCCATTTGAACCAGAAGCCCAGTCCGCCGCCTTCGGTCGGACGCGTCACGCCAGGATAGTCGGTAGACTCTTCAGCCATAGTTACCGACCCGGACGCCACCGTGCCGAGCGTGCGGTTGGTGTAACGCAGGAATTCGATCGCTTCGAGGTTCTCACGGCCACCGTACTGATTTGGCACCCACTCCCCTTCGTTGCGGCTGTAATCGCGGTAGATCATTGACGCCACCGCATCCACACGCAGGCCATCGATGCCAAAGCGTTCGGTCCAGTAGAGCGCATTGCCCGACAGGTAGTTGCTTACTTCGCGGCGACCAAAGTTGTAAATCAGGGTGTTCCAGTCCTGATGGAAGCCTTCACGCGGGTCGCTGTGCTCATAGAGCTGCGTTCCATCGAAGCGCGCCAGACCGAAATCATCGCTGGGGAAATGACCCGGCACCCAGTCGAGCAGCACGTTGAGGCCCGCTTCATGGGCGGCGTCAATAAAGGCGCGGAATTCATCACGGGTTCCAAAACGGCGTGTCGGCGCATACATGCCCAGTGGCTGATAGCCCCAGCTGCCATCGAACGGATGCTCGTTGATTGGCAGCAGTTCGATATGGGTAAAGCCCATCTCTTTAACGTAAGGCACCAGCTGTTCAGCCAGCTCTTTGTAGCTCAGCCAGAAGTTGTTGTCGGTGTGCCGACGCCAGGAGCCCAGATGCACTTCATAGATGGAGATGGGCGCGTCAAAACCGTTGGCGGCTTTACGCTCCTCTTTCATCTCAACCGGCTCTGGCAGGCCACAGATCATCGACGCAGTTTGCGGGCGCATCTGCGCTTCAAAGGCATAGGGATCCGCTTTGATGCGCAGTTCACCATTGGCATCGATAATTTCATATTTGTAGAGCTGACCGTTGACCGCGCCCGGTACAAACAGCTCCCAGATGCCCAGTTCCTGACGCAGACGCATCGGATGACGGCGGCCATCCCAGAAGTTGAAGTCACCAACCACTGAGACGCGACGGGCGTTGGGTGCCCAGACGCAGAAGCGGGTCCCGAAGACGCCATCGATGACATCGCCATGCGCGCCCAGCGTCTCGTAAGGACGCAGGTGTGTTCCTTCCGCCAGCAGCCATAAATCCATCTCCTGCAGCAGCGGGCCAAAGCGGTAGGCATCATCGACCAGATTTTGCTGGCCGTGCCAGTTCACCGCCAGCTGATAGCGGAAATGATTTTTACGGCGTGGAATGACGCCACTGAAGAAGCCGCGTGCATCCTCGCACACCAGCTGAGCCAGTTTACGTCCGGTGGAGGTTTCAATGACCCACACTTCGAGCGCTTCGGGGAGCAATGCCCTGACTTCCAGGCCTTGCTGAGTTCGGTGCATCCCTAGTAACGAAAAAGGGTCGGCATAATTACCCGCAAACAGGGCATTGATCGCATCGCGATCGGGAAGCTCTGACATGACTTTCTTCCTGTGATAATTGGCAGCCGAAATGAACGCAACATAGCCTGTCGCGCTTCACCTGCGCTGCTCTTCATTGAGCCATACGTACAACGGCAAAGAAGTCAGGCCATTCCGTGGGAAAATTTTTTTGCCGTGTACCACAACCATTTAGTCCGGAAAGCACAAGAGTTACCTGTGGCACATCATGGTTAAATCATAGCTTGGTCGCGGCAGTTGCCATGGACTTAAGCAAAATATTCTTTAGCGATCGGCAAAAAAGGGAAGCTGATCACTGAGTAAGCGAAACGGCAGGCTATTTCCCATACGAAACAGACAAAAAAGGCCGGATAAATCCGCGGATTAGTGTCATTTATGCTGCCCGGCGTGTCCGGATGGAAGACGCTGCATTTTTCACCGGGCTGGAACAGTGTCTCTGCCGCCGGACAATGTCAGACACCCGGCGTGATGAGCGCAGACGGCGATGGAGAAAAGCTACCTGATAACGTGTTGTAAAGCGATGGTTAACGACATGTTTCTAATCGAATGAGAGATAAGAGCCTGTAATGGCTGAGATACAGGGCACCTTTACTTCATCCTGCTCAGCATCTTCGTGCCGCCTGCTCTGTGTCACAGGCAGAGTAACGTTGTCGTTATTGCTCTGTGTCCTGACAGCCCAGGCGATCCGATCGGGGTCTACCCGAACACAGGTTAATCACGTCTCAGAGAGAGCAGCCAGCCATAAATGACCAGACAGGTCATAAAGTGCAAAGCGTTTTTTTTGCTAAAACGCCATAACATTATCCCCGGCCGGACAACAAAAAAGCCCATAACCATGAGTCATGATTACGGGCTTTCACATAGCGACCAGATCCTTTAGCCAATCATTTTGTCTGATCCGACCGGTATGACTCAGGCGATGTTTGCTGGTTAGTTGGTTAACAACCGCAGCATGCGGCGCAGCGGTTCGGCAGCGCCCCATAACAGCTGGTCACCTACCGTGAAGGCGGAAAGATATTCCGGCCCCATGTTCAGTTTACGCAGACGACCAACCGGCGTGGTCAGCGTGCCGGTGACGGCGGCAGGCGTCAGTTCACGCATCGTCAGCTCGCGATCATTCGGCACCACTTTGACCCACTCATTATGGGAGGCCAGCAGCTGTTCAATTTCAGCCAGTGGCAGGTCGCGTTTCAGCTTCAGCGTAAAGGCCTGACTGTGACAGCGCAGCGCACCGACGCGCACACACAATCCATCAACCGGGATGACCTTAGAGGTGGCGAGGATCTTGTTGGTCTCCGCCTGGCCTTTCCACTCTTCGCGGCTCTGACCGTTTTCCAGCTGCTTGTCGATCCACGGAATCAGGCTGCCCGCCAGCGGTACGCCGAAGTTATCGGTCGGTAAGGTGCCGGAACGGGTAAAGTCGGTCACGCTACGCTCGATGTCGAGGATGGCGGAAGCCGGGTTCTGCAGCGCAGGCGCAACGTGATCGTGCAGCATGCCCATCTGGGTTAGCAGTTCGCGCATGTGCCGCGCGCCGCCGCCAGAGGCGGCCTGATAGGTGGCAACCGACGCCCACTCCACCAGATCCTGCGCAAACAGGCCGCCCAGCGACATCAGCATCAGGCTGACGGTACAGTTTCCGCCGACAAAGGTTTTGATGCCACGGTCGATGCCCTGGCGAATCACAGCATGGTTAACCGGATCGAGGATGATGATTGCATCATCCTTCATGCGCAGCGTGGAGGCCGCATCAATCCAGTATCCCTGCCAGCCGCTGGCGCGCAGCTTTGGATAGACGTCACTGGTGTAGTCGCCGCCCTGGCAGGTGATAATGATATCCAGCGCGCGCAGCGCTTCAATATCAAATGCATCCTGCAGTGTGCCCTGCTGTTTGCCCGCAAACGCGGGGGCCGCCTGACCATGCTGCGACGTCGAGAAGAAGACCGGATTGATTGCATCAAAATCACGCTCTTCACTCATGCGGGACATCAGCACTGAGCCAACCATACCGCGCCAACCAACAAAACCTACATTCTTCATGTCGTGTCCGTCTAAGGCAGTTACACCTGCTTTTCATTTCAGAGGAGAGAGCCGCGTGCTATTTTCACGCCGCTCTGCGTAATAATAAGGTTTACCTATGTCCCCTCACTCTACAAAATGCAGGCCGGGTAGCAAGTGAATTAATTCGATTACGCTAATTTTTTCAGCAGCGTAACTAATAACTCCGCTTTTTCGCGAACAATATGGCGTAAAACCGATGACTGAAATGATTTCGGCAACAATATTATTGTTGTTAATTATGGATCCACTGGGCAATCTGCCGATTTTTATGTCGGTTTTAAAGCATCTGGAGCCGAAACGGCGGCGGGTGGTGCTAATCCGCGAAATGCTGATCGCGCTGATCATCATGCTGCTATTCCTGTTTACCGGTGAACGCATCCTGGCGTTTTTGAATCTGCGCACCGAAACGGTGTCGATCTCCGGCGGGATCATCCTGTTTCTGATCGCCATCAAGATGATTTTTCCGTCGGCCGAAAGCAGCAGTTCTGGCTTACCGGCGGGCGAAGAGCCTTTCCTGGTGCCGCTGGCGATTCCACTGGTGGCCGGGCCATCGCTACTGGCCACCTTGATGCTGCTGTCGCATCAATATCCGCATCAGATGTCGCATCTGGTGGGTGCGCTGCTGATCGCCTGGGGCGTAACGGTCGCTATTCTGCTGATGTCAGGTCTGTTCCTGCGTCTGCTGGGCGATAAGGGTGTGAATGCGCTGGAACGTCTGATGGGATTGATACTGATTATGCTGGCAACCCAGATGTTTCTGGACGGTATCCGGGCCTATCTGAAGTTATAGGCGCACCTTTGTCCATTTGAACTGACAGGCAGGCAGCCGCATTAATTCAGCCTTTTTATCACAAAGTTACGACATTGAAATGAACAATAATATTAATATAATGTTGTAAAAAAAGAGATTTCTATGGCGGGTAGTATCGAAAATTATGCCGGGACAGGCGTCTTTATTATCGTTGAGCGGCTTTACAGCAGGGATGCGCCGAACTGGCACGGTGTTGGCGCATCCATGATGCAGATTCACAAAATGGTTTACCAACTTTATCATAAACAAGATGTTTATCTGGAAGGCGAAAAGATCGAACCCGACAGCGCGACGGTCTGGCAGCGTTTAAAAATCCTGTTTGGCGCGGATTTGGTTCAGAAAAATGCAGCCGATAACAGTACCTGCTTTTCCCTCGATTATGCGGGTTCCCGCTTTGTCACTACGCCTTTCTCAGGCGTCGACTCAAAAAAAATCCCGGATTTTTTGACCAGAGAATATACCCTGTTTGGCCGAAACGTGCTGGCCTTTGGCAGCAATCCCTTCCCGCACGTCGGCCTTTATGGCCGTTCAGATGCACGCTTTGTGATGGCGGAGGGCGGTAAAGGTGACCCGACCGCCGCCGCGAAATACGATGCAAAAAGTAAACAGCTGGTGATGGTTGACCCCGGAAAAGAGCTGCCGCAGCTGATGCAGCGGCTGAAAACCCGGAGGGCAATGCAATGAGGTTGTTATTCCCCTTTCTCTTCGGCGCGCTCTATCTGATAACAGGTTACTTCTCCCTTCAGGAAGTCCTGGAGTATGCCAGCAGCGGCCATTCAGGGGTGATCACAGATATGCGCAGTTATCTGGTTGCCCCGCTACTCTGCGCGTTACTCTGGCTGCTGGTTTATCTGGTAGGCTGGTGGGGTTTCAGAAAAATTTCCGCCCTGTCTGTGGCTAAAGAAACCGTTTTTCAGGCGCTATTCTTTCTGGCAAATATACTCTGTTTAGCTGGCCTGACCGTATTATCCGTCCCGGGCCAGAAAGCGGCGTTGAATGACGTGCAACTGATGCAAGTTGACGTCACTGATTTTGCCTGGGTTTACCTGCTTGCTGCCGCCATCACGCTGGTTGTTTTTGCTCTGATAAGAAGAAAATGGGCATGAACAGACTGCTGCAGATTATCAAAAGCTGTCTGCTGCGCACGTTTAACTATGAAGGGCGTGAAGGAAGGACGAGCTATTTTATTTTCCTGCTGTTTCAGCTGGTCTGGTTCTGCAGTTATCTGCAATGGTTTACCGGGCCAGAGCATGAAATAGGCTTAATCGCGCTACTGCTGTTTGTTTTGCCTCTATTTTCCTGCGGGGTGAGAAGAATAGATGACGCCGGCTATTCACGCGGCGTCATTGCCCTTTTGGTAGTGGCGCCTTATCTGCTGTTCCCTTTTTTACTCTTTCCCGGCTCGCGGGAAAAAAACCGACGGGCAGATAGCCCGTCGGGTTGGTCATGAGAGCAGTTCGAAAGCAATCATTCCAACAACCGCGCCCACGGTGCCGAGAATGGTCTCCATCAGTGTCCAGGTCTTCAGCGTTTCCGCTTCGCTGGCTCCGGTGAAGCGGCCAAACAGCCAGAACCCGGCATCGTTCACATGGCTGATAATAATCGAGCCACCGCCGATGCAGATCGACAGCGCTGCCAGTTGCGCACCGCTGTAATGCAGCGGTTCAATCACCGGCATGATTAGCCCGACGGTGGTCAGACAGGCGACTGTCGCCGACCCCTGAATCACCCGCACCGCGCCCGACAGAATAAAGCAGGCCAGCGCAATCGGCAGACCTGCACCGGTCAGCGCATTGCCCAGCACCGGCCCTACGCCGGAATCCACCAGCACTTGCTTGAACACGCCGCCTGCGCCAATCACCAGCAGGATAATCCCGGCCGGTTGCAGCGCGCTGCCGCACACCTGCATCACTCGCTCTTTATCCATACCCTGACGGTAAGCCAGGCCATAAATCGCGACCAGCAGCGCCAGCAGAATGGCGGTGAAAGGATGGCCGATAAATTCCAGCCACTCGTACAGCGTGGTGCCTTCGGTTGTGAAGCGTGCGCCGATGGTTTTCAGGCCGACCAGCACCAGCGGGAACAGAATCAGTGAGAGGCTGAAGCCAAACGACGGCAGCTTGCTTTCATCGACATCCGGCTGATGATCTTCCGGTGGTGCGCTGAACGTAACGTGATTGCCGATGAAGTTGCCAAACAGCGGCCCGGCAATCAGCATGCCGGGGATCGCCGCACAGAGACCCAGCAGGATCATCCAGCCAAAGTCCGCATGCATCTGTGAAGCCAGCAGCATCGGGGCCGGTCCGGGCAGCAGGAACGCCGCCGCCGCGGCCACACCGGCAAACAGCGGAATGACCAGCTTCACCAGATTGCCGCCGGTACGCCGCGCCACCGCAAACGCGATACTGATCAACAGTGCCACCGCCACCTCAAAGAAAAGCGGCAGCGCGCAGATCAGACCGGCAATGCCCATCGCGTAATGGGCGCGGCTCTGACCAAAGGTTTTCAGCATCCGGATAGCAATCTGATCCACCGCACCGGTTTCATGCAGGATTTTGCCGAACATCGCGCCCAGCGCGACCACGATGGCGAGGAAGCCGAGCGTGCCGCCCATCCCCTTCTGCATGGTTTCAGCGATTTTGTTCAGTGGCATGCCAGAGAAGAGCCCGGCACCGATGGAGACTAACATCAGCGCGACAAAGGCGTGCATTCGTGCCCTCATCACCAGAAAAAGCAGCAGCAGGACAGAGCCTGCTGCGGTCAAAACGAGTGTTGCGGTATTCATCTCTAATCCTGGCTGATAGCGTCCTGGATAGTCGCAACCGTAGCCGCCACCACCTCGTCCAGTGAATGCGCGATATCGACGACCAGGACATCCGGCTCGTCTCGCCCTGGCTCTTCCAGCGTGGCAAACTGGGTGACCAGCATCTGCGGCTTGAAGAAGTGGCCTTTACGCGCCTTCAGGCGGGCTTCGATGGTATCGAAATCGCCTTTCAGGTAGACGAAACGCAGGTTGTCATTGCCCTGACGCAGAATGTCGCGATAACTTTTTTTCAGGGCTGAGCAGACAATGATGGAGATCGCCTGGGTGCGCTGCATGGCAAACGCGGCATCATTCAGCGCCTGTAACCATGGCTGGCGATCGCTGTCATCCAGCGGATGACCATCGGCCATCTTCAGGATGTTGGCGCGCGGGTGGAGAAAATCACCGTCAAGAAAGGCTGTCTTCAGCTGGTGAGAAACCTGGTTGGCGACGGCAGACTTTCCGCTGCCTGAAACGCCCATCAGGATAAAAACATGATGTGACGGGGATTGCGTTGTCATTTTTCTGCTCCGGCAGGTGAGAATTTGCCAATGTTACCGATAACAATGTCGTTTCTCATTCTCCTGGCCGGTTAACAGCCTGGCAACCTTTTTACCAGGAAAAGCATGAAAGTGTGAGCTGACTCATAAAAACATCACAATCAGATGCTGCCACCTTCACTGATCTCAAAACCGATATCCCGCAGCGGCTCATCACTGCTCTCACCGGCAATGCGCGCCAGCAACATCGCCGCCGCTTCACGGCCCATGCGGTCGCGCGGCGTCAGCACTGTCGCCAGCTGTGGTGTGACGACCTGACTGATATCATGGCCGTGAAAACCCGCAATCGCCATCTGAGTGGGTACCTGCAATCCCTGGCGCTGACATTCAAACATTGCGCCGACCGCCAGGTCATCATTGGTGCAGAACAGGCTATCCGTTTCAGGATAGAGACGTTGTGCCTCACGCAGCAGATCGCCACCGGCACTGAATGATGAGGCATCTTCCATCATCACGCTGTGCGGTGTCAGACCCGCTTCGCGCATGGCGATTTCATAACCGCGCTGCTTTTGCAGCGTGCGTTCATCAAGGCGTGCGCCAAGATAGACGGTGTGACGATGGCCTTTGCTGAGGATCGCCTGCGTCATCTGCCGGGCCGCTTCGACATTATCAAAGCCGACCGCCATATCCAGGCAGGGTGTCACGCTGTCCATCATTTCAATTACCGGAATACCGGCCACTTCCAGCATACGCAACGTGCCTGGCGTATGGGTGCGTTCGGTGAGGATAACGCCATCAATGTTCCAGCCCAGTAGCGAGCGCAGTTGCAGCTCCTCTTTTTGCGGGTTGTAACCAAAGTGGGCGACCAGCGTCTGGTAGTTGGCTTCGTCAGTGACGGCTTCAATGCCGCGCAATACGTCAGCAAAAACCTGATTGGTGAGAGACGGGAGCAGCACACCGATGGCACGGCTGGTAGCGTTAGAAAGCATATCGGGGGCGCGATTGGGGATATAACCCAGCTCATCCAGGGCCACTGCAATCTTGTCCCGCAGGGCAACAGAAACCTGCTCAGGATTACGCAGGTAACGGCTGACGGTCATTTTAGTAATGCCGACGCGATTGGCAACGTCCTGTAATACCGGTCTTTTCTTCTTCATCGTAGCGCCTGGGATCGCCCTGAAAGCTAAAGTACGATGAGTCTATCACTTTTCTGTCACAAAATTCCTAACCGGGCGCGACGAGGCGCGCCCGTTATCTGCTTAGACAGGTGGCAGATCAAACAGCAGGACTTCGGCCGCCGAGCCAGCTTCAATCGTCAGCGCGCTTTCGTCCCAGATCGCCAGGGCGTCGCTGGTGGTGACCGCGTTACCGTTAACGCTGACATCGCCTTTCACGACCTGAATCCAGATACGACGTCCCGCATCAATCGCGACGTTATCCTGCTCACCGGCTGCCAGTACCCAGCGCGATAAGGTCATGTCCTGATAAACTTTCAGCGACCCGTCACGGGCATCCGGGCTTAACACCAGCTGACGTCCCTGCACATCCGGGAAGCGGCGCTGATCGTAGCGTGGCTCAATGCCGGTACGCTCAGGAATGATCCAGATCTGATAAAGGTGCAACGGCTCGCTTTCGCTGGCGTTGTACTCAGAATGACGCACGCCGGTACCGGCGCTCATGATCTGAAACTCACCAGCCGGGATCTGCTCTTTATTGCCCATGCTGTCCTGATGCTCAACCGTACCGGAAAGCACGTAGGTCAGGATTTCCATATCTTTATGCGGATGAGTGCCAAATCCCTGACCGCCATCGATCACATCTTCATTGATGACCCGCAGCGCGGAGAAACCCATGAAGTTCGCATCGTGATAGCTGGCGAAAGAGAAGGTATGCCAGCTATCCAGCCAGCCATGGTTTGCGTGACCGCGTTCTTCAGCTTTGCGTACATAGATCATGTTCAAATCTCCTCAATGTTTTTTATAGTGTGTTACTGAGACGGTTTGATTGATAGCTGAAAAACTTCACCCCTCTGTTCAGATTTATTGAATGAGCGTGAAACCGTGGCTGAAAAACATTGAAGGAGAGCAGGCAAAAAAAAGCCAGCATCTAAGCTGGCGAAATAATACTGGAAGCAATGTGAGCAATGTCGTGCTTCTCCAGGCTGTCGGGCGACCTCCCGGAAATGCATGGCAATAATAATCATTATCATTCGCGTCTGTAAAGTCATTTTCACTTTTTTTAGCTTGATTAATGATCTGAATACCTTGATGTTTAAAAGGTTTTTATAGGCTAAAGGAGCGATCATGAGTGAAATAGTTGTCCGCCACGTCATGCCAGAAGATGCTGCTGCGCTGCACAGGATTTACAGTCAGCCAGATACCCAGGCCAGCACGCTGCATCTGCCTCATTCATCGCTACAGATGTGGCAGACCCGCCTCGCAACGCCCCAGCCCCATTCGCATCTGCTGGTGGCGTGTATTGATGATAACGTCGTCGGTCAGTGTGCTTTGCACGTAGAAGAGCGCTCCAGACGCCGTCACGTCGCCTCGCTGGGGATGGGCGTGGATGAACGATACCGGCAGCGAGGCGTCGGCACCGCTCTGATGCATGAAATGGTCTCGTTGTGCGATAACTGGCTACAGGTGAGCCGGATGGAGCTAACGGTGTTCATCGATAATGGCCCGGCTATCGCCCTGTATCAGCGTTTCGGTTTTGAGATTGAGGGAACGGCCAGAGGTTTCGCCATACGGCACGGTGAACTCATCGACGCGCATTATATGGCGCGGGTTAAAGCCTGACGAGGGAAAACAGAAAGGGCATCGAAGGTGTCTTTTCTGCTTGATGACAAATCTAAAGCCCGGTGAATTTGAAAGCAACGGATTAGCTTAACGCGCAGGGAACACGGTCAGAGGAGGAAAGCGTCCCGCCGCCCGGAAAAAAACGCCGGGAGCGTTTTTGAACGACGCAACGCGTTGGCCTGGCTACGTCTGGCACGCCCGTCATGCGATGTTTATGAGGATTAGGCCGCACTGATCACCTGCTATGGCTGACGTCATGCAATATGTTTCTGATAAGCTGGAAATTATTCCGGATGCAGGAGATGCTCAGTCGCGCTGACTTATACACCGGCATAGAGCACTTTGCTCAAAGTTCTGGAACGATCAGTAGTTCTGAAATCTGAGGGCACTGCAGACCTGGCTGCAGATTAAAAAAAGGAACCAGGGTAGTGAGAGAGGATAATTATTTATGATTAATAATTATACAGTTATTACAAAAATGCAGGCTGACAGCCTGCTGGGAGTGCGCCTTGATAAGGCATTGGCCGGCGTAAAAGATGCCGTTCTGGATCAGGCTCGACATGTAAACATGGGTGTCACACGTCTCACTTTCTACAGCTCATGTTTTACCGATAATTATCAAGACGTATGTGCAGCGCAGAAAAGTGAAGACGTGCGTTTTATGGAAGCACTGGTTCAGTTGGTAAAGCGCCATGATGTCATCAAAAGAATGTTTCAAATCTACATTGAGCACCTTCTGAGTAACCGCTCCTCTGAAAGCGCACGCAGAACTTAGCAGGCTCTGATAAAAAAAGGGGCGACTATCGCGTCATCCTCGCTGACCAATCAGGCGCTTAGTTTTGCAATCGTCGCTGCTCTGGGTTTCAGCTTCGGGATGAAAATTTCCGTAGATGCCAAAGTTGCCAAAATCTCTGCTGTATCAGTCACTCTTGCAAGCTATTACGGCTATGTTCAGGAAGCGGCAGAGGCTGCACACACGGGTTGTTGCAGCGCAGTCCCCCTTATTACAGGGCGCTTTACGCTGAAAAGTTAGAAATGCTTTATTTCATCATTGAGCCGGTAATCAATCAAAATGTACATCTGATTTCTACTCTGTCTTCAGAGGATGAAATCGCCAACGCCATCATGCGAGTTCTTAGATGAGTCATTATTTTATCAAATGGCTGTACCGGCAGTTCCGCTATTTCGCGGCCACCCTAATCCCGGCAGCGCTTATTATCGGATTTGGCATGTTAGCCGTCACCTTCTGGCCAGCCTTTGCATGGAGCTCTACAGCCGTCTTTGCCGTTCTGGTTATAGGCCTGACTTTCTGGCTCGTTTAAATAATTGCACATACCCCTTGTATGCCCATTAGCGGCATACAAGGGATAACGCTTTTGCGTCTTTCCGATCTGACCGTGTTCCCTGAGCAGACTCGTTCCAGTCGCCACTTTGTTCTCAGATATCAGTAACCCGCACTTAAATCATCAATACTGCGCGGGTCAGACGCGCCATACAGCATGCCATCCGGCCCAATCATAATGCTCTGAGTACTGCCCATCGCAGGCAGCACCTTCACATGCTGGCCTTTAGCTTCCAGCAGACGCAATGTATCAGGGCTGAAGCCCTTCTCCACCCGCAGCTGATCCGGCAGCCACTGATGATGGAAGCGTGGCGCGTTGGTGGCTTCTGCCACGTTCATCCCGAAATCGATGCTGTTCACCACCATCTGCAACACCGTGGTGATAATGCGGCTGCCGCCCGGACTGCCGGTCACCAGCCAGGTTTTGCCACCTTTAGCGACGATGGTCGGCGACATCGATGACAACGGACGCTTCGCCGGCTGCACCGCATTCGCTTCCCCGCCTACCAGCCCGTAGACATTTGGCGTGCCCGGCTTGGCGGAGAAGTCATCCATCTCATTATTCATCAGGATGCCACTCTTGCCCGCCACAATTCCGCTGCCGAAATAGGTGTTCAGCGTATAGGTGACCGCAACGGCATTGCCCTGCTTATCCACCACCGAGAAATGGGTGGTCTGGTTGCTTTCGTAAGGTTCGAGCTTGCCCGGCTTGATCTCACTGGAAGGACGCGCCTTTGCCACGTCGATCTGCTGCGCCAGCGTTTTAGCATAGGCTTTACTGGTCAGCGCCTGCCACGGCACTTTCACGAAATCGGGATCGCCGAGATATTCCGAGCGGTCCGCGTAGGCATATTTTTCCGCCTCCGCCATCACCTGCATGGCGTCAGCGCTGCCAAAGCCCATCTTCGCCAGATCGAAGTTTTCCAGGATATTGAGGATCTGCACGATATGGATGCCCCCTGATGACGGCGGCGGCATAGAGAAGACTTCATAACCGCGGTAGGTGCCACTGATGGGCTGACGCTCGACCGCACGATAGGCCGCCAGGTCAGCTTTGCTGATCAGCCCGCCATGCTGCGCCATCTCGCCGGCGATCTCATCCGCGATTTCACCTTTGTAAAAGGCATCCGGCCCCTGACGGGCGATCAGTTGCAGGCTGTGCGCGAGGTTCTTCTGCACCAGCCGATCGCCTTTCTGCCAGGGTGTGCCGTCCGGTTTATAGAAGATCGCTTTGCTGTTGGGATGGGTGATCAGCACCTCTTTGCCGTAGGTCTTCAGGTCATCCGCCAGCGCATCGTTGACCGGAATACCGTCACGCGCCAGTTTGATCGCCGGTGCCAGCAGGGTGCTCAGCGGCAGGGTGCCATATTTCTTCGCCGCCAGCGCCAGTCCGGCGACGGTGCCCGGCGTACCGGAAGCCAGATGTGACGTCAGCGACAGCTTACTGTCGGCGTTGCCCTGCTTATCCAGGAACATGTCGCGCGACGCGTGGCCCGGTGCCATTTCGCGGAAATCGATCGCGGTAGCACGGCCAGACGCGGTGCGCAGCAGCATAAAACCGCCGCCGCCCAGGTTGCCCGCCTGCGGATGGGTCACGGCCAGCGCAAAGCCCACGGCGACCGCGGCATCCACCGCATTACCGCCCTGACGCAAAATTTCCACGCCCACCTGGGTTGCCAGCGCATCCACCGACGCCACCATACCGTGCTGCGCTTTTACCGGGTGAAAAGTATCACTGTCCACGCCGTAGGAGACTGGCGGAGCCTGAACAGGCGCGGCGTTCGCGCCTGCCACCACGGTAAAACTCATCACCAGCGACCAGCTAAGCTGACGCACTGTCTGCTGCATTTTCATCCTGACACCATCCCATGTTGTTATTTACATTTTTTTATCATTTCTGCAAGTGCCTACAAATACAGCAAAATAACCGGGGTTAAGTCAAATCAGGAATACATCTGAAAGTAAGGTCTGTGATATCGCATAAACTTATAGATGCGACCCTGATATCGGTGTGCGCCGTTGTGCACCCAAAAACCTGTCGCGATAAAAGAAGGAGGAAAGATGAAAAAGTGGATGATTGTTTTAGCCGCCCTGCTGCCTTTTGCCAGTCAGGCGAACACGCTGAACAGCACCAACGATCCGAATAAACCGGGCTATAACCCGAGTCAGCAGCGGATGCAGTCGCAGATGCAGAGCCAGCAACAGCAGCAACAGCTGAAGCTGCGCCAGGATCAGCAGCGTCAGACACAGGACATGCAGCGTAAAATGCAGGAGCAGCGCAACAGCGCCCAGCAGCAGGTGATCACCACGCAGCCGGGCCAGCAGAACCAGAATTCAAATCAGAATTAATGAAAATCGGGGCCAATGATGTCGATGCTGTCGGTACAGATGGCATCGATGCCCCACTTCAGCAATTCCCGCGCCCGGTCCGGGCTGTTCACGGTATACACCAGAATCTTCAGTCCGCCTGCTTTCAGTTCGGCGACCCGCTCAGCCGTCAGTACCTTGTGATTGAGATGAATGGAGACGCACGCCAGCGCGCTCGTTTTTTCCTGCCACTGGGGATCCCAGCTGTGCGACAGCAGGCCACGCGGCAGCTGCGGCTCGGCCTGCATCGCGGCTTCCAGCGCCTCAAAAGAGAAAGATGAGAGCAGCGGTGGGGTCTGATCCTGCCACAGAATCGCGGCAGCCTGCGCCACGGCCCGTCCGGTTTCGGCGTCGCTGCCGGTGGTCGGTTTGATTTCGATGTTCGCCATCATCTGATGCTGACGACAGCGTGCCGCCACCTCATCCAGCCGCGCCAGCTTTTCGCCGGTAAACGCGTTACCAAACCAGCTGCCCGCATCGAGCTGCGACAGCTTCTCCCACGGCAGCTGACCTGCTATGCCCCAGCCGTTGCTGGTGCGATCCAGCGTATCGTCATGCAGCAGAAAGATCTGCGCATCCATTGATAATTTGGCATCAAACTCAATCATCTGATGACCATACTTTGCGCCGATATCAATTGCCGCCAGAGTGTTTTCCGGTGCCAGTTTACCGCCGCCGCGATGGGCAACGATGCGGGGATAGGGCCAGTGTTGTGTGCTCATTCCAGACGCTTTCCATGGGTTGAATCGAAGAAGTGTAACGCATCTGACGGCAGATGCAGCCACAGCGTACTGCCTGGCTGCGGCCGTTCGCTGTGGGCTAAGCGTACCACCAGTGGCGTGTCCCCGATGCGACCGTGTGCCAGATTATCGGCACCCAGCATCTCCAGCGTATCGACGCGTAGCGGCACACCGCCCTGCTCACGGCAGCTGAGCTGGATATGCTCTGGCCGGATACCCAGCACCACCGGCTGGTTAGCCCATTTCGGTTTACTGTCACTGAGCGGCAGTGCATGCGAGGCATCGAGATTAAAGCGCGAACCATCGCTGCTGATCTGCCCTTTCAGCAGATTCATCGCGGGCGCGCCGATAAACGAGGCAACAAACTGGCTGGCGGGACGTTCATACACGTCGACCGGTGTGCCGATCTGTTCGACCACGCCTTTGTTCATCACCATCACCCGCTGCGCCAGCGTCATCGCCTCAACCTGATCGTGCGTCACATAGAGACTGGTCGTCTGTAAGCGGCGATGCAGCTGCTGCAGTTCCAGCCGCATCTGCACCCGCAGGCGGGCATCGAGATTCGACAGCGGCTCATCGAACAGAAACACCGCCGGTTCACGCACGATGGCGCGACCCATCGCGACGCGCTGGCGCTGTCCGCCCGAAAGCTCGCGAGGCCGGCGCATCAGCAGGTGATCCAGCTCCAGACTGCGCGCCGCGTCGAGCACCCGCTGACGGATCTGCTCTTTACCCATCCCACGGATTTTCAGGCCATACGCCATGTTCTCCTCCACCGACATATGGGGATAGAGCGCGTAGTTCTGGAATACCATCGCAATGCCGCGATCTTTTGGCTCTTCCTGGGTGACGCGCCGGTTGTCGATATAGATATCGCCGGAGGTGACGCGCTCCAGTCCGGCCACCATGCGCAGCAGGGTCGATTTACCGCAGCCGGATGGCCCGACCATCACCATAAATTCGCCTTCATTAATAATGACGTTCAGCGGCTGAATGATCTGATTTTTGCCATCGTAGGATTTGGTTACTGCCTGAAGGGTTACGCCTGCCATCTTATTTCTCGCTCTCAACCAGACCGCGCACAAAGGCACGCTGCATGACTAACACCACCGCCAGCGGTGGAATCAGGGTTAATAACATTGCCGCCATCACTTCGTTCCACTGGGTTGGCGATCCGCTGGAGGAGATCATGCTTTTGATCCCTGCCACCGCGGTGCCGAGGCTGGCATCATTGATGATCAGTAGCGGCCAGAGATACTGGTTCCAGCCGTAGATAAAGGTGATCACGAACAGCGCCGCCAGATTGGTTTTCGACAGCGGCAGAACAATGTCGATAAAGAAGCGCATCGCACCGGCACCGTCGATGCGCGCCGCTTCCACCAGCTCATCCGGCAGTGACATAAAGAACTGACGAAACAGAAAAGTGGCGGTCGCTGAGGCCATCAGCGGCAAGGTTAAGCCGCTGTAGCTGTCGAGCAGATTAAGGTCGGCAATCACCTGAACCGTGGGGAAGATACGCACCTCAACCGGCAGCATCAGCGTGATGAAGATCAGCCAGAAAAAGAGCGTGCGCAGCGGAAAGCGAAACCAGACCAGCGCAAACGCCGACAGCATCGACACGGTGATTTTGCCGAAGGTGATGCCCAGCGCCATAATCATGCTGTTGAGCAGCATCAGGCCAAACGCCGGTCCGCTGCCGTTGACGCCTTGCGCCCAGATACGCGAGATGTTCTCCCACAGGTGCGTACCGGGCACCAGCGTCATCGGCACCTGATAGACCGCCTCGTTATCCAGCGTCGCCGCCACAAAAGCGACATAGAGCGGAAACAGGATGGTGAGCACGCCCAGCACCAGCACGATGTGGCTGAAGAGATCCAGCCCGCGTCGATTCTCAATCATTGATATTGCACCTTACGTTCAACAAAGCGGAACTGGAGCACCGTCAGCCCGATGACCATCAGCATCAGCACCACCGACTGCGCCGCGGACGAGGAGAGATCCAGACCGGTAAAGCCTTCGCGATAGATTTTGTAGATCAGTGTGGTCGTCGCCTGCACTGGTCCGCCGCCGGTTGCGGCATCGATCACCGGGAAGGTATCGAAGAAGGCGTAGATCAGGTTCACCACCAGCAGAAAGAAGCTGACCGGCGTGATCAGCGGCAGTGAGAGATTGAAGAAGCGACGCACCGGCCCGGCACCGTCGATGGCGGCGGCTTCCACCAGCGATTTAGGGATTGATTGCAGTGCGGCGAAGAAGAACAGGAAGTTATAGCTCATCTGCTGCCAGATCGACGCCAGCACAATCAGGAACATCGCCTGATCGCTGTTCTGCGCGTAGTTCCAGTTGTAGCCGATGTGGTTCAGCAGATAGCTGAACAGGCCCAGACCGGGGTTAAACAGAAACATCCAGAGCACCGCGGCCACCACGGGCGCCACGGCGTAGGGCAGCAGCAGCAGGGTCTGATAGAGGCGGCGCAGTCGCACCACATAATCCACCAGCGCCGCCAGCAGCAGCGAAAACACCATGCCGAACACCGTGACCATGCCGCTGAATTTTATCGTAGTCCAGAACGAATCCAGATAGTAGGGATCGGCAAACAGGCGTCTGAAGTTTTCCAGCCCGACAAAGCTGCTGGAGATGCCAAAGGGATCGAGACTTTGCAGCGAGTACCACAGCGCTTCACCGGCAGGCCAGAGAAAGAAGATGGCGGTAATCAGCAGTTGCGGCAGCACCAGCAGATAGGGCAACAGGCTGGTGCGAAAAACCGGACGGGATGAAGACATGGCGTACCTGACGTCAGAAAAGAGGGGCCAGCCTGGGCTGGCCAGAGGAGATTACTTCATTTGCTGCTGGAAGCGGCGCAGCAGCTCATTGCCGCGTTTCACTGCGTTATCCAGTGCGCTTTGCGGCGACTGCTTGCCCGTCCAGACACTTTCCAGCTCCTCGTCGATCACGGTACGAATCTGCGGCATGTTGCCCAGACGCATTCCTTTGGTGAACGGCAATGGCGGCTTGTTCATCATCTGGCGGGTCGCGATATCTGCACCCGGATTTTTGTCGTAGAAGCCCTGCTGTTTCGTCAGCTCGTAGGCGGCGGTGGTAATTGGCAGATAGCCGGTTTTCTGATGCCATTCCGCGGCGATTTCCGGTTTAGCGAGGAACTGCATGAACTCAGCCACGCCTTTGTAGGTTGCCGCATCTTTGCCTTTCATCACCCACAGGCTGGCACCGCCAATCAGGGCGTTCTGCGGTGCAGTCGGCACGGTGTCGTCATACGGCATCATGCCAACGCCGAAGTTGAATCTGGCGTAGTGACGGATATCGGCCAGCGAACCGGATGAGGCGGTAGTGATGCCGCAGTCGCCGTTATAGAACTTGGCGGTGGACTCATCTTTGCGGCCAAAGTAGGTAAAGTCCCCTTTCTTATTCATCGCTTCCAGCAGGTCGATATGACGAACCTGCACCGGCTTGTTGAACTCCAGCACCGCGTCGAGGCCGTCAAATCCGTTGTTCTCCGTCGCAACTGGCAATGCATGCCAGGCACTGAAGTTTTCGATCTGGATCCAGCCCTGCCAGCCGCTGGCGTAGCCACAGCTCATGCCTGCTTTGCGCAGTGCCGCGGCATCGGTCGCCAGCTCCTGCCAGGTTTTCGGTGGCTGATCCGGATTCAGACCCGCTTTTTTGAAGGCGTCCTTGTTGTAGTAGAGCACCGGCGTCGAGCTGTTGAACGGCTGAGAGATCAGCTGACCTTTACTGTCGCTGTAGTAGCCCGCCACCGTCGGTACGAACTGCTTTTCATCAAAGGGGATGCCGGCATCTTTGAAAACCTGATGCACCGGAACAATCGCCTTAGAGGCCATCATGGTCGCCGTACCGACTTCATAGACCTGCAGCACCGCGGGTGCTTTGCCGCTGCGCACGGCCGCAATCCCTGACGCCAGACTCTGCTCGTAATTACCTTTGTAGGTCGGAACAATTTTGTAATCGGGATGCGTCTCGTTAAAACGCTGTGCCAGCGAATCCACTTCTTTGCCTAACTCGCCTTCCATTGAGTGCCAGAAGGGGATCTCAGTGGCGGCAATGGCATGGCTGCTGAGCGTCAGACCGAGCAGCACGCTCATCAGGCTACGACGAAAGGTAACGACGGACATAGAATTTTCCTGTGCAGGTAAATACGCGTGAAATCACAGATTTCTGGTTCGCGAAGTAACATGACACGGGGAAATGACGGATTAATAACAGAAAAATGACAGCGGGATGACCATCAGCGCGTAAAAGGCGACGCGGCGGCTGAATGTCCTGACCCGGTCTGAACGCGTCGCGGTAAGAGCAACCTGCGCAGAGAACAGGGTCCGTCCGGAAAGACGTCATTCCCTCATCCCGTAATCCCTGCGCCCTGTGTTTCCCTGCCCGATAGCTCAGGATCGGCGATAAGCAAAAAGCGGCGCCCCGTAGCGGCCAGCACGCCATCAGGTTAGATTGAAATGCTTGTCCGGCTGCAGTAAAGCGGGTAGCGGAAAGTCACTGTTCATGGCTTTGAGATTACGCTCAATCACCACGCAGATAGCATTCAGCGGCAGATGGTTAGCAGCCGTGCCAAAAGGATCTTCCAGCTCTTCAGCCAGCGATTCCAGTGATAAAAAGGTGTAAGAGATAAACACGGACACCAGCGGCGTCATGTAGTGCAGATCTTTGACTAACGCGAACGGCAGCAGGGTACAGAACAGATACACGGTACGGTGCAGCATCAGACTGTAAGCAAAGGGAATGGGTGTTGACGAAATACGCTCGCAGCCGCCCAGTACGCATGAGAGCTGATGCAGATTTTTATCAATGCTGTGCCAGACGATATCTGAAATTACGCCTTTTTCACGCTGTTCTCCCAGCCAGATCCCCATACACAGCAGTATCTGACTGGCCTGCACAGGATGATGCATAACCTGTTCGCGCCAGCGCGCTGGCAGCAGACGCTCTATATCGCAACGCGCATCAGTCTGGCGTAGCTGATGTTTCAGACACCAGCTGAAGGCTGTCATTAAAGCAGCAAATTCCCGTGCTGCAGGTTCGTCTGACAATAAACAGCTTTTTACCTGGCGTAACAGAGAACGCTGCGTAATGAGCAACGAACCCCAAAGCGCGCGCGCTTCAGTAAAGCGCTCATAACCGGCGTTATTGCGAAAACCCAGGAAGATTGCAATGGCCACACCTAACAAGCTGAACGGCGCGGTAGTGAGATGGATGCCCAGCGATTCATATTGCTGGTAACTCAGAACAGCAAGGACAGACGCCAGCAGGTTAAGCAACAGGCGAAACAGAATTTTTGAAAGCACCGAACCGTGCCAGTCAAAAAGACGGCGGAACCAGTGCTGATGGGGACGAACAATCATAATGTGCGATGCGTCAGTTTTTGAATTTGTATCTTAGAGGTTACGCCGCTGTTGCAACAAAATCGACTCTGGCTACACAGGCTGGCTAATTATAGGGGGTAACGTGTCCACTGCCAGCGACGGTTCTGTTCTGAACCGACAGTCACGGCCTGGCAAGCCAGGCCGTGCCCCATCAGGCACCTAAGTAAGCGCTGCGGACGGCTTCGTTGGAAAGGAGCGCTGCACCGGTATCTTCGAGCACCACATGCCCGTTCTCCAGCACATAGCCCCGATCCGCCAGCTTCAACGCCTGATTCGCATTCTGCTCCACCAGGAAAATCGTCATCCCTTCGCTGCGCAGTTGCTCAATGGTGTCGAAGATCTGCTGAATAATGATCGGTGCCAGTCCCAGCGACGGCTCATCCAGCAGCAGCAGGCGCGGCTGGCTCATCAGCGCGCGGCCAATCGCCAGCATCTGCTGTTCGCCACCTGACATCGTTCCGGCACGCTGGATTTTACGCTCCTCCAGCCGCGGAAAGAGTTCATAAACGCGCTTAATCCGCGTCAGATACTCCGGGCGGCTGGCAAAAAAGCCGCCCATCGCCAGGTTCTCTTCCACCGTCATGCGCGAAAACACCCGTCGTCCCTCTGGCACGATGGCGATCGCTTCGCGCATGATGCGCGCCGTTTGCCAGTCGGTAATGGCTTTGCCATCAAAGGTAATGGTGCCCTGGGTCGCGCGCGGCTCGCCGCACAGCGTCCCCAGCAGCGTGGTTTTTCCGGCTCCGTTAGCGCCAATCAGGGTGACAATTTCGCCCTGATTGATATAGAGGCTGACGTTGTGCAGCGCCTGAATTTTGCCGTAGTGAGCACTGACGTTCTCAATGGTTAACATCGCATTTGCCATCTCAGGCCTCTCCTAAATAGGCACGAATGACATCCGGATTATTTCGAATCTCTTCCGGCGTTCCGTTAGCCAGCGGCGTTCCCTGATTAACCACATAAATACGGTCAGAAATGCCCATTACCAGCTTCATATCATGTTCAATCAGCAGCACCGACACCTTGTGTTCGCCACGCAGTTCCGCAATCAGCGCATCCAGCTCGTGGGTCTCTTTGGGGTTAAGGCCCGCCGCCGGTTCATCCAGCATCAGAATCTCCGGGCGCGTCACCATGCAGCGCGCAATCTCCAGCCGGCGCTGCTGACCATAGGCCAGATTGCCCGCCTGACGGTTTGCCAGATCCAGCAGACCCACCCGCTCCAGCCAGGTCGCCGCACGATCCAGCGCCTCGCTCTCACTGCGGCGAAACGCCGGGGTTTTCAGCAGGCCGGAAAACACGCCGCTTTTCAGATGCTGATGCTGAGCGACCAGCAGATTCTCAATCACCGTCATCTCACGGAACAGGCGCACGTGCTGGAAAGTGCGCACAATGCCCATCCGCGCAATCTTCTGGCCCGGTAGCCCTTCCAGATGCTGCTCACGCAATGTGATCGTGCCGCCGGTAGGCTTATAAAAGCCGGTCAGGCAGTTGAACACGGTGGTTTTACCGGCACCGTTGGGACCAATCAGTGAAACGATCTCCTGCGGACGCAGCTCCAGCGCCACATTGTTTACGGCTAGCAGACCGCCGAAGCGCATCATCAGGCCTTCAACGGCTAATAAAGGCTGAATCATGCCTGCTCTCCTTTTTTAGCGGCTCTGAGCTTCAGATGCGGACGCTTCATCGGTAATAATCCCTGTGGACGCCAGATCATCATCAGCACCATCAGGCCGCCCAGCACCAGCATGCTGTATTCATTAAGATCGCGCATCAGCTCGCGTGACACCACCAGCAGAATGGCAGCCAGAATCACCGCAAACTGCGAGCCCATCCCGCCCAGTACCACAATCGCCAGCACAAAGGCGGACTCGACAAAGGTAAAAGATTCCGGGCTGACAAAGCCCTGACGCGCTGCGAACAGACTGCCGGCAAAGCCGGCAAATGCGGCACTGATGGTAAAGGCAGTCAGCTTGATGCGGGTCGGACTCAGGCCCAGCGAACGGCAGGCAATCTCATCCTCGCGCAGCGCTTCCCAGGCCCGGCCCAGCGGCATCCGCAGTAGCCGGTTGATCACAAACAGCGTCAGTACCACCAGCAGCAGCGCCACCAGATAGAGGAAGATGATGCGGTCGCTGGGGTCATATTTCAGCCCAAAGAAGTTGTGAAAAGTATCCCAGCCGCCTTCACGCGGCGTACGGCCAAACTCCAGACCAAACAGCGTTGGTTTCGGGATCTGGCTGATGCCGTTCGGCCCGCCGGTCAGAGCAGTATTGTTCAGCAGCAGAATACGCACGATTTCACCGAAGCCCAGCGTTACAATTGCCAGATAATCGCCGCGCAGTCGCAGCACCGGGAAGCCCAGCAGCAGACCAAACAGCGCGGCGACCATGCCGGAGAGCGGCAGACACTGCCAGAAACCAAGACCGTAATAGTGGTTCAGCAGCGCAAAGGTATAAGCGCCGATGGCATAGAAGCCGCCATAACCCAGCACCAGCAGGCCAGAGAGTCCGACCACCACGTTCAGGCCCAGGCCGAGCATCACGTAGATCAGCGTCATGGTAGCGATATCGACAGTGCCGCGTGACACCAGGAAAGGCCAGGCAACCGCCGCGATAATCAGCACCGCCATCACCAGCTTCTGCTTCGGCGTCGAGCCATCCAGACCGGGCAACATCAGTGCCGGACCAGACACTTTCTTCAGTCCGCGTTGCCAGATCGGACGCAGCAGCTGGAACAGAAACACCACCGCACAGCCTGCGGCGATCCAGTTCCAGCGCACGCTACCAGCGTTCTGCACCACCAGATTTGTGCCGTCCAGATTCAGGCGCAGCCCCATAAAGAAGGTGGCAAGCACCAGCAGCATCAGGGAGGAGATCAGAGCGTTGATAAAGGAGGTCTTCATACTTTTTCGACCTCCGGACGACCCAGAATGCCGGTCGGCATCACCAGCAGCACCACAATCAGCAGGGCAAACGAAACTACATCTTTATATTCCGTGCTGAGATACGCAGAAGTCAGCGCTTCAGCGATGCCCAGTACCAGGCCGCCAATCATTGCGCCCGGAATACTGCCAATTCCGCCCAGCACCGCGGCGGTAAAGGCTTTCATGCCCGCCATAAAGCCGATGAAGGGATTAATTGAACCGTAGAACTGGCCCAGCAATACGCCTGCTACGGCGGCCATCGCGGCACCGATTACAAAAGTCAGTGAGATCACGCGGTCGGTGTTAATCCCCAGCAGGCTGGCCATTTTCAGGTCTTCTGCGCAGGCGCGACAGGCGCGGCCCATGCGGGAGTAACGAATAAAGGTGGTCAGCGCCAGCATTGCCAGGAAAGTCACCACCCAGATGACAATCTGCATGGTAGAGATGGTCGCGGCAAAACCGTTGCTCTCGCCCACCGTCCACTGTCCGGTGATCAGGCTCGGCAGCGCCAGGTCGCGTGAACCCTGGGTCAGGCTGACGTAGTTTTGCAGGAATATCGACATCCCGATGGCAGAGATCAGCGCAATCAGGCGCTTGGATGAACGCACAGGCCGGTAAGCGACGCGCTCAATGCTCCAGCCGTAAGCGCTGGAGATAATGACTGCCATCACAAAGCCAGCTGCAATCATCAGCCAGGTGGTGTCGATGCCCATCATCATCAGGGCGGCAATCACGATAAAGGAGACATAGCTACCGATCATGTAAACCTCGCCGTGGGCGAAGTTAATCATGCCGATAATGCCGTAAACCATGGTGTAACCGATGGCGATCAGCGCGTAGGTGCTTCCCAGGGTCACACCATTAAACATCTGCTGAATAAAATAGAGGAACTGCTCGGACATACCTTGACCCTTACTTAACCGATCGCAGACGATCGGGGTACAAAAAACGCCTGGCAGACGAGCACCAGGCGTTCGTGTCGCTGGTCAGGGGAAACCGGTTATCCGGCTTCCCGCTCACCACAAAACAGCCTGATTTACTTCACAGCGGTCGAGGTGCCATCGGCATGCCATTTGAAGACGCCAAATTCAAAGCCCTTAAGATCGCCCTTCTCATCCCAGTTCAGGTTGCCCATCACGGTTGGGACTGCAGCGCCTTCCTTGAGGTTTTTCACGATAGCGTCCGGCTCAGCGCTCTTGCTGCGCTCCATGCCGGTTGCCAGAGACTGCAGTGCTGCATAGGTGGTCCAGACGAACGGGCCGGTCGGATCCAGTTTCTTCGCTTTCAGTGCGTCCACGATCGGTTTGTTGGTTTCAACCTGGTCGTAGCGTTTCGGCAGGGTCACCAGCATGCCTTCAGAGGCTGCACCGGCGATGTTCGACAGCGAGGCGTTACCCACGCCTTCTGGTCCCATAAACTGAGTTTTCAGACCCGCAGCGCGCGCCTGACGCACGATCTGCCCCATTTCCGGGTAGTAACCGCCGAAATAGACGAAGTCGACGTTCTCTTTCTTGAAGCGGGCTACCAGCGTAGAGAAATCTTTATCGCCTGCGGTGATCCCTTCAAACATGACGATATTAGCGCCCTGCTTTTTCAGGCTCTCCTGCACGGAGCGCGCCAGGCCTTCGCCATACTGCTGTTTGTCGTGAACCACAGCGATACGCTGCGGTTTCAGCTCAGTCATGACATATTTCGCAGCGGTCGGGCCCTGATCGGAGTCGAGGCCGGTGGTGCGCATAATCAGTTTATAGCCACGGGAAGTCAGGTCTGGTGCGGTCGCGGCCGGGGTGATCATCAGCACGCCTTCATCTTCATAGATGTCAGACGCCGGCTGGGTGGAGGACGAGCAGAGGTGGCCGATGACGTAGCGGATGCCGTCGTTAATCACCTTGTTCGCGACCGCAACCGCCTGTTTCGGGTCACAGGCATCGTCATATTTCACCGCCACCAGCTTGTTGCCGTTAACGCCGCCTTTAGCATTGATATCTTCAATTGCCTGCGTTGCACCGGCGAACTGCATGTCGCCGTACTGTGCCACCGGACCCGACATTGCGCCGACAATGGCCACTTTGATATCTTCAGCCAGCGCCGCATGGCTCATCGCCAGTGCTACACATCCCGCCAGTAATGCGCGACCTTTCATTTTCATCCTGACTACCCCATTTGTTTTGTCGTGTATGTTGTGAGTGCTTGCGTTGCCAGATAAAGTCGAAAACTGATTAATGATGAATGAGTTAGCGTACTTTTCTGACATTTATTAGTAATAAGGCTTTATTTTTCAGGTTATTAAACAGGAAGTTTCTTCTGTAAATCAACTGACACATTCAGAATTGACCGGGTTAAACAGCATAATACACTGGATGCAACGGCCGGTTTATGACCACTTTGCCAGCGCGTTATGCTGGATTGATCGCCAGCTATCCAAGTTTACTCCTGTTATCCTGGCATCCAGGCCATCTTTTGACCTGTTTTATTGATGAAAATGTGGTGGCCCTCCGGTTGTATACTTTCGCTACACTTTTCCCTTTTTTAGAGGTTTTTGTTATGAAGCTCACTATCCAGCGCCTGACCGCGCTGACGCCGCAGGACCGCATCGATCTTGGCAAAGTCTGGCCGGATCTGGAGATGGAAAAACTGGAACAGGGTTTAAGTGAATCTCATCGTCTTTATGCAGCGCGTTTTAACGACCGCCTGCTGGCGGGTTTGCAGCTGGAAATCTCCGGCATCCACGGCAAGGTTCACCGGCTGGCGGTGCGCGATATCACCCGGCGACGCGGGGTAGGACAGTATTTGCTGGAGGAGACGATCAGGCAGAATGGTTCAATCGCGGACTGGTGGATTGCCGATGATGGCAGTGATGATCAGCAGGTACGCGCGGCGTTTATGCAGGCGTGTGGCTTCAGGGCGCAGAGTGACGGCTGGATACGGGCGGCAGACTAGCCAGACGCAGAAAACAAAAAGGGCGACATCATCTGTCGCCCCTTGAGATATTGAAGTGCGTTACGCTTCAATCGCCATACGCAGTTTCTTCATGGCGTTTTTTTCCAGCTGCCGGACGCGTTCGGCGGATACGCCGTACTGATCGGCCAGCTCCTGCAGCGTGGTTTTATTGTCTTCGTCCAGCCAGCGGGCGCGAATGATGTGCTGACTGCGCTCATCCAGACCTTCCATCGCATAGCTCAGCTTATCAGCCGCGTGCGCATCCCAGTTGTCCTCTTCGATGCCGTCGGCAAAGTCAGAGGTTTTATCCTGCAGATACAGCACCGGTGCCATTGAACGGCCTTCGCTGCTCTCGTCGTCGGCAGACATATCAAAGGTCATATCCTGCGCCGCCATACGCGATTCCATTTCGCGCACGTCTTTGCTGCTTACGCCCAGCTCGCGCGCAACCATCTCGACTTCGTCCTGATTGAACCAGCCCAGACGCTGCTTGGTTTTACGCAGGTTAAAGAACAGCTTACGCTGTGCTTTGGTGGTCGCGACTTTCACGATACGCCAGTTACGCAGCACGTATTCGTGAATCTCCGCTTTAATCCAGTGCACGGCGAACGAAACCAGACGCACGCCCACTTCAGGGTTGAAGCGACGCACCGCTTTCATCAGGCCGATGTTACCTTCCTGGACCAGGTCAGCCTGAGGCAGACCGTAGCCGGAGTAATTACGAGCGATATGAACTACAAAGCGTAGGTGTGACAGGATCAGCGTCTTAGCTGCTTCCAGATCGCCCTGGTAATGCAGCCGTTCAGCCAGCGCTTTTTCCTCTTCTGCCGAGAGCATCGGCCAGGTATTCGCCGCCCGGACGTAAGACTCCAGGTTGCCAAGAGGAGCAATAGCTAAAGTTTGCATTTCTTTGGTCATTCAAACCCTCACAAATTCAGTGGAATTGCCGCACATTTCCCTGCGCGGACGATACATTACGTCAACGTCGCGCGAGATCCGAAAGCAATCTGTGCTACTTAGAGTGATAAAGTTATCCACAAGTTCAACTATAGCAGTGAATATTTTACACACAGATGACAGGAAGGGAAGAGGGGAAAATCCTCTGCACCCACCATCGGTAGCAGAGGACCATTATAACAAAAAAATGTTGCAGGCGTTTACTGCGGCGTAAATCGACGTAAATGTTGTACCGTCGCCAGCCAGGCTGCGACCCAGCCGATGATGGCTGCAATCAGCAGCAGCAGCAGCGCTTCATCCCAGGAGAAACCTTCCAGCGAGAAGGTGGTACCAAATACGGTTGCCACACTGGCGACGACCGACTGCAGACGCAGCACCAGCACTTCTGACAGCAGCAGCGACAGCACTGCCCCACTGAAGCCCAGCAGCGCTCCGCCGTAGAGGAACGGACGCAGGATAAAGCCGTCAGTGGCACCAATCAGCTTTTGCACGTTAATGGTGTCGCGCCGGGCAAAGATGCTAAGACGGACGCTGTTACCGATGACCAGGAACACCGCCACAATCATCAGCACGCCAATCATTGAGGCGATTTGCCCCACCAGCCCGGTCAGCGCCGCCAGTCGCGCAAACCAGCTGTCATCCATTCGTACTTCATCCACGCCCTGCACTTTGCTCACCCGATCGCGCAGGCTCTGCATGGTGTCTGAGTTCTGGAAGTTGAGCTTAGGCGTGATGATGGCCACCGCAGGCAGCGGATTCTGCTCCAGCATATCCATTGCGCCACCAAAGCCTGACCAGTTACGGAACTCGTTCAGCGCCTCTTCCCGCGTCAGGTAGTTGACGTTATCCACGCCTTCGACCTCCTTAAGCTGTGCCACCACATTTTCTGCCGCCGTATCATCCAGCGTTTTGGAGAGATAAACGGTCAACTGCGGCGCCGGATACCACTGTGTGGCTGCCTGACTGACATTTTTCCACACCATGTAGCAGACGCTGGGCAGCGTCAGAGAAATGGCGATGACCATCACCGTCAGTAGCGTCGCCAGCGGCTGACGCCACATGTCCGAAAGTGTGCCGCGCAGCGCATAACGCCACTGCTCCTGCCAGCCGCCCTTCAGCGCTTTACTCTTCGACTTCGGCGGCTGCTTCGCTTTTGGTGCAGCCGGACGTTTAATGCGTTTATTGACCATCGTGGCCTCCGTGCAGACGTCCCTGATTCAGCGTCATCATCCGGTAGTTGCGTCGGGCGATCAGGCCGCTGTCATGCGTCGCCATCAGGACGGTGACGCCGACGCGGTTAAACTCTTCGAACAGGCGCAGAATGTCTTCTGACAGCGCGTCGTCCAGGTTACCGGTCGGTTCATCGGCCAGCAGCACGGCCGGCTTGTTCACCACCGCACGGGCGATGCCCACACGCTGCTGTTCACCACCCGAAAGCTGAATCGGATAACTTTTCGCTTTGTCGAGCAGGCCCACTTTATCCAGCGCCGCCGAGACGCGACGACGGATATCCTCGCCGCTGGCACCGGAGATAATCAGCGGGATCGCCACATTGTCATAAACCGACCGATCCATCAGCAGGTGGTGATCCTGGAAAATCATGCCAATCTGACGACGCAGGAAAGGCACCTCACTGTTACGCAGGCGGGAGATGTCATGGCCGCTGAACCAGATTTTTCCGGCACTCGGGCGCTCGATGCCACAAATCAGCTTCAGCAAGGTACTTTTACCGGCACCAGAGTGGCCGGTCAGAAACGCCATTTCGCCGGGACGCAGATGGAAATCCACCCCCTGCAGCGCCTGACGTCCGCCGAGATATGCCTTACTGACCTCTTCAAAGCGAATCATTCTAATTAGTCCTCTCGGGCAAACAGTGCCTCAATAAAATCTTCCGCCTTAAACGGCCGTAAATCTTCAATGCCTTCACCGACGCCGATGTAGCGAATCGGAATACCGAACTGATCGGCCACCGAGAAGATCACACCGCCTTTGGCGGTGCCATCCAGCTTGGTGAGCGCAATCCCGGTCAGGCCAACGGCTTCATTAAACAGTCGGGCCTGGCTGACCGCATTCTGTCCGGTGCTGGCATCCAGCGTCAGCATCACTTCGTGAGGCGCGGAATCATCCAGCTTTTTCATCACGCGGGTGATTTTTTTCAGCTCTTCCATCAGGTGCGATTTGTTCTGCAGACGACCCGCCGTATCGGCAATCAGCACGTCAACGCCGCGTGATTTCGCTGCCTGAATGGCATCGAAGATCACCGAAGCGGAATCTGCGCCGGTATGCTGCGCAATGACCGGAATGTTATTACGCTGGCCCCATACCTGCAGCTGCTCAACCGCCGCGGCGCGGAAGGTATCACCGGCCGCTAACATCACGGACTTGCCCTCGGCCTGATACTGGCGCGCCAGCTTACCGATGGTGGTGGTTTTACCCACGCCATTGACGCCCACCATCAGGATGACAAACGGCGTTTTGCCTGAAACGTCCAGTGGCGCATCCACTTTCGCCAGAATCGAGGCCATCTCTGCTTTCAGCAGGCCGTAGAGCGCTTCCGCGTCACGCAACTGCTTGCGGTTTGCCTGCTGCGTCAGGTTGGTGATGATGCGGCGCGTGGTATCCACGCCCACATCCGCAATCAGCAACTGCTCTTCCAGCTCGTCAAACAGGTCATCATCAATCTTTTTGCCACGGAACAGGCTGACAAAACCGGAACCGAGGTTCTGACGGGTTTTGACCAGGCTGCGCTTCAGGCGGGAGAAGAAGCCCTCTTTGCTGGGACGCTCCTGCTCCTGCACGATGAGCGGCGCGGCGGCCAGCGGCAGATCGCTGACGGTATCGGATAACGACTCAGTCGGTTCCTGGTCAGTGATGTCGGCGTCACCCAGTGCCAGTGCAGTCAGCTCTTCCTCAGTCAGCGGCGCGTCTGCTTCGCTGTCCTGAATTTCAGCGATCGCTGCGTCATCCTGCACCTGTGGCATGAACACTTCGTTGTTTAACGGTGCTTCGCTGTGCGGGGGTTCGACGATTTCTGCATCGCCCAGCGCCAGCGCCGTCAGCTCTTCTTCGCTTAACGGTGCGTCGGTTTCGCTGTGCGGAATGTCAACGATTTCTGCGTCGCCGAGCGCCAGTGCCGTCAGCTCCTCTTCGCTTAACGGCGCGTCAGCGGGTTCCGCGTCAGCGGGTTCCGCGTCAGCGATCGGCGTGACCACGTCATCGGCGTCGATAACCGGCGTCGCGTCATGTTCAGGCGCGGCAACCTCCAGTAGCGCTTCAGGGTCGGCCTCAATCGGCTCAGCCTCATCCAGCACCGCAGGTGCTGATTCATGCAGCGCTGCTGCAGTGACTTCCGCCTCACGCTGCTGTCCGGCCACCGTTTCGGTGATGACGACAGTCTCTTCCGCTTGCGCTTCAGCCTGGCTTAATGCCGGGGCTTCCTGTTCTGTCTGCTGCTGTTCGGGCTGAGCGACCTCTGGTGTCTGCTCCTCCGCTGCAGGTTGTTTCTCTTCCTCTTTGCCAAATCCCAGCCAGGAAAAAAAGCCACGTTTTTTCTCTTTTGCCATTGTGTGACGACACTCCTCGATGGCTTTGTCCCGGTCGCGCGTGGTTTCCAGGGGTAAATCAATGAAATTGGTCAGCGCCAGACCGGCGTAAACCGCAGAATAATGCATGACTTCAGCAACTCGGTAGTCTAACACTTTCCAGCCAGCTCACCACAGCACCCTTTTTTAACGTTTCTTCTCACCGATTCGCCCGTTAAACTACGCAACAAATTATGACGAGTTGTGAGCAAGATGAATAAAAACCCCCGCAGTACAGGCGGTGCCGGACAGATTCGCATCATTGGCGGTCAGTGGCGCGGGCGCAAATTGCCGGTGCCGGACAGCGCCGGACTGCGCCCCACGACCGATCGGGTTCGCGAGACGCTGTTTAACTGGCTGGCCCCGGTGCTGCCAGAGGCGCGCTGCCTTGATTGCTTTGCCGGTAGCGGCGCATTAGGACTGGAAGCGCTGTCGCGTTACGCGGGATCGGCGACGCTGCTGGAGCTGGAACGTCACGTGGCACAGCAGTTAACAAAAAATCTGCAGACGCTGCGCGCGACGAGTGGCACCGTGGTTCAGACCAATGCGCTAAGCTGGCTGGCACAGGCGGGTACACCCTTTGATGTGGTGTTTATCGATCCGCCGTTTCGTCAGGGATTGCTTGAGCAGACGCTACAGCTGCTGGAGCAGAATAACTGGCTGGCCGATCAGGCGCTGATTTACGTCGAAAGTGAAGTGGAAAATGGCGCACCACCGGTGCCGCCAGAGTGGGATCTTTATCGCGAGAAAATAGCCGGACAAGTGGCTTATCGTTTGTATCAACGTCAACAGGAGACGCAGGATGTTACTTAATTTGGGGCGTCTGTTGATGCTATGCGTGTGGGGATTTTTACTGGCCAATCTGGTCCACCCCTACCCGAAGCCACTGACTTATTTTATCAACGTTGCACTGATCTTCATGATCCTGATGCATGGTCTGCAACTGGTATTACTGCGCACGACGCAGACCAAAGATGCACCGCCGATTGACCGCGTCACCCAGGCGAAAGTGTTTCTGTTTGGCGTGTTTGAACTGGTCGCCTGGCAGAAGAAAAACTTCCCACGCAAAAAGTAGTGTCGGGCGGGCGCAATGCCCGCCTTACTGCACGGGCGTGAAGCTGATAAAGCGCGTGCCCTGCATCTTCAGCTCACCTCTTGCGCCTTTATCCAGTTGATGATATTCACCTTCTCTAAGCTGCACTTTGATGTCGCTGTCACCGTTCAGCGGATGAAAAAGCACCTCATACCGCATCTCTTCCCCGGCGATGACTTCACGCTGCCGTGAACGACGATTGGGAGAAGGGAATTCACGCTTCGTTTTGACCTCAGCCTGCAGAGCACGCGTGGGGGAGGCATCATTCACCGCAGCCTCACGCCGTTGCTTAATGAACTGACGACTCGCCAGCACGGCAATAATCGCCAGAACGATAATAAAGATTAAGGGTGGTTTGCTCATAGCGCTCTCATGCCTGTTAAATCAGGCGGCAAAGCATACAACCAGAGTTGCCTGATTGTCACATCTCAGAGGCTTAACCTAAACTGGAAGTGATATTTTGGGATCTTTCACCATTTTGAGTAAAAAAGGGAGAAACAATGCTCTGGTCTTTCCTCGCTGTACTTTTCTCCGGCTGGCTCTATGTCGATGCCACCTATCGCGGCCCACAATGGCAGCGCTGGCTGTTTAAGCCCGTCACGCTGCTGCTGCTGGTCGGGCTCGCCTGGCAGGCCCCGGTGCTGCAAACCACGGACTATCTGATTCTGGCCGGTCTGGTTGCGACGCTGGTCGGTGATGCGTTAACACTGCTGCCGCGTCAGCAGATGCTCTACGCCGTCGGGGCGTTTTTCCTGTCGCACCTGCTCTATACGCTCTGCTTCGCCGCCAGTATGACAATGACCTTCTTCTGGCCGATTCCGCTGACGCTGCTCATCATCGGTGCTGCCCTGATTGGCATCATCTGGAGCCGACTGGAGGATCTGCGCTGGCCTGTCTGCACCTTTATTGGCATGACGGTAGTGATGACCTGGATAGCGACCGAGCAGTACTTCTTCCGCCCGACCGATTACAGCTTCTCGATCATGGTCGGTGCTGGTCTGCTGCTGCTGGCCAACGCGGTCTGGTTTATCTCGCACTATCGTCGTCGCTTTAGCGCTGACAGCGCGATTGTGGCCGCCTGCTACTTTGCCGGTCACTTTATGATCGTGCGTTCACTGTGGGTCGTCTGAGAAATGAGTCTTGACTCTGGAGTTCACTCCAGAGTGTAGGATAAGGGATGAGCAACGTTGCTCATCCCGCGACGCTTACACTCCGGAGGTCATATGCATCAACATCACGCCTGTAGCTGCGGCAAACCGCGTGCCAGCCACGCCGCAGCAAAACCGCTGTGCCAGGTTCGTCAGGCCCGTCCACTTTCCCTTTCTATTCATGCTGCTACGCCCGTGACCGCGGATACGGCAGGCTGCTGCTGTGACGGCAACAGCAGCCCTGGCAATGAGGCCGACGCTGCTGAGGAAAGCGACCGGCGAGGCGCCTGGCCCTTTAGCTGGCAGGTCAGCGGGATGGACTGTCCGGGCTGCGCCCGCACCATTGAAACCGCCGTGCGCCAGATAAACGGCGTAACCGACGCCCGCGTACTGTTCAGCAGCGAGAAGCTGGTGGTTAAGGCTGACGACGATGTAAAAAGCGCCGTTGAACAGGCCGTAAAAAAAGCCGGTTTCCAGCTTGTTACACCTTCGGAGACGCCGTCCGCAAGCTCGCGCTGGCAGCAGAACCGGATATTGATTTTACTGGCGCTGCTGGTACTCGCCAGCAGCGTACTCAGCCAGTTCGCACCCGTCTGGGGCGATCGGCTGTTTGTGCTGACCACCCTGGTCGGCCTGGTCCCGGTCGCGCGCGGTGCCTGGCAGCGTCTGCGAAGCGGATCGCCTTTTACCATTGAGACATTAATGACGCTGGCGTCGGCAGGCGCGCTGATTATTGGCGCGCATGCTGAAGCCGCCATGGTGCTGGTGCTGTTTCTGCTGGGCGAACAGCTGGAAAGCTATGCCGCGTCCAGGGTACGCAGCGGCGTCACCAGCCTGATGGCGTTGCGGCCTGAATCAGCGATTCGCCTGGAACGGGGCAAACGCAGTGAGGTGCCGCTGGCGACGCTGCAACCGGGTGATGTGATTGAGGTCGCGGCGGGCAGCCGCTTGCCAGTCGACGGCCGTTTAATCAGCCCGCTCGCCAGTTTCGATGAGAGCGCGCTGACGGGTGAGTCATTGCCCGTCACCCGCGCCAGCGGTGAACAAATCCTGGCCGGGGCCACCAGCGTCGACCGGCTGGTGACGCTGGAAGTGATGTCGAAGCCGGGGGAAAGCGCGATTGACCGTATCCTGCAGCTGATTGAAGAAGCGGAAACGCACCGTGCGCCGGTTGAACGCTTTATCGATCAGTTCAGCCGCATTTACACGCCGCTGGTCATGCTGCTGTCGCTGCTGGTGATGGTCGTGCCGCCCCTGCTTTTCGCAGCTGACTGGCAGCCGTGGATCTACAAAGGGCTGACCCTGCTGCTGATTGGCTGCCCCTGTGCACTGGTGATCTCTGTGCCCGCTGCCATTACTTCCGGACTGGCGGCGGCGGCGCGTCAGGGTGCACTGATTAAGGGGGGTGCAGCGCTGGAACGTCTGAGTTCGCTACGCAGGATGGCGTTTGATAAAACCGGCACGCTGACGCTGGGCAAGCCCCAGCTGACGCAGATCCTGCGGTTTAGCGAAGCCAGCGAGTCAGAGATGCTGGCGTTAAGCGCTGCGGCGGAACAGGGTGCGACCCATCCGCTGGCCAGCACTATCGTGGCAGCTGCGCAGGCACGTAACCTGATCATTCCTGACGCGCAAGATCAGCAGGTACAGGCGGGACGCGGCATCAGTGCGCGGGTCTCAGGCCAGCAGATTCAGCTGCTGACGCCCGGCCATACGCCCGGTCTGACGCCGCAGCAAAGCGCGCAGATTGCGCAACAGGAAGCCGAAGGTGAAACCCTTGTGGTGGTGGTGCGCGATGGCGAGGCGCTGGGTGCGCTGGCCCTGCGCGATCAGCTGCGCGACGATGCCGTGGAGGCGTTAAAGGCGCTGAAAAAGCTGGGTATTGAGAGCCTGATGCTGACCGGCGATAACTCGCGCGCGGCAGCCACCCTTGCCCGCCAGCTCGATATTGATTATCGCGCCAGCCTGCTGCCCGCCGATAAAGTCGCGGCCATCCGTGAACTGAGTCAGCAGCAGCCGCTGGCGATGGTCGGAGATGGCATTAACGACGCCCCGGCGATGAAAGCGGCGACGCTGGGCATTGCGATGGGTAGCGGCACCGATGTTGCGCTGGAAGCGGCTGATGCGGCCCTGACGCGGAATCAGCTCAGCAATCTGGCCCCGATGATTGCGCTGGCACGCCGGACACGGCGCATCATTCGCCAGAATATCGGCATTGCACTGGGGCTGAAGGCGATTTTCCTGGTCACCACCCTGCTGGGTCTGACCGGACTCTGGCTGGCGGTGCTGGCAGATTCCGGTGCGACCGCGCTGGTTACCGCCAACGCGCTGCGGTTACTGCGGCGCCGCGCCTGAGTAAGAGGCTCTGTCTGAAGAGAGTTAACGGCGGCCTGAACAGCTGCTGTTAACCCGCCAACCCTTTGCGAATCAGAAACTGATAGGGCAGCGTGTCGGTCTGCTGTGCCAGCAGGCCGTGTTCCATGAAACGGCAGAAGCCGGGAATATCGCGGGTCGTCGCCGGATCATCGGCGATGATCAGTAACGTCTCGCCATCCTGCAGGCTGCGTACAGTTTTGCGCACCATCATCACCGGCTCCGGGCAACGCAGGCCACGGGCGTCCAGCTGATGGTCGGCAGAGGAAAAAGCATCGCTCATAATCAACTCGATCCAGGTAAGGGGCGCTCATTCTAGCGCGTGCTGGCGGTGAAGCAAGGCGATAACGATTGCGTTAAAATTAACCATTGCATAAAAAGCACAACGCGGTAATATGCCGCCGCTTTTTGCTCATAAAACTGCCAGGCGCTGCCCGAACGGCGTCCCGCAATGGGTTCCCTCACCCCAACATTAAAAAGGTTGAATATGCTCGCATTTTCTTCACGTCAGCGCATGCATGCGCTTTTCTGGCTATCACTGTTTCACCTGCTGGTGATCACCTCCAGTAACTACCTGGTGCAGTTGCCGATCGCCGTCTTTGGCTTCCACACCACCTGGGGGGCGTTCAGCTTCCCGTTTATCTTCCTGGCGACCGATCTCACCGTGCGTATTTTTGGCGCACCGCTGGCCCGATGCATTATTCTGGCCGTGATGATCCCGGCGCTGTTTATTTCGTATGGCGTCTCGGCGTTGTTCTATCAGGGTGAGTGGCAGGGCTGGCAGGCGCTGGAAGTGATGAATCTGTTTGTTGCCCGTATCGCCTGCGCCAGCTTTATGGCTTACGCGCTGGGTCAGATCCTCGACGTTCATGTCTTCAACCGTCTGCGTCGTCTGCCTCAGTGGTGGATAGCACCCGGCTGCGCCATGTTCCTGGGGAATATCAGCGATACGCTGGCCTTCTTCTTTATCGCCTTCTATAAAAGTCCCGATGCGTTTATGGCGCAGCACTGGGTTGAGATTGCTCTGGTGGATTACAGCTTCAAGGTGCTGATCTGCATGGTTTTCTTCCTGCCTGCCTATGGCGTACTGCTCAATGCTGCATTGAAACGTATGGCTGAACGCCAGACCGCCCGCCAGGTCAATTTCGGCTAATAGCCCATACCGTTTCCACGACTATCCGCTAAGATCTTCTGACAATCATCAGGTTGCGTTTGCAACCTGATTCCTGTTGTATTAACGCCTGACTGGAAACTTAAAAAGGGATTCTGATGCGCAACCTGGTGAAATATGTAGGAATGGGTTTACTGGTACTTGGCCTGGCGGCCTGTGACCAGAAGAAAGATGAAGCGGCGAACGACAACGGCGTTAGCGCCAGTCAGTCAGCGCAGACCGTCACGCTGATGGATGGCAAACTGAGCTTCTCACTGCCGCCAGGCATGTCAGATAAAAGCGGGAAACTGGGTTCGCAGACCACGAACATGCACGTTTATGCGGATGAAACCGGTGCCCGCGCCATTATTGTGATTGCCGGTGACCCGACCAGTGACGGGCTGGATGTGCTGTCGAAGCGCATGGAACAGCAGCAACGTAACCGCGACCCGCAGTTGCAGGTGGTGTCGAACAAACCTGTGACGCTGAAAGATCAGCCCGCTCAGCAGCTGGATACCGTAATTTCTGCTAACAACCAGACCTCATGGTCTTCCGTGGTTCTGGCAAAAGTGGATGGCAAGCTGGTGACGCTGCAGATTACGCTGCCAGGCGATAATCAGCAGCAGGCGCAGAGCGATGCTGACAGCATTGTGAAAAGCATTACGCTGAAGTAAAACAAAAGGCTGGCTTCCCACCGGGAAGCCAGCCTTTGTTCAGAGCACGTTATAACCCTGTATTTTCCCGGATATATTTCCGCGCTTTCACAGCATACTCAAATGGATTGGCCAGCGCCGGATCCTGCTCCGCTTCCACCACCATCCAGCCTTTGTAGCCGTAATCGTCCAGGATTTTAAACACTGGCTTAAAGTCGATCACGCCATCGCCCGGCACGGTAAAGGTGCCCTTTTTCACCCCTTCCAGGAACGAGAGATGATTCTCGCGCACCTCAGCCACCACATCATCACGCACATCTTTGAGATGAACGTGGAAGATGCGCGGCAGATATTTTTCCAGTACCGCCAGCATCTTCTGCTGGGAGCCTTCGGAGTAGTAGACGTGGCCGGTGTCATAGAGCAAACCGACCTGCTCGTCAGTCATCGCCATAAACTGGTCGATCTCTTCTGTGGTCTGAATGCCGGTGCCCATGTGGTGATGCAGCGTCACGCGCATTCCCTTCTCTGCTGCGATGCGGGCCAGTTCGTTGTAGCCCTCTGCGGTTAGCCGCCACTCTTCATCGGTGAAAATCGCTTTCTCGTCAAACACCGCCAGCGTGGTGCCCTGAATACTTTTACTCTGCTCAGAACAGCCAATCACCCGCGCGCCCATCGCATGCAGGAAGTTCATGTGCTCAATGAACTGCTCGATGGTTTTCTCTTTGTCACCATTAGCGAAAAAGGTGCTGAACCAGGCGTTGCAGATTTCGATACCGCGAATGTCGAGCATCGGTTTCAGAATCGCCGGATCGCGCGGATATTTACTGCCCACTTCGCTACCGGTAAAGCCCGCCAGCGCCATCTCACTGACGGTCTGCTGGAAGGTGTTTTCACTGCCAAGATCCGGCATGTCATCGTTGGTCCAGCCGATCGGCGCGATCGCCAGTTTAACAATCTCTTTATTCATCTTCTTATTCCTGGATGGAGAGCGGCCAGGCCGCATAGAGGGCTGAATCAGTTATAGAAAGCGGGACGCGGCGGCATCTCTACCGGCTCAATCGCACCACTGCTCTGCGCTTTGATGCAGGCGTCGGCGGCCACCGAGGCAGCAAAGCCATCCCAGGCAGAAGGACCGGTAAGCTGACCCGCGTTGATGTCGTTGATAAACGCCTGCAGCTCAACGTCATATGCCTCGATAAAGCGATCTTTCCAGTCCACCAGAATGGTGTTCGACAGGCGGGCATCTTTGCGCAGCTGCACCGAAGAAGGCTCTGGCAGGCGGGCAATACCCTCTTCACCGACCACTTCACACTGAATGTCATAGCCGTAAGCGCAGTTAACGAAGATCTCGACGTCGATGCGCACCCCTTTGTGGGTTTCGAACAGGACGATCTGCGGGTCTTTCAGCTGACCATGGGTCTTCGACGTCACGCGCGGGAAGATCACCTGCACCGTTTTATAGTCGTCACTGGTCAGCCAGCGCAGCACATCCAGCTCATGGATCAGGGTATTCGTGATCGCCATCGGCGTGGTGTAGTTCTCCGGCACAGTCGGGTTGCGGTGCGCGCAGTGCAGCATCAGCGGCTCACCGATATCACCATCGGTGATCACTTTTTTCAGAGCGCGGTAGCCCGCATCGTAAGGGCGCATAAAGCCAACCTGCACCAGGCGTTTACCCGCCTGAATCTCTGCATCTACCACCCGGCGGCAACCCTCGGCGCTCATTGCCAGTGGCTTCTCACAGAAGACCGGTTTACCAGCGGCAATCGCCGCCAGGGTGAACTCTTCATGGGTCGGATCCCATGAGGTGACCAGCACCGCATCGACGTTGGGTGACTGAATCACATCGTGACCATTTTCAAACACCTCCGCCTCAATATTCAGGCGTTGCAGTGCAGCACGCGCGCCGTCGACATTGATATCAGAGACGGCAACCACCTGAGCCCCCTGCAGCACATGGCTGCAGCGGCGAATATGTTCCTGACCAATTGCACCTGTACCGATGACGCCAAGTTTCAAAGTCATAATTACACCTGTGTAGGGTTTGTACGGATAAGAGGAAAACGGGCCGCAGCACGGCCCGGAAATCAGTATTTGCGCGCCTGATCCAGATGGCTGTTGAGCTTGTCCGCCACCGCCTGAGCGCGTTCGGTTTTCGACGCCTGCGCCACGCCGACGTGCCACCAGCTGAAATATTTGTGGATCATGGTTTTTGGCAGCACTTTAATGTCGATAAGGGTGGAAACCGTCTGGGTGCGGGCATCTTCCAGCGCCGCTTTAAGCTGTTCCAGGCTAGTGACGCGATAAGTTTTGCAGCCATAACCGGCAGCAATGGCCGCGAAATCGACCGGAATAAAGCCACCGTCCAGCCTGCCGCTTTCCGCATTACGGAAACGGAACTCGGTGGTGAAGCTGTCCATACCGTGTTCCATCTGCAGGTTGTTGATACAGCCGTTAGTCATGTTATCCAGCAACACGACGTTGATCTTCGCCCCTTCCTGTATCGAGGTGACCAGTTCAGAGTGCAGCATCATAAAGGAGCCGTCGCCGACCAGCGCATAGACCTCGCGCTGCGGCTGCGCCAGTTTTGCACCCAGCGCGGCATTGACTTCATAACCCATGCAGGAGTAGCCATATTCGACGTGGTAGGCGTTGTAATCTTTGGTGCGCCAGACACGCTGCAGGTCGCCCGGCAGGCTGCCTGCGGCGGCTACCACGACCGCATCTTTCGGCAGTTGCTCATTTAAGGTGCCGAGCACGCTGCTTTGCGTCAGCAGTGACTGAGTCAGGCGGTTAAATTCTGCGAAAACCGCTTCGCGGTCGAGATGGTCAGCAATCTCCGGCACAAAGTCGCCATCGTGATATTCCACCTGATAGACGCGCTGCGTCTCTTTCAGCAGCTGGCTCTGCGCCTGCTCAATCTGGTTGCCCCAGTCATTGCTGTAGTGCTGTGAGGCCAGCGCAGCGGTGAGCGCGGTCAGCCCTTCACGGGCATCGGCCAGCAACTGCACGCCATCGAGCTTATAGCTGTCGAAGTTGCTGACGTTGATGTTCAGGAAGCTGACATCGGGATGCTGGAAAATCCATTTCGATGCGGTGGTGAAGTCGGTATAGCGGGTGCCGATGCCGATGACTAAATCGGCTTCTTTCGCCAGCAGGTTCGCGGCCAGACAGCCGGTTTCGCCTACGCCGCCGACATTCAGCGGATGGTCAGAGACCAGCGTGCCCTTGCCCGCCTGCGTCTCGGCAAAGGGGATCTGATAGCGTTCGGCAAACTGGCGCAGCGCCTCGCCCGCTTCAGAGTATTTCACCCCACCGCCGCAGATAATTATCGGCTTGCGCTTACGGTTAATCAGCGTCAGGGCATCCGCCAGCTGCGCCGCGACCGGCAGGCGGCGATCCAGACGGTGCACGCGTTTCTGGAAGAAGTAGTCCGGGTAATCCCAGGCCTCACCCTGCACATCCTGTGGCAGCGACAGCGTGACTGCGCCAGTTTCGGCCGGATCGGTCAGGACACGCATGGCATTGATACAGGCTGACATCAGCTGCTCAGGGCGGCTGACGCGATCCCAGTATTTGCTGACGGCGCGGAAGGCGTCATTGGTGCTGATGCTGAGATCGTAGCTCTGCTCAATCTGTTGCAGCACCGGATCGGGCTGACGGGTGGCGAAGACGTCGCCGGGCAGCAGCAGCAGAGGAATGCGGTTAGCGGTCGCAGTGGCGGCGGCAGTAATCATGTTAGCCGCACCCGGTCCCACAGACGAACTGCAGGCGATAATCTGACGGCGCAGCGACTGACGGGCAAAGCCGGTGGCAGCATGGGCCATACCCTGCTCGTTACGACCCTGCCAGACCACCAGATCGCCACTGTCCTGTTCCAGCGCCTGGCCCAGCCCCAGCACGTTGCCATGGCCGAAAATCGCGAAGATGCCTTTGACGAACTTCGTCTCAGTGCCATCAACATCGATGAATTGATTATCAAGAAATTTAACCAGCGCCTGTGCCGTGGTCAGTCTGATTGTGCCCATGTTTCTTCCTTACATGCTGGTGGACCCCGACTTCCGCGACAGCGCGCCAGGCGTTGTCATTGGCGGAAAAGCGGCCGGAATAACTGAAACGTGAGGCGATTATAAACAAATATATTTTTCATAAAACACGATTACAGAAGAAACATTTCATTTTGCGAGTGAGATCAAATTTAACGGTGGCAACAGGTCTGGCGGGCAATCACGGCGAGGAAATCTGAAACGTTTAGCAGAGAGTGATTCATGATGAAAAAATTCATTTCAATGCAGCAGCTTGCCTGACTGGCGTACGGATTCCTGCGATCCCCCTCACAACCCTGACATACCGCACATCGTGACGACAGAGACCGCGCAGACGGGTGGCAATCAGGAGTTTTACCTGGTTCACAAAATTGCGATGGATATTTCATTTCATATTGAATATGGAATTTTTATTCCTCATACTTATCTCATAGCCAGTCAGATCCCTACAGACCCGGAAGCAGAGCCTGCCTGGATCGATCTTTTCGCCCGCCAGCTCTGCGAATCACAGAAGGAAACTACAGGTATGAGTACACAACAGAAGCCGCTTGATGTGATTTGTATCGGGCGCATCGCCGTTGATTTTTATGGCCAGCAGATTGGGGCACGGCTGGAAGATGTCACCTCCTTTGCTAAATATCTGGGCGGATCGTCAGGCAACGTCGCTTATGGCACCGCGATTCAGGGGCTGAAATCGGCAATGCTGGCGCGGGTGGGAGATGAGCATAATGGTCGCTTTCTGCGTGAGGAGTTGCAGCGCGTGGGCTGTAACACCGATGCTCTGATCACCGATGCAAAACGCCTGACCGGCATGGTGATTCTGGGGATTAAAGATGATGAGACTTTTCCGCTGATTTTCTACCGTGATAACTGCGCTGATATGGGTCTGGTACCGGACGATATCGATGAAGCCTTTATTACCTCGTCCCGCGCGGTGGCGGTCACCGGCACGCACTTGTCACATCCGCAGACCCGTGAAGCGGTGCTGAAAGCGCTGGATATCGCCCGCCGCAATGGCCTGCGAACGGCGCTGGATATCGATTACCGCCCGGTGTTATGGGGACTGACCTCTCTGGGCGACGGCGAAACACGTTTCATTGAGTCGTCTCAGGTCACTCAGCAGTTGCAGGAAGTGGTGCACTATTTCGATTTGATCGTCGGCACCGAAGAGGAGTTTCATATTGCCGGTGGCAGCACCGATACCCTGACTGCGCTGAAGAACGTGCGTCAGGCGAGTCAGGCGACGCTGGTCTGCAAACGCGGTCCGCTGGGTTGTGTGGTATTTGAAGGTGAAATTCCGGATAGCTGGGAACAGACTCAGCTGCACACCGGCGTGCGCGTCGACGTGCTCAACGTGCTGGGCGCGGGCGATGCCTTTATGTCTGGCCTGCTACGCGGCTGGCTGAATGATGAAGGCTGGGAGCAGGCGTGCCGTTATGCCAATGCCTGTGGCGCGCTGGTGGTGTCACGCCACGGCTGTGCCCCTGCCATGCCAACTAAAGCGGAGCTGGATGATTTCCTGAGCCGCGACACAGAGGTGAAACGTCCCGACCTCGACAGTCGTCTGAACCATCTGCACCGTGTGACCACCCGTAAGCAGCAATGGCCGGAACTGAACGTGTTCGCCTTTGACCATCGCAAACAGCTGGCGGATATGGCGCAGGAAGCGGGCGTTGATGAGAGCCGTATTCCACAACTTAAACTGCTGCTGCTGGAAGCCGCTCAGCAGGCGGCCAGTGAGGCAGGATTAGAGAACAAAAGCGGCATTCTGGCAGATACCACATATGGTCAGAAAGCCCTGAATGCTATCACGGGTAAGAAGTGGTGGATTGGCCGCCCAATCGAGCTGCCCAGCTCACGTCCACTCCGTCTGGAGCATGGTAACATCGGCTCGCAGCTAATCGACTGGCCCGCCGAACATGTCGTGAAATGTCTGGTTTTCTATCATCCTCATGACAGTGCTGAACTGCGCAAAGAGCAGGATGATCTGGTGCTCGATGTCTGGAAAGGCTGTAACAAAAGTGGCCATGAGCTGCTGCTGGAAGTGATTCTTCCTGAGAGCAACCCGGATAAGAATGAAGCCTATTACCTTGATATACTCAGTCATTTCTACAGTCTGGGTATTCAGCCGGACTGGTGGAAACTGCCTCCGCTATCCGCAGAGAGCTGGCAGGCGATCAGTCGTCTGATTGAAGAGCAGGATCCTCACTGTCGCGGCATTCTGTTGCTTGGTCTGGATGCACCCGAAGAGAAACTTAAAGCGGGCTTCGCCGCGGCGGCCAAAGCGCCATGGGTAAAAGGTTTTGCGGTGGGTCGCACCATCTTTGGTCAGCCTTCGCGTCAGTGGTTGCAGGGTGAACTGGACGATCAGGCGCTGATTGAGACCGTAAAAGGGAATTACCTGCGGCTGATTGCGTACTGGCGGGCGGCCCGCGCCTGATTTGCTGCCCTGCACCAGGCTGCCTCAACCGCGATGGCCTCAGACTGCTGACTCACTCAAAGCAGGGTGAATGTTGCAGCAACGAATAAGCTCAACGCGCAGGTAACACGGTCAGAAGAGGAAAGCGTCCCGCGCCCGGGACAAAAACGCCGGGAGCGTTTTTGAACAACGCGAAGCGTTGGCCCGGCAACGGGCGCACCTCATGGATGAGGTGCGTAATCGCGCGGGACGAGCGGCCATGGATGGCTTGAGCGACTTTCCGATCTGACCGTGTTACCTGAGCCTGTGCGGACTCATAGCAAGCAGAGACAGACTTTTTAGTAATATCACGCCATCCCAACCGGGATGGCGTTTTACTGGTTACCCCTCTTCCCTTCTGTCATTTCATCCCAGCTATCATTTCATCCCGTTTTTCACCCTGTCATTGCCCGCCAGGATGCCCGCCTGGGCGCGCTAAAGCCAATCTGTGAACCATTTCATAAAGCCATGAAATAAACCGCTTCGTTGACGCAAACAAATGAAATTTTCCATCCATCTGATACTATAGCGCTCATTATGCAGCCATTATTCTAATGATACGGGCAGAAGTGATGAACAATAATCCCACCCAACTTTCTCTCTTGCAGGACGATATTCGTCGTCGCTACGAAACGCTGAGCAAGCGTCTTAAACAGGTTGCGCGCTACATCCTTGATAACAGTAACAGTATTGCTTTCGATACCGTCGCCTCGATTGCTCAGCAGGCCGATGTACCACCGTCGACGCTGATCCGTTTTGCGAATGCGTTTGGCTTCAGCGGCTTCAACGAAATGAAACAGGTTTTTCGTCAGCACCTGATGGAAGAGACGGTCAACTATACCGAGCGCGCACGTCTGTTTCGTCAGACCTCAACGGACGACAGCGCCAGTGCGCCTGAGAGTCCGGCGGAGATCCTCAACGTCTTTACCATGGTGAACAGCCAGGCGCTGCAGCAGCTGGCGATGCAGGTGAATCCTGAGCAGCTGAACAAAGCAGTGAAACTGCTGAATGAGGCTGAGAACATCTATGTAATTGGCCTGCGTCGCTCGTTCAGCGTCGCCTCCTATCTGGTCTACGCGCTGCGTCATCTGGAGCGTCGTGCTTTTCTGATTGATGGTCTGGGCGGGATGTTTACCGAGCAGCTCAGCCTGGTTAACCCGAAAGATGTGGTGATTGCGATCAGCTACTCGCCTTATGCGCGTGAAGCGGTCGAGGTCGTCGAAATGGGGGCTAAGCGTGGCGCGCATCAGATCGCCATTACCGACAGCCAGGTCAGCCCGCTGGCTGCCTTTAGCGATGTCTGCTTTGTGGTGCGTGAAGCGCAGGTCGATGGCTTCCGTTCGCAGGTCGCCTCACTTTGCCTGGCACAGACGCTGGCGGTGTCACTGGCGCTGAATAATGCCGAAACCTCCTGAGTTACATACAACAAAAAGGGCAGCCCGATTGGCTGCCCTTTTTTACAGGCATGCACTGATAAAACCGCTGCGCCTTACTCTGTTCGTGGATAGCTGTCGCTGTTCACCCAGGCATGATCTTTCTCCCAGCTGAATTTCCACAGCCGTATCGGCCCTGCCATCACGTTCAGATAGTAGTTGTTGTAACCGGCCAGCGTCGCAACCGGATGATAGCCACGCGGCACCATCACGACGTCGCGGTTATAGGGTGCCATACAGGCATCCAGTGAGCGATCGTCGGTGTAGACGCGCTGCATGGCAAAGCCAGGTTCCGGATCGAAACGGTGATAGTAAGTCTCTTCCAGGTAGGTTTCGTTTTCACTCTCCTCCTGATCATGCTTGTGGCTGGGATAGGAACTGGTATCGCCTTCGTTGGTATAAACTTCCACCACCAGCAGGCTGTCTGCCGGTTCAGTATCAGGCAGGATATTATGTACCAGACGCTGGTTGCGCCCTTTACCGCGATGCTCAACACCGACATCTGCTGGCGCAATCAGTCTTGCGGGCAGATTGCCCTGACCGGGTGCGTTACAGACGGCCAGCTCAAGATCGCTGTCAGCATAGACTTCCACTTCATCGTCATGCGGCACATACACGGAATACGGTGGCACGCGTTCGAAAGGCGACATGCGCTTACCGATCCCGGGAAACTCAGCATGACGGGTTTTCACCGAGGCCAGCCCGGCCACCAGCACCAGACACAGCTCTTTATCACCGCTGGTCAGGCGCAGGGTTTCCCCTTTTTTCAGCAGATAAGCATCAAAGCCAACATAACGCCAGCCAGCACGCTCAGGCGTCACATGCTGGATACAACCCTGTGCGTCAGGGGCCTGTGCTTTCGACAGTAAAGACATCCTGATCCTCCTCTCTGTCAGGATTGACGCTGCGGTAGGTTCACCGGGCAAGGTGCCAGCGAACAAAGCGACCGGCTGACTCTCCTGCCGGTCGCGATCAGCGTTGAAATAGATCAGCCTAAGGTTGGCATACTGAATTCAGACACAGTCTGCTGACCGGACGGCCAGCGCACAGTGGCGGTTTTCATGCGGGTATAGAAGCGCACGCCATCCGGCCCGTGAACATTGAGCGCGCCAAACACGGAACGCTTCCAGCCCCCGAAGCTATGGAATGCCATCGGCACCGGAACCGGCACGTTAACACCAACCATGCCCGCTTCAACGTTCTGCACAAACTCACGCGCGGTGTGACCGTTGCTGGTGAAAATTGCGCTGCCGTTACCAAACTCATGGCTGTTGACCAGCTGCAGCGCGCTGTCGTAGTCCGGTGCGCGCATGATGCTCAGCACCGGCCCAAAAATCTCTTCACGCCAGATCACCATCTCAGAGGTGACGTTATCAAACAGCGTGCCGCCAACGTAGTAACCTTCGGCGTGACCTGCAACCTGCACGTTACGGCCATCGACCACCAGCTTCGCGCCTTCCTGCTCGCCTTTATCGATGTAACCCAGCACCTTCTTCTGGTGCGCGGCGGAGACAACCGGTCCCATCTCATTTTCATCGGCACCCTGATTGATCCCAGGACCGATCCGCAGCGCTTTCACCAGTGGCGTCAGACGGGCAATCAGCTTGTCAGCAGTGTCATCGCCCACCGCGACCACAACCGGCAGCGCCATGCAGCGTTCACCGGCCGAGCCAAACGCACCGCCCATAATCGCGTTAACGGTGGCATCCAGATCGGCATCCGGCATAACGATAGCGTGGTTTTTCGCCGCGCCAAATGCCTGCACCCGCTTGCCGTGGGCGCTGGCAGTTTTATAGATATGCTCAGCAACGCCGGACGAGCCGACGAAGCTTACCGCTGCGATGCGCGGATCTTTATAGAGCTGCTCAGCATCTTCGTTAGAGCTGTGCACCACGTTGAATACGCCATCCGGCAGTCCCGCTTCAGTCAGCAGCTCGGCCATGCGCACGGCCGCAGAGGGATCCAGCGCCGGCGGTTTCAGAACAAAGGTATTACCGCAGGCCAGCGCGATCGGGAACATCCACAGCGGCACCATCGCGGGGAAGTTAAACGGCGTAATCCCCGCTACAACACCCACCGGCTGCATCAGCGAAAAGCTGTCAACGCCGCCGCCGACGTTCGGGGAATATTCACCTTTAAGCAGATGTGGAATCCCGCAGGCAAACTCAATCACTTCAATGCCGCGCGTCAGTTCACCTAACGCATCAGACCAGACTTTGCCATGCTCAGAGACAATCAGCGCCGCCATCTCTTCACGATGCTGCTCCATCAGAGCTTTAAAGTTAAACAGAACGCGGGCGCGACGCAGCGGCGAGGTTTTTGACCAGGCAGCAAATGCGTCATGCGCGACACCAATCGCCTGGGCCACTTCATCAGCAGTACTTTGCGTCAGTTCACGTACCACTTTGCCGGTTGCCGGATCGTAAACAGGAATGGTTTCATTGCTGGCGCTGAAAGTCGTTTTGCCGCCAATAAAGTTACCTATGATTGTCATGATGTTGCCTCTTAAGATGGTTAAGTTTCCTGCAGACGGGCCCTGTGGCCTGCCACACTGCCTGACCAGGCAAACCTGAAAGCGTGCTATGAAGCTATTACAGTGGAATAAATTTTTCAAATAGTTCTTTTTGGAAAATTTGCTTTTAGCGGCACGGATCGCATTTTTGCCGCCCTCCAGCCTCTGACGATGTCCCGATGGCAGGCGGCGTTTAACCGCGCTCAGCCTTAGCCAGACAGGCAAAAAGCAGTGGCGGACAGAGCAGGTAATCCTGCGATGTTGATCCAGCGTTTATGCATCAGACTGAAACGGAATATGAAATTAATGCGAGACCGATCTAATAATCTGTATTTCATAATTCACTATTAATGAAATAAATGTTTTCTTTAGTTCATCCTTCTCCTGTCCCGGAGTCAACGCATGGCCATCGATCCCACCCGTTTCTGTATCAATCGCAAAATTGCGCCCCGGCTCTCGCTGGAAGCCTTCTTTCAGCTGGTTCAGCGTCTGGGGCTGAGCAAGGTCGAACTGCGTAATGACATGCCGGGCGGCAGCGTCACCGATGACCTCAGCACCGATCAGCTGCGCGCCCTGGCGGATAAGTATCACATCGATATTGTCACGATTAATGCGCTCTACCCCTTTAACCGGATCGATGACGCGCTGCTGACGCGGGCGGAGTCGCTGCTACAAACCGCACAACAGATCGGCGCAAAGGCACTGGTGATGTGCCCACTGAATGAGGGAATTACCGTGTCGCCTCAGCAGACGCAGGCGGCAATGCAGCAACTGGCGCCGCGCTTTGCACACTATGGCATTCAGGGGCTGGTGGAGCCGCTGGGGTTTCCGATCAGCTCACTGCGTTCGATCGTAGAGGCGCAGCAGTTGATCGCCGCGGCGGATGTGCCCTTCAGGCTGCTGCTGGATACCTTTCACCATCATCTCTATGAACAGGCTGAACAGGAATTTCCGGCGGGTATCAATATTGACCAGATTGGGCTGGTGCATCTTTCGGGTGTGGAAGATCGGCGTCCGACTGCCGAACTGACCGACGACGAACGCATCATGCTGAGTGACAACGATGTGCTGAAGAGCGTGGTGCAGGTTAAACGGCTGGAGATGCTCGGCTATAAGGGCGTCTACGCCTTTGAGCCGTTCTCCGGTCAGCTCAACAGCTGGACACCGGCGGAGATTGAACGCCAGATCCGCCACAGTATTGAACTGCTGCAGGCCTGAAACCTGTTGCACCCGAAATTTATTGGTTTATCTGTGTCTGAAAAGACGTTATGGCCCGCTGCTGGGCCATTTTTTTATCCTGACGAATCCCCGGTTACGGGCTCTGAAGTCTGGCGCCGCTGCAGGCGCAGCGTACAGAAGAAGGCGACGCAGACCAGCAGCGCCGTGAGCAGGTAGACGCGGGAGACGCCGGCATAATTCATGATGAATCCGGCCAGTGGCCCGGTTATTCCCAGCGACAGATCCATAAAAGCAGTGTAGGTCGCCAGGGCGCTGCCCTGATTCTGCTGCGGCACCACTTTTACCGCCACCACACCCAACGCCGGGAACACCAGCGAGAATCCGGCACCGGTCAGAAACGCGCCCGCTTTTGCCATCCAGGGATCACCCGCTGCGGCGACCAGAAAGAGGCCGGCAGCCTCAACTGCCAGACAAACGCTGGCGACCCGCAGGCCACCGTGGCGGTTAATCGCATTCGGGAACAGCAGGCGCGCCCCGACAAAAGCGCCGCTGAACAGGGAAAGCGCAAAGGCGGCCCCTTCCCAGCCTTTATCCTGATAGAACAGCGTGATAAAGGTGGCAATCACGCCGAAACCCGCTGAACCCATCGCCAGAATCGCGCCAAAGCCAGCGATTTTCCCCAGCACCGCCCGAAACGGCAGCGGCCTGGCGCGGCTGGCTTTTACCGCCGGGCGCGGGACCGCGCAGACGATACCCACCACGCAGATGGCCACAATCACCAGCGATAGCCACAGCAGCCCGCCGGCCCGGAAGATCACTACGCCCAGCGGCGCGCCTATCGCCATCGCGCCATAGGTGACGATGCCGTTCCAGGAAATCACGCGGCCAATGTGCAGCGAACCGACCCGCGCTACGCCCCACAACGAGGTGCCGGTGCCGGTGAAGCTCTGGCCCACACCCAGAATCAACCGGCCCACGCAGAGCAGTATCAGGCTCCACAGCGGGGATGCGATCAGTGCCGCCAGCAGAATGCACAACCCGCTAATCAGACAGCCCACCAGACCCGTCACCACCACTTTCTTTGGCCCCCAGAGATCGGCATAGCGCCCGGCATGTGGCCGGCTCAGCAGTGTTGCAACATATTGCAGGCTGATCACCACGCCCGCCCAGAATGCACTGAAGCCCAGCTGGTCATGCACCCAGCCTGGCAGGACCGCCAGCGGCAGACCAATTGTGAGATAGCTGGCAAAGTTGTAGGCGACGATAGAGAGGATCAGCAGCGAGATGTTCAGGCTTCCGGATGGAGCATTCTGTTCCGCTGCAGGCTGTTCAGGCATAGGTTCTCGCACGTAGTTGGCTGAATGATAAGGTTTATCCTTTAACTATACCTGCTTTCGCTACCGGCGCATCACACTGGCACGGTTATCGGGCAGTTAAACGCGGCGCAATAACAGTAACAGCAGGAGGTCGCGGTCCTGCCGTCATAGCTGAGTGCGGTGGCGCTGATTACCTCGCTATTATGCCGCCGCGCTTTACCGTTTCTCTGATAAATCAGATTGTTAATTTTCTTTCAGCTACACTTCCAACAGCCAGATTACGTCACGGGAGAGGCAATGAGCGAGCTGCAACAGGAAAAGATTGGACAAAATATTCTGATAAAACTGGCGATGCTGGTCATCATTGTTGCCGGGGTTCGGGCCGCGTCCGATATTCTGGTCCCGCTTCTGCTGGCGGCGTTCTTTGCCATTGTGCTCAACCCGCTGGTGACGATGCTGATGCGTCGTGGCTTCCGCCGTGGACTGGCGATTGGGCTGGTCATTACTGTGATCTTCTGCGGCATCCTGCTGCTGGGTACCATCATCGCCAGCTCAATGAGCGAGTTTTCTGACCTTTACCCGCAACTGCGCACCACCATGGAGCAGAAAATGACGGTGCTGCAACATCTGGCGGCGGGCTTTCATCTCAATATTTCTACCGACGCGCTGGTACAGCGTTTCGACCCGAATACCATGATGAATCTGGCGAGCGTGGCGCTCAGCGGCTTTTCGGGTGCGATGACCAATACTGTGCTGCTGGTGCTGACCGTGGTCTTTATGCTGTTTGAGGTTCATCACCTGCCTTACAAAATGCGTAACGCGCTGGTGAACCCGAAAATTCGTATCGCCGGGCTGCATAAGGCGCTGAAAGGCGTGACGCATTATCTGGCGCTGAAAACCCTGGTGAGTCTCATCACCGGCATCGCCGTCTGGCTGAGTCTCTATCTGCTGGATGTGAAGTTCGCGCTGCTGTGGGGCGTCGTGGCATTTATCCTCAACTATATTCCTAATATCGGCCCGATTATTGCCGGCATTCCGCCCTTTCTGCAGGCGCTGTTACTGAACAGCCTGTTTGATGCCGCGATGGTGGCAGCGTTGTTTACCGCAATTCATATGGTGTTCGGCAACATGCTGGAACCGCGTCTGATGGGTCGCGGCCTGGGCTTATCAACGCTGGTGGTGTTCCTGTCGCTGGTCTTCTGGGGCTGGCTGCTCGGTCCGGTCGGCATGCTGCTCTCGGTGCCGCTGACCAGTATTACCAAAATCCTGATGGAGACCACGCCAGGCGGCAGCCGTCTGGCGATTATGCTGGGCACCGGACGACCTAAACGCGTTCGGGGATTAACCAAGTAGCCGCTGCTGGACGTGCTGCAGATGGCTCTCCATCGCCTGGCGGGCCGCTGCTTCATTGCCTGCCACAATCGCATCGGCAATCTGCTGATGGTCAGCGTTCATCGCCTGTGCGAAGCTGTTATCGGCATAATGGCGTTCCAGCCGCTGCACGTGCGGGCTGTGACGCCGGTTCCAGAGCTGCTCCAGCAGGTCGCGTAACACGTCATTGCCGCTCATCTCGCCGATCAGCAGATGGAAGCGTTTATCCTGCTCCAGAAATGCCGCATCGTTTTCATTGTACTGCTGCAGTTCAGCGGTCAGCGCCAGCAGTGCCTCCCGCTGCCCGGCGGTACCGTTACGGGCGGCAAATCCTGCCAGCATGCCTTCAAAGGCTTCACGCGCCTGCAAAAGATCCTGCAGGCTGCAGCTCTCCTGCGGGATTGCAGCCTGTGGCTGCGGCTGAGCGACGTAGACGCCGTTGCCGGTGCGGATATCGACCCAGCCGGTCATCTCCAGCGCAATCAATGCCTCACGCACTGATGAACGGCTGACACCCAGCTGTTTTGCCAGCTCGCGCTCGGGCGGCAACAGGCCGCCCGCCACAAAATCACCGTGCGTGATGCTGGCCATAATGGCGTTGGCGATCTGACGATACAGGCGCTCCGTTTTGATGACTGGCAGGGTCATTACCCTCTCCTTTTATTCCGCATAAACCGCTTACTTGCCGGATGCAGTTTGTCATGCTGCGATCCGGATCACGGCCCTGATGTGTCCACTATCCTACTCTTGGCCCAGCGGCCTGACCACTGGGCCACATCACAGTTGAGGAGTAATAATGGAACATACATGGCGATGGTACGGCCCGAACGATCCGGTCTCCCTGGATGATGCGCGTCAGGCGGGCGCAACCGGTATTGTGACGGCGCTGCACCATATCCCTAACGGTGAAGTGTGGCCGGTTGAGGAGATTAAAGCGCGTCAGGCACTGCTGGCGGAAAAGGGTCTGGTCTGGTCGGTGGTTGAGAGCATCCCGGTCCATGAGGCGATCAAAACCCAGCGCGGTAACTACCTTCGCTATATCGCCAGCTATCAGCAGTCGATACGCAATCTGGCCGCCTGCGGTATTGATACCGTCTGCTACAACTTTATGCCGGTGCTGGACTGGACGCGCACCGACCTCGCCTGGACCCTGCCGGATGGCGCAAAAGCGCTACGCTTCGACGCCGACGCTTTCGCCGCTTTCGAGCTGTATCTGCTGCAGCGTCCGGGCGCGGAGCAGGATTACAGCGCGGCTGAACAGCAGGCCGCTGCTCAGCGCTTTGCCACCATGAGCGCTGACGATAAAAGCACGCTGGTGCGCAATATTATTGCCGGTCTGCCCGGTGCCGAAGAAGGTTACACCCTGGAGCAGTTCCAGGCGCAGCTGGCACAGTATGACGGCATCGACAAAGCGAAACTGCGCGAGCATATGGCAACCTTCCTGCGCGCTATCGTGCCGGTTGCGGAAGAAGTAGGTATTAAACTGGCGGTGCATCCGGACGATCCACCGCGCCCGATTCTGGGCCTGCCGCGCATTATCTCTACTCAGGAGGATATGCAGTGGCTAAAGGAAACCGTGGACAGTCTGCACAACGGTTTCTGTTTCTGTACCGGTTCCTATGGCGTGCGTGCCGACAATGTGCTGGTTGAGATGGCGGAAACCTATGCCGACCGCATCAACTTTGTCCACCTGCGCGCCACAAAGCGCGAGGCAAACCCCAGCAGCTTCCATGAAGCCGCACACCTGACGGGCGACGTCGATATGGTCGGTGTCATCAGGGTCATTCTGGCGGAAGAGCAGCGGCGACGACGGGCGGGCAATCAGCGAGCGATTCCGATGCGCCCCGATCACGGCCATCAGATGCTGGACGACCTGCATAAAAATACCAATCCCGGCTATTCTGCCATTGGCAGGCTGAAAGGACTGGCTGAATTGCGTGGCGTTGAAGTGGCGCTGAAACAGATCTATTTTGCTGATTAAGAATCACCTTTACCCTGCGCCCGCGCTCAGGCGGGCCAGGGTCAACCCAGGCTGCAGCAGCGATTCATCCTTCTGCCTGGCCCGCCGTTCTCACCTGTTTTTTTGCTGAATACCAATAAAGGCAAAACAACCTGTCAATAAAATGTAAAGTCTGGTCGATAATTGACCTGAGTCAGTTCAGTTGATCGCAAAAACGCTAATCTGCACCGCCCGGAGAAATGCTATGCTGCGCCACTGATTAGCCCCTCCATATAATACCAATAATACCCAGAGGATTTAGCGGTGCCGCTACTGAAACGAAAACGCGACTACGCCAGGCTGGTGATTATTATCTCCGGCGTGCTGCCTCTGATTATTGGCATTTTTTTCACGGCCCTTGATGCGCGTCACACCGTGTGGCAGCAGCAGATGAGCGCGGCAAAGACGTTATTATCTCAGGCCGAGAGAATGAGCGACAGCGCCTGGAATATGATTACTGAACTGCGCCAGTTTCAGCATCAGCCCTGCAGCCAGATTGAAAGCCAGTTACAGCGCATCGGTGCGCTGACTCCCTATTTTCGCGCCATTGGTAAAATGGAAGAAAATAGAATTGCCTGCTCTTCAGCCTATGGTACAAAGCCTGCTTTTCTGAGTGATATGATCATGCGTGATGCGCCGGTCACCGGAAAAGCCTGGTGGAGCCTGTCGATTGCCGGAACGGCGGGTGTGCCGGACCGTCCCGCAGTGATTTTTATGCGCGATCTGCCCGATGGTGAGGGATTCTGGGCAGTCGTTGATGGCCAGTATCTGATCGATTTTATGCGCGCCATCAGCAGTACCCATCTCTATCATTTCAGCATGGAATTTAACGACGGCGCCCCGATCTCGTTTGGCGCTCCGCAAATCGCTCAGTCCGGCTGGTTGAAACCGCTGATTTATCAGGCCAGCTCCAGCCGCTATCCGCTCTCTGTCACCCTTATTGCCTCACCCTCTGAGCTGATCCTGGCCTGGCGTCAGGTGATGTTGATCATCATGCCGATGGCGATAATTTTCTCGATTCTGCTGATGATGCTGATGGCGAACTGGCTGCAACGGCGTATTTCCTGGCGCGATGAGATTCGGCGGGCCATCGCCAGCGGTCAGTTCAGGGCGCACTATCAGCCGGTCTATGACAACCGGCTGCAGCGCTGTAGCGGCGCAGAGGTACTGCTGCGCTGGACAACGCCCGACGGTAACGGCATCCGGCCCGATATTTTTATCAGTGCCGCTGAAGCGGAAGGCATGATTGTGCCGCTGACCCGACATCTGCTCGATTTAATTGCAGAGGATGTGCAGGCGTGGCAGGTTGAGCCAGGCTTCCATCTGGCCATTAACGTGGCGGCCGATCATCTGCAGCACCCGGACTTTGTCGACGATATGCTGCACTTCGCCGGGCGGGTAAAAGAGAAGCAGTTCCTGATTACCCTGGAGCTGACCGAACGCAGCCTGATCAAAGATGGCGTTGAGGTGGCACGCAAGCTGGAGCAGCTGCGCGGTTGCGGAATGAAAGTCGCGATTGATGATTTTGGTACCGGTCACTGTTCGCTGAGTTACTTACAGACCTTCACCATGGATTATCTGAAGATCGATCGCGGCTTTATCAACACGATCGAATCTTTGGAGGGCAAAACCCCGGTGCTGGATGCAATCATTCAGCTCAGTCATGAGCTTGAGCTGGAAGTGCTGGGGGAAGGCGTCGAGAGCGCATTGCAGTTCAGCTATCTGCAACGGCGCGGCGTGGTCTTCATTCAGGGCTATTATTATGCCCGCCCGATGGACAACGCGGCGTTGATCGCCTGGCTCGCCAGACAGGGCGCACAGCCGGTTAAAGCGAATCACGCCCCTGATACTCATCAGACAGCCAGCATCTGAACCAACCCTGAACTTAACAGGCTTTCCGCGCAATATCGGCGTCTGCGCGTCTTTCGTTATGTCGCATGGCTTACTGCCATCCTGCTCTGTATAGAGAATAACCACCTGTGACGTCGGTATCGCCGCTCATCACTCCTTCCCGCCCCCAATTTGCTGAAAAAAACGGCGATCGTCACGCAGCGTGATAATTTTTTTGCGCAGCTAACCAGCCATATCAGTGATAGAAATAGCCTGTATGTAGCCCAAACATGACAGATATCACACTAAAACGGTATACTCTGTCGCTGTTCGCAATAATAACAACAGTAATTATTGTGTCAGCGAGCGCGTAAACCGTGCTTATTTGAAGCTATGCTTAAATTTCTCAACGCAGCGGTCTGACTGCTTCACCCCGGCTCGCGCCGTTGAGGACTTTCGTGTTCTATAACAGGGTAATTCTATGAAATTGCGTAGGAAGCGTGTAAAACCAATTGGGCTAGATGATGTGACCATCATCGATGATGCCCGTTTACGTAAAGCCATCACCGCGGCCTCTCTGGGTAACGCGATGGAGTGGTTCGACTTCGGTGTTTATGGCTTTGTGGCCTATGCACTGGGTAAAGTCTTCTTCCCGGATGCATCACCAGGTGTGCAGATGATCGCCGCGCTGGGTACTTTCTCTGTACCTTTCCTGATCCGTCCGCTGGGTGGTCTGTTCTTTGGTATGCTGGGCGACAAATATGGTCGTCAGAAAATCCTTTCCATCACCATCATCATCATGTCAGTCAGTACGTTCTGTATCGGCCTGATACCCTCCTATGCCTCCATCGGCATCTGGGCGCCGATTCTGCTGCTGTTAGCTAAGATGGCACAGGGCTTCTCGGTCGGCGGTGAATATACCGGTGCGTCTATCTTTGTCGCCGAATATTCGCCTGACCGTAAACGCGGCTTTATGGGGAGCTGGCTCGACTTCGGTTCGATTGCGGGCTTCGTGCTGGGCGCGGGTCTGGTGGTGCTGATCTCCTCCATTATCGGGGAAGCGAACTTCCTTGAGTGGGGCTGGCGTCTGCCGTTCTTCGTCGCGTTGCCGCTGGGCATCATCGGTCTTTACCTGCGTCATGCGCTGGAAGAGACCCCGGCATTCCAGCAGCACGTGGATAAACTGGAACAGGGCGACCGCGAAGGCCTGCAGGATGGTCCGCAGGTTTCGTTTAAAGAGATTGCGACCAAACATTGGCGCAGCCTGCTCTCCTGTATCGGTCTGGTTATCGCGACGAACGTCACCTACTACATGTTGCTGACGTACATGCCGAGCTACCTGTCGCATAACCTGCACTACAGCGAAGATCACGGCGTGATGATTATCATCGCCATCATGCTTGGTATGCTGTTTGTTCAGCCGATGATCGGCATGATGAGTGACCGTTTCGGCCGTCGTCCGTTTGTCATTATCGGCAGTATCGCCCTGCTGGTCTTCGCAATTCCCGCCTTTATGATGATCAACAGTGGCGTGCTGGGCCTGATTTTTGCCGGTCTGCTGCTGATGGCGGTGATCCTCAACGCCTTTACCGGTGTGATGGCCTCGTCACTGCCTGCGATGTTCCCGACGCACATCCGCTACAGTGCGCTGGCGAGTGCGTTTAACATCTCGGTACTGGTTGCCGGTCTGACGCCAACGCTGGCGGCCTGGCTGGTAGAAACCACCAGCAACCTCTACATGCCAGCCTACTATCTGATGGTCGTCGCAGTGATTGGTCTGATTACCGGTCTGTTCATGAAAGAGACGGCGAACAAGCCACTGAAAGGTGCGACACCAGCCGCCTCAGACATGGAAGAAGCGCGCGAAATCCTGCAGGAGCATCACGATAACATCGAGCATAAAATCGAAGATATCGACGAAGAGATCGCTCGCCTGGAAGCGAAACGTAAAACCCTGGTGCAGCAGCATCCGGATATCAACGAGTAATCGCTCTGCTCTCCCGCCGCCCGGCGGGAGACTCCTTTTCCCCTCTTATTTCCGCACACAAACCTTCATGCCTTGCGGGCAAAGAGAGTAAACTGTCGTCACTTTTTTCACCTGCGTAAGAATGAAAATGTCTGATTATTCACTTATCCAGCGCCCAAGAAGATTGCGCGCCAGCGCTTCAATGCGTGAAATGTTCCAGGAGTCTTCTCTGAGCCTGAACGATCTGGCTCTGCCTATCTTTGTTGAAGAAGAAGTCGACGATTACAAAGCGATTCAGGCGATGCCTGGCGTGATGCGTATTCCGGAAAAACGTCTCGCTTATGAGATTGAGCGCATCGCCAAAGCAGGCATTCGCTCGGTGATGACCTTTGGTATTTCGCACCATACCGATGCGACCGGCAGCGATGCCTGGAACGAAAACGGTCTGGTGGCACGTATGTCCCGCATCTGCAAAGATACCGTGCCGGAAATGATCGTGATGTCTGACACCTGTTTCTGTGAATACACCAGCCACGGCCACTGTGGCGTGCTCTGCGATCACGGCGTCGATAACGATGCAACTCTGGCAAACCTGGGTAAGCAGGCCGTGGTTGCCGCCGCGGCCGGTGCGGATTTTATTGCGCCGTCAGCGGCAATGGATGGTCAGGTTGAGGCGATTCGCCGGGCACTGGACGCGGCGGGCTTTACCCAGACCGCCATCATGTCCTACTCCACCAAATTCGCTTCATCGTTTTACGGCCCGTTCCGTGAAGCAGCCGGAACAGCGCTGAAAGGCGATCGTAAAACCTACCAGATGAACCCGATGAACCGTCGTGAAGCGATCCGTGAATCGCTGCTTGATGCGGCGCAGGGCGCGGATTCACTGATGGTGAAGCCGGCAGGTGCCTATCTGGATATCCTGCGCGACATTCGTGAACGCACCGAACTGCCGCTGGCGGCGTATCAGGTGAGTGGCGAATACGCGATGATCAAATTTGCCGCACAGGCCGGTGCCATTGATGAGCGTAATGTAGTGCTGGAAAGTCTCGGTGCGATTAAACGCGCCGGTGCGGACCTGATTTTCAGCTATTTCGCCCTTGATCTCGCAGAACAAAAAGTGCTCTGATCCCCTCCTCATAAAGAGCGTGATATGTGTATCACGCTCTCCTTCGCCATAAGGCAAACACCAGAACCTGGCTTCCGCTAAAACAATAAAGGTCTCTGTGATGAAAGCACCTGAAATCCCTGCCGACGAGGCACAACGTTTATCGCAGTTGCGTGCGCTGAACATAATGAACACACCAGCGGAGGAGCGGTTTGATCGTTTAACCCGCCTGGCACGCCGCCTGTATGACGTTCCTATCGCGTTAGTCAGCCTGCTGGAAGCTGACCACCAGTGGTTTAAATCTGCTCAGGGCTATAAACCTCAAGGATCGCCCCGCAACATCTCCTTTTGCGGCCATGCCATCCTGCAGGATGAGATCATGATTGTCGAAGATGCGCAAAAAGATGCGCGTTTTTATGATAATCCGCTGGTGACCGGCGAGCCGCATATTCGCTTTTATGCAGGCTGTCCGCTGCGTGCACCCGGCGGCGCGAAAATGGGTACGCTCTGCATTATTGGCCGCGAGCCGCGTCAGTTTAATGAAGAGGATCAGGCCACGATGCGCGACCTTGCCGCGATGGCCGAAGCGGAACTGGTCGCCTTTCAAACCGCCACCTGCGATGAGCTGACCCAGATTACCAACCGCCGCGGCTTTATGACGCTGGGGCAGATGGTACTGAATGAGTGCCTGATGAAAAACCGGCCCGCCAGCCTGACCTTTCTCGATCTCGACAAGTTTAAGCAGATTAACGACACGCTGGGCCACCGTGAAGGCGACCGCGCACTGATGGACTTTGCCGATGCGATGAAGGTAGTGTTTAAGCACTCCGATCTGTTTGCCCGTCTGGGCGGCGATGAGTTCGTGGTGCTGTTTAACGGCCTGCAGCAGCAGCAGAGCGAAGCGTTACTCGCCCAGTTCGATCGTTATCTGAAACAGCAGTCAGTCAGCCTGAACCGTCGTTACCGCCTGCAATTCTCGTCCGGCGTGGTGGAGTTTGACGCGGCGCACCCGCAATCGCTGGAACAGTTGCTGCACGACAGCGATGAGCAGATGTACCTCAGGAAAAAGCAGAAACGCGTAGCGGTTTGAGATCAGGCGCCGCAGCGCCTGACCCGTCAGGGTCGCGCCAGATCGTCGAGCAGTGTCTGATTAAACTTTGCCGGTTCTTCCATTTGTGGCGCGTGTCCCATCCCGGGGAATTCAATTAAACGCGCGCCCGGAATGCGTTTTGCGGCCTCTTTCCCCAGCACCGCATAATCCCCCAGCCGGGCTTTCACGTCTGCTGAGGCGATGTCACTGCCGATGGCTGTGGTGTCTGAGGTGCCGATCATCAGGGTGGTGGGCACGTTCAGGTCGCCAAATTCATAAAATACCGGCTGCGTGAAAATCATGTCGTAGATGAGGGCGGAGTTCCACGCCACTTTCTGATGTCCCGGCCCGCTGTTGAGCCCGGCCAGCATATCGACCCACTTGTCATAGTCAGATTTCCAGCGCCCGACATAGTAGGTCTGCTGCTCATACTTCTTAATGCCCTCCGCGCTGAGTTTCAGTTCACGCTGATACCACTGATCCACCGACCGCCACGGTGCGCCTTTGGCTTTCCAGTCCTCCAGCCCAATCGGGTTGACCAGCACCAGCTTCTGCGTCTGTTCCGGGTACATCAGCGCATAACGCGTGGCCAGCATTCCGCCCGTAGAATGACCGATGATCACCGCCTTCTCCACCCCCAGCCGGGCGAGCAGCTGATGGGTGTTTTCAGCCAGTTGCTGAAAGCTGTATTGATAGCTGGCGGGCTTGGTCGAGCTGCAGAAGCCAATCTGGTCGGGCGCGATAACGCGATAGCCCTGCTGACTCAGTGCACGAATGGTCACTTCCCACGTTGCGCCACAGAAGTTTTTACCGTGCATCAGCACCACCGTTTTGCCGTTGGCCTGTTGCACCGGTTTCACATCCATATAGCCCATACTCAGCGTTTGCTGCTGGGACTGAAAATCGACATGCTGCAGAGGATAGGGGTAATGAAATCCTTCCAGCTGTTCGCCATAAACAGGCGCGGCACTGGCGGGCGCATGCGCAAATAAAGCCAGCGAGGTGAGCAAAGCGGCAAGCGGTTTTTTCAACGCGTATGTCGGGCTCATCCGGTGTTCTCCAGGTTAAAGGTGAGTCGTAAGCCTGGCATGTCGCGGCAGAAAATCTATTGATGGTCCGTGCTATGGCGTTGATTTCATAGACGCTGGCCGCCTTAACCGTGAAGCGGCAAGCGAAATAATATGCTCGCGTTTATCTTATCCGCCCTGGATAAATTATTCCTCTTAGAGTTAACAACAGACTAATCACAATTCGTCTTTTTTATTAATAACTGCTGTTCATATGAATATCTCAAGAGATAACGATTCAAATACTGAAAGAACTTTACGCAAAGAATAAGCACATTAAGATAAACAATTCATAATCCCGCTGAATTAAACAGGGGAGAACAGCCATGAAAGAAAAAAGATATAACGAAAGCGTGATCGTCTCTATCACTGAGTGGATTAACAATAATCTCGACCAGCGTTTAAGCGTGGATGATATTGCAGAAAAAGCCGGCTATTCGAAATGGTATTTACAGAAACTCTTTGCCCGTTATCATAATGAAACGCTGGCGCGCTATATTCGCAAGAAAAAACTTAACGCCAGTGTGAATGATTTGAAAAACAGCCGCACGCCAATCATCAGCCTGGCGCTGAAATACCATTTTGAAAGCCAGCAGTCTTTTACCCGCTCGTTTAAGCAGATTATGGGCTGCACGCCAGGCGCCTGCCGTAAACGTATGATGAGTAAAGAAGCGAAGCAGCAGGTGGCCGACGTTGACGACCCCTGCGCGCTGTGCAACTACGTACGGCCAGACAGCATAAAGCAGAGCTATGGCGTAACAGTCCGGCCTGTTACGCGCTCAGCGCGCGGCTATGCGCAGGCAGATGCTTTCTGCGATATCAGTTAATCAGGATTCATCCGGCTGATAATATTGCACACCAATCTTAATACGCTCACGTCCCTGGGTGACGCGATGACGGTTGGTGTCGCGCAGTGAATAGACGCAGCCGCAATATTCCTGCTGATAGAAGCTCTCGCGCTTGCTGATTTCAATCATGCGTGCCGATCCGCCACCTTTACGCCAGTTGAAATCCCAGTAGAGCAGATCCGGATACGCCGCCGCCGCACGGACACCACAGCTATTAATCTGCTTCATATCTTTCCAGCGTGAAATACCCAGACAACTGGTCATTACCGGGAATCCGTGCTCATGGGCATAGAGTGCCGTGCGCTCAAAGCGCATATCAAAACACATGGTGCAGCGTTCACCGCGCTCCGGCGACCACTCCAGCCCGCGCGCCCGCTCAAACCAGTTATCCCGGTCGTAGTCAGCATCAACAAACGGCACGCCAAATTTCTCAGCGAAGCGAATATTCTCCTCTTTGCGCAGCTCATACTCTTTGAGCGGATGAATATTCGGGTTGTAGAAATAGATGGTGTATTCAATGCCGGAGGCCAGCATCGCTTCCATCACTTCACCCGAACAGGGTGCGCAGCAGGAGTGCAGTAAAACTTTTTTATGACCGCCCGGCAAGGGCAGCGGCTGACGCTGGAAAGGTTCGGACATAAGCACCTTCAATAAATAGCAGAAAGGCGGAAGTGTAATGCCGCAGGCGGTCAGTTGCAAAATCTGACCTGCTGCAGGCTGCTTTGCGTATTCGTGCCTCGGCTACGGTTTCCCGTTTCTGCATCAACCTGCTGATCTCTGATGCTTTCTTTTCACAGCCCAGTTATACGACCCCGGCGATAGCCGGAAGTGTGATCGGACCCACATTGATATCGGCTATGTTTACATAACATTAACAATGTTGACACTGAATCATCGCAAGGAGACTCGCATGGCCGCGGCTAAAAAATCGGGAAATCATCAGAACCGTTTTACCTGGTTCGTCTGTTTTATGGCGGCGCTGTCCGGCCTGCTGTTTGGTCTGGATATCGGCGTCATCGCAGGGGCCTTGCCGTTCCTGGCGAAGGATTTGCAGATTACCAGCCATCAGCAGGAGTGGGTGGTGAGTTCGATGATGTTTGGTGCGGCGCTGGGTGCGCTGGCGGCGGGCTGGATGTCCTCAAAGCTGGGACGTAAGAAAAGTATGCTGGCGGGTGCGACGCTGTTCGTCATTGGTTCGCTGTGGTCCGCCTTTTCTCCCGATGTGGAGTCGCTGGTCTGTGCCCGTGTGATGCTGGGGCTGGCGGTAGGGATCGCTTCTTACACCGCGCCGCTCTATCTGGCGGAGATTGCGCCGGAACGTATTCGTGGCTCAATGATTTCGATGTACCAGCTGATGCTCACCACCGGGATCGTGGTCGCTTATCTCTCCGACACCGCGTTCAGCTACAGCGGCAACTGGCGCGGGATGCTCGGCGTTATCGCTATTCCGGCGGTGATCCTGTTTATCGGCGTGCTGTTTTTGCCCAACAGTCCGCGCTGGCTGGCAGCGCACGGACGCTTCAACGAGGCGCAGCGCGTGCTGGATCGGCTGCGTAACAGCAGCGAGCAGGCGCGGGAGGAGCTGGAAGAGATCCGTGAAAGCCTGCAGGTGAAACAGCGCGGCTGGTCGCTGTTCCACTCTAATGGCAATTTCCGCCGCGCGGTCTGGCTGGGGATGCTGCTACAGGTCATGCAGCAGTTTACCGGGATGAATGTGGTGATGTATTACGCCCCTAAAATCTTCAATATTGCCGGTTTCTCCAGCACCAGTGAGCAGATGTGGGGCACGGTAGTTGTCGGGCTGGTCAACATGCTGGCCACGCTGATTGCCATCTTTTTTGTCGATCGCTGGGGTCGTAAGCCAATGCTGACCACCAGTTTTCTGGTGATGGCGGTGGGCATGGGCGTGCTGGGCACGCTGCTGCACATCGGCGTCGAAACGGATTTCCGCAAATACTTTGCGGTCGCGATGCTGCTGATGTTTATCGTTGGCTTTGCAATGGCGGCCGGACCGGTCATCTGGCTACTCTGTTCAGAGATTCAGCCGCTGAAAGGGCGTGACTTCGGCATTACTGCTTCCACCACCACCAACTGGGTCGGCAACATGATAGTGGGAGCCACTTTCCTGACGATGCTGGATCAACTGGGGAATGCCAACACTTTCTGGTTCTACGGCGCGCTCAATCTGGTGTTTATCATGCTGACGATGATGCTGGTACCCGAGACCAAACATGTGACGCTGGAGCACATTGAACGCAACCTGATGAAGGGTAAGGCACTGCGTGACATCGGGGCGTAACCGCCCCGTTTCAGCTTACCACTGCAGCTGCTGGCCGGCGTAATCAACGTAGTGATGCCCCCCACGTCCGCGCCATTGGGTCAGCTGCTGAACGATACCGGCCGCGCTCTCTTCTGCCGTCAGCGGCGCACTCTCGCCGCCCATATCCGTTTTCACCCAGCCGGGATGCAGCGTCAGCAGCGTCCCGTTCTGTGCTTCAACCGCCGGGGTCAGCGTGCGGCTCAGCATATTCAGTGCGGCTTTGCTGGCCGAGTAAATCGGCATCTGCGCCTCCGGATTTTCATTCAGGCTGCCGAGCTGGGATGAGGTCAGTGCCAGTACGCCCTCCGGCTTCAGCAGCGGCAGCAGAATCTCTGCAGTGCGAACCGGGGCTATCGCATTGGTCAGGAATAGCTGCGCCAGTTCCTGATCGTTACTCTGCGACACCTTCTGGTGCGAAGGCCCGGAAATTCCGGCATTAATCAGAATCGCATCGAACGCTTTGCCACTGAGCTGGCCGGCAAGCTGCTGAACCGCTGATGCGTCGGTCATATCCAGCGCCTGCCAGTCGATACCTGGCCTGTTGCCCTGCTCCGGAACACCGCTGCGGTGGGTGGCCGTGACCTGCCAGCCCTCACCGGCAAACGCCTGCACAACCGCCAGACCGATACCGCGTGAAGCACCAATAATCAGAACGTCTTTTTGCTGCGCCATATTCACTCCTCGTTAATTGTCTCGCTACAAGCTTAACGGTATTTCCGCCAGGACAGCGGCCCGCTGTGCTTTTTAGCCTGACGACCGCACCGAAGGTAAAAGCCTGTGGCGCAGCGCCGTTGATGGTTTTCCATCATTAAATCGCTTTATCTTTTACTATTAAACGGTTAGAAGAGTTAAACAGTCTGACAGGCATCAGCTAATCGCCATCTACACGTGGAGTCTGAATGAAAAAGCTCACCTTAGAGGTGGTGGCAAAAATGGCGGGCGTCGGGATTGCGACGGTCGACCGGGTGCTGAATGAGCGCGGCGGCGTCTCGCTGGAGACCAGCCGCAAAGTTCTGAAGGCCGCGCGCGAAGCGGGACTTCGCCGTCTGCTGCCAGAGGAGTATCAGCATCCGTGGCAAATCGAAGTCTTCCTCAGCAATAACGGCTCATCCTTTTTTCAGCAGCTCACCACTTGTTTCAGCGAGATCGCCAGTCAGCTTGGCTATCGCCGCCTGAAGCTGCACAAAACCCTGGTAGCCGAAGCGCAGCCCGGGCAGCTGGCACAGAGCATTGTCGCCCGCAGCAGCACCCGAGACGGCATTATTGTGTTTGCACATGACTCACCGCCTGTCTATCGGGCACTGGCGCTATGCCGCAGCCGCAATGTGCCGGTGATCACCATCGTCACCGATCTGCCCGACGCTGACCGCTTGTGTCATGTTGGCATCAACCAGTATCAGGCAGGCCGTACCGCGGGCCTGCTGATGAGTAAAACCCTGAACCAGCCCGGCGACATTCTGATGGTCAGCGGCCGCTTTGATTATCGCGCCCATCGTCAGCGTATCGCCGGTTTCCGTGAAGCCATGGAGCAGCGTGCGCCGCAGCGTTATCTGCGTGAGGTGCTGTCGGGTCAGGACCAGCGGCAAACCATCCGCAGCGAGCTGGCCCGCAATCTGCGTTCGTCACAGGCGATTGCCGGGGTCTATAACACCGGCATGGGCAACACGGACGTCAGCGATACCCTGCGCGCCCATCAGCTGCTGGGTAAATGCACATACATTACCCATGAGCTTTATGATGTGACCCGTCAGCTACTGCTGAACGATGAAGTGGCGTTTACCCTGGATCAACATGCCCGACAGCATGCCCGTTTAGCGATCGATCTGATGCTGAGTCATCTGGAAACCGGCTATCAACCGGATGTTTATGAGGAGGGTAAAGTCGCATTCCGGCTGTTTACGGCGGAAAATATGGTGTGAGTAGTAAGTATTTTTCATATTGCTGTCAAGTGATAAACACTGCGGTCTAACTATAAAGCTCCAACATCCACTGTTGAAAGTAACTGTTTTGAAAAAAATCCTCTGATTAGCGATCACTAAATAGCCAACAACTTTTTTTTCTGATAATTTTTTCTTACTTTATTCTGGATTAAAGGAGCAATTCATCACACCTACCCTCAACTAAGAAATTGATTAATATAACAAAAAAATATTTTTAACCTTTCATATCCCGGATACTTCATTACATCAGCTAATGAAGTTCAAAACATGGCTTAAGTCGAACAAAAACATGGTGAGCAATGGATATTTTCAATAACCTCAATGGCCTTTCAGCGAAGATTCAACAGCAAGCAGCGATTATTCAGACAGAAGAGGCCACAAAAAGCGCTTTTGTCATGCCCTTCATCAGCCAGATACTGGGATATGATGTTTTTGATCCTACAGAAGTCATTCCTGAGTTCATCTGTGACGTCGGCACTAAAAAAGGTGAAAAGATCGATTACGCCATTTCTAAAGGTGGTGAGATTCAAATCCTCATCGAATGCAAAAAAATTGGCGAACCTTTGAATGTTAAACACGCTTCGCAACTCTTCCGTTACTTTCACGTGACAAACGCTCGCATTTCTATCTTAACAAACGGCCAGCTTTATAAATTTTTCACCGATTTGGATGCACCAAATAAAATGGATGAGAAGCCGTTTTTAGAACTGGATTTATTGGATATCGATGAACACGTGGTCCCAGAGTTAGTTAAACTCACTAAAAGTGCTTTTGATGTCGATTCAATTGTCAGTGCCGCAGGCGAGCTTAAATTTATCAGCCAGATAAAGAAGATGATTTCCAGCCAGTTCAGCGAACCTGATGAAGATTTCGTTAAATTTTTTGCCTCGCGTGTTTATGACGGCATACTCACGCAGAAAGTCAGAGAGCAATTCTCTATACTGACTAAAAAAGCAGTCACTCAATGGCTCAATGACCAGGTAAATGAAAGGCTAAAATCTGCTATTAGCGGTGGAGCAATGGTATCAAACCAACCTAACAATGAAGATTTGTCGAAAAGCAACAATGATAAAAGTGAGGCGGATAGTGGCACCATAATCACTACGGAAATGGAGATTGAAGGATTTCATGTTGTTAAATCAATAATTAGAAAAGTTATTGAGCCTCAGCGCATCACTTTTCGCGATACACAGAGTTATCTTGGTATTTTAATCGATGACAACAACCGTAAACCAATTTGTCGCCTTCACTTCAACCGTAGCCAGTTGTATATCGGAATGTTTGATGGCGAGAAAAAAGAAACTCGCCATCCAATTACGTCACTCAATGATATCTACAACTTTACCGACGTGCTAAGAGATACTGCGCAGCAATATGCCTGTTAGCCAGAAGCCAGGATGCTTTCCTGGCTTTTTAATCCGCCTCGTCCCGGCTTTTATTGCTATCCGGGCTGTCGTCGTCATTCGCCTGACTCTTCTCCACTTCCTGTGGATGTCCCATCGAAAGTGCCGTGGCGCTGGCCGGATCAAACAGTGACAGACTCTCAATCTGGTCCACCATGATCACTTTTCGGAACGACATCGCATCTTTAGGCTTCGAGTCGAGCGTGATCTCATGCTCGGCGTACCATTTGCTGTAGTTATGCTCTACCGCCAGCTTCAGCGTTTTGCTGTCGCGATAGCCGCTCAGCATCGGGATCAGCACGATGTTTTTGGTGCTCTCATATTCAAAGGTCGAGGCATGCACCATGCCGATGTAAATACGGCGCGACTTCAGCGTAATCCACGCCAGTTCGCCCTCCTCCATGCACTGAAACAGCAGTTGCTCCACGCCGTTGGAACGTGACAACCGCTGATAGAGGTCTTTACGCCCTGATACATTCAGGCGTGCACTGCCCGCCCAGTTTGAGCGATAGAGGCAGAGCAGAATGGCAAAGGCGAGCATAACAACAACTGGCGCCTGGATGCCCAGAAAACTCCAGTTCATGAACTCCACCTGCCACTTCAGGTGCACGCCGGGAATCATCTGCAGGGCATTGGCGATACCGGACATACAGAGCAGCAACAGCCAGATGATACCGGTGGCAAACACGCCCTGCAGAACAAAAATACAGCCGTAGAGGGCGACCAGAAAATAGACATCCCAGCCTGATGAGCGGCGGATTTTAAAGCGGCTGTTTAAATCACGGCTGGTGTACCAGTAACCACTGACCATCAGCACCATAAATATTGCGGTACCCACCTTACACTCCCTTTAACGTATTCACATGGCGGGCAAAATCTTCGTTGACTTCCTCACTCAGCGTATTGACCGAGATATTACCGTTCTCATCAATAATGATGCGCTCACCTTCGGCGATGGAGTCGTTGATATCCTGACGGGTCATGATCTGCAGAAACTTCTCTGGACTGGCAAAGACCGACTTAACAAATTTAAACATAGCGATCCACTTGTTGGCCTGAAAATTGAAGTATGTGACCGAATCCACACTCTCGCCTGTTTAATTTAAGGTGAAATTTCTTAAAATCAATTAATTAGCGAAGCGGTATCCACGCGGCCTGGCCTGTTTTTTGCAGAAATCTTCAACGTAACCAGCAGCCTGCCGTCAAAAGCCTCCTTTTTATACCGCTCTGGTATGCAACAACGCCGGATCGCCTCACCGCCGGAAAGCGCTAAGCTCAGTGGTTAGCCCTTTTCTGTCACCCTGTCTGAAACGCATCGAGGAAGGTTTGCATGAAATTACGAATACTGGGCCGTACCGGTCAGCGCGTCTCTGAAGTTGGCTTTGGCGCATGGGCCATTGGCGGAACCTGGGGAGAAGTGAGCATGGAGGATGCCAAAGCCGCGCTGAACGCCGCGCTGGATGCGGGCATCACCTTTATTGATACCGCCGATGTCTATGGCGATGGCCGCTCCGAAAAGATTATCGCGGAGGTGCTGAACCAGCGCGGCGGGGAACGCCCGTTTGTCGCCACCAAGCTGGGGCGTCGGCTTTCACCGCACGTGGCTGCGGGCTACAAAGCCGAAAATCTCAACGCCTTTATCGATCGCTCACGTGAAAATCTGCAGACCGAAACGCTGGATCTGGTGCAACTGCATTGCCCGCCGACCGAGGTCTACTACAACCCGGACGTCTTTGCGGTGATGGATGAGATGGTGGCCGCCGGAAAAATCCGTCACTACGGTGTTTCAGTTGAGAAAGTTGAGGAAGGGCTTAAGGCGCTGGAATTTCCCAACGTCTCGTCGATTCAGCTGATCTACAACATTTTCCGCCAGCGTCCGGCGGAACTGCTGCTGCGTGAGGCGAAACGCCGTGATGTGGCGATCATTGCCCGTGTGCCGCTGGCCTCAGGCCTGCTGACCGGCAAAATGCGAGCCGACAGCGTGTTTGCCGCTGACGACCATCGCACCTTTAACCGCAATGGCGAAGCGTTCGATAAGGGCGAGACCTTCTCCGGCGTGCCGTATGAGGTGGCGCTGGAAGCGGTTGAGGAGATTCGCCACTTTGTCACCGGGGACACCACCATGGCGATGTTTGCGCTGCGCTGGATCCTGATGAACGATGATGTCAGCGTGGTGATCCCTGGCGCGAAAAACCGTGAACAGGCTGAAGCCAATGCCCGCGCCAGCGACGTCGATGCGCTCTCTGAGGAGACGATGGCGGCGCTGAAGCAGATCTATCAGGAGAAGATCGCGCCTCACGTCCATCAGCGCTGGTAGACGCGCGTTACAACGCCTGGGCGCATGCCCAGGCGGAACTCCACGCCCACTGGAAGTTATAGCCGCCCAGCCAGCCGGTGACATCGGCCACCTCACCAATAAAGTAAAGCCCCGGCACCGCACGCGCCTCCATAGTTTTTGAGGAGAGCTGCGTCGTATCCACGCCGCCCAGCGTTACTTCCGCCGTACGATAGCCCTCTGTGCCGTTTGGCTGAATGCGCCAGGCGTGCAGCGTCTGCGCCAGCTCAGTTTGCTGTTTGCTGTTGAGCTGCTTCAGAGTGATGTCCGGCACCACCTTCAGCGCCTGCAGGACTTCAACCAGACGCTTCGGCAGAATTTTCGCCAGGCTGTTTTTCAGGCTGAGATTCGGATGTGCTTCACGCTGTGCCGTCAGAAACGCCTCAAGCGGTGTAGCGGGCGACAGATCGATGGTGACGAATTCACCCGGCTGCCAGTAGCTGGAAATCTGCAATACCGCCGGACCGGACAGGCCGCGATGGGTAAAGAGCATCGCCTCTTTGAAGCGGGTGCCATCCTGTGCATCGATGGTGGTTTCCAGCGCGACGCCTGACAGCGTCTGCAGCTGCTCCAGCAGCGGCTTGTGCAGGGTAAAAGGCACCAGCGCCGCCCGCGTCGGAAAGACGCTCAGGCCGAACTGCTCCGCAATTTTATAGCCAAATGGCGAAGCCCCCAGGCCCGGCATCGACAGGCCGCCGCTGGCGATGACCAGCTTCTCCGCCTGAACCGTACTGCCGTTGAGTTGCAGGGTATAACCGCTTTCATCGCGCGCCACGCTGAGCACTTCACTGCGCAGCCGCAGAGTGACATTGCCCTTGTCACACTCGGCCAGCAGCAGATCGACAATCTGCTGAGCCGAGTCATCACAGAAGAGCTGGCCCAGGGTTTTCTCATGCCAGGCAATCCCGTGACGATTCACCAGATCAATAAAATCCCACTGGGTATAACGCGCCAGCGCCGATTTACAGAAGTGAGGATTGTGCGACAGATAGGCCGCCGGTTCGGTATAGAGGTTGGTGAAGTTGCAGCGGCCACCGCCCGACATCAGAATCTTGCGTCCCGGCTTTTTGCCGTTATCCAGCAGTAACACGCGGCGCCCCCGCTGTCCGGCCTGGGCGGCACAGAACAGCCCGGCGGCGCCGGCACCAATGATGATAACGTCAAACTGTTCCACTACGGTTCACTCACTTAACTGGAAAGGCGCAGATTGTAATGATCTGCTCACTGAGACGCCAGCGTCAAAAAATTGCCGTAAATGTGTCATATTGTATCTGCTTAATATCTAACCCTTTTTAGCTGGCTTCCCCGTATGCCTTGCGACGAAAGGTCAAATTAACGCTATATTTTCCTTTCCCATACAGCACGTTGTCGCGGATAATGCGCCGCGTTCATGTCCTCCAAAAATGGCGTAACGTTTATGCTACATCTGTTTGCTGGTCTAGACCTCAGTACTAGTCTGTTATTGGTTCTTGCCCTGCTGTTTGTATTGTTTTACGAAGCGATCAACGGTTTCCACGACACGGCCAACGCAGTTGCGACGGTCATTTATACGCGTGCCATGCGTGCCCAGCTTGCTGTGGTGATGGCGGGTGTATTCAACTTCCTTGGCGTGCTGCTCGGTGGATTGAGTGTCGCTTACGCTATTGTTCATATGCTTCCCACCGATCTGTTGTTAAATGTTGGATCGGCTCACGGTCTCGCCATGGTGTTTTCTATGCTGCTGGCGGCGATTATCTGGAACCTCGGCACCTGGTATCTCGGTCTGCCGGCCTCCAGCTCCCATACCCTGATCGGCGCCATTATCGGTATCGGCCTGACCAACGCCCTGATGAGCGGAACCTCGGTAGTTGATGCACTCAACATCCCGAAAGTCCTGAACATCTTCCTTTCTCTGATCCTGTCGCCGATTGTCGGCCTGGTGATGGCGGGCGGCTTGATCTTCATTCTGCGTCGCTACTGGAGCAATACCAAAAAGCGTGCGCGTATTCATATGACGCCTGCTGACCGCGAGAAGATCGACGGCAAGAAAAAGCCGCCGTTCTGGACCCGTATCGCCCTGATTGTTTCGGCAATTGGCGTGAGCTATTCGCACGGCGCGAATGACGGCCAGAAAGGCATTGGCCTGATCATGCTGGTCCTGATTGGCGTGGCACCGGCCGGTTTCGTGGTAAATATGAATGCCTCCGGTTATGACATTACGCGTACCCGCGATGCGGTTAATCACCTGGAGCAGTATTACCAGCAGCATAATGCCTCGCTGACGCACATCATCCAGATGGCACCGCCTAAGCTGCCAACGCCGGAAGAAGTGCCAGCGACCAGCCCGCAGGAGTTCCACTGTGACAGCGCGCGCGCGCTGCAGGCAGTTCAGCGTGCTCAGGTGTTGCTGAATAATCTGCAGAGCTACAACCAGCTGACGGTTGATCAGCGCGGTCAGATGCGTCGTCTGCTGCTGTGTATCTCAGACACCGCCGATAAAGCGGCCCGTCTGGAAGAGACCTCGCCAGATGACAAGCGCTTCCTCAGCAAACTGAAAAGCGACCTGCTTGGCACCATCGAGTATGCGCCGATCTGGATTATTGTGGCCGTCGCGCTGGCGCTGGGCATCGGCACCATGATTGGCTGGCGTCGTGTTGCCACCACCATTGGTGAGAAGATTGGTAAAAAAGGCATGACCTATGCACAGGGCATGTCAGCGCAGGTGACAGCCGCGCTGTCGATTGGCGTCGCCAGCTATACCGGCATGCCCGTCTCCACTACGCATATCCTCTCTTCATCCGTAGCCGGTACGATGCTGGTTGACGGGGGCGGACTGCAGAGCCGGACCATCAAGAACATCGCCATGGCGTGGATCTTCACCCTGCCGGTTTGTATTCTGCTGTCAGGTTCGCTCTACTGGATTGCCTTAAAACTGGTGTGATGCCAGCAGACAAAAGGGCGACGCAAGTCGCCTTTATCTTAATGGCAAAATGTGGTCCGGTTAGCTTTGAGACCGGACCAGCTCAGGAAACAGAGTCAGATCGGAAAGTCGCTTACGCCAAGCCCTGGCTCGCTCGTCCCGCGCGATTACGCACCTCATCCCTGAGGTGCGCCCGTTGCCGGGCCAACGCGTTGCGTTGTTCAAAAACGCTCCCGGCGTTTTTGTCCATGGCGCGGGACGCTTTCCTACTCTGCCCCTGTTCCCTGCGTGTTGAGCTAATCCATTGCTGTCAGATGCATCCAGATTTGAGTTTGTCAGCAGTCTAAAGGGCGACGTAAGTCGCCCTTTTTTAATGCCAGATCGCCAGCGCCACCAGACTGATCACTACCAGTCCGCACAGTGCACTGGTCAGAAGAAACTGCCCCCGCACCCGCTCGCAGCGCCGGATAAACTCATCGTCATGATGATCAAGATAGCGCTTTGCCCAGATATAGGTGACCAGCCGCACCTGCTTGCTCGGCTGACCGTGAGAGGTGAAGAATCCCGCTCCATCGACATACTGATACAGCAGTGGATCACAGCCCCGTAATACCGCCAGCAGAGCACGCAGCGATGAAAAATAGCGCGCCATATTCACGATACACACCACACAAAGAGCCCAAAAAAGCGCAATAGTGTTGATCATATTCTCCCCCTCCCGGCTGGCATCGCAGCAACAGACCCAGCGTCAGACACTGTATCCACCTGCAGAAAAAACCAGCCACTGAATCACCGGACTGCGAAAATTTTCGACCCCCTGAGCGGCTGCGAACCGGACCGCCTTTTTTCAGTGTAGGAGAATTCTTTACATTTTTTCCAACGATGATTTTCGTTCAGCGCGAGTAAATCTGGCATAGCCTTGATCTTATTCATAAGCCAGGCGGCAACGGCAGCATTTGCCGTGAGAGAAGGCTATACTCAGAACATAACAACATCATCACCTGCCCCGCAGGTAGACACTTTGGTGGCGCTCATCGCCCGCTCGCGCAAAGGATTTCGCTAAGCTGTGACGCGGCAGGAACACCGGATGCCATCCTTAATCTCGTGAAAGGAGTTTTATCATGGCTTATAAACACATCCTGATTGCAGTAGACCTTTCTCCCGAAAGTCAGTTACTGGTGGATAAGGCCGTCTCACTGGCTCGCCCGTACGATGCCAGAATTTCCCTGATTCACGTTGATGTGAATTACTCCGATCTCTACACCGGCCTGATTGATGTCAACTTAGGAGATATGCAGAAGCGCATCTCCGAAGAGACGCATGCGGCGCTGAAAGGATTATCAGATGCCGCGGGCTATCCGATCAGTGAGACGCTGAGCGGTAGTGGCGACCTCGGCCAGGTGCTGGTTGATGCGATCAAAAAATATGACGTTGACCTGGTAGTGTGCGGTCATCATCAGGATTTCTGGAGCAAGCTGATGTCTTCAGCCCGTCAGCTGATTAACACCGTGCACATCGACATGCTGATTGTGCCGCTGCGCGATGAAGACGAGGCGTGATTCAGCCGCTTAAGTGAAGAAAGCCGGCACGGAGCCGGCTTTTTTATGCGTTTAAATCGGTTAAAGCGGAGGATAAATATCAAAGCGATGGCTTTTGGTTACGACCGCCGCCTGCGTCACGACACCCGCCAGTGGTGGAGCATAGTCCGGCCGCTTCACCACAATCCGTTTCTTCGCCAGCCGCCGGGCCGGTTCCAGTAGCGCATCGGCATCTTCATCGGACCCTACCAGCGACTGAAAGACCCGCATCTCCTTTTTCACCAGCGCACTTTTCTGGCGATGGGGATACATCGGATCGAGATAGACCACATCCGGCTGCGGCGTAATCTCGCCCAGCGCCTGCGCGCTGGCTGCATGAATCAGTGTCAGGCGTTCGCGCAGCCAGGGACCAATTTCCGCATCCTGATAACCGCGCTGCAAACCATCTTCCAGCAGCGCAGCCACCACCGGATGACGCTCAAGCATCCGCACCCGGCAGCCCAGCGCCGCCAGCACAAACGCATCACGTCCCAGTCCGGCCGTCGCATCCACTACATCCGGCAGATAGCCGCCTTTGATACCGACCGCTTTGGCAACAGCTTCGCCACGTCCACCACCGAAGCGACGGCGATGCGCCATTGCCCCGGTGACGAAATCAACAAAAATACCGCCCAGCTTTGGCTCATCACGCTTGCGCAGCTCAAGATGCGTCGGCGTCTGCACCAGTGCCAGCCGCGCGTCTTCGTCTTGCGCCAGCTGCCAGCGCTGCGCTAAACGTGATAAGGCGCCGTCTCCGGCGCCTGATTCATCGAGCAAACAGATCTTCACGAACCGACTTATCCCTGAATGCCGTAATGTTCCAGCATCGCATCGAGCTGCGGCTCACGGCCACGGAAGCGTTTGAACAGCTCCATCGGCTCTTCAGAACCGCCACGCGTCAGGATGTTATCCAGGAACGACTGACCGGTTTCACGGTTAAAGATGCCCTCTTCCTCGAAGCGGGAGTACGCATCCGCCGCCAGCACGTCCGCCCACAGATAGCTGTAGTAACCTGCTGCATAGCCACCGGCAAAGATGTGGCTGAAGGCGTGCGGGAAACGGCCCCATTCAGGGCTCGGCACGACCGCCACGCGGCTTTTCACTTCGCGCAGGGTTTCCAGAATCTGCGCGCCTTTCTCCGGATTAAACTCGGTATGCAGACGGAAATCGAACAGGCCGAACTCCAGCTGACGCAGGATAAACAGCGCGGCCTGATAGTTTTTCGCCGCCAGCATTTTATCCAGCAGCGCTTTCGGCAGCGGTTCGCCGGTCTCAAAGTGACCGGAGATAAATGCCAGCGCATCCGGCTCCCAGCACCAGTTTTCCATGAACTGGCTTGGCAGTTCGACCGCATCCCATGGCACACCGCTGATACCGGAAACGCCAGGCGCTTCGATGCGGGTCAGCATGTGGTGCAGGCCGTGACCAAACTCATGGAACAGGGTAATCACTTCGTCATGGGTGAACAGCGCAGGTTTGCCTTTCACCGGACGGTTAAAGTTACAGGTCAGGTAAGCAACGGGCTTCTGCAGGCTGCCATCGGCTTTGCGCATCTGGCCGACGCAGTCATCCATCCACGCGCCGCCACGTTTGTGCTCGCGGGCGTAGAGATCGAGATAGAAGCTGCCGCGCAGTTCGCCGGTTTCATCGAACAGATCGAAGAACTTCACGTCAGGATGATAAACCTCAACGTCGGTACGCTGCTTCGCGGTGATACCGTAAATGCGTTTCACCACTTCGAACAGACCGGCGACCGCGCGCGCTTCCGGGAAGTAAGGGCGCAGCTGCTCATCGCTGATGGTGTAGAGATGCTGCTTCTGCTTTTCACCGTAATAAGTGAGATCCCATGGATTCAACTGCTCAACGCCATGTTCTTTCTGCGCGAAAGCGCGCAGCTGCTCCAGCTCTTTCTCTCCCTGCGGACGCGCGCGTTCAGCCAGGTCATTCAGGAAGTCAATGACCTGAGACGGACTTTGCGCCATTTTGGTCGCCAGCGATTTATCCGCGTAGGAGTCGAAGCCTAGTAGCTGAGCCAGCTCGTGACGCAGCGCCAGCTCTTCCGCCATGATGGGGCCATTGTCCCATTTACCGGCGTTCGGCCCCTGATCGGAAGCGCGCGTTGCATAGGCGCGATACATCTCTTCGCGCAGCGCGGCGTTATCGCAGTAGGTCATGACCGGCAGATAGCTTGGGATATCCAGCGTCAGCAGCCAGCCTTCCTGCTCTTTAGCTTCAGCCTGGGCTTTCGCTGCCGCCAGCGCGCTTTCCGGCATACCGGCCAGGTCGTTTTCATCGGTGATCAGCTTGCTCCAGCCCATGGTGGCATCGAGTACGTTGTTGCTGTAAGCCGAACCCAGCTCAGAGAGGCGCGCGGCGATTTCGCCATAGCGCTGTTGTTTATCTTTTGGCAGACCGATGCCAGAGAGTTCGAAATCACGCAGGGCGTTATCGACCGCTTTCTTCTGCGCCAGATCAAGTGCCGCGTATTGATCACCCTCTTTCAGGTTGCGATACGCCTGATACAGCCCTTCATGCTGACCGACCCAGGTGCTGTATTCAGAGAGCAGCGGCAGCGTCTGCTCATAGGCTTCACGCAGCTCCGGACTGTTTTTTACCGAATTAAGATGGCTGACCGGGGAAAAAATGCGGCTCAGGCGATCGTCGGTTTCAGCCAGCGGCTGAACCAGGTTATCCCATGTATAGGGCGCACCCTGCGCCACAACTTTTTCGACTTCTGTGCGGCACTGGCTCAGCACCTCCGTCACGGCAGGAACAACATGTTCAGGCTGGATGGCAGAAAAAGGGGGAAGCGTAAAAGATGTCAGTAGCGGATTGGTCATAGCGCAGTCCTTTATCGATGTATGGGGCGCAGCGGGTCGCGCAACGCAATCTAAGTAACATGCGGCTTAGTGTAGTGAAAATCAATGGGGGTCAGGATGAGGTGGGGAAGAAACGCGCGAATGGCTACCCTAAAGCCCGCTGCTTTTAAACCATGGCAGCGATTATTGCGGGCGCGTCGGATAGCTTTCTGCGTTTGCGCGCCACAAGCCAGACATCTCGCCCCGAACAGCCCTGTAATCCCGATTTGTTATCACGCTTCTGGCCCATCGCCAGGCCATCCCTGATATAATCGCGGATTCTCATGCTTTTCCTGCGTCGGTTGCTGTGCGTCGTTCTGTGGGTAATACGTGAGGTAATAATTGGTATAAATTGATTTTCCATCAATTAAAACCTTATACATTCAACAGGATAAACAATGCTGAGTTATCGCCATAGCTTCCATGCGGGCAACCACGCCGACGTGCTGAAGCACACCGTTCTGAGCCTGATCATCACGGCGCTGAAAGAGAAAGAGAAACCGTTTTTCTACCTGGATACCCATGCGGGCGCAGGTCGCTACCAGTTGAGTGGCGAGCACGCCGAGCGTACCGGTGAATATCTGGAAGGCATCTCGCGTATCTGGCAACAGCCCGATGCACCGGAACTGCTACAACCCTATTTTGACGCGATAAGTGCGCTGAATCGTGGCCCCTCACTGCGCTACTATCCCGGCTCCCCGCTGATTGCCCGTCACCTGCTGCGTGAGGATGACAGGCTGCAACTCACCGAACTGCACTCCAGCGACTATCCGCTGCTGCGCAACGAATTCAGCAAAGACAACCGCGCGCGCGTCGACCGGGCCGACGGTTATCAGCAGTTGAAATCGAAGCTGCCACCGCCGTCGCGTCGTGGTCTGGTGCTGATCGACCCGCCGTATGAGATGAAAAGCGACTACCAGGCGGTAGTAAAAGGGATTCAGGAAGGCCATAAACGTTTTGGTACCGGCGTCTTTGCGCTGTGGTATCCGGTGGTGTTACGTCAGCAGATCAAACACATGCTGCGCGATCTGGAAGCGACCGGCATCCGCAATATTCTTCAGATCGAACTGGCCGCCCGCCCGGACAGCGATCAGCGCGGCATGACCGCCTCCGGCATGATCGTGATTAACCCACCGTGGAAGCTGGCCGATCAGATGAATACCCTGCTGCCATGGCTGCACAAAAAACTGGTTCCGGCCGGTACCGGTCACTTCGTGGTGAATCAGATCGTTCCTGAATAACCGATTATGTGGATTCTGCTGGCAGGCGCGCTTGGCGCGCTGCAACCCGCCCGGCGGCTGGCGCTACTGCTGTTAGCGTTCGCCGCGCTGCTGGGGTTTTATCATGCCGTCCTGATGTGGCCAGTGCTGCCGCTGCTGGCCGGGATCGCGGCACTGGTCGCGCTGCGCCGCTTTGACCCAATCCGTTCCCGGCAGCACATCCTGAGCGAAACGCTGCTGGTGCTGATGTCGCTGGGATTGTTCCTCCATCTTTTTCCCGGCTTTCACAATCCCCTCGTAGTCGATGACGTAAAGGCTGGCGCACACAGCCTGCCGTTCAGTTTCTCCTTCAACTTCGATAAAGCGCTGATCCCCTTTGTACTGCTGGCCTGCCTGCCGACGCTGTTCCGCGCCCGGGCCTGTCCACCACGTTATCCGTGGATCGCTGCGCTGGCGTTAATCGCCGCCGTGCCGCTGCTGCTGGGTAGCGCCGTGCTGCTGGGCGGTCTGGCCGTTGAGCCTCATTTTCCGCCCTGGCTGCCCGCTTTTATACTGGCGAATCTGTTCTTTGTCTCGCTGGCCGAAGAGGCGCTGTTCCGGGGCTATCTGCAGCAACGGTTGAGAGAGAGGCTGGGTGGGATGCCCGCGCTGGCGATTAGCACGCTGCTGTTCGGGCTGGCGCATGCAACCGGCGGCGTACTGCTGGTGATTTTCGCGACGCTGGCCGGGCTGCTTTACGGTCTGGCATGGCACTGGAGCGGCCGCTTATGGCTGGCAACCGCCCTGCACTTTGCGCTTAACCTTACCCACCTGATGCTGTTCACTTATCCGGCGCTGCATCACTAAACCCTAAACACCGCCAGGTCCGAGGCCAGCTCGGTGCGGGGGAAAATGGTCTGACACTCCGCCAGCAGGCGGCTCATGTCTTTTGCCAGATAGCGGGAGCTGAAATGGGTGGCGATCATCCGCTTTGCCCCGGCACGCTTTGCCACCTCCGCCGCCTGCAGGGTTGTGGAGTGCCCGCGCCCGTTGGCTTTCTCCACCATCGCCGCCTCCAGCGTGGTTTCATGCACCATCAGGTCAACATCTGCCGCCAGCTGCAGCGCGACCTCGGTAGGTGCCGTATCGCCAAAGATGGCCAGCTTTTTGCCGGGTGTCGCCGGGCCAAGGTAGTCAGCGCCGTTAATTACCCGCCCATCGTCCAGCGTCACACATTCCCCCTGCTTCAGCTGCTGGAACCACGGGCCGCGGGGCACGCCTTCGGCTTTCAGCCGTTCAGCATCCAGCAAGCCGGGTTTGTCATGCTGTTCAATGCGATAGCCAAAACACTCCACCGGATGGCTCAGCGGCCAGGCACTGATACGAAACTCACCGTCATCCTGCGTCCAGCCTGCCTCAATTTCAACAATGTTCAGCGGATAATCGGTGTAGGAGCCGCTGATCGACAGCGCCGTCTCAACGAAGGTCTTCAATCCTCTGGGGCCATAAACCGTCATCGGTGAGGTCAGTCCGGCCATTGACCGGCTGGTAAGTAAGCCCGGTAGTCCGAAAATATGATCGCCATGCAGATGGGTGATAAAAATCTTATCCAGCTTGCCCGGTTTCAGGCTGGAGCGCATAAACTGTAACTGCGTGCCCTCCCCGCAGTCGAACAGCCAGGTTTCACCACTCAGCGCGCGGGTAAAAGCAATGGAGGTCACGTTACGTTGCAGGCTGGGAGCACCGCCGCCGGTGCCAAGAAAAGTAAGGTGCATGGTATGCTTCCCTGTAAGCAAGTGAAAAAACAGAACCCTATTACAATCATAGGCGCAAACTTTGCGTCATTTCGACCCGCAGCGTTACACTCAACCCCAATTTTTTATGCAACCGGATGGATACTTCAATGACCCGACATTTCGACTATCTCGCCATTGGCGGCGGCAGCGGCGGCATCGCCTCGATTAACCGTGCGGCTATGTATGGCCAGAAATGCGCCCTGATTGAAGCAAAAGAGCTGGGTGGCACCTGCGTGAACGTGGGTTGCGTGCCGAAGAAAATCATGTGGCACGCCGCGCAAATCGCCGAAGCTATTCATCTTTATGGCCCGGATTATGGCTTCGACACCACCGTCAATCGCTTTGACTGGGCCACGCTGGTCAAAAATCGCAGCGCCTATATCGATCGCATCCACAGCTCTTATGACAACGTGCTGGGTAAAAACAAAGTTGAAGTCATCAAAGGCTTTGCCCGCTTTGTCGATGCGCACAGCGTTGAAGTGAACGGCGAGATTATTACGGCTAACCACATTCTGATCGCCACCGGCGGTCGTCCGGTTCACCCTTCTATTCCGGGTGCGGAGTACGGCATTGATTCCGACGGCTTCTTCGAGCTGGACGCGCTGCCAAAACGCACCGCGGTTGTCGGCGCGGGCTACATCGCGGTTGAGCTGGCGGGCGTGGTGAACGCGCTGGGTTCAGAAACCCATCTGTTCGTGCGTAAACACGCGCCGCTGCGCAGCTTCGACCCGCTGCTCACCGAGACGCTGGTCGAAGTGATGAACACCGAAGGCCCGGCGCTGCATACTGAAGCGATTCCTGAGGCTGTGATCAAAAACAGCGATGGCAGCCTGACGCTGCAGCTGGAAAACGGCAGCGACTACACCGTGGATTGCCTGGTCTGGGCGATTGGGCGTGAGCCTGAAACGGACAATCTCAATATTCAGGCTGCGGGCGTGGCGCTGAACGAGAAAGGCTATATCAGCGTCGATAAATTCCAGAACACCAATGTCTCAGGCGTTTACGCCGTGGGCGATAACACCGGTGCGGTTGAGCTGACGCCGGTTGCGGTGGCCGCAGGACGTCGTCTCTCTGAGCGTCTGTTTAATAATAAGCCGGACGAGCATCTGGATTACAGCAACGTGCCGACCGTGGTGTTCAGCCATCCGCCGATCGGCACTGTAGGACTGACCGAGCCGCAGGCGCGCGAACAGTATGGCGACGATCAGGTGAAGGTCTACAAATCATCGTTTACCGCCATGTACACCGCGGTCACCCAGCATCGTCAGCCGTGCCGCATGAAACTGGTCTGTGTGGGTGACGATGAGAAGATTGTCGGCATTCATGGTATCGGATCCGGTATGGATGAGATGCTGCAGGGCTTTGCCGTGGCGCTGAAGATGGGCGCGACCAAGAAAGACTTCGATAACACCGTGGCGATCCACCCGACCGCAGCGGAAGAGTTTGTGACGATGCGTTAATCCGCACAGGACTTCAGAAACAGAACAGGCGACTTCAGGTCGCCTGTTTTTTTAGGCCGCATCCACTTCCGCTTTCTGACCGTGCAGTGCAGCACCGCGTCAGTGCAATTCAGCTTACGCGATCCAGCCAGCGTACATACGCCTGATCCCACAACGCTGCAGGCGTTCCCGCTTTGCCGAGGCCAAATCCGTGTCCGCCTTTGCTGATCTGAATCAGCTCAACCGGCACACGATTACGGCGACAGGTGTCGCGCATCAGCTCAGTGTTAAACGGATTGGAGGTGTGATCGTCCTCGGCCTGCGCCAGAAACGTTGGCGGATATTGCCGGGTCACATAGTTCTGCACTGACCAGTTCGCCTCATCCTGCGGCGTGGCATTTTTGCCGACCATCATCAGATGCGTATTGGTGTGCTGATAAGGCGCTTCCAGGGTGATGACCGGATAGATCAGACCGACGCTGTCGACTTTTGGCACCACTTCATCCAGCGGATCGGTGGCCGGATAAGATTCAAAGTCCGGCCGCGCCGCCGCCAGCCCCAGCAGATGTCCGCCCGCCGAGAAGCCCAGCACATGCACCTTGCGCTCGAAAGATCGCACCAGCCGGATGGCACGCTGCGCATCCTGCAGCGGTGCCAGACGACCCGCCTGCCACTTCTCATGCGGCAACCGGTAGCTGAGCACATAGGCGGTATAGCCACTGGCGTTCAGCCAGCGCGCCACCGGCCAGGCTTCACGTCCCATGCCGATCCAGCGATACCCGCCGCCAGCGGCGATTAATACCGCTTCGCCATTCGGATTTTCCGGCTTAAAACGCTGAATCGCCGGGCTGACGATATTTGACCAGGAACCGCTGCTGTTAATATGCAACTGGCCGGATGGGCCGCCGCCGCCGGGCGGATCGTCCGGCCAGAGGGGAATAATGTCATCACGGGCAAATAATTTGCCGGTGGTCATGGAGAGCCCGAGCGCTCCCGTGCCGAGAATAAAGCGTCGACGCGTAATCATAATGCCTGTTGTGTGATGCCAGAGTAATGAGCAAGCCATTGCGGCAGGCTACAGAAGAAGTAACAGATGCAAGTCTGGTGCCATGGGTGGCGATTATGTACGCAATAGACCCTGAAAAGCCATAAAAAAACGCGCCCGGCAGGCGCGTTTTTATTTGATTACGTAAGGTTAATCTTCCTGCTGAAATTGTGCCATCACGGCCTGTTCACACTGCTGTTCGTTGACGCGCAGTTTGGCACGCTCATCGTCGCCAAGTTGCAGCCAGGCACTGGCCACTTCACGCGCGGACTCTTCGTCAAATTCCGGCTGATTCATCGCCGACGGTGACTGGCCGCCCGCCACGGTCGATTTCATCTGCTCGACGTAATGATCTGCAGTGGCGACCTTTTTCTCGCCGCTGACAATGTGGCACAACTGACTGGCGTAAACATTCTGCTCAGTATCAGCATCGTCCGCTGCCAGCGCGCTGCCGGAGGCAAGGAGACTTAGCAGCACTATCTGAGTGACTTTCATTTTTAACTCCTGTTCGTTCAGGTTAAACCTTGCGCTGAAGGGCTTCGAGTCGCTTCTGACGCCAGTTCAGCAGCGGCGTCACCGTGGTGCCGTGAACCACTACGCTGCAGACCACCAGCGTTAACGCTATATTCGTCATAATTTCCATCTGCGGGCCTTGCATACCGTGCGTCCAGGCATAGGCGATATAGTTCAGGCTACCAATCCCCCGGATGCCCAGCCAGCCAATCAGCAGGCGCTGCCCCATCGGCAGTCCGGCGCGCAGCGTCACCAGCCAGACGGCCAGCGGTCGTACTACGGCAAACAGCACCAGGCCAATCAGCACGCCGTAGATGTTCCAGTGCTGCGCCAGTGTGACGCCCAGCACCACCATCATGCCAGCCGCCAGTAAACGTTCAATAGTATCGCCAAAAGAGAGCGCGTCGCCTACTACAAACCCAATCGACTTCACCATGTTATTGTTACCCTGATGCGCCAGCCGTTTGTTAGGGTTCACCAGCGCCTCAGAGGGCAACACACGCTCGTCGTCAGAGAGGTCTTCCGGCTGATGACGCTGGAACACACCCAGCTCGGCACGACGTAACCCTAGTCCGGCGGCGAAGGCGGCCAGGAAGCCGGAGGCACCCACGTACTCGACCAGCGAATAACTCAGCGCAATCAGCGCCAGCGCCAGGAAATCATTGGGCGCCACGTCGCCGTTGGCATTGCGCAGTCGGGTCGCCAGCATGCCAATCAACTGTCCCAGAACAAAGCCAATGATCAGACCGCCGCCAATCGCCCAGAGCACCTCGACCGCGCCCCAGTGCGCCAGCATCGCGCCACTCAGGCTTTCGCCATTGAACAGCAGCAGCGCCAGCATCAGCAGCGGCAGCGCGGATCCATCGTTCATGCCCGCTTCACTGGAGATCGCCACACGCAGCGAGTCATCATCCTGCGCATCGTTGACCGAGATTAAGCTCGCCAGCACCGGATCGGTCGGCGCGACAATGGCCCCAAACGCCAGCGCAACCGGCCAGTCTAATCCCATCAGGAAGTGCGCCAGCAGGGTCATCGCGGCGACGGTGAGCAGCATGGCGGGAAACGCCAGTTTCAGCCCGGTGTGCCAGCAGTTGTTCTGCAGCGGCTGACGCAGCTTGAGACCGGTGATAAACAGCGAGGCCGCCATGGTGATTTCAGTGATATGGGCCACGGTTTCGGAATGGGTGACGATATCGAGGTGGATAACATCAAATCCCCACGGGCCGCACAGCATGCCCGCGATAAGGAACAGACCAAATGAGGTGACTGGCCCCCGGTGAATCCAACCGGAAGCCAGCGACATCAGCAGCAGAAGGCCGCCCGTCGCTGCTGTCCAGGCTAAAAAGTTCATAACACTCCGCAATATTTCAGGTTTATGAATAAGCCTGGCACATTTTTTGACGGCGAGGTTTCAGTTTTTCAGGTGGCGACTGGCGAAGCGGACCGAGAGAGCAGCGGCACCGGCTAAAGTGGCGAGCGCAACGACGCCATTCCAGCCCCAATGAGCCAGCGCCAGACTGCCCAGCGCCGCGCCGGTTGCCATACCGATAAACACCACGGTAAACAGCAATGCATTCAGACGACTGCGGGCTTCCGGTGCCAGTCCATAGACCAGCGTCTGATGCGCCACCAGCGTGGCCTGCACCCCTAAATCAAAGCCGATGGTACAGATCACAATCAGCACCAGCTGCGCGGGCATGGGCAGCAATGGCAGCAGAAACATCAGTGCAAAAGAGATCGTCACCAGCGCGGCACCGGCCTGCGTAACGCGTGCCGGACCGATGCGGTCAGCAAAACTGCCCGCCAGCGGCGCGGCCATGGCGCCCGCTGCACCGGCTAAACCAAAGGCCCCCGCCACCGCACTGTCGAGATGAAAGCGGTCGCTGAGCATTAACGCCAGCGTCGACCAGAAGGCGCTGAAGGCGACCGACAGCAGACCCTGAGCCAGCGCAGCCCGGCGCAGCGTCTGATGGTGACGCCACAGATGCACCAGCGACAGCAACAGGCGCGGATAGCTCACCACGGTGCCCGGTGCGAAGCGCGGCAGCACCCGCCACAGCGTCAGCGTAATCAGCAGCACCACGAGTGCGGCGATCATATACAGAGTGCGCCAGCCGAAATACTCCGCTACGACGCCGCTGACTACCCGCGACAGCAGAATCCCTACCAGCAGCCCGGTCATCACCGTGCCGACCGTTTTACCCCGGCTGCGTTCCGCGGCCAGCGCCGCCGACGCGGGCACAATATCCTGCGCCACCGTGGCGGTCAGCCCGGTGATAAAACTCGCAACCAGCAGCGCGCTGAGTCCGCCGGAAAAGCCACACAGCAGCAGCGCCGCGACCAGCAGTAAGCCCTTGATAAAGATAATGGTGCGGCGGTCGTGACGATCGCCCAGCGGGGCCAGCAGCAGAATACCCAGCGCATAGCCCGCCTGAGTCAGCATCGGCACCATGCCGACAGCGCCAATGCCCACATTAAACTGCTTACTGATGATATCCAGCATCGGCTGACTGTAGTAAATCGATGCGACGCTGAGCCCGGCTCCGGCCGCCAGGGTAAGCACCAGCGGCGTGGAGAACGCTTCATTTTGCGTCTGAGTCTGTAGGGCTGACATGCTGTAATCCTCATCATTTCGTACAACCATTAAAGCGCATTACGGTTATACGCGGTAGACTGATACCAGACAAAACCGTTATGCGTGGTACGTATGAACAATTCCAGCAGCAGCGATCGCATCGACCTGATGCAGACCTTTATTCGTATCGTTGAGAGCAGCAGTTTGTCCGCAGCAGCAGCCCAGCTTGGCACGACTCAGCCCACCGTCAGCCGCCGATTGCAGACCCTGGAGCAACGGCTGGGCCTCAAGCTGATCCTGCGCACCACCCATGCGCTGAAACTCACCGATGATGGCGAATGCTGCTACGCCCAGGCTCGGCAGTTGCTGGCGACCTGGCATGCGCTGGAAGATGAGCTGACCGGTGCCAGTGATGACCCGGTCGGTACGTTGCGGATTCGTGCGCCGCACGCCTTTGGTCAGGATCAGCTGATCGCGCCGCTGGTGGACTATCTGCACCGCTATCCCCGCCTCAATATCGAGTGGATGCTGAATGACCGCACGCCCGACTTCATGGCGGAGAACGTGGACTGCGCCATTCAGGTCGGTGCGCCCACCGATCCCTCGGTGGTGGCGATTCTGCTGGCCGAAGTGCCGCGCATTGTCGTGGCGGCCCCGCGCCTGCTGGCGCAGCATCCGCCCATAGAGCAGATTGAACAGCTGCGCGATCTGCCGTGGCTGGCGCTGACCAGCTTTTACCGTAATGAAGTGGCGCTGCAGAAGATCGACGACGGCCAGCCGGTGAACCTGGCGATTACGCCCCGGCTGAGCAGCGACAGTTTATATGCAGTGCGCAAAGCGGCGCTGGCCGGGATGGGCGCAGCGATTGTCTCCTCGTGGGCGGTGCAGGAAGATTTAGCGGATGGCAGTCTGGTTCAGCTGATGCCCGCCTGGCAGGCCCCGCCGCTGCCGGTATGGCTGACCTATCCCTGGGCGAGTTACTACCCGGCCAGGCTGCAACACTTTTTTGCCATGATCAAAGAGGTAATGCCACAGCTGGCGGGCACGCGCCCGGCGTCGCAGCCAGCCGATCGTTCAGGGGGAGCAGAGCGGAAGGGATAAAGCAGGCGCCCGCGTCACCGGGCCGCCAGGTGATAAATTACTTTTTATCGTAGCGCGACATTTTGTCCAGCCAGCCCATCACAAAAGCCGAGAGCACAAAGGTCAGGTGGATAATTACGTACCACATCAGCTTGTCGTTTTCGACGTTGCGCGCTTCCATAAACACCCGCAGCAGGTGAATCGAGGAGATGGCCACGATAGAAGCCGCGACTTTGTTTTTCAGCGAGCCAGAGTCCATCTTGCCCAGCCAGCTCAGCTTCTCTTTGTCTTCGTCGATATCAAGCTTGGAAATGAAGTTCTCATAACCCGACAGCATTACCATCACCAGCAGGCCGCCCACCAGCGTCATATCCACCAGCGACAGCAGCAGCAGGATCAGATCGTTTTCCGCAATGCTGAAAATGTTGGGCAGCAGGTGGAAAATTTCCTGGAAAAATTTAATGGTCAGCGCCAGCAATCCCAGCGAAAGTCCAATGTAAACCGGAGCCAGCAACCAGCGCGATGCATACATCAGGTTTTCGGTAAAACGTTCCATACAATCCCACAAATAATCAAACAGGTCCGGAAGTATAACCGATCCACTGTGAAGTTATTTCAGCCCTTCGTCAGAAATTTCAGGGACCGGCGGCAGCGGCAGTGAGAGACGAAACGCTGCGCCACCTTCAGGTCGGTTCTCTGCCCAGATCTGGCCGCCGTGGCTCTCAATAATGGTTTTACAGATTGCCAGACCCAGCCCGACGCCTGGCACCGCCGACTCTTTATCACCGCGCCAGAATTTATCGAATATCCGGGTTAAATCGTCTTCGGCAATGCCCGGTCCGCTGTCCCAGACCGCAATCTCCAGCCGTGTCGCAGCACGCCAGGCGCGGATGCCACGCGGTGCGCTGTTACCGGCATACTTCAGGCTGTTCTCTATCAGGTTGGTGAAGACGCGTTCCAGCAGCGTGCTGTCACCTTTGATCAGCACGATATCGTCCGGCAGATCGAGCTGAACCTCATGCCCTTTCAGCGACGGTGCCATGCTGCTCAGCGCGCCGCCGATCACCTCTTCCAGCGCCAGCCACTCTTCACGAAGGTTGAGGCCGCCCGACTGAATGCGTGCCATATCCAGCATGTTGCTCACCAGCCGGATGGTGCTCAGCGTCTGCTCACGGATTTGGCTGGCCTGCGGCACATATTTTGAGTTGTCGCTGGCCAGGTCGAGCATCAGCATTTCCGCCTGACCAAACAGCACCGTTAACGGCGTGCGCAGGTCGTGCGACAGCGCCGACAGCAGCGCGTTGCGCAGCTGCTCTCGTTCCGCCGAAAGCCGGGACGCCGCCTCGCTGTGGGACAGCGCCATTCGCTCCAGGGCGTTGGCGATCAGTACGGTAAAGGTTTCCACCAGCCGCTGCTGTTCGGGGATCATCAGCTGACGCAGGTTCTGCGGCTCCACCACCAGCAGACCCCGGCAGTGCGCGCCGCTTTTCAGCGGCAGAATCTGATACGGCACCGCCGGTAAAGTATCGGTGCCCGCGCCCGCAGGCTGGCCTTTGCTGTAACTCCATTTCGCGATGGCGCGATCCGGTTCGCTGGCCGGTAACGCCTCGCCGACCGGTTGCAGCTCACCCTGCTCATCCGGCAGCAACAGCAGGCAGCGCGCCTGTAGCGTGGCGTCGAGTACCCGCTGGCTGGTGGCGGCGATATCCTGCAGCGTCAGCGCGCTTCCCAGCGATTTCGCCATCTCATAGAGCTGCCGCGCCCGCTGCTCGCGGTAGCGCGCCACCCGCGCCTGATAGCGGACCCCGGCCGTAAGGTTGCCGACAATGACGCCCACCGCCAGCATGACGCCAAAGGTCACCAGATATTGCAGGTCGGAGACCGCCACCGTGCCGGTGGGGGCCACAAAAAAGAGGTCGAAGGCAACGATATTCATCACCGTGGCGATCACCGATGGCCAGCGGCCATAGCGCAGCGCCACGATCACCACCGCCAGCAGGTAGATCATCACACAGTTGGCGGGATCGAAATTGATCAGCACCGACTGTCCGGCTGCGGTGACGACGATGCAGAGCATCAGCGCCATCATCACGCCGCGCAGCTGAATGCGCCATTTTTCACTGGTGACGCGGCCATCCGGCAGCGGATGCGGCGCATCCTTCAGTGGCTCATCCAGTGCGACAACCAGCAGGTCAAGATCCGGGCCGAGCTGGCCCAGACGTTCGGCAAAACTGTCACGCCGCCAGCGCCGCAGCGGGCGACGACCCGTGACGATTTTGCCCAGGTTGTGTTCGCGGGCGTAGCCCAGCACCGCTTCCGCTTCATCCGGTTCCGAGAGCGTGGCCGTTTCCGCACCCAGCTCCTGCGCCAGCTGTAAGGTGCGCAGAATCGCCCGTCGCCGCGCTTCGGGCAGCCGGTTAAGCCGGGGCGTTTCGACATAGACCGCGTGCCACTCACTGCCGAGCCGTGCCGCCAGCCGGGCGGCGGTACGCACCAGCTTTTCACTGCCGCTGTCGTCACCAATGCAGAGCAGAATGGCATCGCGGGTGTGCCAGACGCGATCCCGTCCCTGCTGATCGCGCCAGGCGCGCATCTGGTCGTCCACCCGATCGGCGGTGCGACGCAGGGCCAACTCACGCAGGGCGAACAGATTACCTTTGCGGAAAAAGTTTTCGATGGCCCGTTCCGCGCGGTCGCCAATGTAGACTTTGCCCTCTTTCAGCCGCTGCCGCAGATCGTCGGGCGGCAGATCGACCAGCACCACTTCATCGGCGCTGTCGAAAAAGGGATCGGGCACGGTTTCGCGCACCTGAATGCCGGTGACGCCGCCGACCACATCGTTGAGGCTCTCAAGATGCTGCACGTTGACGGTGGTGAGCACGTCGATGCCCGCTTCCAGCAGTTCCTCGATATCCTGCCAGCGCTTAGGATGGCGCGAGCCCTGAACGTTGGTGTGCGCCAGCTCATCCATCAGGATCACCGCCGGATGGCGGGCCAGCGCAGCATCAAGATCAAACTCCGCATGACGCGAACGGCCGGTTGCGCGCCGCGGCAGCAGGGTTAAGCCTGTCAGCAGCTGCGCGGTTTCCGGCCGTTCGTGGGTTTCTACCACGCCAATCAGCACATCCAGACCCTGCGCACGCAGCCGCTGTGCTTCCTGCAGCATGGCGTAGGTTTTACCCACGCCCGCACAGGCACCAAAGTAAATCTTCAGCTGCCCGCGATGACTCTCTCGGTTAGCCTGCAGCAGCGCGTCGGGATCGGGACGCTGGGGTTCGTGGTTCATCGCTTCCTTAGAGCCTATGCCAGTAGGCGTAATTGTTGCAGACAGTCTGGACACGGACAGAGCGGAACAACCGGAGCGTACACGTAGTACGTGAAGATGACTCGCTGTGCTCGCCCCTTCAGGGCCGCACTTCAGGGCGTTCAGGTTGCTAAAGCAGCCTGTGTGAGCACTGCCCAGGTTCAGACTGACAAATAAAATAGCCTAATGGGATAGGCTCTTAACACCATTACAGTTCGTTGAGGGCCATGTTCAGCTGCAGCACGTTGAGGGTCGGCGTGCCGAGGAAGGGCATCAGCGGACGATGCGTCATCTTTTCAATCAGCGCCTCAACCTGCGCGACCGGCACGTTGCGGCTGGCAGCGACACGCGGAGCCTGCCACAGGGCAGCCTGGGGCGAAATATCCGGGTCCAGCCCGCTGGCGGAAGCCGTCACCAGCTCAACCGGCACTGCGCCAGATGCCTGCGGGTTCGCGGCCCGCAGTGCAGCGACGCGGTCAGCGACCGCTTTATCCAGCGCCGGGTTGCTGGCGGCCAGATTACTGCCACCCGAGGCCAGCGGGTTATAGGCTTTATCACTGGTGGCTGAAGGACGCCCCCAGAAATAGCCAGGCTGGGTAAAGTTCTGCCCAATCAGCGCGGATCCGTGCGCCACGCCCTCCTCCTCCAGCAGCGAGCCATTGGCCTGGGCCGGAAACAGCCACTGCGCCAGACCGGTGGTGAGGAAAGGATAAACCACGCCGGTAACAAGCGTAAGCAGCAACAACAGTAAAATTGCCGGACGTAACTGACTCATTTTTTTCTCCTCAGGCCATGCCTGAAAGCACTAACAGCAGATCGATCGCTTTGATGCCGACAAACGGCACCAGCAGCCCACCCAGACCGTAAATCAGCAGGTTGCGGCGCAGCAGCGCAGCCGCACTCAGCGGGCGGTAGCTGACGCCTTTCAGTGCCAGCGGGATCAGGAAGATAATCACCAGGGCGTTAAAGATCACCGCCGACAGAATTGCGCTGGCAGGCGAGTGCAGCTGCATCACGTTCAGCATGTTGAGCTGCGGATAGGTCGCCGCAAACGCCGCCGGAATAATGGCGAAATATTTCGCCACGTCGTTGGCGATACTGAAGGTGGTCAGTGAACCGCGCGTCATCAGCATCTGTTTACCGATGTGCACCACTTCCAGCAGCTTGGTCGGGTTCGAGTCGAGATCGACCATGTTGCCCGCCTCTTTCGCCGCCTGCGTACCGGAGTTCATCGCCACCGCCACATCCGCCTGCGCCAGGGCAGGCGCATCGTTGGTGCCGTCGCCGGTCATCGCCACTAACCGTCCTTCTGCCTGATACTGGCGGATCAGCGCCAGCTTGGCTTCCGGCGTCGCCTCTGACAGGAAGTCATCCACGCCCGCTTCCGCCGCAATGGCCGCGGCGGTCAGCGGGTTATCGCCGGTGATCATCACCGTTTTAATGCCCATTTTGCGCAGTTCGGCAAAGCGCTCTTTGATGCCGCCTTTCACAATATCTTTTAGCGCCACCACGCCCAGCACGTTCGCGCCCTCTGACACCACCAGCGGCGTGCCGCCACTGCGCGCCACCTCTTCTACCTGCGCATTCACTTCGGCTGGGAAACGGCCATGGTTCGCTTCGATATGGCGACGGACCGCATCGACCGCGCCCTTGCGAATCAGCCGGTCCTGCACGTTCACGCCACTCATGCGCGTCTGCGCCGAGAACGGAATAAAGCTGGCGCCCATGCTGCTGAGATCGCGCTCACGCAGATTAAAGCGCTGTTTCGCCAGCACCACAATGCTGCGGCCTTCGGGTGTCTCATCGGCCAGCGAGGCGAGCTGCGCGGCATCGGCCAGCTGCTCTTCGCTGACGCCCGGCGCGGGCAGGAACTGGGTCGCCTGGCGGTTACCCAATGTGATGGTGCCGGTTTTGTCGAGCATCAGCACATCCACATCGCCTGCGGCTTCCACCGCACGTCCACTGGTCGCAATGACGTTCGCACCCAGCATCCGGCTCATTCCCGCCACCCCAATCGCCGACAGCAGGCCACCGATGGTGGTCGGGATCAGACAGACCAGCAGCGCCACCAGCACGGTGATACTGACCGGCGTGCCGCCCCATGCCGAGAACGGCCAGAGCGTCACGGTCGCCAGCAGGAACACGATGGTCAGTGAGACCAGCAGAATGGTCAGCGCGATCTCATTGGGTGTTTTGCGGCGTTTTGCGCCTTCCACCATGGCGATCATCCGGTCAAGGAAGGTTTCGCCCGGGTTGGCGCTACAGGTGATCACCAGCCAGTCAGAGAGAATACGCGTACCGCCCGTCACAGAGGCGAAGTCACCGCCTGACTCACGGATGACCGGTGCCGATTCACCGGTAATGGCGCTCTCATCCACGGAGGCACCGCCCTCCATCACTTCACCGTCGCAGGGAATGATGTCACCCGCTTCGACCAGCACCGCGTCGCCTTTGCGCAGCGCATCGGCACTGACCTGCTGCCACTCCGCGCCATAGCGCGCCGCTGACAGTTTTTTGGCAAAGCTGGTCTTTTTGACCCCTTTCAGGCTGCTCGCCTGCGCTTTACTGCGCCCTTCTGCCAGCGCCTCCGCCAGGTTGGCGAACAGCACGGTGAACCAGAGCCAGAGCGCAATCGCGCCGGTAAAGCTGGCACTGCCGCTGATGCGGCCAGACAGCATGGCCAGCGCCAGCAGCGTGGTCAGCACACTGCCGAGCCAGACCACAAACATCACCGGGTTACGGAACTGTACCCGCGGATCGAGCTTTTTCACCGCATCCCAGGCCGAGGTACGCAGCAGCGCTGCGTCAAATAACGCCTGTTGTTGACGACTCATGAGGATTGTCCCTGAACAAGTTGCAGATGCTCAGCCACCGGGCCCAGCGCCAGAGCAGGAATAAAGGTGAGTGCACCCACCAGCAGCACTGTGCCGATGAGTAAGGCAATAAACAGCGGGCCGTGGGTGGGCAGCGTGCCGTTACCCACCGGCTGTACTTTTTTCACCGCCATCGCCCCGGCAATCGCCATCACCGGAATGATGATCCCGAAACGGCCCAGCAGCATGCAGATAGCCAGTAACAGGTTCCAGAACGGCGTGTTAGCACTCAGTCCGGCAAAGGCGCTGCCGTTGTTGTTAGCCGCCGAGGAGACGGCGTAGAGCACTTCGCTGAAGCCGTGAATGCCGGGGTTCGCCATTGCGCTGCGACCCGCGTCGGTCATCATCGCCAGTGCGGTGCCAATCAGCACCAGCGCCGGGGTGACCAGAATCGCCAGTGCGGTCATTTTCATCTCCCACACGTCGACTTTTTTACCCAGGAACTCCGGGGTACGGCCAATCATCAGTCCGGCGATAAACACCGCCAGCAGCACAAACAGCAGCATGCCGTAGAGACCGGCACCGACGCCGCCAAACACGACTTCACCCAGCTGCATCAGCCACATCGGCACCATGCCGCCCAGCGCAGTGAAGGAGTCGTGCATGGCATTCACCGCACCACAGGAGGCCGCGGTGGTAATGACCGCGAACAGGCTGCTGTTAAGAATGCCAAAGCGCGTCTCTTTGCCTTCCATGTTGACGGCGCTGTCGGCACCCAGCGGGAGGAAATGCGGGTTGCCCTGCAGTTCGGCCCACATCACGACGGCGACCGCCGCGACAAACATCAGCGTCATCGCCCACAGCAGCATATGGCCCTGACGACGGTCACGTACGCTTTCCCCAAATGCGAAGCAGAGCGCGGCCGGGATCAGGAAGATACTCAGCATCTGCACCAGGTTGGTCAGCACCGTCGGGTTTTCAAACGGATGGGCGGAGTTGGCGTTAAAGAAGCCGCCACCGTTGGTGCCCAGCATTTTAATCGCTTCCTGCGACGCCACGGGTCCCATTGACAGCGTCTGCTGTACGCCTTCCAGCGTGGTGAAGCTGTGGTAAGGCGCAAAGTTCTGAATGCTGCCCTGACTGACAAAGAACAGCGCCATCAGCAGGCTGATCGGCAGCAAGACATAGAGCGTGATGCGTGTCAGGTCGCGCCAGGCGTTACCCAGAGAGGCAGAGCTGCGATTAGCGAAACCCCGGATCAGCGCAAACGCCACGGCGATCCCGGTTGCGGCAGAGAGGAAGTTCTGCACCGTCAGGCCCACCATCTGACTGAAATAGCTCAGAGTGCTTTCGCCGCTGTAGGACTGCCAGTTGGTGTTGGTGACGAAGCTCACGGCGGTGTTCAGCGCCAGATGCCAGCTCAGGCCAGGCAGCTGCTGCGGATTCAGCGGCAGCGAACCCTGCATCAGCAGTATGGCCAGCAGCACCACGAAGCCCAGCGCGTTAAACAGCAGAATCGCCAGCAGGTAGTGCGGCCAGCGCATCTCCGATTGCTGCGCGCCCAGCAGTCGCCACAGCGGCGCTTCCAGGCGGGCAAACACCGGCTTATCAGCCACTAACGCGGCCAGACCCCGGCCGAGCGGCTGCGCCAGCACCATCAGCAGCACCAGATAAAATGCGATGATTAAAAAAGCATTGGCCGCCATCAGAAGGCCTCCGCATTTAACAGGGCATAGATCAGATAGCCCAGTAACAACACCACCAGCACAATGCCGGTTATTACGCCCACGCTCACAAGAACCTCCGGAGGATTGGATTTATGGCTTAGCTTGCGCGGAGGCGTATAAAGAAGGGGTTAAAATGCAGCGGGCGGGCGTAAAAATAGTGTAAAAATGGCGAAAAATCAGGCGACTTCCAGCGCCCAGATACGATTGAGATCGACGTTACCCCATAGCGTACTGTCCTCTGCGCCCACAATGCTGTCGGTGCAGAAACTGTCGCCGAGGTCGAGCTCCTCCGGTTTCACTTCACGCTGGGCGTGCAGCGACCAGAAGACGTGCACACAGGGACGCATCAGCGATTTTTCGCCCGCTTTCACCACCAGCGCCACCCGGCCGGAGGCCAGACGCACCAGCGAGCCTACCGGATAGATGCCGATCGTTCGCACGAAGGTGTGCAGCAGGCCCGGATCGAAGTGGCCGCGCCAGCTCAGCATCTGGTGCATCGCCTCTGCCGGTGTCCAGCCGTTGCGATAGGAGCGCGTTGAGGTGACCGCATCGTAGACATCACACACCGCTGCCATCCGGGCGTAGAACGAAATCGCCTCCCCTTTCAGGCGGTGCGGGTAGCCACTGCCATCATACTTTTCATGGTGATGCAGGGCGATATCGAGCAGATCGTCATCGGCGTCGGCTTCAATCAGCATCTGCGTGCCCACCACCGGATGCTCGCGCATCACCCTGAACTCCTCTTCCGTCAGCTTGCCCGCTTTGTTCAGGATCGCCAGCGGCACAGCGGCTTTGCCGACATCATGTAGTAAACCGCCCATGCCCACCCGACGCAGCTGCTGCTCATCCAGCCCGAGTTTTTTACCCAGCGCAATCATCAGCCCGCAGACTGCCATGGAGTGCAGATAGGTGTAGTCATCATGATTTTTCAGCCGTGCCACGCTGAGCATCGCGGAGGGTTCACGCGTGATCGAGCCGGCGATTTCATCCACCAGATCCATCATATAATCGAACTTCAGGCCGTTGCCCAGTCGCGCTTCGTTAAACATCGCCAGTACTTTCGGTTTGCCCTGCTGAAAGATCAGCTGTGCCTGGTCCAGCTCCTGAAAAAACGGAGTGCGGCCAATGGTTCTTTTCGCGATCGAGGTGGCGATCGGCGCCTGTACGGATCGATCGAGGTCGATCCAGAGCTGGCGGATCCCTTCACTGCGTAACGCGGCGATTTGTCGCGGATCGGTGATCAGCATCTGATTATGAATACGCTGGTCCTTTATCCACCAGACCTCCAGTTTGTGGATAAACATCCCTGGGCGCAGTTCATCAATGGTAATCAGCTTTATCACGCTATCACTCCTTACGATCAGCGGGTGGTAAAGTGATATCGGCAGCTGGACAAATATTCTTCAGGCTGTTTTGTGCGGAGGCGGCGTGCGGGCGAGTGGTCAGAGGAGAGACGTCCTGCCTCACGCTCTGTCCAATATGGGTAAGTCGTTGTTGCCGCTAGACTACGCGGGTCAGGACCGGCTCTCCACGGGCAAACGCCAGCATGTTCTCAAACACCAGATCCGCCATCGCCGCCATGGTTTCGCAGGTGCTGCTGGCGATATGTGGCGTAATCACCACATTGTCGCGCTGACGCAGGGCGTCAGGCACCTGCGGCTCCTGTTCAAATACATCCAGTCCGGCACCGGCGATCTGTCCGGTTTCCAGTGCCGCCAACAGCGCCTGCTGATCGACCACACTGCCGCGCGCGATGTTGATCAGATAACCCTGCGGACCCAGCGCCTGCAGCACGTCTGCGTTAATGATATGCCGCGTTGCAGCACCGCCTGGCAGCGTGAGCACCAGAAAATCGGCCTGCTGCGCCAGCGCTATCAGGCTCTCATGCCGGGTATAGGGCACGTCGGGGCGTGAACGCGGGTTGTAGTAGTGAATCTGCATATCAAACGCCTGTGCGCGCCTGGCCACCGCCTGGCCGATATTGCCCAGCCCGACGATACCGCACACCTTGCCGCCGATTTTGCTGCTCAGCGGAAAGCGGCCCTGCGACCAGTGCCCGGCGCGCGTGAAGCGGTCGGCCTCACTGATGCGACGCGCCACATCCAGCAGCAGCGCCATGCCCAGGTCGGCGACGCAATCATTCAGCACCTCTGGCGTGTTGGTGACGACAATGCCGCGTGACCGGGCGGCTTCCGTATCAATGCTGTCATACCCGACGCCGTTGCTGCAGATCGCTTTAAGGTTGGGCAATGCCGCGATCAGTGCGGCAGGTGCGCCCATTACCGCGTTGCCGCTGGTGACCAGCATGTCGATGGCAGCACCCTGTTCAGCCAGAAAAGTCGCCTCATCGTCCGTCTCCCACAGCCGGAAGGCGGTGAACGCGTTTTCGATATTCTCAATCAACTCTGGTGGCAGAAATTTTCCTTTGATCAGCACATTACATTGCTTTAATGCCATCTTCTTTCTCCTGATTGTTATAGGCTGCCGGGCGATCGGTCTCTTCGCCAACGCGTTCAATCGGTCCCATCACCAGCAGGAACAGCAGCGCCGCAACCACGCAGTGTGCCGCCACAAATGCCAGCCCGATGCTGTAGCTGCCGGTCAGCCCGACGATGATGCCGAACAGCAGCGGCGTGGTGAAACCGGCGATATTGCCGATGCCGTTAAAAATGGACCCCGCCAGACCCACCGCCTCTTTAGGCGCGGTGTCGCTGATCACCGTCCAGGTGCCTGCGCCCGCCGCGATACCTTTGCCGAAAAAGGCGAAGGACATAATGGCGATGATGCCGCCATTACCGGGAATGATCGCCGCCAGCACCAGGCTCGACGCCATCAGCATGCCGACGATGTAGGGCGTTTTACGCGCCCAGGAGACGCTCCAGCCCCGGGCGATTAACTTATCTGACAGGTAACCGCCGCTGATCCCGCCGAGAAAACCAAACAGCGCCGGGGCAATGGTGGCGAAACCCGCCTCCATAATGTTCATGCCGTGTGCCTGCACCAGATAGATCGGGAACCAGGTAATAAAAAAGTAGCTGAGCGCGATGATGCAGTACTGACCAAGATAGGCGCACCACAGCATGCGATTGGTGAGCAGCTTTCTGAACATCGCTTTGCTGACCGGTGGCCAGGCCTTCAGGGTCTGCGCCGCATCGATATCCACCAGCGCGCCGCCATCAATGATGTGGCGCAGTTCACTTTCCGACACGCCGGGGTGATTACGCGGCTCCCGCATCCAGGCTGCCCAGACAAACACCGCCAGCAGGCCGATGCCGCCCAGCACAAAGAACGGCCACTCCCAGCCTAAGCGCGACACCAGCCAGCCTGACAGCGGCGAGAAGATGGCAACGGCAAAATATTGCGCCGAACTGAACAGCGATGACGCCCGTCCCCGCTCAGCGCCAGGGAACCACATAATCACCACGCGCGCATTGGCGGGAAAGCTGGGTGCCTCAATGAGCCCCAGCATAAAGCGCAGACCAAACATCAGCATCAGCGCGCCGGTCATACCGCTGGAGAATTCGCCCACAAACCCCATCGCCAGTGTCGAGACCGACCAGAGCGCCAGCGTGACGCCATAGACTTTTTTGGCTCCGAAGCGGTCAAGGAACAGTCCGCCGGGGATCTGACCGATAACGTAGGCCCAGCTGAAAGCAGAGAGGATCAGTCCCAGCTGGATCGCTGACAGGCCGAACTCCTCTTTGATCGCCGATCCGGAGATCGAGAGGATCGAACGGTCGGCGTAGGCCACCACCGACAGAAACAGGATCAGGCAGAGGATCCCGATGCGGACATGGGTGGTCCGTTGAGGCATTGCGTCTTTAGGCATGAGCTGAATTCCTTAAAAAGCGGCAGGTTGTGCCACAAGGTTTTTTTCAGGAATAACGCTGAGATTTCCCGCTTCTGGAAATATAGATAGGAGGCTAACTAAGGGTCATTGTGCGGATGTTGAGATCGACGGGTCCGAATAAACGATTTTCTGACAACCGCCACAACTGCCCGTGCGGCGCTGCACAAAAGCGCAAAAAGCTGCTGCTCTCTGCCGCAGAGTGTGCACCCGATCGGGGTTTTAACCGGCCCGGGCAGCTATGACGCAACGAATTTGCAGCAAAGTGTGGCGACGTCAGCAAGAGTGAAACGGGCGGCTTGTCAAACCTGACGGCAATTTCTAAGCTGCAGATGATCCTCTTTATCCATTTTTATAATAAATGAAAAATCCATTCCATCCGGTTATCTTCGGGAGTCCGCAATGAAAACACGCGCATGGGCATTACTCTGTCTGCTCTCTCTTTCCACGTCGGCGCTGGCAGAGAAGATTGGCGTTTCGATGGCTTATTTCGACCAGAACTTCCTGACTATTATTCGCCAGTCGATTGAAAAAGAGGCCAAAGCGCGTCAGCTGGATGCGCAGTTCGAAGATGCGCGCGGCGACGTCGGCCGTCAGACCGATCAGGTGCAGAGCTTTATCAGCGCCGGGGTGAACGCGATTATTGTCGATCCGGTCGACTCCGCCAGCACCCCAGCCCTGACGAAACTGGCGCAGCAGGCGCACATTCCGCTGGTCTACGTTAACCGCACACCGGGCGATAAAACCCTGCCACCGGGCGTGGTGTTCGTCGGCTCTGACGAACGCGAGTCCGGCACACTGCAGATGGAGGCGCTGGCGAAGCAGGCCGGTTACCGTGGCAATGTCGCCATCATGATCGGTAACCTCAGCGATGCGGGCGCACTGCAGCGCACCAGAGATGTGGAGCAGGTAGTGGCAAAGTATCCCGACATGAAAGTGGTGCTCAAGCAGACTGCCAACTATTCGCGCAATGAGGGCATGGATTTAATGCTCAACTGGCTGTCGAACGGAGAAGCGATTGATATTGTCGCCGCCAACAATGATGAGATGGCGATTGGCGCAACCATGGCGATTGCCCAGGCGAAGCCGAAGAAAACCATTCTGGTCGGCGGCATTGATGCCACACCGGATGGACTGAAAGCGCTGGCCAGCGGCAGACTGGCGGTGACGGTGTTCCAGGATGCCGTGGGCCAGGGCAGGAAATCGGTTGAGGTGGCGCAGCAGATGATCAAAGGCCAGAAGGTGGATTCCCACCAGTGGATCCCGTTTGAGCGGGTCACACAGCAGAACATGCAGCACTACCGCACTAACAATCCGTAACGCAACACGGCGCGGCAGCACTGCCGCGCCGGTTATCACTCCCCGTTCAGCAGCTTCGCCATCATCACCACATCGCGCAGCTGACCGTCACGCAGTGCGGCCTGACGTTTCACCCCTTCACGCTCAAAGCCCAGCCGCTCATAGAGCCGCAGCGCCCGGTCGTTGTCGTGAAACACTTCCAGCTCCACACGGGTAATGCCCAGCCAGTTGCGGGAGTAGTCGAGCGCGGTGCGGATCAGGCGCTCACCGACGCCACGACCGCCGAAATCGGGACGCACACCTAGTCCAAAACTGATGCAGTGGCGGGTGCGCGGCTTATTATCCACAAACAGCGTCAGTTCGCCGGCCAGCACGCCGTCGATCTCGGCGATAAAGGCGATAAAGCCCTCGGCATCCATTCTGGCGATTTTTTTTTCCCAGGTGGTGACGCTGGGAAACGGCAGTTGCAGCGTCCAGGGATAGACATCGGGATGACTGTAAAGCCGCTGATAAGCGGCAGCGTCCTGCGGTTCGCGTGCCCGTATCGTAATTTCCATATTTTCTCCTGTTAGCCGAATGGGGTTCATGCACTAAGCTGTAGCTCTTTACCGGACGGAAAGAGTATCGCTATGTTGTATCGTCGTTTTGAGCGTTTTATCAATATATTTCAGGACGCACCCACCGATTCGCCCCCCTCAACGGTCTGGTCGTTTTACCTCTACTACCTGCGCCAGGTCTGGCCCAGTTTTGCCGCGCTGCTGGTGGTCGGGCTGGCGTCAGCCCTGATTGAAGTGTCGCTGTTCAGCTATCTGAGCCGGATTATCGATATGGTCAATCACTCCACGCCCGCCACCCTGTTCCGGGATAACTGGCCGATACTGTTGTGGATGGGCGCAGTGGCACTCATCCTGCGACCGGTTTTTATCGCCCTGCACGATATGCTGGTGCATCAGAGCATCAGCCCAGGCATGACCAGCCTGATCCGCTGGCAGCATCACAACTACGTGTTGCGTCAGAGCCTTAACTTCTTCCAGAGCGATTTCGCCGGGCGTATTGCCCAGCGCATTATGCAGACCGGCAGCTCACTGCGTGACTCGGCGGTGCAGCTGGTGGACGCCATCTGGCACGTGCTGATCTACGCCGTAACCTCGCTGGTACTGTTTGCCGGTGCCGACTGGCGGCTGATGCTCCCGCTGATTATCTGGATGGTGGCCTACAGCGCCTCGCTGCGTTTCTTTGTACCGCGCGTCAAAGCACGTTCGGTGGTCTCCTCGGAAGCGCGCTCAAAGCTGATGGGCACCATTGTTGACGGCTACACCAACATCGCCACCATCAAGCTGTTTGCCCACAGCGACCTGGAACGTCAGTACGCGCGTGAGGCGATTCAGGAGCAGACCGACAAAACCCAGCACGCCAGCCGCATGGTAACCAGCATGGATCTGACGCTGTCGGCGCTGAACGGCCTGCTGATTGTCTCCACCTCGGGGCTGGCATTGTGGCTGTGGAGCCAGTCGCTGATCAGCGTCGGGGCGATTGCGCTGGCCACCGGTCTGGTGATCCGTCTGGTGAACATGTCCGGCTGGATCATGTGGGTGGTCAACGGCATCTTCGAAAACATCGGCATGGTGCAGGATGGCCTGAACACCATTGCGCAGCCGCTGAGCGTACAGGATGCGCCGCAGGCGAAGCAGCTTAAGGTGACGCGTGGCAACATCGGTTTTGAGGATGTACGCTTCGATTATGGCGGTGGCCGCCAGGTGATTAACGGTTTTAACCTCAACATCAGATCCGGTGAGAAGATTGGTCTGATTGGTCCCTCGGGTGCCGGTAAATCGACGCTGGTAAACCTGCTGCTGCGCCTCTATGACCTGAATGGTGGGCGGATTGTGATCGACGATCAGGATATCGCCGCCGTGACTCAGGAGAGCCTGCGCAGCCAGATTGGCATGATCACCCAGGATACCTCACTGCTGCATCGCTCAATTCGTGAAAACCTGCTTTATGGACGTCCCGACGCCACTGAAGAGGAGTTGCAACTGGCGATTCACCGCGCCCGCGCCGATGAGTTTATCCCGCTGCTTTCCGACTCGCTGGGCCGCACCGGGCTGGACGCGCACGTGGGCGAGCGCGGCGTGAAGCTGTCGGGCGGTCAGCGTCAGCGCGTGGCGATTGCCCGCGTGCTGCTGAAGGATGCGCCGGTTCTGATTATGGATGAGGCGACCTCAGCCCTCGACTCTGAAGTGGAAGCCGCCATTCAGGAGAGCCTGGAGTCCTTAATGCAGGGAAAAACCGTTATCGCCATTGCGCACCGCCTGTCGACCATTGCGAAGATGGATCGGCTGGTGGTGCTGGATAAAGGCGGTATTGCTGAGATGGGCAGCCATCAGGAGCTGCTGGCGCAGAACGGTCTTTATGCCCGACTGTGGCAGCATCAGACCGGCGGATTTGTCGGCGTCGATTAATCGCCGCGTCGATAGGGTAAGGCGTCACGCGCTTCTTCCGCCCAGCCGCGTACGCTTTCCCGCTCCTGCACCAGAAAATCTGCCACGGCCTCGCGCAGGCCGGGATGCAGCAGATAGTGCCAGGAGTGGGTAATCTGCGGTTCAAAGCCGCGCACCAGCTTGTGCTCGCCCTGCGCCCCCGCATCAAATCGCGTCAGCCCTTCATCAATCGCTAAATCCATCCCCTGATAAAAGCAGGTTTCGAAGTGCAGCCGGTCAAACTCCGCCAGACAGCCCCAGTAGCGGCCATAGAGCGTGTTGCTGTCGCGCAGATAAAAGGCCATCGCCGCCGGTTGCTGCTGTAAGCGAGCGATCACCACCACGATATTCTGCGGCATCCGCTCTGCCAGCAGGCTGAAAAAGTTGCGCGTCAGGTAGGGCCGCTGGCCGCGTACCGCGTAGGTATTGGCGTAACAGGTGTAGACAAAATCCCACTGATCTTCGCGCAGCTGACAACCCAGATAGCGGTCAAACACAAAGCCGCTTTGCGCCACCTGCTCGCGCTCTTTACGCAGCTGTTTGCGCTTGCGCGACATCAGCGTGTCCAGGAAATCCTGAAAATCGCGGTAGCCACGGTTATGCCAGTGATACTGACAGCCGAGCCGGGAGAGCCAGTCGGGCTGATCGGCCAGCAGCAGATTCGCCTGCGCAGCGGTAAAGTTAATATGCGCGCCGCTTAAGCCGTGCTGCAACAGGCTCTCCGGCAGGGCCGACAGCAGCTGTGCGGCGGCAGAGGCGTCACCCAGCAGGCGCGCGCCGCTGACCGGACTGAAGGGAATGGCGCCCAGCCATTTCGGGTAGTAGCGGATCCCGGCGCGCTGGCTGGCATCTGCCCAGGCGTGATCAAAGACATACTCACCCTGTGAATGATATTTCCGGTAGCCCGGCAGCGCGGCGCGCGTCACGCCTTTTTCCCGCCACAGCAGGTGATCAGGCTGCCAGCCCGATTCAGGCCGCACGCTGCCGCTCTCTTCTAAGGTGAGCAGAAAGGCGTGGCGCAAAAACGGCTGGTCATCAGGCAACAGCGCATCCCACTCGGCGGCCGGGATCGCCGCCAGTGACGTCAGGTGAATCAGCGACATGAAGTACTCCAGAGAACGTCGGGCAGAGCGTCAGTCAAGCAGGTTTTCCGCGGCAGCGAAAGGGTTAAGGCACGCAAAGTGAAGGCTGCAACGCCCGGCCGCAGCTTCTATACTGCGACTTTACCCTTTCAGGACTTCGCCATGGATCGACTCGATTGTGACCGGATGTTTGTCACGGTGCTGGAAACCGGCAGCTTTTCGGCGGCAGCGCTGCGTCTCGGTACCAGCAGCAGTCAGGCTTCCAAGCTGGTTTCAAAACTGGAGCAGCAGCTCGGTGTCCAGCTGTTTAAGCGTAGCACGCGCGCCCTCTCGCCTACCGACGTTGGCCGTAGTTATTATGAGCGGGTAAAAAACCTGCTTGATGCGTTTGAGACGCTGGATGCCAGCGTGCGTGAAAGCGCCACCACCCCCACCGGCAGACTGAAAATCAGCGCACCCGGCTCCTTTGGCACGGCGGTGCTTTCTCCGGTGCTGGTGGCGTTTGCCCGGCGCTATCCGCTGATTGAACTGGATGTCAGCTTTTCCGACCGGGCCGTGAACATCGTCGATGAGGGTTTTGATATGGCGATCCGCATCGGCAACCTCAGCGACAGCAGTCTGGTGGCGCGCAGGCTGGGCGAAGTGCATGTCCGCACTGCTGCGTCACCGATCTATCTTGAGCAGTTCGGTACGCCACAACACTGGCGGGACATGGCGCAGCATCACTGCATTATCGACACCAATTTCCGCGATCCCTGGCACTGGCCGTTTGCCAGCGATGATGGTGAGATCGTCACCGTACCGGTCCGGGGCCGTCTGCGCTTTGCCAACACTGAAGCCTGTCTGCAGGCAGCGGTGGCCGGATTAGGCATTGCGCGCCTGCCCGGTTTCATCGCCGCTCCCGCGCTGCAACAGGGTGATATTGTCCGGCTGCTGGATAATTTCGACACGCCGCCGCTGGGCCTGTTTGTGGTCTATCCGCCCGCCCGTCATCTGGCGCATCGGGCGCGCCTGCTCATCGACTTTCTGGTGACCCACTTTACCCACTTCCCGCCTGCGTGATTCCTTCCATAATGGAAGAAATGATTGTCTTTATGACTGGATTATCAGCCGTTTAGTCATCAGTTAAGCTGCTTCTCAAAACAGAGAGGAGTCGCGCGATGTTAGTAGAAGGCAAATGGAGTAGTGACTGGCATCCGGTGCAGGCTACCGATAAACAGGGCGGCTTCGTCCGTCAGACGTCCGGCTTCCGGGGCTTTATCAGCAGCGATGGCTCTACGGCATTCGCCGCCGAGCCCGATCGCTACCACCTCTATGTGGCGCTGATCTGTCCGTGGGCGTCGCGTGCGCTGATCGCCCGTAAGCTCAAGGGTCTGGAATCGCTGATCAGCGTGACGGTGGTCGAGCCGCAGCTTGGTGCTCAGGGCTGGCGCTTCGGCAACTTTCCCGGCGCGCAGCCGGACCCGCTGAATAACGCGCAATACCTGCATGAAATTTATACCCGTGTCGCGCCCGACTATACCGGACGGGCCACCGTGCCGGTGTTGTGGGACAGGAAAACCGCCACTATCGTCAGCAACGAGTCTGCGGACATTGTGCGGATGTTTAACAGCGGCTTTGGCAATCTGGCCGATAACCGCATCGACCTTTACCCTGCCGCGCTGCGTGCGGAGATTGATGCGCTGAATGAGAGCCTCTATCCGCGTCTGAATAACGGTGTTTATCGCGCGGGCTTCGCCACTACCTCCGTCAGCTATCAGCAGGCGTTTAATGACGTTTTCAGCCAGCTCGATGAACTGGAGGCGCTGCTCAGCGATGGTCGTACTTTCCTGCTGGGTGAACGGCTGACGGAAACCGACATCCGGCTGTTTGTGACCCTGATTCGCTTTGACGTCGCCTATCATGGCCTGTTCAAATGCAACCTGCGCCGGATCCGCGACTATACGCTGCTGAACCGCTATCTTAAGAGCATGTTGTCGGTCTCTGGCGTACGTGAAACGGTCAACATTGATCATATCAAACAGGGTTACTACTCGATCAAGGCGCTGAACCCGAACGGCATTGTTCCGGCGGGTCCTGATCTGAGTGAATACGGTTTATAAAAGGAGCAATAATGGCAAAAGCACTGGTGATTTTTCTGCATGGCGTGGGCAGTAACGGCGACGATCTGGCACCGATTGGCCGTCACTGGGCGACGCTGTTGCCGGATGTGGTTTTTGCCTCGCCCAATGCACCTGAACGTTTTCCCGCCGGTTTTGGCTGGCAGTGGTTCAGCCTGACAGACGTCACGCCAGAGAACCGGCCAGGTCGGGTTCGGGCGGCACGGGCCGCGTTTGATGCGACCCTCAATGAAATTGTCGCGCAGCACGGCTTTGCCGACCGCTGGCAGGATGTGGTGCTGGTGGGCTTCTCTCAGGGATCGATCATGGCGCTGGATGCGCTGGCGTCTGGCCGTTATCCGCTGGCGGGCGTGGTCGCCTTTTCCGGTCGTCTGGCGGTTGACGGTGAATTAACCCCGCGGGCTCATGTGCCCGCGCTGCTGATCCACGGTCAGGCCGATGACGTCATCCCGTGGCAGGAGAGCGAATCTGCGGCGGCCCGGCTGCGAGCTGTGGCGGTGCCGGTCGACGCGCGCTTTGAACCCGCCACCGGCCACACCATTTCTGCTCAGGGGGCCATGCACGCCGCCGCGTTTATCGGGCAGTGCTTACAGGATTAACCCCAGCAGCGCGTTAACGCCTGCCAGGCATGGCGGGCAGCCACGTCGGGCGGCAGGCGTTTCAGCGCATCATTAAAGACTTCAATCCCCACCGGCCCCTGATAGCCCGCGCTTTTGAGCTTATCGACAAAGCGCTTAACGTCGATAATCCCATCGCCGGGCAGCAGACGCTGGTGCTTCGCCATCGCCATCAGGCTCTGCTTATCCTGCGCGGGAACGGCGGCCATATCACACAGCTGTACTTCATAGATGCGATCGGCGGGAATGCCGTCCAGATGAGAGGCGTCACCGCCCAGCGCGCAGATGTGGAACAGATCGACAACCAGCCCGATATTGGGCTGATCGAGCCGCTGCAATCGCTGCCACGCCAGCGGCAGCGTGTTGTCCACGCTGCACCAGGCCATCGGCTCATACATAATGCGCATGTTGTAGCGCGCGGCTTCAGAAGCCATCCAGCGCAGGTCATCATCAATCTGGTCGGCACAGCAATCCTCACGGGTGCTGGCCGGTGCCTGAATGGTGTCACAGCCCAGCGACTGGGCAATCTGTATGAACTGACGCAGCTCTTCGCGCTTCTGAGATCGCAACGCACTGGGTGCGCCAGTGAAATCACGCAGCACCTGCAGATTGGTAAAGCCAGGTCCCTGTCGCGCGCTGATTTCAGCCAGTGCCGCTGCACCGCCTTCACAGGCTTCAACATCCTCGCGCCAGATCTCGACCTGATCAAAACCGGCGTCACGCGCCGCCTGCAGCTTCTGGCCGGGTTCACCGTTTAACAACACCAGGTTAAGGAAGGTGGGGTGGGTTCGCATTGCTCGGCTCCTTAATCGTCCGGAATAATCGGTGAGGTTCAGCGTCAGCGCCGCACATTATCCGATGCACGGCGCGCACGCCCGAAATCAGTATCTCCTGAGCGGTATGACGCGTACCGGGTCAGCCCAGCAGCGTGACCAGTGCAAAACCGGCAAACGCCATCAGCAGCGAGCCAATCACATGCACCAGCGCGCTGGCCATTGCCCAGAAATACTTCCCTGATTGTAGCAACACCATTAATTCTGCCGTGAAAGAGGAGAACGTCGTCAGCCCGCCGCAGAGTCCGGTGACGATTAACAGTTTCCAGATCGGGTCGATGTCGGGATGGCGGACAAACCAGGCCATCGCCCCGCCGATCACCAGACCGCCGATCAGATTCACCAGTAGCGTGCCAGGCGGCAGATTGGGAAAGAGTGCATTAAAACGCATCGCGAACAGCCAGCGGAGTACGCAGCCGGCAGAGCCGCCGATCACCACAGCCAGTAAGGGTTTAAACATGTCTTGCTCCTGATTACAGAGTAATGCCGGGCTGAGGAAGAGAGGCAGAGATAAACTGCGCCTGACACCTCAGCTCCCGCGAAAGGATTGAGTGTCAGGCGTCATCAGCCGGTGTTTAGCCCACCGGCGGTTGGGAAAGGTGGCACGCCATCACCTTGAGCCGGTGATAATACGATGCCCGTTTCAGGCTGGCAATAGTGCGCGCACAGCGGCTGAATCGCTTGACGATGTTGCTATTGCCGGGGTAATGCTGAAGGTTTACAGCCTGTTGCGGAGAGCCTATGCGTACCCTGATTTTTGATACTGATATCGGCGTGGATGACGCCTTTGCGCTAGCTTATGCGGCGCGAACGCAGCATCTGCTGGGGATCACCACGGTTTTTGGCAACGTGGCGGTGGGCCAGGCGGTGAAAAATGCCCGGCTATTCTGCGACAAAATGGCGATTAACGCGGCGGTCTGGCGCGGCTGTTCACGGCCGCTGGCGCTGGCCCCCTCTGCGCCCGCCAGGCTGCACGGCGAGGATGGGCTGGGCGATGCGTTTGATAATGCTTTTAGCGATGAGGCACCAGGCGCGGTGCAGTTTATTATCGACAGCGTGCGGGCGCAGCCTCATCAGATCACCCTGGTGGCGATTGGCCCGCTGACTAATATCGCCACGGCCATTAATCAGGCACCGGATATTATTCCGCTGGTGAAAGAGCTGGTGATCATGGGCGGCGCGTTTGGCACCGACGGCCATAGCGGCAACGTTACGCCTTTCAGCGAATTTAATATCTGGAAAGATCCGCACGCCGCCGATCAGGTGCTCGCGTCGGCGCTGAACGTGGTAGTGATCCCGCTGGATGTCACACACAAGGTGCTGATCAGCGGCGATGAGGTGCAACGTCTGAACCAGCCGGTGCTGAGCGCGATCTGTCGCCCTTACCTGGCTTACAGCCTGGAAAAAGAGGGATTTGACGGTATGGCACTGCACGACACCCTGGCGGTGGCGTGGCTGACGCTGCCACAGGCGTTTACGCTCATCGAAAGTCCGCTGCGGGTGATTACCGAGGGCATCGCCTGCGGTCAGACGGTGCGTAAACTGAACGCGCTGGCATCACGAACCGATCCGTTTGCCGGTCTGCCCGCCCAGCGTATTGCGCTCGGCGTGGATGCCGACGCGGTGCGGGCGCACTTCTTTGAGACCCTCACCGCGCCCTGAATCACGTTACCTGTCGAAGTGAATGACGCCTTTGATCAGCTCGTGGTTGTTGATGACCTGCGTCTCGAAGGTTTCATCCAGCGTGGAGAAAGCCAGATGGTGATTCAGCATCATGTCGGCGCGCAGCTGGCCGCTGGCCATTAACGCACGCACCCGATCAAAGTCTTCGCGGGTGGCGTTGCGGCTGCCCATCAGCGTGGCCTCTTTTTTGTGGAATTCACTGTCCGGGATGACCAGATCGCCTTTGTGCAGACCGACATAGACAATCGTGCCGCCGTGCCGCATAAGGTTGACCGCATTGTTCATCGCCGCCGGATTGCCGGTGGCGTCGATCACTTTCAGCGCCAGACGGCCACCAAACTGCTCGCGCAACGCACTATCGAACGCCTCATCAGCAGGATTGAGTGCCGCCAGCCCGAGCTGGTCAGCGACATGCTGGCGACGGAACTCGCTGGTATCTGCGACGACCACCTGTGCACCACTGGCAGCGGCAATGGCGGCGACACCCAGCCCAATCGGTCCGGCACCCACCACCAGCACCTGCTCATCCGCCCTGATTCCGGCACGCCGCACCGCATGGGCGCTGATGGCAAACGGCTCAATCAGCGCGGCCGCTTCCGGTGCCACCTCATCCACCGCCAGCAGGGTGCTGACCGGCACGCTCAGGTAGTTGCAGAAACCGCCATCCTGATGCACGCCAATCACCGAGATCTGCTCACAGCAGTTGGTTTTTCCGCTCTGGCAGGCGTCACAGCGCAGGCAGGAGATGTAGGGCATAAGTGCCACCCGCTGGCCTTGCTGAAAGCCTTCCGCGCCACTGCCCAGCGCCACTACTTCCGCACAGATTTCATGGCCCAGCACCCGGGGATAGCTGAAGAACGGCTGATTGCCGGACCAGGCGTGGATATCAGTGCCGCAGATCCCGGCGGTGAGGATTTTAATCAGTGCCTCGCCTGCGGCAGGCGTGGGGGTATCGCGGGGGGTCCAGACCATCTTACGTGGTTCAGCGATGACCAGTGCTTTCATTGTTGTCATGGTGATTCTCCGGTTGTCCTGCTGGCAGTTATGGCGAATCCTGACCGTCGCGCGGCGTTCGTTTGCGGGAAGTGTGAAGCACGGCGATTTTTTTGGGCTTTGAATGGTTTTTAATGCAGAAAAAACCGGAGAGTGAGATGAGCCGCAGCCAGAATTTGCGTCAGAACGTGATCAACCAGATGCTGGACAGTATTGCTCAGCGTCATATCTGTTCACCGTTGCCGCCGCAGGCCGCACTGGCCGAGATGTTCAATATCAGCCGGACCACGGTGCGCCATGCCCTGCACTATCTGCATCAGTGCGGCGTGCTGGATAAAGTCGATCAGACTTACGTTATCGTGCGCGATCCGCGCGCAGATGACGGCTTTAGCGCCTTAACGCCGCCGATTGAGCAGCAGGCCAGCCACTTCGAGCAGATGTTTTTTAATATGATTAATCAGCGGCAGCTGGTGCCGGGCGACACCTTCAGCGAGCTGCAACTGGCGCATCAGGTGAAGGTCAGCCCGGTAGTGGTACGCGAGTTTCTGCTGCGCTTTATGCGCTATGACCTGCTGGAGCCGGTGAAACGTGGTCAGTGGCGGATGAAGAAGTTTACTCAGGATTACGCCGAGAAACTGTTTGAGCTGCGCGAGATGCTGGAAACCCACGCCCTGAGCCGCTTCCTCAATCTGCCCGCCAGCGATGAACGCTGGGTTCAGGCGCGGGATCTGCTGGATCGTCACCGATCGATGCGCGACACCATCGCCAGCAACTATCGCCACTTTGCCGCGCTGGACCGCCAGATGCATTCGCTGATTTTATCCGCCGCTAACAATCCGTTTTTCAATCAGTCGCTGGAAATTATCTCGGTGATCTTTCACTCGCATTATCAGTGGGATGAGAGCGATCTCAAGCAGCGAAATATTGTGGCGCTGGAGGAGCATATGGCGATTCTCACCGCGCTGATTGGCCGTCAGGATATCGACGCGCTCTGTGCCCTGCATAACCATCTGGCGACCGCCAAAACCTCAATGGTACGCTCAATCGGTCAGTACAATTAAAAACCGATTAAAAACCACAAAGCATTAGCTCCCGCACGATTCAGAAACATCTTTGCAACATCCTTAACCCTTTGCTCTTAGTCTCGACTGCAACGTCACGGCGGCCTTTTGCCGCTGCGCGCAGACCCCTTCTCACCATAACGATAAGTACCCAGTTTCGGGAGAGTGCAATGGAAAAGAGTTCAGTAACCGGCCGCGACAGCGTGACCGGCGACACGCCACCAGGCCAGGATTTCGTGCCGATGCGCAGCGACGTGGTGCGTTCACCGCGCATCCGCAAAGTGCAGATCACGGCAATGTTGCTGCTGCTGTTCGCCGCCATCATCAACTATCTGGATCGCAGCTCGCTGTCGGTGGCGAATATGACCATCCGCGACGAGATGGGGCTGAGCGCCACCGAAATCGGCCTCCTGCTCTCTGCTTTTTCGCTGGCGTATGGCCTGGCGCAGCTGCCGTGCGGTGCGCTGCTGGATCGTAAAGGCCCGCGCATTATGCTCGGCATCGGCATGTTCATCTGGTCGCTGTTCCAGGCGGCCTCTGGTCTGGTGCATAACTTTACCCAGTTCGTGCTGGTGCGCATCGGTCTCGGCATTGGCGAAGCGCCGATGAACCCGTGCGGCGTGAAAGTCATCAACGACTGGTTCAACATTAAAGATCGTGGTATGCCGATGGGGATGTTCAATGCGGCGTCGATGATTGGGCTATCAGTGGCCCCGCCGATTCTGGCGGCGATGATGCTGGTGATGGGCTGGCGTGGCATGTTTGTCACCATCGGCATCCTCGGCATGTTCCTCGCGATCGGCTGGTATATGATTTACCGCGACCGCGATAACAACACCCTGAGCGCCGAAGAGATCCACTATCTGCAGGCGGGCAGCGTGGCATCGCGTAAAGAGCCGATCAGCTTCAGAGAGTGGCGCGGCCTGTTTAAGCAGCGCACCATGTGGGGCATGATGATTGGCTTCAGCGGCATCAACTACACTGCGTGGCTCTATATCGCCTGGCTGCCGGGCTATCTGCAGTCGACCTATCATCTCGATTTGAAAAGTACCGGCCTGCTGGCGGCGATTCCGTTCCTGTTTGGTGCGGCGGGCATGTTGCTGAATGGCTACGTGGTTGACTCGCTGGTGCGTCGCGGCTTTAACGCGGTCAAAACCCGCAAAGTCTGCATCGTCAGCGGGATGCTGCTGTCCGCCGGATTTACTGCGGTAGTGACTCGCGCGACCGACACCACCAGCGCCGTGACGCTGATCGGCATGGCGCTGTTCTGTATCCACTTTGCCGGAACCTCGTGCTGGGGGCTTATCCACGCCAACGTCACCGCCCGCATGACCGCCTCGGTCGGCAGCATCCAGAACTTCGCCAGCTTTATCTTCGCCTCGTTCGCGCCCGTCATCACCGGCTGGGTGCTCGACACCACCAAATCGTTCAGCCTGGCGCTGATGATTTGCGCCTGTGTGACGCTGGCTGGCGCACTCGCCTACCTGCTGCTGGTGCGCCAGCCGATTACCGACGGCGAATAATCACGGCTGACGGCGGCTACGTCAGCGCCGTCAGGGTGACGCCATATTTCGCACCGTAACGTTTAATCCCGGCCATCACCTTCTCTGTACTGAGCGGAGGGGGGGGTGGCAACAGCGGTGCCCGTTCACGCAGCGCCGAGTCGAAGCGGGCAAACGTCGCGAAATCACGCGGGAACCGCGCTTCATCCACGCCGATCAATGCCCCCTCGTCACGCGCATGGGACAACAGTGCCCGCCAGCGATCAATCTCCGCCAGCCCGATGCTATCGGTGCCGTGAGAAAAGAGCATCATGTCGATGTTGCGGAACGGCGGCTGTTTTTCCAGAAAGCGTTGCAGCGCCGCCGCGGACGGTTCGGTACAGAACACCAGCCAGAACGGAATCGCCTGCTGCTGCTGCGTACACCAGGGATCCATCAGCAGGAAACTGTCCACCGTCAGCCGGGTCGGTAAAATACCCGCTGCCAGATACCAGTCGCGATAAATCTCCGCCACCACATAACTCATTGCTTCCGGGTCTTCGTAACGCATCTCCATCAGCTTCCAGTTCTGCGCCGCCGCCAGTTTTTTCAGCGGGGAAATCAGATATCCATCCAGGCCCCACTCCGCTTCCGGCACATGGTCGGTAATGTCAGGCGGCGTCCAGCGCTCGCGGTCAATGCCGTAACGCGCCAGATATTCCGCTACCCGCGGGCCGCCCTGCAAATACTCTTTTTCGGTTGCGCCACCGAGCGCGCCAAACTGAAAGAACGAGCGATCGCTGGTGCGTGTCACCGGCCACTGGCGGGTACAGTGGTTGATAAACAGCGTTGAACCCGCGGGCAGACTCCCCATCAGGAATTCATTGAAAGCCAGCGGCAGTTCCCGCAGTTTCAGCCGGAAATAGCGCATCTGGTCGAGCATCAGCCGATCCTGATTCGGGTCATGCATGTGGTGCACCGCCAGCCTCGGCCAGGCGGCCAGCAGTGCAGCCGCAATCTCTTTGCCCTGCTCAAAGCTCGCCAGCGCATCATCAGGATCGCTGTTGGTCGCCCGCACCGGACAGAGGAAGGTCTGCGGCAGCCAGGGCACGCCCATCGCCGATGCCAGATGCACCAGCGCACCGTTCGACGAGCCGATAAAGGCTGCCGGATAATCCTGCTGCGGGTACTCGCTGACCATCCATTCTGCGATGCCTTCCACATCCAGTTCGCCCGCCTGACGCAGGCTGATGCCTTCTGCCATGCCGCCCAGCGCATAGCCCCACTCGCGCAGCCCGGTTGGCAGACGGTTCAGTGAGGGCAGCAGCCGGTCGAGCGTCGGTGACTGGCTTGGGCTGGCAAAGGGGCGATCGTGGAGCGCATTCGCCAGCGCCAGCAGCATGGCGGCGGCAGAGTCAAAACGGGCGATGCCCTTGGGCGGTTTACTCATGCTGATTCTCCTGCTGAATACGTGCCAGGAAGGGGCGAATGGCGTTGCAGAAACTCCATGGATAGACGTAGTGCAGCGTGTGAGTACCGTCGCGCAGCGTCAGGCGTTCACTGTGTGGCATCAGAGCAGCCAGCTCATCCAGCCAGCGTGCCCGACAGATCGGATCGCGCGAACCACGCAGCAGCAGTGTCGGCGCAGTAATGTAAGTCAGACGATGCTCGATGCGGTCACGCAGCATGGCGCACATCGTGCCAAAGGCGCGCCAGAGCCCCGCTTTAGCGTAATCGATACGGGCCAGCGGCCCCGGCGGACGACGCGTTTCCAGGCGGCCGTTACGCCAGCTGCGCCACAGCTGACGCGGCAGGCTGCGGGCATGACGATCGACCGTCGGCCCCTGCAACACCAGCCCCGCCACCGCCTGCGGATATTTCACCGCCAGTGCTGCCAGAATCTGACAGCCAAACGAGTTGCCCACCCAGATAGCACGCTGAAACCCGTTGTGCTGTAGCCAGAGCCAGAGTGCGTCAGCCTGCTCATCCACAGACATGATCGGCGCAGAAGCAGGCAGCGCACTGGCCCCAAACCCCGGCAGATCCGGCACCAGTACGTGATAGTCGCGACCCAGCGCCAGCGCCAGCGGCTCCATCGCCCGGCCCGACATCACCAGACCGTGAACCAGCACTACCGGCAGTCCCCGATCCTCATTGGGCGTGACACGGGTAAACATGCGCCAGTCGCCTACCTGCTGAAAATAACCCGCCAGCCCGGCGTGATGACTGCGCGGCGACACCGGCGGTGTCTGCTTCAGCTGCTGCCAGCGTTTCATGCCCCAAAGCGTAGCCGCCATACCTAATCCCACGCCTGCCACAATCGCTGCCTGTTTTCGTCGATGCTTCTGGATCATCCGCTGCTCCTGATTTGGGGAGAATAATTCAGTGTAGGACGGGATCGGGTTGGGGGCGGGTTATTGATGGGTTGGGGAGATTAGTGGGGTTTGGCGTAAGAGGTAATTTCTTAGAGAATGGCAAAATTTGCTGGGTAGTATCGATTGCTGTTTTGCGGATAGGATGGCACCGGCACCGGCACCGTACACTATCTTACAGATGACAGACAGCGCACTGCTTCATAATCCTGTTTACGACTTCTTTCCGCTTTGGAACTGGAGATCAGTCATAAATAGTAGTTGTCAGAAAAACTGCACTTTGCGGGCTTTTTAGTGCCATTTTCGGATGAAGTCATTTAAGCTATTCAGGTAATTTTTAAGGATAAAAGTCTATGAGAGTGAACGAAAAGGCGCTGCTGGATTCCGGCTTTAACTATGCAGATCTTCAGAAGCTTAAAAACAACATTGCTAACTTTGGCGGCTCTCTGGATTCGGTTATCCATGACCTTGCTAACCGCTTTATTGCTGCAAAGTGGATTACTATCATTGCCTTTGCCATCCTCGTTCTCACGCTAATGCTGGCATCCTCAGATACCAGCATTACGCTCGCAGGCACACTTGCGATTGTATTACCTTTTATATGGTATTTAACGCCAGCAAAACTTGCTTATAAGTCATGGCGCTATCGCAAATTAACAACTAATTCTGAACAGCGTCCTTAACAGACATAAGGTCAAATATGACCTTGGCTGTAACACCATAACCGACTATGTGCATTGTGAGTTTTGCGCGGCTCATGGTATTAACTTTTCGGAAATAATCAGATGGCATGTATCTGAATAAACGCCAGGTTCCAGGGCGCCTGAAGAGGCCAAATACGGTATAGGCATTTGCTACCAGAGAGATTGATTTATAGACCGCCAACCCGCTGTCTGGATTAAATCCCATAAATTGAGCGGAAGACATGGCAGCATCAGCCACTAAACCTTCGGTGTTTTTTATACCCATAACGTAGTTTGCAAATTCTTTGCTTATACCGTTAGCACCGTCAATAACCAGCACTGCACCGGCCAGAATACCCATAGGCGTCATAGAACCTATAAGGGTCAGGCCAGTGGCTATTTCGGCCCCAGCCATAACGACATTTACAGCAGAAATCACATACCCAACGATTTTATTGTTTTCCTTCACAAACTCTACTTTGGCGTAAAGTTTTGCAGCTTTCATGCGCAGCATTCTGTCCTGCTCCTGAAGGTTTTCCATTTCTGCCCGCAGATTTCTAATACATACCATGCACTCTTCGTCAGATTTTGCACGTCGTGCAGCGGCAAATTCCTGCTCAATAAGATCTCTGATCTCCTGAACGAATTTCACCTGAGTCATGCCATTTGAAAGATGGGCCGAGGACACATAATTAGCCGTATTAATCAGCTTTCTGGCCTCAAGGTTAATCATTGTTTCAGACCAGTTTTTATTTCTGCCTGAACGCATCATATCGAGCAATGCTGCATCCATTTATATTCTCCCTGAACATTATATCGCCAATAATACCTCAAATATTCAGCTATAAGTCGTCGATTACGACGGAATGAGGCTACATGAGATAGCATATGAAAGGATGAACCATCAGAAAAAATTTACAAATTACATTGGCACTAAATAACGAGACTTCTGCCATGATTCTCATGCTGACGCAGAGACAATCAACATGAAACCGAAAACAGGGTTATATCAATTAGTAATCACAACCTCCACATAACGCACGGAGGCAGAAAAAGGGTCATTTCATCGCCTGAAAGCGCTTATAGCGGTAAGACGACAAGAGTGGCAGTAGCAGAACTGACGCACAGGAAGTGCAAAAAAGCGGGTTTACTCAGCGGGGGCAAAAGCAGAAGGTGATAATCACAGGTCGATCCCTGACCGCGATTATCGAGGGTTTCTTGCGGGGTGTTTAGTACATGGCACCCGGCGGTACGTGTTTGAACGTCTCAACGTAAGCGCGGAACACGTGCTTAATGATGCGTTTCATAGAATACCTGTTTCAAATTTAGTTGAAGATATACTGAAAAAGTATAACCGCTGTGCGTTTTAACAGCAAATAAATTTGAACCAGATCACAATAATGGCGCTTTTATGTGCAAAAGCCTTAGCCCATGTAGCCAAGATGTTCCAACAGAATGGTGGAGCCAATGGCGATTAACACGACGCCACCCAGCACTTCCGCCCATTTGCCGAGTACCGGACCGATAAAGCGCCCGACTAAGACGCCGGTCGTCGCCATGACTGTGGTGGCGGCACCAATGGTCAGCGCAGTGGTGATGATATTCACCTGCAGGAAAGCCAGACCGACACCGACCGCCAGCGCATCCAGGCTGGTCGCAACGGCCGTGGTTGCCAGTACCATGAAGCCGTGGCTTTGCGGCGCTTCGCAGGGTTCTGCAACGGCCGTCTGACGGAAACCTTCCATCATCATACGGCCACCCAAAAACGCCAGCAGGCTGAAGGCAACCCAGTGATCCCACGCCATAATGTAACGGCTGGCGGCCAGGCCCAACGCCCAGCCAATCAGTGGAGTCAGCGCTTCAATAGAGCCAAAGATCAGACCGGTACGCAGCGCTTCTTTAAAACCAGGACGATGCAGCGTGGCACCTTTGCCCAGCGCAGCAGCAAACGCGTCCATCGACATACCCAGTGCAAGAATTAAAGTGGCAATAAAGGTCATGATTTATTCACCTGGGGCGAAAAAGCGGCAATTCACGCTGAATTCACCACACAAAGTGTTCAGTTATGAAAAAGTGGGCGCAGTCTACCACGCAAACCTAAAGATAAAAAGACAGTAAAATCAGGGATTTAAGTATAGCAAAGGCTATAACTCTTATCATTCGCTATGAATGGCGCTAAGTCGATGGTGGCAAAGCATTTTCTCAAGGCCGACCTGACCGTTTAAGGCTGCGGGATGGGGCTTTGTCGCACGCCACCATTGAACCCTGTCGCCGATTACCGGAAAATGCCGGGCTGATAAATATGGGAATCGGTTATGAATAACCCTTTTGAAACGTTGATCGTGCCAGGTGGCATTTTGCTGCTGGGCTTTCTCTCGGCGCTGCTGCTGCCCGCGCCCGCTTTTAGCGTGACGGTGGCGCAGCATCTGTTGCAGATGTTCCATTTGCAGGATCTGAATCAGCTCTACACTGTGGTGTTTTGCGTCTGGTTTTTAGTGCTCGGCGCACTGGAGTTTTTTGTGATCCGCTTTGTCTGGCGTCGCTGGTTCAGGAGCTGATCGCCTGCGCATCGACCAGCGCCTTTAGCCGTTCGGCGCTACGCGCATAACCCTCACGCGGCAGATGTGCCGCACCCAGTATCAGGCCCGCAGCGCGCTGATCGGCCTGCTGATACCAGATCGACAGCGGCGACGGTGCCATGCCCCACTCTGCTGCCTGCTGCGCAATCACCTCATCCGGCGTACCGGCGGGTAAGCGGACAATCACCGCCAGCCCGGCGCGTTGCAGGTCGGGAAAGTAAGGATGCAGCGCCGCGATCATCTGTTCCAGCCGCTCCTGATAGACGCGCTTCATGCGCCGCAGATGCCGCATAAAGTGACCTTCACGCAGAAACGCCGCTACCGCATTGTGCAGCAATCCCGAAGAGGCTGGCGCAAGCAAAGCGCACACTTCGCCGAACCGGGTCGTCAGCACTGGCGGAACCACGATAAAACCGAGCCTCAGTTGCGGCGTCAGCGTCTTACTGAAGGTGCCGATGTGCAATACCCGACCTTCGCTGTCAAGCGCTGCCAGTGCCGGCGCCGCGCGATTGCCGGGCTGAAGCTCGCCGAGATAGTCATCTTCGATAATCCAGCGCTGCTCGCGGCTGGCCCAGCTCAGTAATGCATGGCGGCGCGCGAGGCTCATCGTCATGCCCAGCGGTGCCTGCTGTCCCGGCGTCACCAGCGCAAAAGCGGCATCCGGCGCGCGGGCCATCCCGGCCTCCACCTGTAACCCTTCATCATCCACCGGCACGGCAACGGGCGTAACGCGCAGCGCGTCAACCGCGCGACGCGCCACCCAGAATCCGGGATCTTCCAGCCAGGCCGTTTTGCCCTGAAAATTCATCGCCAGGCCAATCAGGCCCATCGCGCCCGCATAGCCGCTGGTAATAATGATCTGGTCCGCCTGACAGCGCAGGCCGCGCGCCACGGCCAGATAGGCCACCAGTGCCTGGCGCAGCGCTAAGCTGCCGCGTGGATCGGGATAACAGGCCGGTCTGCTGACCTGCATGCGCGCCTGACGCTGCAGAATGCGCAGCCAGACTTTAACCGGGAACGCATCACTGGCCGGAATGCCCATCTGAAAGGTCAGCGGAGGCGCTTCAGCCTCTTCTGTGCCGGCCAGCAGCGGGCGTTCAGCACTGGCGATGGCCGGTTTTAACGGCGGTAGTACACTGACGAAGGTGCTCGCTGCGCCTCTGGCCTGCAGAAACTGACCATCGACCAGCATGTCATAGCTGGCGCGAACGGTGCCGCGCGCCACGCCGAGCTGCGCCGCAAGATCGCGACAGGAAGGCAGACGCGCACCGGGCGGCAAGCGCCCTTCACCTATCGCCTGCTCAATCAGCTGGCGTAGCTGTTCGCTAAGGCCACGTGACGTGCCGCGCTGGAGCGTCAGCGTCGAAAGCGGTGATGGACCAGTCAGACTCTCATTTTTTGGCACTTCATCTGCTCCATTGAAAGGCCGAAAATCGCCTCATCAATCCCAGGAGGCAATAAGATGAGCGAACGTATCGATTTTCACAGTGCGGCACCGGCAGGCATGAAAGCGCTGGGCGGCGTATACAGTTATCTGGCACAAAGCGATCTGCCGCTCACTTTACTGGAACTGCTGTTCCTGCGCATATCGCAGATTAACGGCTGCGCTTACTGCATTGATTTACATACTAAAGCGCTGAATAAATCGGGCATGGGCTGGGATAAAATCGTACTGACCTCGGTCTGGCATGAATCCGGCACGCTGTTCAGTGATAAAGAGAAGGCGGCCCTGCACTGGACTGAATGCCTGACGCTGATTGCTCAACAGGGCGCGCCGGATGCCTGCTATGCCACATTAAAAGCGCAGTTTAGCGAGAAAGAGATTGTCGATCTGAACATCGCAATTGGCCTGATGAATACCTATAACCGCATGGCGATAAGTCTGAAAAAGCTGCCTGCCAGTGCGAATCAGTCATAAGTGAATCCGATGCGTGCACCGGCGTGCGCGCATTTTCAGACTCACAAAAATGTAACATTATTTTTACACGAGCACCTGTTCAGGATCTCCTCACCCGATTCCTGTTATTCCTTATTGCATAATAAATCGCTTAATTTCAGCTAATTAAATAATTCCGCACCGTTTGCACCCATTTCTGCGTTGCACCAGTACAGGGCTTTTACGCAACAACTCTTTTCAGTTAACCTACTGACTTCACTCTAAAAAACCGCTAATACACCACTGCCCATGATGATTAATTCTTATGCTGAATCATTTCTGCATTTAAAAAATAAACAAATGTTTAATTCAGATGCGAGAATGTTATATTCGGATGACAAAGCATAACGTGCAGTTAACGCGTTATCACCGCTTTAACCCTATACCTGAGACTTAACCTTTGAGAAATAGCGCAACGCGCTCGAAAGAAGCGTGACTATTTCGCCTGCGAAACTGTTGGGCTTCAGGTCAACAGAAGAGGAGATGTCGCCTCATGTGCAATTCAGCTGTAAACCTTGCGCTCGCGATGAGTGCCATGGCAAAGGACACCACTACTACCGCGCAGGAGCGCAAAGACGTTGACGTGCTGCTGATTGGCGCAGGTGTGATGAGCGCTACCCTCGGTGCATGGCTGCAGGACTTAGAACCGGACTGGTCCATCGAAATGGTGGAGCGGCTCGATAGCGTGGCCGAAGAGTCGTCCAACGGCTGGAATAACGCGGGCACCGGTCATGCGGCGCTGGCGGAGCTGAACTACACGCCTCAGCAGGCGGATGGCAGCATCGACATCTCCAAAGCGGTAACGATCAACGAATCGTTCCAGATTTCCCGCCAGTTCTGGGCTTATCAGGTCCAGAAAGGCAACCTGCGCAACCCTGAAAGCTTTATTCACAGCACGCCACACATGAGCTTCGTCTGGGGCGACGACAATGTCGAATTCCTGCGCAAGCGCTTCAGTGCGCTGCAGAAGAGCACCTTGTTCCGTGGCATGGCCTACTCTGAAGATCCGCAGCAGATTGCCCGCTGGATCCCGCTGGTAATGAATGGCCGTGAACGCGGCCAGAAAGTGGCCGCGACCTGGACAGAGATGGGCACCGATGTGAACTTTGGTGAAATCACCCGTCAGCTGATCGTCGCGTTAGAGAAGAAAGCGAATTTCCAGCTGCGTCTGCGTCAGGAAGTGCGTGAGCTGAAGCAGCTCGCTGACGGTCGCTGGCAGGTTACCCTGCAGTGTCTGAACAGCGGCACGCGTCGCACACTGACGGCAGGCAAAATCTTTATCGGTGCGGGCGGCGCGGCGTTACCGCTGTTGCAGAAAGCCGGTATCCCGGAAGCCAACGGCTACGCCGGTTTCCCGGTGGGCGGTTCGTTCCTGGTCACAGAAAATCCGCAGGTCGTCGCGCAGCACATGGCGAAGGTCTACGGTAAAGCCAGCGTCGGTGCGCCACCGATGTCTGTGCCGCACGTCGACACCCGCGTGCTGGATGGCAAGCAGGTATTGCTGTTTGGCCCGTTCGCCACCTTCTCGACCCGGTTCCTGAAGCAGGGTTCGCTGATGGATATGTTCACCTCGCTCAACAGCAGCAATATGCTGCCGATGGTGAAAGTGGGGCTGAAAAGTTTTGACCTGGTGAAATATCTGATGGATCAGGTTCTGCAAAGCGATTGCGACCGGATGGACGCGCTGCGCGCCTATGTGCCGCAGGCGAAGCAGGAGGACTGGCGTTTAGTCACTGCCGGTCAGCGTGTGCAGATCATCAAGAAAGATGAAAAAGAGGGTGCCGTGCTGCGTCTGGGCACCGAAGTGGTCGCTTCACAGGATGGCACGATTTCAGCGCTGCTGGGTGCCTCGCCAGGTGCTTCTACGGCGGCACCGATCATGCTGGAGCTGCTGCACAAGGTCTGTCCTGAGCAGATGGCTTCACCAGAATGGCAGAACAAAATCCGTACGGTAATCCCTTCCTGGGGTCGCAAACTGAACGGCGACGTGGCGCTGACAGAGAAAGTGTTAGCTGAAACCAGCCGCATTCTGCATCTCGATTATTCGCCGGTCACCCCGATGGCGGCCAACGATGAAGGACGGGAAACCGCATTCGTCGTCGGCAAGTAATTCAGCGCCTTTGATAAAGAGGCTCCGCGCTGCGGGGCCTTTTTTATTGGCCGGTTGCCTGGTCGTACCGGATATTCTCTATTAGGGTTAAGGCATCTTTTTTTAGCTGAACGCTCAAGAGGAACCGGCATGTCTTACTCCCCTGCATCACCGGAATTTATGCTGATCGACCGCTACTGGCGGGCAGCAAATTACCTCTCCGTCGGACAGATTTACCTGATGGATAACCCACTGTTACGCGAACCACTCAAACCGGAGCACATCAAACCGCGTCTGCTGGGCCACTGGGGCACCACGCCAGGGCTGAATTTTATCTATGCCCATCTCAACCGTGTTATCCGCAAACAGAACCTGAATATGATCTACATCTGCGGGCCCGGACACGGCGGCCCCGGCATGGTGGCAAATACCTGGCTGGAGGGCAGCTACAGCGAAATTTATCCGCACATCTCCCAGGATGCAGCGGGCATGCAGCGCCTGTTTAAGCAATTCTCGTTTCCAGGCGGCATTCCCAGCCACGCAGCACCGGAAACCCCCGGCTCGATTAATGAAGGCGGTGAACTGGGCTATTCGCTCTCCCATGCCTTTGGTGCCGCTTTCGATAATCCCGATCTGGTGGTGCCGTGCGTGATTGGCGACGGTGAAGCCGAGACCGGCCCGCTGGCCTCCAGCTGGCACGGCATCAAATTCCTCAATCCTGAACGTGACGGCGCGGTGCTGCCGATTCTGCATCTCAACGGTTACAAGATTGCCAACCCGACGCTGCTGGGTCGCAGCAGCGACGACGATCTCCACCAGCTGTTCAGTGGCTACGGCTATGAGCCACTATTTGTCAGCGGAGATGAGCCGGAAAAAATGCATCCGCTGATGGCGGAGGCGCTGGATAGCGCCTTCACTAAAATCGCCTCGTATCAGCGTGAAGCGCGCAGCGGTAATGCCAGCACCGACGTGCCGCGCTGGCCGATGATCATCCTGCGCAGCCCCAAAGGCTGGACCGGCCCCAAAACGGTCGACGGTAAGAAAGTGGAGGATTTCTGGCGGGCGCATCAGGTACCGGTCGCCGCCTGTCGTGAAGATGACGGTCATCGCCAGATCCTTGAGACATGGATGCGCAGCTACCAGCCCGATGACCTGTTTGATGAACAGGGTCGCTTAAAACCGGAACTGCAGGCGCTGGCACCGGAAGGCGATAAACGTATGGGTGCATCACCCTATGCCAATGGCGGCCTGCTGCGCCGCGAGCTGGATACGCCTGCGCTGGCGGAATTTGCCTGCGATGTCAGCGAGCCAGGTACAGAGATGGCGCAGGCCACGGAGCATCTGGGCCGCTATCTCAGCGTGCTGTTCCAGCGCAACCGCGATAATTTCCGCCTGTTTGGCCCGGATGAAACCGCCTCTAACCGCCTGACGCGCGTGTTCGATGTGACCAGCCGCACCTGGCTGGAACGAACCGAGCCTTATGATGAGCAGCTGGCGCGGGATGGCCGGGTGATGGAAATCCTCAGTGAACATCAGTGTCAGGGCTGGCTGGAAGGTTATCTGCTGACCGGCCGCCACGGATTATTTAACTGCTATGAAGCATTTATCCATATTGTCGATTCGATGTTTAACCAGCATGCCAAGTGGCTGAAAGTGTCGCGTAAGCTGGGCTGGCGTAAGCCGATTTCATCGCTGAACTACCTGCTCTCTTCCCACGTCTGGCGACAGGACCACAACGGCTACAGCCATCAGGATCCGGGCTTTATGGATCACGTTGCCAACAAGAAAGCGGATATCGTGCGCATCTATCTGCCGCCTGATGCCAATACGCTGCTATGGGTTGGCGATCACTGTCTGCGCACCTGGAATCGGATCAATGTAATTGTCGCGGGCAAACAGCCAGCGCCGCAGTGGCTGGATATGGCCAGCGCCGTGGCGCATTGCGAAGCGGGGATGGGCGAATGGCGCTGGGCAGGCACGACACCGGAGAATGAACAGCCGGATGTGGTGATGGCCTGTGCCGGTGATGTGCCGACCATGGAGACAATGGCGGCGGTAGACCTGCTGCGCGAGATGCTGCCCGAACTGCGCATCCGGATGGTGAACGTGGTCGATTTACTGGCGCTGCAGCCGCAGGATAAACATCCGCATGGTAAATCTGATGCGGAATTCGACGCCCTGTTTACCCAGGATAAGCCGGTGATTTTTGCCTTCCACGGCTATCCGGCGCTGATACATCGGCTGACCTATGCGCGTACCAATCATCGCAACTTCCATGTGCGCGGCTTCAATGAAGAGGGAACCACCACCACGCCATTTGATATGACGGTGCTGAACGAGCTTGACCGTTATCACCTGGCGCAGGAGGTGATTCTGCGGGTGCCAGGTCTGGCCGACGCCCATCCCGAACTGCTGGAGGATTTACAGCAGCGTCTGGCGGAACATCATCGCTATGTTCGTGAACATGGCGAAGATTTGCCCGAGGTACAGAACTGGAAATGGCCGTCGGCCACTGCACCCGGTGCGCCCGATTAAGCGGCCAGCAGCGCGTCGGTCAGCATCCAGATGGTGGTCGCCACCAGTGACAGCGCCATCAGGCTGTTAAAAAGCTGACGCTTCCAGGCAATCTGCAGATGGCTGCGCAGGCGATCGCCCAGCGCCGCCCAGATCAGGATGCAGGGCAGATTGAGCAGCATAAAGCCGATCATCACCGTCAGCACGCCGCTGCTGCCGGTGTAGAGCAGCGCGACGTTGGTGGCCATCAGCCAGGCTTTAGGGTTGATGGCCTGGAAGCAGGCACCGCCCACCAGCGTCATCGGCTGTGGACGGGTTCGCGCTTCCGGTGCACCGGCGCGAAAGATTTTCCAGGATAGCCACATCAGATAGGCGCAGCCTGCCAGCGTCAGCGGCAGGCGAATCGCCGCCATCCAGTGCAGCAATATCTCCAGCGCCACTCCGGCAATCACCGTCTGCACCGCGCAGCCCATTAAAATGCCAAACACCATCGGCAGGGTTCGCCGCATGCCAAAATTGACCCCGGATGTCGCCAGCAACAGATTGTTCGGGCCTGGCGTAATGGACATCACGGTGACGTAACTGAAGAAAGAGGGATCGAGCATAGTGGCTCTCCTGAAAGTGGACAGCGTTCTATGCTACGGCGGAGAAAGAGATGGTAACAGTGACACAAAATTATTATTGTTATGGTTACAATTCCCGTTAATAGCAATTGTACCCATTTACGCCGGAGGCTACTGTGTCCCTCGCTCCCACTTCTGATCAACCGCTCTATCAGCAGCTCGCAGACAGCTTCGCTGAGGCCATCCATCAGGGCACGCTGAAACCCGGTAAACGCCTGCCGGCGATCCGCCGCGTTGCCCAGTCACACCAGGTCAGCGTCAACACGGTATTGAATGCCTGGCAGCTGCTGGAAGATCGCGGGCTGATTGAGGCGCGTCCGCAGTCGGGCTATTACGTGCGCGGCGTATTGCCCGCTGTCACTCGCCACGGTCAGCATAAAGCCCGGGTACGCGATCCCAGCAGCGGCAAGCTCGACCTGATCGATAAGGTGTTTGCAGCGCAGAACCATCCCGACTACACCAATATCTCCCTGGCCTGCCCGCAGGACAGCGAACTGTTTCCGGCGGTGCGCATCGCCCGGATTACCGCCTCACTGTTACGCCGTCATCCCAACATTATCGGGCGCTATGCACTTCCGCCCGGTAGTGAGCGCTTACGGGAGGAGATTGCGCGACGGGCGCTACACGCCGGGCAAACGCTCACCGCCGATGAGATCACCCTGACCCACGGCTGTATGGAAGCGCTTCAGCTGGCGCTGCGGGCGGTGACGCAGCCCGGCGACTGCGTCGGGCTGGAGTCGCCGACTTACTTCTTCCTCTTCCCCCTTCTGGCGTCGCTGGGCCTGAAGGCGCTGGAAATCCCCACCGATCCGCAACATGGCCTGTCGCTGGATGCGCTGGAGATGCTGCTACAGGAGCAGCGTATTAAGGCACTGATTGCGATGCCCAGCGTGCAGAACCCGCTGGGCTGCGGCATGTCGCTGGAGAATAAGAAGCGGCTGGCGAAGTTAGTGAATACTTACAACGTTCCGCTGATTGAAGACGGGCTGTATGACGAGTTGCAGTTCGACTGGCCGCTCTCGCCCGCCGTGAAAGCCTTTGATCGCGATGGCTGGGTGATTTACTGCACCAGCTTCACTAAAACCGTGGCACCCGATTTTCGACTTGGCTGGACCGCCGCAGGCCGTTTTCATGACGCGATAGCCCGACTGAAAGCCGTGTCGTCGATGGCCGAATCTGCCCTGCTCTCCGAAACGCTGGCGGAGTTTCTTGCGTCCGGCGGTTATGACCATCATCTGCGCACGTTGCGTCGTCGCTACGCGGCCAATCTGGATGAGGCGCGCGGTCTGATCGCCCGCTACTTCCCGGTGGGAACCCGCGCGACGCTGCCGCGCGGTGGGTTTGTTTTCTGGGTCGAATTACCGGGCAGCGTGAACACCACCGAGATGTTTGATCGGCTGCTGCAGGAGCAGATTTGCGTCACGCCTGGCGCGCTCTATTCGCTGAGTGAGCGCTACAACCATGCGCTGCGTCTCTCCTGCTGCTATCCGTTTGATGCCCGCTACACCCGGGCGATTCAGCGCGCGGGTGAAATCGCCTGTGAACTGGCGGACGTGTCGTGCGGCGAAGCTCAGGGTGTACCGTTGCGGCCCCAGACGGTATAGCCGCGACGCTCAGTCAGACGCTCATAATAAGTGCGCACCGCCGGATAGTCGGGATGATCGAGCGGGGTTTCAAACCAGCGGTTTACCGCCAGGCCAATCGGAATGTCTGCCAGGGTAAAATTGCGACCTGCGACGTAGCGGCCGGTTTTTTCCAGCTGCTGATTGAGAATACTCATGGTGTGCGCCCAGCCTTTGCTGGCCGCAGCCAGCAGTCGCGGGTCCTGATGGGCCGGTGAGTTTCGCACCAGCGACATAAAGGCGTAGCGCCACGAGGTGTTGAGTTCGGTGGATTGCCAGTCCATCCACTGATCGACAGGCGCACGCGTCTGCGGATGCAGAGGATAAATCCATTCACCGCCATAGGCGTTCGCCAGATAGCGCAGAATAGCGTTGGATTCCCACATCACAAAGTCATCATCTTTCAGTACCGGCACCATCGCATTCGGGTTGAGTGCCATGAATTCGGGCAGGTGCGTTGAACGGAAGCCGTCGCCCCACTCTTCGCGCTGGTAATCAAGGTCAAGCTCGTCACACAGCCATAATACTTTGCGCACGTTGATTGAGGAGGCGCGTCCCAGGATCGTCAGCATTCACAGTCTCCGATAAAATCTTTAACTTATTGATAACGCTGTTAGCTGTTATAAGCAATCATCCGGCAGAGAAAAGGCCACACTGAACCCGGAGCAAGGAGTCACAATGAAGGTCGCGTTTAAACAAGTCGATGTGTTTACCTCATCAGCCTTTAACGGCAATCCGCTGGCGGTGATCATGGATGCTCAGGGGTTAAGCGATAGCCAGCTGGCGGCGATTGCCCGCTGGACAAACCTGTCGGAAACCACGTTTGTCCTGCCGCCTCAGCATGAAGAGGCGGACTATCGGGTGCGTATTTTTACCGTTGAAGGCGAGCTGCCGTTTGCCGGTCATCCGACGCTTGGCACCGCCCACGCGCTACTGGAGGCGGGCTGGCCAACCCGCACGCCGGGTGAAATCGTGCAGGAGTGCGGCGTCGGTAACGTGACGGTGAAGATAGTTGACGCGGGCCTGGCATTTGCCGCGCCGGCTGCCACGCTGATGCCCTGGCAGGATGCGCGGATGAGTAACGCCTTAAACAGCGATGCGTTCGATCTGACGCAAAGTCCGACGGTAGTGGACATGGGGATTCGCTGGCTGCTCATACCGATGACCAGCGCCGAAGCGGTACTGGCGCTGCAGCCCGATGTCAGTGAATTGCAGCGTCTGATTCAGCATGCGGGTGTCTCGGGCATCATGCCCTTTGGTCGTTTGCCCGCCGATGAGCCTGAACAGTATGAAGTGCGCGGTCTGCTGGTGGAGAATGGCAGCCTGACCGAAGATCCGGTGACCGGCAGCGCCAACGCCTGCCTGGCACGTTACTTTGCGGCGGCAGGACAAACCACCCCCTATTGCGTTCGCCAGGGCACCGCCCTGCAGCGTGCGGGGCGGGTGAAGGTGACCTATGCCGGTGAGACCATCTGGATTGGCGGCAATACCGTGACCGTCATCGACGGCACCATTACGCTGTAACATGCGGCGGCGTCATGTTTTCCGCGACGCCGCCCGTGGTTAAATTCCCTGCCCGCCGGACGCTTCAATGCGCTGCGCGGTGATCCAGCCGGTTTCGTCACTGAGAATCGCGCTGATAGCGTCGCCAATATCATCCGGCAGTCCGACCCGACCCAGCGCCGTCAGCCCGGCAATCTGGTCATTAATCTCGCGGGTATCACGCACACGTCCTCCGCCAAAATCAGTCTCTATCGCGCCAGGTGCCAGAATATTGACGCGAATGCGGCGTTCACCCAGCTCTTTCGCCTGATAGCGCGTCAGGACTTCCATCGCCCCTTTCATCGACGCATAGGTCGCGGAGCCAGGATAGACCAGGCGGGTCAGACCGCTGGAGATATTCAGGATGCGACCCCCGTCGTTGATTAGCGGCAGCAGCTTCTGGGTCAGGAAGTAAGGCCCTTTGAAATGCACATTCACCAGTGCATCAAATTCCGCCTCGGTGGTATCGGTAAACGGCCTGTAGTGTCCGTGACCGGCGTTGTTCACTAAATAGTCAAAGCGCTCACGCTGCCACTGCTGTTGCAGTACCCCTTTCACCTCACCGACAAAGCGATCAAACTGCCCGGTTTCGCCGACATCCAGCGCCAGCGCCACGGCGCGCTGTCCCAGCGCTTCAATTTCCTTTACAACCGCCTGCGCCTCATCGGCATGGCTGCGGTAAGTCAGAATAATATCTGTGCCTCTGGCAGCCAGTTTTAAGGCCCCATTGCGGCCTAAGCCGCGGTTTGCACCGGTAATTAACGCCACTTTCTGATTCATCTCACACACCTGTTGAAAAATTGAACACGGTTTAAGGATATTCGCGAATTATTGATCTATAAACAGGGTTAAACGCGCATCACTGTTTCAATAAAAACAACAATCGGTGAACAACATGGACAAAATTCACGCAATGCAGGTGTTTGTGCGAGTGGCCGAAATGGGCAGTTTTACCCGCGCGGCAGAGAGTTTAGGCATACCCAAAGGCAGCGTATCGCGACAGATTCAGGCGCTGGAGAATCAAATGGCAACACGTTTGCTGCATCGCACCACGCGCCGGGTGCAACTAACCCAGGATGGCCTGGTCTATTACGACCGCTGCCTGGATCTGTTGTCGATGATTGACGATATGGACAGCCTGTTTCAGCATGAGCCCGCTTCGCTCAGCGGTAAACTCCGGGTCGACATGTCAGTGGCGATGGCCACCGGCTTTATCCTGCCAAGGCTGCCGGAATTTCTGCAGCACTACCCGGGCGTGGAAATTGAGCTGAGCAGCAGCGACCGACAGGTGGATGTGATCCGGGAAGGATTTGACTGCGTCATCCGGGTCGGTGAGCTGAAGGATTCAGGTCTGATTGCGCGAAAAATTGGTACCCATACCTTGATCAACTGTGCCAGCCCTGGCTACCTTTCGCGGTTCGGCATGCCAATCCGGCTGGAAGAGCTGTCGCAGCATGCGATGGTGCATTACAGCCAGCAGCTCGGCCAGGCCTCACCCGGTTTTGAATATTTTGATGGCAGGCAGTGCCATTACGTTCATACCGGTGGCGTGGTGACGGTGAACAGCACGGAAACCTACCGCGCCGCCTGTCTGGCAGGGCTGGGGATTATTCAGGTGCCCGCCACCGGGATTCAGACGTTACTGGAAAGGGGCGAGCTGGTGGAAGTGCTGCATCGCTTTCCCGCCAGGCCGATGCCGATTCATTTGCTTTATCCGCACCGGCGCAATGTGGCACGCCGCGTAAGGGTATTTATGGAGTGGCTGAGTCAGGTGTTACAGGAGTACGTCACCTGAGCGGCTATACTTTGATTTTAATAATAAACAGGACAGTGAAGGTCTATGACAGACAAGCAGGAAAATCCGCAGGATATGCAGCCAGAAAAGCCGCTTATCGATATTAAAACCGGCAATCACACCGTGGATGAGTCGATTGTTCGCGTGTCGCGCTTCGCCACCTGGTTCCAGTCTATTCCGGCGGTGGCGCATTTTATTCGCGCTCTCGACCGCTTTAATGACCGGCTCGGCAGCCAGTTTGGCGCGGCTATAACTTATTTCTCGTTTTTATCGCTGATCCCCATTCTGATGGTGTCGTTTGCCGCCGTGGGTTTTGTGCTGGCATCGAATCAGGATCTGCTGACCGATATCATCAACAAAATCGTCAGCAGCATCAGTGACCCGACGCTGGCAACCACGCTGAAGAATACGGTGAATACCGCCATCCAGCAGCGTGCCACCGTGGGTATCACCGGTTTACTGCTGGCGCTCTACTCCGGTCTTAACTGGATGGGTAATCTGCGTGAAGCGATTCGCGCCCAGTCGCGCGACGTGTGGGAACGCAAACCGGATGACAAAGAGAAGATCTGGAAACGTTATATCCGCGACTTCCTGTCGCTGACGGGTCTGATGCTGGCGCTGGTGATTACGCTGTCGCTGACCTCGGTGGCCGGTTCTGCCCAGGCGACCATTGTGAGTGCGCTGGGGCTGGATGGCATTGAGTGGTTACGGCCTGCCCTGACCATTATCGCCACGTCGATTTCCGTTCTGGCGAACTACCTGTTGTTCCTGTGGATTTTCTGGATCCTGCCGCGTCATAAGCCGCGCAAGAAAGCACTGTTTCGCGGCACCCTGCTGGCGGCAATCGGCTTTGAGGTGATTAAGTTCGTGATGACGCTGACGCTGCCGAAGCTGGCAACCTCACCTTCCGGTGCAGCCTTTGGTTCTGTACTCGGTCTGATGGCGTTCTTCTATTTCTTCGCCCGTCTGACGCTGTTCTGTGCAGCGTGGATCGCCACGGCAAAATATAAAGACGACCCTAAGATGCCGGAAGCGGGCAGCGCATCCCGCCGCAAAGCCTCGTAATCCGTTAACAACAGCGGAAAATGTCACCCTTCGGCTATTTTTTCACCAGATAACAGGATGAATAGCTGAGGGGTCACTTTTATTTAGCCCTTTCTTAGAGTATCCCGCCAGATATCGCCCGGTTTACCCCGGTATCGCCCGGCATTCGTCATACCACAGAAATTATCCTCTTTTTGCCCTCTGAAGCCAGACGCGGCGCGGGTTTTCATCATTGAATGCGCTCTGGCAGATGCGTAAGATTCTTTGTCTGTATTTACAAATAAGAAACAGTTATGCAAGCCTCCTTCACAGACACACTCGACAAACAGCAGGATCCCACACCGGTTAACTCACGCAGTAAAGTGGTGATTGCCTCGCTGGTCGGAACGGCCATCGAGTTCTTCGACTTCTATATTTATGCCACTGCTGCGGTCATCGTTTTCCCGCACATTTTCTTCCCGCAGGGTGATGCCACGGTCGCGACGCTACAGTCGCTGGCCACTTTTGCTATCGCCTTTATCGCGCGTCCGATTGGCTCTGCGGTGTTTGGTCACTTTGGCGATCGCGTCGGGCGTAAAGCCACGCTGGTTGCCTCGCTGCTGACCATGGGGATCTCCACGGTGGTGATTGGTCTGCTGCCCAGCTATGAGACGATTGGCGTCATGGCGCCGCTGCTGCTGGCGCTGGCGCGTTTTGGTCAGGGACTGGGGCTGGGCGGAGAATGGGGTGGCGCGGCGCTGCTGGCAACGGAAAATGCTCCAGCGAAGAAGCGTGCGCTTTACGGCTCCTTCCCTCAGCTGGGTGCACCGATTGGCTTTTTCTTCGCGAACGGGACTTTCCTGCTGCTCTCCTGGCTGCTGACCGATGAACAGTTTATGCAGTGGGGATGGCGCGTGCCGTTTATTCTCTCTGCCGTACTGGTACTGATTGGCCTGTATGTGCGCGTGTCGCTGCATGAGAGTCCGGTGTTTGCCAAAGTGCAGAAAGAGAAGAAGCAGGTTCGCGTGCCGATTGCGGCGCTGCTGGGCAAGCATCTGACCGCCACCATTCTCGGCACCTTTATCATGCTGGCGACCTATACGCTGTTCTATATCATGACCGTCTATTCGATGAGCTATGGCACCACGCCAGCACCAGCGGGTCTGGGTATTCCGCGTAACAGTATGCTGTGGATGCTGATGCTGGCGGTGATTGGTTTTGGGGTGATGGTGCCGATTGCCGGTCTGCTGGCCGACCGTTTTGGTCGTCGCAAAACGATGATTACCATTACGCTGATGATTATCGCGTTTTCGTTCCTGTTCCCGGCAATGCTCGGTTCCGGTTCACAGGCGCTGGTGATGGCGTTTCTGCTGCTGGGTCTGAGCATTATGGGGCTGACATTTGGCCCGATGGGCGCGCTGCTGCCGGAGCTGTTCCCGACGGAAGTGCGTTATACCGGTGCCTCTTTCTCTTACAACCTCTCCTCGATTCTGGGTGCCTCTGTTGCGCCTTACATCGCGACCTGGCTGAATGCCAATTATGGTCTGCAGGCGGTGGGGCTGTATCTGGCATCGATGGCGGTGCTGACGCTGATAGCGTTGCTGGCCTGTAAAGAGACGCGTCACCAGACATTGTATGACGTTTAATCCTGTTGGATGAAGGTCAGTGAAACCCGGCAGCCGCCGGGTTTTTTTATGAGTTGGGTTTAGTAAATAAAGGGCGGTTCAGGAATATATACATCGGCCCTAAAGGCGTAGAAGTGCTGACTGAAGGGCAAAACAATTGCCTTGATATTAGCCGGCATGCTCAGGGAGCATACGCCCTCCGCAAAGACGCAAAAGACGCCATCCCTGGCGGGCTCAGCGCGGGCCATCCCTGGCCCGCTATGCTTTGCTACAGACGTATGCTCCCATCGCTTTAAGTTGATTGGCTGTCTGTTTGAAGATCCTGCATCGTGCTAATAAGGTAGGGTTATTCTGGCAGCAATATAGAAGCTTAAGGACACAGAGAACACGGTCAGAAGAGGAAAGCGTCCCGCGCCAGGGACAAAAACGCCGGGAGCGTTTTTGAACAACGCAACGCGTTGGCCCGTTTACGGGCGCACCTCAGGGATGAGGTGCGTAATCGCGCGGGCAGAGCATGCCAGGGATGGCGGGTTTGCGTCTTTCCGATCTGACCGTGTTCCCTGTGCAGGCACGGTCCCATCAGTGAACTGCTCAGGCAGTGTTCACAAACAATAAACCCCGGCGAGCCGGGGTTTATTTTGCTGAAAACTGTGAAGAAAACTATTAGCCCGCGACAGCGATACGCTTCATGTCTGTCATGTAGCCACGCAGCTTGCGGCCAACGGTCTCAATCGGGTGCTGGCGAACCGCTTCATTGACGTCACGCAGCTGCGCGTTGTCGACCTGCGTGCCCTCAACCGCTTTACCCAGATCGCCTGGCTGCAGTGTGGTCATGAACTCTTTCAGCAGCGGCACCGCCGCGAAGGAGAACAGGTAGTTACCATATTCGGCGGTATCAGAGATAACTACGTTCATTTCATACAGACGCTTACGTGCGATGGTGTTCGCAATCAGCGGCAGCTCATGCAGTGATTCGTAGTAAGCAGACTCTTCAATGATGCCGGCATCGACCATGGTTTCAAACGCCAGCTCAACGCCCGCTTTAACCATCGCAACCATCACAACACCTTTGTCGTAGTACTCCTGCTCTTCGATTTTGCCTTCATACTGTGAAGCCGTTTCGAATGCGGTCTGGCCGGTCTCTTCACGCCAGGTCAGCAGGTTTTTATCATCGTTAGCCCAGTCAGCCATCATGCCGGAAGAGAATTCGCCGGAGATGATGTCATCCATGTGCTTCTGGAACAGCGGCGCCATGATGGTTTTCAGCTGCTCTGACAGCGCATAAGCGCGCAGTTTCGCCGGGTTAGAGAGACGATCCATCATCAGGGTGATGCCACCAAACTTCAGTGACTCGGTGATGGTTTCCCAGCCGAACTGAATCAGTTTTTCTGCGTAAGCCGGGTCAGTCCCCTCAGCCACCAGCTTGTCGAAACAGAGCAGTGAACCCGCCTGCAACATGCCGCACAGGATGGTCTGCTCACCCATCAGGTCAGATTTCACTTCTGCAACGAAGGAGGATTCCAGCACACCAGCACGATCGCCGCCGGTCGCTGCTGCCCAGGCTTTAGCAATCGCCATGCCTTCGCCTTTTGGATCGTTTTCCGGGTGAACCGCGATCAGCGTCGGGACACCAAAGCCGCGTTTGTACTCTTCACGGACTTCAGTTCCCGGGCACTTCGGTGCCACCATGACTACGGTGATGTCTTTACGGATGCTCTCGCCCACTTCAACGATGTTGAAACCGTGCGAGTAGCCCAGCGCAGCGCCATCTTTCATCAGCGGCTGAACAGCCTGAACGACAGCAGAGTGCTGCTTGTCTGGCGTCAGGTTAACGACCAGGTCCGCCTGCGGGATCAGATCTTCGTAAGTACCCACTTTGAAACCGTTATCGGTCGCTTTGCGCCATGAAGGCCGTTTCTCCGCAATCGCTTCGGCACGCAGTGCATAAGCAACATCCAGACCGGAATCACGCATGTTCAGACCCTGGTTCAGGCCCTGCGCGCCACAGCCAACGATAACGACTTTCTTGCCTTTCAGGAAACTGGCACCATCTGCGAATTCATCACGCGCCATGAAACGACATTTGCCTAATTGCGCCAGCTGGTTGCGCAGGTTCAATGTGTTGAAATAGTTAGCCATGGGTACTCCGGTAAGGTTGTGTTTGCTTTTTTGTTCAGGAACGGCGTGTCATGCAACGCCGCGAATGACCCCATCATATGACAGGAATTCTGTTGCTTAAATTGATATATTAACAACGTCACATTGCAATAAATGCAACACCACCCAGAGGCGACGCGCACATGGATTTACGGGATCTGAAACTGTTTCTTCATCTGGCAGAAAGCTGCCACTTCGGGCGCACGGCGCGTGCGATGCACGTCAGCCCTTCCACGCTGTCACGCCAGATCCAGCGGCTTGAAGACGATGTCGGCCATGCGCTGTTTCTGCGTGATAACCGCACCGTGACGCTGACGGAGGCAGGTGAACGCCTGCGTCAGTTTGCCCAACAGACACTGTTGCAGTATCAGCAACTTCGCCATGTGATGGATCTTAACGGTCCCTCACTCAGCGGCGAACTGCGCCTGTTCTGTTCGGTGACGGCGGCCTACAGCCATCTGCCGCCAATTCTTGACCGCTTTCGCGCGGAACATCCGCAGGTCGAAATCAAACTGGACACCGGCGATGCTGCGGATGCGGTGGAAAAAGTGCACTCCGGGGATGCCGATCTGGCGATTGCCGGCCGTCCTGAAACCCTGCCCGCCAGCATTGATTTTATGCCACTGGGACTCATTCCGCTGGTACTGATCGCGCCTGCACTGCCCTGTGCCGTTCGCACCCAGGCCACCCAGCCGCAGCCCGACTGGTCAAAAATTCCGTTTATCCTGCCGGTGCAGGGACCCGCACGGCGGCGTATCGACCTCTGGTTTCGCCGCCAGCGCATCCCGAATCCGGTGATTTACGCCACGGTATCGGGGCATGAGGCGATTGTCTCGATGGTGGCGCTGGGTTGTGGTATTGCGCTGTTGCCGGATGTAGTGCTGGAGAACAGTCCGGACCCGGTGCGGAACCGCGTGCTGTTGCTGGAGAATATTGACTCTGTTGCGCCGTTCGAACTCGGCATCTGCGTGCAGAAAAAGCGGCTCGGAGAGCCGCTAATCAGTGCTTTCTGGAGCCAGCTGTAATCAGTGGCCTGACAGGAAGAAGCGGAACGCCGGGTTCTGGCTTTCATCATGAAAGTCGTAACCCAGATCGGTGAGATGCTCCTCGAAACGTGGCTCATCGCTGCCCAGTTCAAAAGCTGCCAGTACACGACCGTAGTCGGTGCCGTGACTGCGGTAATGAAACAGTGAGATATTCCAGTGGGTGCCCAGCGTTTGCAGGAACTTCAGCAACGCGCCAGGCGCCTCCGGGAATTCAAAGCTGAAGAGCCGTTCACGCAGCGGCTTGGAGGGACGTCCGCCCACCATGTAACGCACGTGCAGTTTCGCCATCTCATCATCTGAGAGATCGACCACCTGGTAACCGCCGCGGTTGAGCTCGCTGATGATCTCGCTGCGCTCTTCCACGCCACGCGTCAGACGTACACCAACAAAGATGCAGGCTTTGTCCGCGTCCGCGTAGCGGTAGTTGAACTCGGTGATCGAACGTCCGCCCAGCGTCTGGCAGAAACGCAGGAAGCTGCCCTGCTGTTCCGGGATGGTGACGGCCAGCAGCGCTTCACGCTGTTCGCCCAGCTCGCAACGCTCGGAGACATAACGCAGACCGTGGAAGTTGACGTTGGCCCCGGACAAGACATGCGCCAGCCGCTCGCCTTTGATCTCGTGCTGCTGGATATACTTCTTCATGCCCGCCAGCGCCAGCGCGCCAGACGGCTCCGCCACGGCGCGAACATCTTCGAACAGATCTTTCATCGCAGCGCAAATGGCATCGCTGTCGACGGTGATGATGTCATCGATGTAGGCCTGACAGAGCCGGAAGGTTTCGCTGCCAATCCGCTTAACCGCGACGCCTTCGGCAAATAGCCCGACGCGTGGCAGATCGACCGGATGACCGGCGTCCAGTGCCGCTTTCAGGCAGGCTGAATCTTCTGACTCCACCGCAATCACTTTGATTTGCGGCATCAGCTGCTTGATCAGCACGGCAACGCCCGCGGCCAGACCGCCGCCACCGACCGGGACAAAGACCCGGTCGAGGTGCGCATCCTGCTGCAACAGCTCCATCGCCAGCGTGCCCTGTCCGGCAATCACAGCCGGATGGTCAAACGGCGGCACGAAGGTGTAACCGCGCTGTTCAGCGAGCTCTATTGCTTTGGCTTTCGCCTCGTCAAAATTGGCCCCAAAAAGAAAAGCCTCACCGCCAAATGCGCGCACCGCATCAACCTTGATGTCTGCGGTCGCCAGCGGCATCACAATCAGTGACTTAATGCCCAGCTTTGTCGCGGAGAGCGCTACGCCCTGCGCGTGGTTACCGGCTGATGCCGTCACCACGCCGCGCGCTTTCTGCTCTTCGTTCAGACCGGCAATCATCGCGTAGGCACCGCGCAACTTGAAACTGTGCACCGGCTGGCGATCTTCCCGCTTCACCAGAATGGTGTTGCCGAGACGCGATGAGATTTTTTCCATAACCTGCAGCGGCGTCACCTGAGCGACTTCATACACCGGTGAACGCAGCACTGCGCGCAGATACTCCGCGCCGCACGGCGCGTCGGGTAGCGGTTGAGACTCGGCCATGGTTAGCCTCCCAGCTTGCTCTTATCGCGGACGGCGCCTTTATCAGCACTGGTCGCGAGTAATGCGTAAGCACGCAGCGCAAAGGAGACTTCACGCTCACGATTGACCGGCGTATACGCCGCATCGCCACGTGCCTGCTGCTCTTCACGGCGGGCGTGCAGTTCGTTATCCGGCACAGCGAGTTTGATGCCGCGATTAGGGATATCGATTTCAATGGTGTCGCCATCTTTGACCAGCGCAATGGTGCCGCCGTTGGCCGCTTCAGGCGAAGCGTGGCCGATAGAGAGACCCGACGTACCGCCGGAGAAACGACCATCGGTGATCAGGGCACAGCTTTTGCCCAGACCCATCGATTTCAGATAAGTAGTCGGATAGAGCATTTCCTGCATGCCCGGCCCGCCTTTTGGTCCTTCGTAGCGGATGACGACCACGTCGCCTGCGACTACTTTTCCGCCCAGAATCGCCTCTACCGCGTCATCCTGGCTTTCATAGACTTTGGCCGGACCGGTGAAGGTCAGTATCTCTTTGTCTACGCCTGCCGTTTTAACAATACAGCCATCTTCGGCAATGTTGCCGTACAGCACGGCCAGACCGCCATCCTGTGAGTAAGCGTTTTCGCGGGTGCGGATACAGCCTTCGGCACGGTCATCATCCAGCGTGTCCCAGCGGCAGTTCTGCGAGAATGCCTGGGTAGTACGGATGCCCGCCGGGCCCGCGCGGAACATATCTTTTACCGCCTGATCGTTGGTCAGCATGATGTCGTACTGATCCAGCGTTTCACGCATCGTCTGCTGCAGGATGTTGCGCGCGCTGCTGTCGAACAGACCTGCACGATCCAGCTCGCCCAGAATCGCGAAAACGCCACCTGCGCGATGCACATCTTCCATGTGGTATTTCGGGGTACTTGGCGCGACTTTACAAAGCTGAGGCACTTTACGTGACAGGCGATCGATGTCGGAGATATTAAAGTCGATGTCGCCTTCCTGTGCTGCCGCCAGCAGGTGCAGCACGGTGTTGGTGGAGCCACCCATGGCGATATCCAGCATCATGGCGTTCTCGAAAGCAGCCTTGTTCGCAATGTTACGCGGCAGCATGTTGACGTCATCCTGCTCGTAGTAGCGTTTGGTCAGACTGACAATGCGCTTACCGGCATTGATGAACAGCTCTTTGCGATCGGCGTGCGTGGCCAGCAGTGAACCATTACCAGGCTGCGACAGGCCGAGTGCTTCGGTCAGGCAGTTCATCGAGTTAGCGGTGAACATACCGGAACAGGAGCCGCAGGTCGGACAGGCAGAACGTTCGATCTGTTCGCTGTCGGCATCGCTGACGTTCGGGTTGGCACCCTGAATCATCGCATCCACCAGGTCCAGCTTGATGATCTGGTCAGAAAGCTTGGTTTTACCCGCTTCCATCGGGCCGCCAGAAACGAAGATCACCGGGATATTGAGGCGCAGTGACGCCATCAGCATTCCCGGAGTGATTTTGTCGCAGTTGGAGATACAGACCATGGCGTCGGCGCAGTGTGCGTTGACCATGTACTCGACCGAGTCAGCAATCAGCTCGCGCGAAGGCAGTGAATACAGCATGCCGCCATGACCCATGGCAATACCGTCATCCACCGCGATGGTGTTGAACTCTTTAGCCACACCACCCGACGCTTCAATCTGCTCAGCGACGAGTTTACCCAGATCGCGGAGGTGAACGTGGCCAGGGACAAATTGGGTGAATGAGTTAACCACAGCGATAATCGGCTTGCCGAAATCGTCGTCGGTCATTCCTGTCGCGCGCCATAAGGCACGGGCACCCGCCATATTGCGGCCGTGGGTGGTAGTGGCGGAACGGTACTTAGGCATGCTCTATTTACTCCAGTAAGAATTAGCTCGCGGACGTCAGATGACGCCCGCGCTGTATCTGATTATGGGTTAACCGGATCTAACCAGCCCCATTTGTCTTCAGTTTCGCCGGTGAAGAGACCGAAGAAGGCCTGCTGGACACGTTTGGTGACCGGACCACATTTGCCTGCGCCCACCTGAATGCGGTCAACGCTGCGCACCGGTGTGATTTCTGCCGCGGTACCAGACATAAAGACTTCGTCAGCCAGATAGAGAGATTCACGCGACAGAGTCTGCTCACGCACTTCAATGCCCATATCACGCGCCAGCGTGATGATGGCATCGCGGGTGATGCCCGGCAGTGCCGAAGAAGTAAATGGCGGGGTATAGAGTACGCCATCCTTAACTTCAAACAGGTTTTCGCCTGCACCTTCGGAGATCAGGCCATTGGTATCCAGCGCAATCCCTTCCTGATAGCCGTGACGACGGGCTTCGCTGCCCACCAGCAGTGAGGAGAGGTAGTTACCACCGGCTTTAGCAGCAGTTGGCAGAGTGTTTGGCGCCACGCGGTTCCATGAAGAAACCATGGCATCGATGCCATTTTCCAGCGCTTCAGCGCCCAGATACGCGCCCCACGGGAAGGCGGCAATGATCACATCAGTCGTGAAGCCGTCTGGCGGATTCACGCCCAGGCCCACATCGCCGACAAAGGCCAGCGGACGGATATAAGCACTTTTCAGTTTGTTCACGCGGATGACTTCGCGGCACGCTTCCATCAGCTCATCAACGCTGCTTTTAATCGGGAAGCGGTAGATTTTGGCGGAGTCGTGCAGACGTTGCATGTGTTCGCGATGACGGAACACAACCGGTCCTTTGTGAGAGTCGTAGCAGCGGACGCCTTCAAATACCGACGTACCGTAGTGCAACGCGTGGGACATGACGCTGACCTTCGCCTCTTCCCACTTAACCATCTCGCCATTGAACCAAATAAAGTCTGCTTTCTTGGTGCTCATTGTTATTCCCTCTCGCGGCTACGCGCGGATTTGTTGTGTTGTCTGTTGTTGAATCTGAACGCATGCAACGTCGATCAATTTACTTAACTGCGAAGACAGTAAATCGACGGAGCGCTGGCTGGCAACGGTCATTTCAATATTAATGTTTTCTGCGTTGGCGACTGAGGCCATGTTCATAGAACAGACCTGAAAACCGCGGTGACGCACGACGCGTAAAATGCGCTCTAATATTTCAGGGCGGAAACGGGCTTCGATAGACAATTGATGCTGGTTCATACGGTTTTCTCCATCATGTTTGCATTGCTGGCACCCGGCGGTACCAGAGGCCAGACGTTTTCATGCTCATCAATTGCAACATGCAGGAAGTAAGGACCTTCGCTGTTCAGCAGAGCATCAAGGGCGTCGTCGACCTGATCTTTACGGGTAATGCGCTGACCGGGAATGTTGAACGCGCTGGCCAGCGTGAGGAAGTCGGGATTGTCGGACAGGTTGGTTTCACTGTAGCGACCATCGAAAAACAGCTGCTGCCACTGGCGCACCATGCCCAGACGCTGGTTATCCATCAGTACGATTTTGACCGGCAGCCTGCCGCGCTTGATGGTACCCAGCTCCTGGATGTTCATCATGATAGAGCCATCGCCGGAGACACAGATCACCGTATCGTCCGGACGTGCAACCTGCGCACCGATAGCAGCCGGTAAGCCAAAGCCCATAGTGCCTAAGCCGCTGGAGGTGATGAAGTTCTCCGGCGCGCTGAAATCCATATGTTGCGCTGTCCACATCTGGTGCTGACCAACATCAGTGGTGACGACGGCATTGGCCGGTTTGCGATCGGAAAGCTGCTTCAGCAGCAGCGGCGCATAGATCGCGTCGCCCGGATGGTCGTAGCGCCATGTATGGCTGGCTTTCAGTGCCTGCACCTCATCGCGCCAGGCGTTAATGTGCAAAGGCTGACTCAGGGCGGGCAGCAGTTCGTTAAGATCCCCCTGCAGAGAGACATGAGCGCGACGTAATTTGTTTAACTCAGCAGGATCGATGTCGAGATGAATGACGCTGGCGTGCGGTGCGAAGGTATCCAGCTTGCCGGTCACGCGGTCATCGAAACGGGCACCAACCGCGATCAGCAGGTCACACGCCTGTACGGCCAGGTTAGCGGCTTTGGTGCCGTGCATCCCCAGCATGCCGAGATAGACGTCACTGTGTGGGTCCACACTGCCCAGTCCCTTCAGGGTAGCGACCGCCGGGATACCGGTCTCTTCTGCCAGCGCGCGCAGTGCCGGAACCGCCTGCGCCAGACCAACACCGCCGCCAACGTAGAGCATGGGCTTTCTGGCCTGCGCCATCAGTGCACGTGCCTGGTCAATCGCCTGATGCGGCAGCGCATTTCCTTCTTCAACCGGAACCAGATGCGGCGCGGGTTCACCCTGTGCAATCTGAATGTCTTTCGGGATATCAACCAATACCGGGCCAGGACGGCCTGACTGCGCTAGCGCAAAAGCTTCCGCCATGATGGCCGGCAGCTCATCCAGCGATTCCACCAGGAAGCTGTGCTTGGTGCAGGCCAGTGACAGTCCCAGTACGTCGATCTCCTGGAAGGCATCGGTGCCGATGAAGGCCGAGGTGACCTGACCCGTTACCGCCACGACCGGCACCGAATCCATCATGGCATCCGCCAGACCGGTGATCAGGTTTGTCGCACCAGGCCCGGAAGTGGCGATACAGACGCCGGTTTTACCGGTCGAGCGTGCATATCCGATAGCCGCCATCACAGCGCCCTGCTCGTGACGACACAGTAGGTGTTCCACGCCGCCATCATAGAGCGCGTCGTATACCGGCATGATGGCGCCACCAGGGTAACCAAATACGGTATCAACACCCTGCGCGCGTAAAGCCTGAACTACCCACTGTGCACCTGTCATCGCTATTCTCCTGTGTCCTGACCGGAACAACAGAATTTTATGCTACTGTTCATTGTTTGTTCCTTGTGGATTTACTGATATTTCCTCGGGTCGAAAAAAAACCCCCGGACCTTTCGGTGCGGGGGTTTTTCGAATTCGAGGCTTGATTTTTAAGCCTTTCTTTCTCCAAGCGCTGCCCCGCACGGTAGGTTAATAACCACCACCACGCTAATCACGACCAGGCTAATCACTTGTAGAAGGGCTTTCATGTGTTGTTCAATTCTTTTTCGTGTTCGAAGTAATGCCTACAGAGTTATCATAGTCAGGGGACATGACACAACTTTTTTTACAGATTTATTTTAGCTTGCTGCCCTGAATCAAGACCTATCAACCTGTAATAAAAGAAAAAATTACATAATGATATTTATTCATCACTTTAGTGACGTAATAATATTTTGATGAATTTGCGTACTGCCGCGCAGCGTTCCAAAACGCCATGAAACAACTTTCGATGGGGTGTGTAATGGCCCGAACTGTGCTGATGCTGTCCTCGCTTTTCTTTGATGCAGTCACCAGACTGACGGCAACAAGGAGCGAGTATGTCACTGTCAAAAGTTCTGACCCGGGCAGCACTGGGCGTGGAAGCCCCGCTGGTGACCATTGAGGCACACATCAGTAACGGCCTGCCTGCCTTAACCCTGGTAGGCCTGCCTGAAACCACGGTCAAAGAAGCGCGTGAGCGGGTACGCAGCGCCATTATCAACAGCGGTTTCACCTTTCCGGCAAAGCGGGTCACCATCAATCTGGCTCCAGCGGACTTACCCAAAGAGGGCGGACGGTATGACTTACCTATGGCAATCGCCATTCTGGTCGCCTCTGAGCAGCTTCCTGCCGACAAGCTGACGCACTATGAGTTTCTGGGTGAGCTGGCACTCGACGGCGCGCTGTGCGGTGTACAGGGCGCGATTCCGGCGGCCATGGTAGCAATTCAGGCTGGACGGCAGCTGGTTCTCTCTGCTGAGAATGAGGCGGATGCCGGACTTATCCGTCAGGGATCATCGCTGGTCGCCTCTCACCTCAGCGACGTATGCACTTTTCTGCGCAACGAACTCACATTACCGATAGCTCAGTCCCCTGATCATCAGGGCAATCCGCCTGCTGACGATCTCGCAGATATCATTGGTCAGGAACAGGGGCGCAGAGCCCTGGAGATCACGGCGGCTGGCGGGCATAACCTGTTGCTGATTGGCCCGCCAGGCACGGGTAAAACCATGCTTGCCACCCGGCTGCCCGGCATCATGCCTTCTTTAACCGATCAGGAAGCACTGGAATGCGCAGCAATCGCCAGCCTGGTAAACAATAGCAGTACTCTGCACCGACAATGGCGCAGCCGGCCTTTCAGGTCACCTCACCATAGCGCATCTCTCTATGCTTTGATTGGTGGCGGATCGCTGCCACGCCCCGGCGAGATCTCACTGGCACATAACGGTGTGCTGTTTCTGGATGAGTTGCCGGAATTTGATCGCAAGGTGCTGGACTCTCTGCGCGAGCCATTAGAGTCGGGCGTCATCGCTATTTCACGTGCCCGCGCAAAAGTCGCCTATCCGGCACGATTTCAGCTGATTGCTGCGATGAACCCAAGTCCAACCGGACATTATCAGGGGCAGCATAACCGCACCTCACCTCAGCAGGTGCTGCGTTATCTCAGCAAGCTGTCCGGCCCTTTTCTCGATCGTTTTGATCTTTCGCTGGAGGTGCCGCTATTGCCGGGTGGAATGCTTAGTGGTCAACGCCCTGTAGCAGAAACGTCTGAACGGGTTCGTCATCGGGTGGTCGCGGCGCGGGATATTCAGCTGACCCGTGCAGGCAAAATTAATGCGCATTTAAACAATGCGGAGATTATGCGCTGGTGTCAGCCGGCTAAGGAGGATGCGGAGTGGCTGGAGTCAGTACTGGACAAACTGGGTTTATCTGTACGTGCCTGGCAGCGGATTTTGAAGGTCGCGCGTACCGTGGCCGATCTGGCGGGAGATGCAGAGATCAGCCGGCATCATCTGCAGGAGGCTGTCAGTTATCGCACGATTGATCGTTTAATGATTCATCTGCATAACAGCCTGCAATAAAAAAAGGGGCTTTCGCCCCTTCTCTGTTAATCGTCGCTGTCGGAAAAGTCTTCAACGGTGTCCATCTGTGGTTTGCCACCGGACAGCGTATGAAAACGCTTAGGACGCTTGATGCGGGTCATATATTTAGACCATACACGTTCAGCTTCTGTTTGCGGCTCACGCACGCCACGACACACTTCAATAAACAGACGTTCTTCTTCGGTTGCAGGCTCACGCTTTGATAAATCCAGCTCATTAAAGGCGAAACCGTGGCGTTCAAGAAGCTGAGCTTCTTTAATAGTAAAGTCACCGTGGCGTGAGAAACCACGCGGGTAATGTTTGTTATCAAAGAAACGATTCTCTGTAGAGAAGCTTTCCGCCATGTTACACGCTCCTGATTTTCTAATGCCGTGCTGTTAATGGCGCGGAGTATTAGATAGGCTTGACAGAGTGTAAAACAAAACATTTAAATCTATACGACAAACACTTTTTGGGAGAACGCTGTGGATACGGAATTACTGAAAACTTTCCTGGAAGTGAGCAGAACACGCCATTTCGGGCGTGCTGCAGAAGCACTTTACCTTACGCAATCTGCTGTCAGTTTTCGCATCCGCCAGTTAGAGAATCAGCTTGGCGTTAACCTTTTTACACGGCATCGCAATAACATACGTCTGACGGCGGCCGGAGAGCGCCTGCTTCCCTATGCTGAAAGCCTGATGAGCACCTGGATGATGGCAAAGAAGGAGGTTTCTCACACTCAGCAGCACCATGAGCTTTCGATCGGTGCCAGTGCATCACTATGGGAGGCCTATCTGACGCCGTGGCTACAGACGCTGTATGAGAATCGTGAAAGCCTGCATTTAGAAGCGCGCGTGGCACAACGACACCTGCTGGTTAAGCAGCTCCATGAACGTCAGCTGGATCTGTTGATTACCACTGAAGCGCCTAAGATGGATGAGTTAACGAGTCAGCAGATTGGTCATATCTCGCTGGCGCTGTTCTGCGCCCGACAGAGCGAGAAACGCGAAAAATATGATTATATTAAACTGGAATGGGGAGCAGATTTTCATCAGCACCAGAGTTACCTTTCCGGGGCGGATGATGTGCCAGTACTGACCACCACGTCGGCGCATGTCACCCGTGAACTGCTGCATACCACCGGAGCGTGCGCGTTCCTGCCTGATTTCTGGCAGGGTGTTTACAGTGAGTTGATGGTGATTCCGGATACGCCCGTCGCCGTTCGTCCGCTCTATGCTGTCTGGTTGCAGAACAGCGATCAGCAGGCGCATATCCGGCAGTTGCTTAAATTTCCGATTCTGGTCAGGCAAAACAGCTAAAGATTGGCAGGCAGAGAAGCAAGCAGGGAAGAGATGAGACCAGTTAGAGTTAGCTGGTTTTTCTTTTTACCTTTCTGAAGGCAAAAAAAATCCTTTGCCGAAGCAAAGGATTGTTTTCTGGCAGGGGCGGAGGGACTCGAACCCCCAACACCCGGTTTTGGAGACCGGTGCTCTACCAATTGAACTACGCCCCTAATAGGGTGGCGGAACGGACGGGGCTCGAACCCGCGACCCCCTGCGTGACAGGCAGGTATTCTAACCAACTGAACTACCGCTCCACCGATTCTTTCACGCTTATCAGCAACCGGCTGATAACCGTCTGTTCCC
>NZ_BSXL01000007.1:0-347242 GCF_030270445.1 Pantoea sp. QMID4 | reverse complement strand
GTCCGCAACCCGGAAACGAAAAAAGCGCCTCAAAGGCGCTTCTTTCTTAATTGGTGGGTCGTGCAGGATTGCCTCGGCCCTTCCAGGGCCTCGCCCTCCGGGTGATGCTGACGCATCAGCCTGAATCGTCTGGCGATTCAGTCGAACCTGCTGCAGGTTCTCACCCTGCACGGTAAAGTCCGTGCCCGGAAAACGAAAAAAGCGCCTTAAAGGCGCTTTTTTCTAATTGGTGGGTCGTGCAGGATTCGAACCTGCGACCAATTGATTAAAAGTCAACTGCTCTACCAACTGAGCTAACGACCCGCTGGAGCCTTACAACCATTCAGCACGCCGGGCGGCTGAGATAAGATGGTGGGTCGTGCAGGATTCGAACCTGCGACCAATTGATTAAAAGTCAACTGCTCTACCAACTGAGCTAACGACCCATCTTAGGTTGTGAAGCAATGCTGAAGTGTTCTTCTTAAAACAGCGCGGTAACAGTGCGTCTGAAGGAGATGGTGGGTCGTGCAGGATTCGAACCTGCGACCAATTGATTAAAAGTCAACTGCTCTACCAACTGAGCTAACGACCCATCTTCAGGCTTACCAGACACATTGCAATGTGTCCCGGCAACGGCGGCATATATTACTGATTTAGCGGGGTAGCGCAACTCTTATTTCTGCTAAATGCTTCAGTTGCTTACCTTTCATACGGCAAGACCAGAAATCACACGATATCTGGTCTGAACCGGACAAATTACAGGCTTGCGAGACGTTTTTGCGCCTGTTTAGCAGATTCGGTGTCTGGATAAAGTTTGATCACCTGCTGGAAGACCGCTTTGGCTTTCGCCGTGTCTTTCTTCTCCTGCATGATGACACCCACTTTCAGCAACGCTTCTGCAGCTTTCGGCGACTTCGGATAGTTCTTCACCACCGTGGCGTAATAATACGCCGCGTCGTCCTTTTTGCCTTTGTTGTAGTTCAGCTGACCCAGCCAGTAATTCGCATTCGGCTGATAGGTCGAATCAGGGTAACGTTTTACCCACGCCTGAAGCGCGCTAATCGCCTGGTCATACTGCTTCTTCTCCAGAATCAGCGCTACAGCCGCATTGTAATCGCTGTTAGCGTCACCGGTCTGCGCAGGAGCGCTCTCCGTGGATGCTGCCGCGCCTGCGGTAGCTGCTGCGCCGGTATCTGCTGCGGCATCGCTGCCAGCGGCCTGTTGCCCGCCGCTGCTGCTGGCGCTGCTCAGGCTGTCAATCTGCTGGTAAAGCTGCTTCTGCCGCTCAACCACCTGATTCAACTGATACGAGTTTTGCTGGATTTGCCCACGCAGCGCATCGATATCACGCTGGTTATCGCTCATCTGCTGCTGCAATTGCTGCATCAGCTGTGCCTGGGCATTAGAGATTCGTTCAAGAGTGGTGACACGGTCTTCGACCGAGCCGGAGCCAACGCTACTGATTGACGCTTGGGCATTAGCGGCCCAGGGGGCCGCTACGCCAATCAGTAACGACAGACTCAACAGATGACGTCTGAAGTTACTAACCATGTGATTCTCTTAGTAGACCAGTACGGCACGACGGTTTTTAGAATACGCTGCTTCGTCATGACCCAGAACGGCTGGCTTCTCTTTACCGTAAGAAACGATAGACATCTGATCAGCCGACACGCCTTTACCCTGCAGGTACATTTTAACGGCGTTAGCACGACGTTCGCCCAGGGCGATGTTGTATTCCGGCGTACCGCGCTCATCCGCGTGACCTTCGATGGTCACTTTGTATGATGGGTTGCTGCGCAGGAAGGTCGCGTGCTGATCCAGCATCTGTGCGTAATCAGACTGAACGTCATACTTGTCCAGGCCGAAGTACACGATGTTGTTCTGCTGCAACTGCTGCATCTGCAGACGAGCCTGCTCGTCAGAAGACATGTTGCCGCCGTTACCGTTCATACCAGAGTTTGCACCGTAAGCGCCATCAGCGCCCATGCCAGTCTGGTCATTGTTGTTGTTTTTGTGTGAGCTACAAGCCGCTACTGCCAGAACCGGCAGAGCCAGCATCAAACCCTTCAGCACTTTGTTCAGTTGCATTTCAAAAATCCCATTATTGTTTATTGTTTGCGATGTCTGAATTGTCAGACATTACAGATACGGCGACCAGGCAGGAAATTTGACCTGTCCATCAGTTGCCGGAAGACGCGCTTTGAAACGACCGTCGGTTGAAACCAACTGCAGCACGGAACCCATCCCCTGAGTAGAGCTATAGATTACCATTGTGCCGTTTGGTGCCAGGCTCGGCGTTTCATCCAGGAACGTGTCCGTTAACGTTTGAACGGCTCCCGTTTCCAGATCCTGTTTGGCGACGTGTTGAGCACCACCGCTGGTGCTAATCATCACCATAGATTTACCATCTGTTGCGACATCCGCATCCTGGTTCTGACCCCCTTCCCAGGTAATACGCTGTGGCGTGCCGCCATTCAGACCGACTTTATAGATCTGAGGCGCACCCGCCTGATCCGAGGTATAAGCCAGCGTCTGGCTGTCCGGGAACCAGGTTGGTTCAGTGCTGTTATAGCGACCATCTGTCACCTGACGCGTCTGACCTGACCCCAGATCCATCACATAGAGGTTCAGGCTGCCGGTTTTAGAGAGCGCGAAAGCGAGCTTAGAGCCATCTGGCGAAAACGCCGGTGCACCGTTATGACGTGGATAAGAGGCGACCTGACGGATAGCACCGTTAGACAGCGTCTGAACCACCAGCGCAGATTTGCCGCTTTCAAAGGTCACGTAAGCAACTTTGCTGCCATCCGGAGACCAGGCTGGCGACATCAGTGGCTGTGGTGAACGATGTACCACGAACTGATTGTAACCATCGTAGTCAGCGACGCGCAGCTCATACGGGAACTGACCGCCGTTGGTCTGCACGACATAGGCGATGCGGGTACGGAAAGCTCCTTTAATGCCGGTCAGCTTCTGGAACGTCTCATCGCTGGCCGTGTGGGCAGCATAACGCAGCCACTGTTTAGTCACTTTATACGAGTTCTGTGCCAGTACAGTACCTGGCGCACCGCCGGTATCAACCAGCTGGTAAGAAACCTGATAGCTGCCATCCGGGTTAGAAGCGACCTGACCGACGACAACGGCATCAATGCCGAGCGCGCTCCAGGCGGCAGGCTGAACTTCCTGCGCGCTGGCAGGCTGCTGAGGCAGACGCGAGCGATCCAGTGGATTAAATTTGCCACTGTTGCGCAGGTCAGCCGCTACGATGCCGCCGACATCTTCCGGCGCGGCACCCGCACCCGCCCATTTAAACGGCACCACGCCAATAGGGCGCGCAGTGTTGACACCCTGGGTGATCTCAATTCGAACTTCTGCATGCAGCATGGCTGCCCACAGCAGGATAAAAAAGCCTAACGTAACGCGAAGAGCTTGCTTCATTTTATCTCCCTTATCTGAACCTCAGTCCACGATAATTGGCACTGTTCCTGGAAACCACGAGTACAACTTAAGTACGGCAAGCTAAACATAGAACAACTTGCCGCCCGTTACTGCATTATTGCGGTTTAAAACGCATTGGGGCGTTTTTAAACACTTCGTAGACCGCCTGCGAAGGCGGCTTCGGAATGCGTGCCTGTTTAGCGGCAGCAATTGCGGCCTGACAGAGCGCAGGATCGCCCCCCTCTGACTTAACATCGATTAACAAGCCATCAGGCGCAAGTTTAATCCGCAAATCGCAGGTTTTTCCGCGATACAGATCGGCATCGTAGAATCGACTCTGAATCGCACTGACAACCTGCCCCATATAGGAGTTGATTTCCGCGCCTGATGCGCCCGCTTTCTTCTGGTTTCCCTGCCCTGCTGCGCCACCTGAAGTGCCGCTTTTCGGTGCATTTTTGCCGGAAGCGAGTCCACCCAGTAAATCATCGACATCGCTGTCATTGGCGGCATCCGCTGCGGCTTTCGCTTTCGCATCTGCTTTGGCCTTAGCAGCAGCATCCGCTTTTGCTTTGGCTGCCGCATCGGCTTTGGCTTTTGCCGCAGCATCGGCTTTCGCCTTCGCAGCCGCTTCTGCCTTCTCTTTAGCCGCTTCTTTAGCGGCCTCAGCTTTCTCTTTCGCCGCCTCTGCAGCTTTCTCTTTCGCTGCCTCGGCTGCTTTTTCTTTGGCTTCAGCAGCTTTTTCTTTCGCCGCTTCGGCCGCTTTGGCTTTTGCCTCCGCCGCCGCTTTCACTTTGGCTTCGGCTGCCGCTTTTGCATCCGCTTCAGACTTTGCTTTGGCTTCCGCGACGGCTTTTTCTTTTGCCGCGGCAGCAGCAGCGGCTTTCGCCTGCTGATCAGCCTGCTTCTTTGCGTCGGCTGCGGCCTGCTTCGCCTGCTCGGCGGCGGCTTTTGCCTGTGCATCCGCCTCGGCTTTTGCATCTGCTTTCGCTTTGGCTGCCGCCGCTTCAGCGGTTTTTTGCTGTTCCTGAGCCTGTTTCGCGGCATCGATAGCCGCTTTCTGCTGCTCAGCCTGCTGTTTAGCCTCTTCTTTCGCCGTTTCCTGCGCGGCTAAACGCTCTTTTTCCAGCGCTTTCAGACGCTGCTGTTCAGCAGCCTGTTTCTGTTGCAACTCTTCAGCCTGCTGCTGCGCCTGCTTTTTACGCTGCTGCTCAGCCCGCTGGCTGTCGCTCTGCTGGTTCTGCTGACGATTGTATTGACTCACGACGGCACCGGGATCGACCATCACTGCATCGATATCACTGCCGCCGCCACCCGCACTGCTGGGGTCAACGTGCTCATTAAACGAGCTCCAAATCAGCAGCGCGATCAGCACGATATGCAGAATCACCGAAATGATTATCGCGCGCTTTAACTTCTCGTTTTGCTCGGTTGCCTTCGACACACTCGGTTCCCAAAAAACGGTTCGATTTTAAATCGGCTGCGTCATCAAACCGACAGATTTAACACCCGCCTGATGAAGCAGGTTGAGCGCTTTAATAATTTCATCGTAAGGCACTTCTTTCGCGCCCCCAATCAAAAAGACCGTCTTAGGATTCGCTTCCAGTCGACGCTGCGCTTCGCTGATGACCTGCTCAGGCGGGAGTTGATCCATGCGGTCGTGATCCACGACCAGGCTGTACTGCCCCACGCCCGCCACTTCGACAATTACCGGCGGATTATCATCGCTGGAAACCGTTTTAGAGTCGGTCGCATCAGGCAGATCCACTTCCACGCTCTGGGTAATAATGGGTGCCGTCGCCATGAAGATCAGCAACAGCACCAGCAGGACGTCCAGTAGCGGAACGATATTGATTTCCGACTTCAGGTCGCGGCTTTTGCGACCACGTACTCTGGCCATCATTAACCTCTATTTACTTAGCGCTATCGCTGGAGAAAGCCTGGCGATGCAGGATGGCAGTGAACTCTTCCATAAAGTTGTCGTAGCCCTGCTCCAGTTTGTTCACGCGCTGGTTCAGACGGTTGTACGCCATGACCGCCGGAATCGCGGCAAACAGACCGATAGCGGTCGCAATCAGTGCTTCAGCGATACCCGGTGCCACCATCTGTAGCGTCGCCTGCTTCACCGCGCCCAGCGCGATAAAGGCGTGCATAATTCCCCAGACGGTACCGAACAGCCCGATGTAAGGACTGATAGAGCCGACGGTACCGAGGAATGGAATGTGGTTTTCCAGTGCTTCCAGCTCACGGTTCATTGAGATGCGCATAGCACGACTCGCCCCGTCAATGACCGCTTCCGGCGCATGATTATTGGCGCGATGCAGGCGGGCAAACTCTTTGAAGCCGGAATAGAAAATCTGCTCCGAGCCGCCCAGTTCTTCCCGGCGCTCCTGGCTCTCCTGATACAGGCGCGAGAGTTCGATACCGGACCAGAATTTGTCTTCAAACGCCTCCGCTTCTCTTCCCGCCGCATTCAGAATACGTGTGCGCTGAATAATGATGGCCCAGGAAGCAATAGAAAAGCCGATCAAAATCAACATGATAAGTTTGACCAGAAGGCTCGCCTTCAGGAACAAATCAAGAATGTTCATGTCAGTCACTGCTTGAACTCCGCGACAATAGACTTGGGAAGCGCAATCGGCTTCATCAGATGTGGGTTAATGCAGGCAATCAGGACTTCTGCCTCATTGAGCACTTTGCCTTCAGTATTCACGATACGCTGCGTGAACGTCATGGTAGCCCGTGTCATTGAGGTGACCTCACTCTGGATCTCCAGAAGGTCATCAAGACGCGCCGCCGCCAGATAGTCCACCGATATGCGCCGTACCACAAAAGCGATCTGCTGTTCTAACAGCGTCTGCTGATTGAAATGGTGCTGTCGCAACATTTCGGTACGTGCTCGTTCATAAAAAGCGATATAGCTGGCGTGATAAACCACACCACCGGCATCAGTATCTTCGTAGTAGACCCGAACCGGCCAGCGAAACAGCGTTGTACTCACTCTACATCCCGGCCTCGTTTTAAACGTTGCTACTATACGCAAGAGAATTGGGGTTGGGAATGGGTCGCCAGAGCCAGGCGAAAATAATTATCGCTCCGTAACAAACGGAACGATTTCAGAGAGATTTATTGACCAGATGCTGACAAATATTCACTGACAGCGCGGGTAAGCCGGGGGATTAAAGGTAAAAACGGTAAAGCGCAATCAATAACACCAGCAGAGCCGGTAACGGCGTAAACAGCGCCTGCCATCGGGTTTTGCATGGCCGGAAACCCACACCATGAATTATTCCGCAGCAGACCGCCCAGATCAGCACCAGCCCCTGCAGAGCAGGAAGCTGGCCCACCTGATTGGCAAAACGGGTCGGATCCCACATCACGCCGCCCGCCGTCAGCAGCGCCAGCAGCAGTGAAAGGGCCCGTAACGGGCCCTTATCCATCAGATCATAGAGCATCCGAACTGGCGTGCGCATCAGTGAGTCTCATCCTGCGCTTCAACGTGTTCAATCGCCAGCGCGGTCACGATACCAAAGGCACAGGCCAGCAACGTGCCGAGAATCCAGGCAAAATACCACATGCGACATCTCCTTTATTAATAGAGTGAGTGACTGTTGCTTTCAATCTGCTCTTTGGTAATACGGCCAAACATCTTCCAGTAGCACCAGGTGGTGTAGATCAGAATGACAGGCACGAAGATAGCGGCGGCCACGGTCATGGTTTGCAGCGTCAGCAGACTGGATGTTGCGTCCCACATTGTCAGGCTGGTCCCCGGTACGGTGCTGGATGGCATGATGAACGGAAACATTGCAATACCAGCGGTCATGATGACGCAGGCCAGCGTCAGTGATGAGAACAGGAACGCCCAGGCACCCTTCTCAACCCGCGAGCAGAGTACGGTAAGCAGCGGCAGCACCGAACCAAGCAGCGGGAACAGCCACAGTACAGGATGGTTCTGGAAGTTGACCATCCAGGCACCCGCTTCGCGCACGACGGTTTTTCCCAGTGGGTTCGAGGCAGCGAAGTGATCCATTGTGCTGGTCACCACATAACCATCAATACCGTATTTCACCCACATACCCGCCAGGATGAAGCAGACCATCATCACCAGCGCGGCAAGTTGTGCAGCGGTACGCGAACGCAGATGCAGTTCGCCAGTGGTGCGCATCTGCAGGTAGGTTGCGCCCTGTGCCAGAATCATCGCCACACTGACCACCCCCGCCAGCAGGCCAAACGGATTCAGCAGCTGGAAGAAGTTGCCGGTATAGAACAGGCGCAGATACGCATCGGCATGGAACGGCACGCCCTGTAACAGGTTGCCAAAGGCCACGCCAATCACCAGCGGCGGCACGAAGCTGCCAATGAAAATGCCCCAGTCCCAGGCACCGCGCCAGCGGTTATCTTCAATCTTCGAGCGGTAATCGAAACCGACCGGACGGAAGAAAAGCGACGCGAGCACCAGAATCATCGCCACATAGAAGCCTGAGAAGGCCGCCGCGTAGACCATTGGCCAGGCGGCAAACAGTGCGCCACCCGCGGTGATCAGCCAGACCTGGTTACCGTCCCAGTGCGGGGCGATACTGTTAATCATGATGCGGCGTTCAGTATCGGTGCGGCCCAGAATGCGAGTCAGCATCCCAACGCCCATATCAAAACCATCTGCGACAGCAAATCCAATCAGCAGCACGCCAATCAGCAGCCACCAGACAAAGCGCAGAACTTCATAATCAAACATGGTCGCTCTCCTTATCCCTGAACCGGCTGAGTGGTTGCCGTGATCTGCTCATGATGATATCGCCCGGTTTTCAGGCTGCTCGGCCCAAGACGGGCGAATTTGAACATCAGGTACATCTCTGCCACCAGGAACAGCGTGTAGAGTCCGCAGATCAGGATCATTGAGAACAGCAGATCGCCAACAGTCAGCGAGGAGTTGGCCACCGCGGTCGGCAGGATTTCACCGATAGCCCAGGGCTGACGACCATACTCGGCTACGAACCAGCCTGACTCGACGGCAATCCACGGTAAGGGAATACCAAACAGTGCCGCTTTCAGTAACCAGCGGTTTTTGCCGACGCGATTGCGTATTACGCTCCAGAAGGAGAGCGTGATAATGCCCAGCAGCAGTACGCCACACAGCACCATGATGCGGAATGCAAAATAGAGCGGTGCTACGCGCGGGATAGAGTCCTGCGTCGCCTGTTTGATCTGCGCTTCGGTCGCATCCGCCACATTGTCGGTATAGCGCTTCAGCAGCAGGCCATAGCCGAGATCCTGCTTGTGGCTGTTGAACGCGTCACGTACTGCGGGATCCTGACTGCCGCTGCGTAGCTCATTCAGCAGCGTGTAGGCTTTCATGCCATTACGGATACGCACTTCATGCTGAGCCATCAGATCTTTCAGGCCGGTAACCGGCTTATCGATGGATCGGGTCGCGATCAGGCCCAGCAGCCATGGGATCTGCACGGCGTACCGGTTCTCCTGCGTTGCCTGATCGGGCAGGCCAAACAGCGTAAATGAGGCTGGGGCTGGCTGAGTTTCCCACTCCGCTTCAATAGCGGCCAGCTTGGTTTTCTGCACGTCGCCCATTTCATAGCCTGACTCATCGCCCAGCAGGATCACGGAGAGGACCGCCGCCATGCCAAAGCTGGCCGCAATAGCGAACGAGCGTTTAGCAAAAGCAAGATCGCGCCCTTTCAGCATGTACCACGCGCTGATGCCCAGAATGAACATCGCGCCGGTGGTGTAACCGGCCGCAACGGTGTGAACGAATTTCACCTGCGCCACCGGGTTCAGTACCAGCTCTGAGAAGCTGACCATCTCCATGCGCATGGTTTCGAAGTTGAATTCAGAGGCGATGGGGTTCTGCATCCAGCCGTTAGCAACCAGAATCCACAGCGCGGACATGTTAGAGCCTAGCGCCACCAGCCAGGTCACCGCCATGTGCTGCACTTTACCCAGCCGATCCCAGCCAAAAAAGAACAGGCCGACAAAGGTCGATTCCAGGAAGAACGCCATCAGACCTTCAATGGCGAGCGGCGCGCCGAAGATATCGCCAACGTAGTGAGAGTAATATGACCAGTTTGTTCCGAACTGAAATTCCATGGTCAGGCCGGTAGCGACACCCAGCGCAAAGTTAATACCAAATAACTTGCCCCAGAACTTCGTCATATCTTTATAAATTTGTTTACCGCTCAGGACATAGACCGTCTCCATGATCGCCAGCAAAAACGCCATACCCAGCGTTAAAGGGACGAACAGAAAATGGTACATCGCTGTTAAGGCAAACTGTAACCGCGACAGTTCGACGATATCTAACATAAGGACTCCTTGCTCCTCGCTTTGTCTCCGTCACGCGCGCGATCAGAACGAACGTAATCAGAGTCAGGAACGACTGTTTATTGATTCCAGTTTTTTTATGACCAGCAGAACAGATCTGTGAGCTGCCCGAACAGACGAGTAGCGAATGAAGCAGCTCTGAAAATTGTCAATCCGCGCTTTCATTAACGCGTGCTTTAACAGGAACAAAGCGGGTGTCACCCCGGGTTGAGCAGACGTCTGAAATTTTGTGTATAAGGCTGGATTGATGCAGCGCAATTTACGCTCTTAGCATTGCGCTTTGCCAGCGATATAGTTGGATATAAATCGCGATTAATTGATCTGGATTAACGCAATAAGTTTCCAGATAGAGTCAGGCGGGTTTCTTGTTAATGAGATGTCATTAATGAAATAAGACGGGAAATAATAGTTTACCTTTACCACTTTTTATTAACGTAACTAAACCTGCATGGTTATCTGACCATACCCTTTTCTCTTTAAATGTCTGAGTGATGTCTGTGCGTTACCGACATAAAAAAAGCCACCCGGAGGTGGCTTAATCTCAGATGACGCGGACTTATTTTGCCGGTAATACGGCTTTAACTGCGTCACCGATGTCAGCCAGGCTGCGAACGGTCTTCACGCCTGCGGCTTCCAGTGCAGCAAATTTCTCATCTGCTGTACCTTTACCACCGGCAATGATGGCGCCCGCATGGCCCATGCGCTTGCCTTTCGGCGCGGTTACGCCAGCAATATAGCCCACAACAGGTTTGGTTACGTGCTCTTTAATGAAGGCTGCCGCTTCTTCTTCTGCGCTACCGCCGATCTCACCGATCATCACGATAACTTCAGTCTGTGGATCATCCTGGAACATTTTCAGGATGTCGATGAAGTTAGAGCCTGGGATCGGGTCACCACCGATGCCGACGCAGGTTGACTGGCCGTAGCCGATATCAGTGGTCTGCTTAACCGCTTCATAGGTCAGGGTGCCAGAACGGGAAACGATACCGACGCGGCCCGGCTGGTGAATGTGGCCCGGCATGATGCCGATCTTACATTCGCCTGGGGTGATTACGCCCGGGCAGTTTGGGCCAATCATCCGCACGCCTGCTTCATCCAGCTTCACTTTCACAGTCAGCATATCCAGCGTCGGGATACCTTCGGTGATGGTGATGATCAGTTTGATGCCCGCTTCGATCGCTTCCAGGATGCCATCTTTACAGAAAGGCGCCGGAACGTAGATCACGGTGGCCGTTGCGCCGGTCGCTTCTACCGCTTCGCGTACGGTGTTAAACACAGGCAGGCCGAGATGCGTCGTGCCGCCTTTGCCTGGCGTTACGCCGCCAACCAGCTGAGTGCCGTAAGCCAGCGCCTGCTCAGAATGGAAAGTCCCCTGGCCGCCGGTGAAACCCTGGCAAATGACTTTGGTGTTTTTGTCGATCAGAATGGACATTATTTACCCTCCGCGGCAGCAACAACACGCTGTGCGGCGTCTGTCAGGCTGGTTGCTGCAATGATGTTCAGACCGCTGTCCGCCAGTTTCTGTGCGCCCAGCTCGGCGTTATTACCTTCCAGACGTACCACCACTGGCACGTTAACACCCACTTCAGCGACTGCGCCGATGATGCCGTCGGCAATCAGGTCACAGCGTACGATACCGCCAAAGATGTTAACGAAGACGGCTTTAACCGCATCGTCAGACAGGATGATTTTGAAGGCTTCGGTCACGCGCTCTTTCGTTGCGCCGCCGCCGACATCAAGGAAGTTAGCTGGCTGACCGCCATGGTGCTTAACGATGTCCATGGTGCCCATCGCCAGACCTGCGCCGTTAACCATACAACCGATATTGCCTTCCAGCGCAACATAGTTCAGTTCCCACTGTGTCGCATGCGCTTCACGTGGATCTTCCTGGCTTGGATCGCGCATTTCGCGCAGTTCTGGCTGGCGGAACAGGGCATTGCCATCGGCGCCCAGTTTGCCATCCAGGCAGATCATATCGCCCTGTTTGGTAATGACCAGCGGGTTGATCTCTACCATCGCCAGATCGCGCTCCAGGAACAGCGTTGCCAGACCCATGAAGATCTTAGTGAACTGACCGACCAGCTTACCGGTCAGGCCCAGTTTGAACGCCAGTTCGCGGCCCTGATAAGGCTGTGGACCGGTCAGTGGATCCAGCGCCATTTTGTGGATCAGGTGCGGGGTCTCTTCCGCCACTTTTTCGATTTCCACGCCACCTTCGGTGGAGGCCATGAAAATTACGCGACGCGTTGCGCGATCGACCACAGCGCCCAGGTAGAGCTCCTGATCGATGTCGGTTGCCGCTTCAACCAGAATCTGGTTTACCGGCTGGCCGTTTGCGTCTGTCTGATAGGTCACCAGACGTTTGCCCAGCCAGTTTTCAGCAAATGCGCGAATCTCTTCTTTGCTGTTAACCACTTTCACACCGCCCGCTTTACCGCGGCCACCGGCATGAACCTGACATTTAACTACCCACGGGCCTGCGCCAATTTTAGAGGCTGCTTCTTCCGCTTCACGTGGTGTAGTACAGGCGTAACCCGTTGGGGCCGGCATGCCATACCGTGCAAACAGTTGTTTCGCCTGGTATTCGTGTAAGTTCATGATGTTCTATCCATTCAGGTCTGAAAAGAGTATAGAGGTTGGGCGCGCGAGGCGCGCCCGGTGAAAATCAGACATCCAGCAGCAGACGCGCCGGATCTTCCAGCATCTCTTTCACTGCAACCAGATAACCCACTGATTCACGGCCATCGATCAGACGGTGGTCGTAGGAGAGTGCCAGATACATCATTGGCAGCACCACAACCTGACCATTGACCGCCATCGGGCGATCCTTGATGGCGTGCATGCCCAGGATGGCGCTCTGCGGTGGGTTGATAATCGGGGTGGACATCAGGGAACCAAATACGCCGCCGTTGGTAATGGTGAAGTTACCGCCGGTCAGATCGTCCACTGTCAGCTTGCCGTCACGGCCTTTCACTGCCAGCTCTTTGATTTTCTTCTCAATGTCCGCCATGCTCAGCGCATCAACGTCACGCAGAACCGGTGTCACCAGACCGCGTGGCGTTGAGACCGCGATGCTGACGTCGAAATAGTTGTGGTAAACCACATCTTCGCCATCGATGGAGGCATTCACTTCCGGGTAACGTTTCAGCGCTTCAACAACCGCCTTGATGTAGAAAGACATAAAGCCTAGACGTACACCGTGACGCTTCTCGAAGGCCTCACCATACTGCTTACGCAGATCCATGATGGGCTTCATGTTGATTTCGTTGAAGGTCGTCAGCATCGCAGTGCTGTTTTTCGCTTCCAGCAGACGCTCGGCAACACGCTTACGCAGGCGGGTCATCGGCACGCGTTTTTCGCTGCGATTCGCCACGGGTTGCTGCACGGCTGCAGTTTCTGCCGCAGGTGCGGCGGCTTTAGCGGCTTGTGGTGTGTTGGCCAGATGTTTTTCAACATCTTCACGGGTCAGACGTCCGCCTACACCGCTGCCTTTGATCTGCGAAGCATCAAGGTTGTGTTCCGCAATCAGACGGCGGATGGCCGGGCTGAGCGCATCGTTGCTCTCTTCTTCCAGTGACGCAGTCTGACGCTGAGCCGGGGTAGACTCTTTGCTTTCAGACTTCGCGCTGGTCTCTTTACCGGCGCTGTTGCCCTCTTTCAGACGACCCAGAATCTGACGTGAAGTGACGGTGGCACCCTCTTCTTCCAGAACCGCTTCCAGAATACCGTCAGCAGAGGCTGGCACTTCCAGCACCACTTTGTCGGTTTCGATTTCGACCAGCACTTCATCGCGAGTTACTGCATCGCCTGGTTTTTTGTGCCAGGTTGCCACGGAGGCATCGGCAACCGATTCAGGCAGGTCGGGAACGAGAATATCTACGCTACTCATTATCTTTCCTTTTAATTAATTAACGTTCAGCGCGTCATTAACCAGGTCTTGCTGCTGTTGTTGGTGTACGGACATGTAACCCACGGCCGGTGAGGCGGAGGCCGGGCGGCCTGCATAACGTAAGGTCGCACCAAACGGCACAACTTCACGGAAATGATGCTGGCTGCAGTACCAGGCGCCCTGATTCAGCGGCTCTTCCTGACACCAGACAAAATCCTGTACGTGAGAATACGCTTTTAATGCTTCCTGAACCGCGTGATGCGGGAACGGATAGAGCTGCTCGATACGGACAATGGCCACATCGGTCTGCTCATTTTTACGACGCTGCTCAAGCAGGTCGTAATAGACTTTACCGGAGCACAGCACGACGCGTTTCACGCCCTGCGCATCCAGATTATCAACTTCGCCAATCGCTGGCTGGAAGCTGCCGTTAGCCAGTTCATCCAGCGTAGAGATCGCCAGCGGATGACGCAGCAGTGATTTCGGCGACATCACAATCAGCGGACGGCGCATACCGCGCAACGCCTGACGACGCAGCATATGGTAAACCTGTGCAGGCGTTGACGGCACGCAGACCTGCATGTTCTGCTCAGCGCAGAGTTGCAGATAACGCTCCAGACGCGCAGAGGAGTGCTCTGGCCCCTGACCTTCATATCCGTGCGGCAGCAGCATTACCAGGCCACACATCCGGCCCCATTTCTGCTCACCGGAGCTGATGAACTGGTCGATAACGACCTGTGCACCGTTGGCGAAGTCACCAAACTGCGCTTCCCAGATGGTCAGGATGCGCGGCTCGGCGGTGGCGTAGCCATATTCAAAGGCCAGTACCGCCTCTTCTGACAGCACGGAGTCCCAGACTTTGAACTGGCCCTGACCGCTGTGCACATGGTGCAGAGGGGTATAGGTTGAGCCGTTTGCCTGGTTATGAACCACCGCGTGACGGTGGAAGAAGGTGCCGCGACCGGTATCTTCACCCGACAGGCGAACCGGAATGCCTTCATCAACCAGCGTGGCGTAGGCCAGGTTTTCCGCGCCGCCCCAGTCAAAGGCTTTTTCGCCTTCAGCCATCAGACGACGGTCGTTATAAATTTTGGCAACACGCGACTGCACATCAACTTCTTCAGGTACCTGGCTGATACGCAGCGCCAGCTCCTTCAGACGTTTCATATCGACCTGAGCCGGATAAGGCTCATCCCACTCATGGTTCAGGTAAGGTGACCAGGTAAAAGAGTGCAGGCTCATCGGACGCCATTCCGGCACCACGCATTCGCCCGCATCCAGCGCATCACGATAAAGATTGACCATTTCGGTCGCATCTTCCTGCGTGGCAACGGCTTCACCTTCCAGACGGTCGGCATAAATTTTACGCGGCGTCGGGTGTTTTTTGATTTTCTGGTACATCAGCGGCTGAGTCGCACTTGGCTCATCGGCCTCGTTGTGACCATGACGGCGATAGCAGACCAGATCGATAAACACATCGCGTTTGAAGGTATTACGATAGTCGAGCGCCAGACGGGTCACAAAGGCAACCGCTTCCGGGTCATCAGCGTTGACGTGGAAAATGGGTGCCAGCACCATTTTGCCGATGTCGGTGCAGTAAGGCGTTGAACGCGCATCTTTGGGGTTGGAGGTCGTAAAACCAACCTGGTTATTGATGACGATGCGAACAGTACCGCCCACTTCATAACCGCGTGCCTGTGACATGTTCAGGGTTTCCTGAACTACGCCCTGACCAATTACCGCCGCGTCACCATGAATGGTGATCGGCAGGACTTTATTGCTGGCAGGCTCATCCAGACGATCCAGACGGGCACGCACGGAACCCATAACGACCGGACTGACGATCTCCAGGTGTGACGGGTTAAACGCCAGCGCCAGGTGAACCAGTCCGCCTTCGGTTTCCACGTCTGAAGAGAAGCCCATGTGGTACTTCACGTCACCGGTGCCAAGATGCTCTTTATGCTTACCGGCGAACTCATCGAACAGATCCTGCGGCTTTTTACCCAGCACGTTTATTAGTACGTTGAGACGACCACGGTGCGCCATGCCCAGCACGACTTCACGGGTACCGCTCTTGCCGGCGTGACGGATCATTTCGCGCAGCATGGGCACCAGCGCATCGCCGCCTTCCAGCGAGAAGCGTTTGGCACCCGGGAATTTCGCCCCGAGATATTTTTCCAGCCCTTCTGCCGCGGTCAGCTCTTTCAGGAAACCTTTTTTCTCTTCGTTGCTGAACGCTGCACGGCCCGCTACAGACTCAAGACGCTGCTGGATCCAGCGTTTCTCATCCGTATTGTTGATGTGCATATATTCCGCACCGATTGAGCCACAGTAGGTCTGCGTCAGCGCGTCGAAGAGATCGGCCAGCTTCATGGTCTCTTTACCGATGGCAAAAGAGCCTACGTTAAAGCTTTCCTGAAAATCGGCCTCGGTCAGGTCATGAAAAGCAGGATCAAGATCGGCGACCCGATCCTGTTTCCACAGGCCAAGCGGATCGAGATTGGCGTGCTGATGACCGCGAAAACGAAACGCGTTGATCAGCTGCAGCACTTTCACTTGCTTGGAGTTGGTTTCCGGATCGGAGACAGATGAGGTGTAACGAGATGCATCTTTCGCCAGGCGACGGAAATACTCACGTGTGGTGGAGTGAAACTGCTCAGGTTTCATTCCGGTGCCCGGTAACTGTTGGAACATCGAGCGCCACACTGCATCGACAGAGTCAGGATCGGTCAGGAAATCCTCATAGAGCTGCTCTATGTAAGACTGATTCGCGCCGGCCAGCCAGGAAGAGTCCAGCCAGGGCTTCATCGCGCTGTTCTGCATTGTGATCCCTTAAGCATTGCTATGCTTTTTTGAGGTTTCATTTGTTGCCGCTTTCGCGGTTTGCCGTAGTGAGTTCAGCGATACGAGCACTTTGCGCAGCGCGCGTGGCCCGTAAGGGAACCTTTGTAAACGTGGTCATCACCGCGCTTACAGAGGCTTCCGTTAAAACACCGGGAACCTGAGGTTCCCGGCAGAAAAGCCTTATGCACCGCGCTGCAGCAGCATCGACTTGATATGGCCGATGGCGCGTGTCGGGTTCAGCCCTTTAGGACATACGCTCACACAGTTCATGATGCTATGGCAGCGGAATACGCTGAAAGCGTCATTCAGATTGTCGAGACGCGCATCTGTTTCGGTATCGCGGCTGTCAATCAGGAAACGGTATGCCGCCAGCAGGCCGGCAGGACCGATGAACTTCTCAGGATTCCACCAGAATGATGGGCATGAGGTTGAGCAGCAGGCACAAAGAATACACTCGTACAGGCCATCCAGGTGCTCGCGCTCATCCGGTGACTGCAGATGCTCACGTGCTGGCGGATTTTCCCCATTATTCAACAGGAAAGGCTTAATTTTCTCATACTGCGCATAAAACTGGCTCATGTCTACGACCAGGTCACGCACAACCGGTAAACCTGGCAGTGGACGGATAACGATTTTCTGTTTGCCGTTGCCCAGTGCCGAGACCGGCGTAATGCAGGCCAGTCCGTTTTTACCGTTCATGTTGAGGCCATCAGAACCGCAGACGCCTTCACGACAGGAGCGACGAAACGCCAGTGTCGGATCTTTCTCTTTCAGGCGAATCAGCGCGTCCAGCAGCATCATGTCGCGACCATCTTCTGATTCCAGGGTGTAATCCTGCATGCGCGGCTTGTCGTCGACGTCCGGATTGTAGCGATAAATTGAAAACTCGAGTCTCATGATCGTCTCCGAAATTAGTAGGTACGCACTTTCGGCGGGAACGCCGCGCGCAGTTTCGGCTGCATGTTCACCTCACGGCGCGTCATGCTTTCGGTTTCCGGGACATAAAGACTGTGGCACAGCCAGTTTTCATCATCACGATCCGGGAAGTCGAAGCGACTGTGCGCACCGCGGCTCTCGGTGCGATAGTTAGCCGCTACCGCCGTGGCAAAGGCCGTCTCCATCAGGTTATCCAGCTCCAGACACTCAATACGCTGGGTGTTGAAATCCGGTGAGCGGTCATCCAGACGCGCTGATTTCAGACGCTGGCGAATCTCTTTCAGCTCTTCCAGACCCTGCGCCATTGCGTCACCTTCGCGGAATACAGAGAAGTTGTTCTGCATGCAGCGTTGCAGCGCTTTACGAATCTCAACCGGATCTTCACCGGTGGTGTTGTTTTCCCAGCGGTTGAAGCGCGCCATCGCAACGGCGATTTCATCTTCTGTAGCGTCACGCAGTTCGCCCTGCTCCTGAATACTCTCCAGCAGATGCAGACCCGCTGCGCGGCCAAAGACCACCAGGTCAAGCAGTGAGTTGCCGCCCAGACGGTTGGCGCCGTGTACCGATACGCAGGCAATTTCGCCGACAGCGAACAGGCCAGGAATCACCACATCTTCACCCTGCTCATTCACACGCAATGCCTGACCGGACACTTTGGTCGGAATACCGCCCATCATGTAGTGGCAGGTCGGAATGACCGGGATAGGTTCTTTGATCGGATCGGCGTGAGCAAAAGTGCGTGACAGCTCGAGGATGCCAGGCAGACGTGACTCAAGCACCTCTTTACCCAGGTGATCGAGTTTCAGTTTGATGTGCGGGCCCCATGGACCGTCACAGCCGCGACCTTCACGAATTTCAATCATCATTGAGCGCGCAACCACGTCGCGGCCCGCCAGATCTTTAGCGTTTGGCGCATAACGCTCCATAAAGCGTTCGCCATGCTTGTTTAGCAGATAGCCGCCTTCACCACGGCAGCCCTCGGTGACCAGCACGCCCGCACCGGCGATACCGGTTGGGTGGAACTGCCACATCTCCATATCCTGCACCGGCACGCCCGCACGCAGTGCCATACCCACGCCGTCGCCGGTGTTGATGTGTGCATTAGTAGTGGACTGATAGATACGGCCCGCGCCGCCGGTGGCCAGAATGGTCGCTTTCGCTTTGAAATAGACGGTTTCGCCGGTTTCGATGCAGATAGCGGTACAACCGACTACCGCGCCATCGGCGTTTTTCACCAGATCCAGTGCATACCATTCAGAGAAGATGGTGGTTTTGTTTTTCAGGTTCTGCTGATAAAGGGTATGTAACAGGGCGTGGCCGGTACGGTCGGCTGCCGCTGCAGTACGTGCCGCCTGCTCGCCGCCGAAATTCTTCGACTGACCGCCAAACGGACGCTGATAGACACGACCATCTTCCAGACGCGAGAACGGCAGGCCCATGTGCTCCAGTTCCAGAATCGCTTCCGGGCCGGTTTTACACATATATTCAATCGCGTCCTGGTCACCGATGTAATCGGAACCTTTGACGGTGTCGTACATATGCCATTCCCAATTATCTTCATGGGTATTACCCAGCGCAACGGTAATACCGCCCTGCGCAGATACGGTGTGGGAACGGGTCGGGAAAACTTTCGATAACAGGGCACAGCTCTGGCCGGCCTGGGAGATTTGCAATGCGGCCCGCATACCTGCGCCACCTGCGCCGATCACCACGGCATCAAACTCTCTGATTGGCAAACTCATTTACACACCCCACACCACAACAAATCCATAAATCGCATACCACAGCAGCGCCACGACAATCACAAACTGCAACAACAGGCGCGTTGGCAGTGATTTAACGTAGTCTGTTAACACCTGCCACATGCCGATCCAGCCGTGAATCAGAATGGAGAACAGCGTCAGCAGCGTGAACACTTTAGTGAATGCCGAAGCGAAGAAGCCACGCCACAGGTCATAAGTCAGCGTGTCTGTCATCACAACGAAACCGAGGATGTAGACGATGTAGAGTGTAATAAGAATTGCAGTTGCCCGCAGCAGCAGCCAGTCCTGAATGCCGCTACGACCCAATGCGGATGCATTGCTTACCATACGAGGACTCCCGCCAGAATTGCCAGCACGACAGTGATTACAAAAGTCATATGAGCAGAACGCTTACCCACTTCCAGCGTTTCAGCCAGATAACCAAAATCCATCAACATATGACGAATCCCGCTCACCGCGTGATAGGCCAGCGCGGTTAAGATGCCCCACATAATGAACTTCGCGAAGAAGCCATCCATGATGGATGCAGCGTGCTTGAAACCTTCAGGAGAAGAGAGAGAGAGACCGAGCAGCCACAGCAGGATGCCAATGGCAACCAGGGTGATTACGCCGGAGACGCGGTGGAGAATGGACGTTATTGCAGTAACGGGAAACCGGATCGTCGAGAGATCCAAGTTGACAGGTCTTTGTTTTTTCACGGTTTTGCCCACACAGCTCTTTTTTATTTTGCTTCCTCCGGACCTGAAGCGGAGTCTAATCACAACGTGTGGCAGACTTAACCGTCACCAAACAAGCAACATCCAGTGTTAATTGACGCGGTAGTAAACGCTGGGTGGCTCCTGGTGTCAGGGTGTTCCGGAGACCTGCCAGGAGTATAGGAGGATCACATTCTGATTACAATTCCCCTACAAACTCTTTGGTATATTTTAGGTGGAACAGTGATCATACTCACGATTTTCACAATTGATACAATTTTAATTATCTGATTTGACAATAGTTCAACAATTCAGTTACAAACTAAGCCTGTAAATTCCTATGATGCACAAAAGTTATGGGGATACACTTTCCCCTAAGCGCAAGTTATGTAACATTGCGAATATGAGCTTTAAAAAGCATCAGGTTATTGGTTACCAAGAAGTTATGTCCTGACCGGATCTTTAACAACCGCGATATGCAGCATGTCCATGGCTCACCGGTTCCCGCTGGGAACGCGCCGCTCACTCTGTACCCTGCACCCGCTTTATACCCGCAGAGTGATACCGTGTAGTTTTGCCAACCGCAACATGAACGCGTTTCAGGTGTCTAAAGATCCTTACCTACATAAGGCGCTATGGAGACGAAAATGACAGATAAAAAAGTAACGCTAACCCTGCAAGATGGAACATCTGTTGAACTGGACGTGCTGAAAGGTACGCTGGGCCAGGATGTGGTTGATGTCCGCGCTCTGGGTTCAAGTGGCCTGTTCACCTTCGATCCCGGTTTTACGTCTACAGCGTCCTGCGAATCTGCCATCACTTTTATCGATGGTGACGAAGGTATTCTGCTGCACCGTGGTTTCCCGATTTCTCAGCTGGCGACCCATTCTAACTATCTGGAAGTCTGCTATATCCTGCTGAATGGCGAAGCGCCGGACCAGAAACAGTTTGATGAGTTCCGTACCACCGTTACCCGTCATACTATGATTCATGAGCAGATTACCCGCCTGTTCCACGGCTTCCGTCGTGACTCGCATCCGATGGCAGTAATGTGCGGTGTGACCGGTGCACTGGCTGCATTTTACCACGATTCACTGGACGTAAATATTGAGCGCCACCGCGAAATCGCGGCATTCCGTCTGCTCTCTAAGATGCCGACCATGGCAGCGATGTGTTACAAATATTCTATCGGCCAGCCGTTTGTTTATCCGCGCAATGACCTCTCTTACGCCGGTAACTTCCTGCACATGATGTTCGCCACGCCGTGCGAAGAGTACAAAGTGAATCCGGTGCTGGAACGCGCCATGGACCGCATCCTGATTCTGCATGCTGATCATGAGCAGAACGCCTCAACCTCTACCGTACGTACCGCCGGTTCAAGCGGCGCGAATCCGTTTGCCTGTATCGCCGCAGGGATCGCCTCTCTGTGGGGACCGGCGCACGGCGGTGCCAACGAAGCGACCCTGCGTATGCTGGAAGAGATCAGCACCGTTGAGCACATTCCGGAATTTGTTAAACGCGCCAAAGACAAGAATGATTCCTTCCGTCTGATGGGCTTTGGTCACCGCGTTTATAAAAACTATGACCCACGTGCGACCGTAATGCGCGATACCTGCCATGAAGTATTGAATGAGCTGGGTATGAAGGATGATCTGCTGGAAGTGGCGATGGAGCTGGAACACATTGCGCTGAACGACCCGTACTTTATCGAGCGTAAACTCTATCCAAACGTAGACTTCTACTCCGGTATCATTCTGAAAGCGATGGGTATTCCTTCGTCCATGTTTACGGTGATCTTCGCGATGGCCCGTACGGTTGGCTGGATTGCCCACTGGAAAGAGATGCACGACGAAGGCATGAAGATTGCCCGTCCGCGTCAGCTCTACACCGGTTATACCGAGCGCGAGTTCAGCTCACAGCTGAAGAAGTAAGATTTGATGGATAGCGGAGAGAAATCTCCGCTTGATGTGGTTATAACGCTGGGGCGCTTCGCTGGGATACTGCGCCTGCGCATGAAACACGGTCAGATCGGAAAGTCGCTTAAACCATCCCTGGCCGCTCGGCCCGCGCCGTCCCTGGCGCGGGACGCTTTCCTCTTCTGACCATGTTCCCCGCGTGTTAAGCTTCTTCGTAGCAGTTGGAATCACCCGGTTCGAAGTTTTTTAGCCGTCTGATGTAAGAACATTTTTCGCTATAAACTTCATGTCCTTTCTATCCCTGACAACCCGGACACCAGTAAAAAGGCCGTGATGAAAGTGTGCCCTTCTCAACTATCGTGCCACAACGCCGGCATTTTTTGCCCTGCCGATGGAACACCTCAAACTGAAACGCCGCTTCCTCATGATACTTCTTCATGGTTCCCCGCATCCGATAGGCATGACGCGGCACCGATAGCAGCGCCTCGCTGAAAGCAGTCAGCTGATCGTCACTGAGATCCTGCGCGCGATGATTTGGCAGAAGCTGCGCCAGCCAGAGAATCTCAGCGCGCAGGTAATTTCCCAGCCCGGCCAGAAAAGCCTGATCCAGCAGCAGACCACTGAACTGTCGCCGCCGGAACCGGGGCGACAGCAGCCGCTCTTTCACCTCTTCAACGCTAAGCTGGCTGTTCAGCACATCCGGTCCGATGCGGGTCAGAAACGGATGCGCTGCCAGCGTATCTGCGTTGAGCAGTTCAATATCGGAGGCGCTGTAGAGCAGAATCGCTTTGCCCGCCGTCGCCAGCCGCACCCGCAACTGACGTGTGGTATTGAGTTCGGTATCAGGTTTCACAATGCGCCAGACACCATAAAGCTGGTTATGACTGTAGAGTGTCAGGCCATTGCTGAAATGCGTCAGCAGCGCTTTGCCCCGCGTCTCAATCGCCTGCACCTGCTCACCAATCAGTGAGGATTCGTAAGTCTTCAGCTGAGGAAACGCGAACCACGCTTCCGTTAACGGCTGACCCACAATGGCGGCTTCAAGCTTATCCGCCACGCGGCGAATTTCCGGTCCTTCTGGCATCGTTCTTCCTCTTAATGGGTGGCACCGCCAGCCTGTTTAATATCGTCGCCGGTCTCCAGCATCACTTTTACCGCAATCTCCAGTGCCTGAACAATGGTTGCCACCGCCATGCTGGGCGCCCCCGGATGCTGCGCCGCCTGTTCAGGCAGATAGGGAATATGAATAAAGCCGCCACGCGCCGGACTTTTCTGCAGCTCAAGCCAGTGCAGCAGGCCATACATCACCCGGTTACAGGTAAAAGTGCCTGCCGTCTGCGAGACCGATGCGGGGATCCCCGCTTCACGCACCGCGGCCACAATCGCTTTGATGGGCAGCCGGGAAAAATAGGCTGCCGGGCCGCCTGCGATAATCGGTTCATCGACGGGCTGGTTTCCCGCATTGTCCGGGATACGGGCGTCATCGACATTAATACCGATACGTTCAACGGTAATGTCGCTGCGGCCGCCCGCCTGCCCTACCGACAGCACCGCGTCCGGTTTTACCTCTTCCAGTGCCCGGTTCAGCACGTTGAGCACCTCACTGAACACCACCGGCAACTGGCGGATGACTATCGTCGCCCCGCCAATCTGTTTGCCTTCCAGTGCGCGTACCGCTTCCCAGGAGGGGTTAATCGTTTCACCGCCAAAGGGTTCAAAGGCGGTCATCAGGACAGTTTTCATGCAGCCTCACAGGAACATCAGGAAATAGAGCAGGAAAATGTTAACGATTAACAGTAGCACACCGGTCGGAATCTGAGCTTTGATGACAGCGTTACGGTCGGGCAGCTCCAGCAGTGCCGCCGGAACAATATTGAAGTTGGCCGCCATCGGCGTCATCAGCGTGCCGCAGTAGCCGGAGAACATGCCAATCGCTGCCATCACCGCCGGATTTCCGCCATGCTGCAATACCAGAATCGGAATGCCGACGCCTGCGGTGATAATCGGAAACGCAGCAAACGCGTTACCCATGATCATGGTTAGCAGCGCCATCCCGACGGCATAGACCGTTACTGCAACAAAGCGGTTATCCACCGCCAGCCAGGTTTCGGTCAGATGTGAAATGGCACTGCCCACGCCCGCACTGGTAAACAGCAGTCCGAGCGTGGCGAGGATCTGCGGCAGGATAAAGGCCCAGCCAATCGAATCCAGCAGGCGACGGGTCTCCTGCATCGACTGCACCGGCTTTTCATGGGTCAGTTTCAACGCCACCAGCCAGCCAATGACACAGCCGACCATCATTGAAAAAAGTGTCACCAGCGTGGCGTGATTTCCGGGACCGAATACCGCATCCTGCAGACCGGGAATATGGTTAAACGCCAGCACACCGACCACGGTCACGACCGGAATGGCCAGCGCGGGCAGAAACAGTTTGTTGCGCAGACGCAGCGCACTGGCCTGCTTCTCTTCATCGCTGCGCTGATGATAGCGACCCAACCGGACACCCCCCAGACCGGCAATCAGCGCCATTACCACCACAATGACACCGATGGTGATATGCAGCATTCGGGTGCCCGCTGCATCCGAACCCATCAGACTGCTCATCATCTGCGTCGTCCAGTCACCGACCAGAAACACCAGGCCATACAAAGCCCAGAACAGTCCGGTGGTAAAGCGGCGTGGGTTCGCACTGTCACGCCAGGAAAGGATGGCCACCACCAGCAGGATAATGCCTGCCAGCCACATCAGATATTGTTGCTGAAACATTACTGACCTCCTTTGGCTCTCAGCGCCTGGTTGTTCAGCAGCTGCAACTCACGCGCAAGCTGACGATCGAGTCGCACCAGACGTGCCGAGTGGATCAGGAATGCGGCTATAGCAGTCGGAATGCCCCATAACGCAATGTGCAGCGGTTCGGTCTGAATCCCGGCCGACTCCTGCATGAAGTTGTGCATAAAAATAATCGCGCCAAATGCTACAAAGATATCTTCACCAAAGAAGAGTCCGACGTTGTCGGTAGCTGCTGACATGGCACGCAGCTTATGACGAAGTTCAGGTGTGATCTCACCATAACGGTTCTCCGTTGCGCCCTCTGCCATCGGGGCCAGCAACGGACGCACCATCTGTGGATGCCCACCCAGGCTGGTTAGTCCCAGCGCGGCGGTGATTTCACGTACAAACAGGTAGACGATTAGCAGACGTCCAGCGGTGGCCGTTCTAATCTGAGCGATCCACGCCTGTGCGCGCTCCTTCAGCCCGTGACGCTCCAGCAGCCCAATGACCGCCAGCGGCAGCAGCAGAATCAGCGGCAGGTTACGGGTATTCAGAAAACCTGCGCCGAGCTTTTCCAGAATGTCCGTCAGCGGCATCATCGCCGCCAGACCGGTTACAAAACCGGCGACGATCACCACCAGCACCGGATTAAAACGTAATACGAAGCCAACGACGATCGCGGCAATGCCCAGTAAAGGCCAGAGATTCACTGCACTTTCCATGGATTTCCCCCAGAGTTAAAAAACCCGACATAAGCCGGGCTAAGTAGTGTTTTCAGGCGCTGGTGACACGGATCTGCTGTCCGGCAACCGCATCACGCAACCGCTGTGCAAACTGCAGGGCGTGCGCGCCGTCGCCATGTAAGCAGACGGTCTGCGCATTCACTGCCACCCATTCTCCCGTGATACTTTTTACCTTACCCTGCTGCACCATCGTCAGCGTCTGATCGATAGCCTGCTGCTCATCGTCAATCAGCGCGCCCGGCTGGCTGCGCGGCACCAGCGCACCGCTGCTGAGATAGCCACGATCGGCAAAGACCTCTTCCCGCGTGCGTAAGCCGTAGTGCGACGCGGCACGTATCGATTCGCTGTTCGCCAGTCCCACCACAATCAGCTGGCTGTCGACGGCACGGATGGCGCGGGCAATAGCGTCTGCCAGCACCGGATCAGCCGCGGCCTGGTTATAGAGCATGCCGTGCGGCTTAACGTGAACCAGCCGCGCACCTGCGCTCTCCGCCAGGCTTTTCAGCGCGCCAATCTGGTAGATCATCTGGGCATAGACCGTTTCCGGTGGCAGCTGCATGGCGCTGCGGCCAAAGTTCTCCCGATCGGGAAAAGCAGGATGCGCGCCGATGGCGACGCCGGATGCCTGCGCCCAGCGCACCGACTGCAGCATGGTCTGCGCATCCCCTGCGTGAAAGCCACAGGCGATGTTGGCGGAACTCACCAGTTCAAGCAGTGCCTGATCGCTGGCACAGCCTTCGCCAAGGTCAGCGTTTAAATCAATTTTCATGAAGTCCCCATATCATCTGGTCCAGCGCGCGTTGCTGATGCTGACGTGCCAGCATCGCTTCCGGCAGGGTGCAGTGAATAAAGTGAATTGGCTCACCCAGGCGGATTTGCGCCAGATGATAGAGATCGGCTTCGATGACGGAGGCGATACGCGGATAGCCGCCGGTGGTCTGGGCATCCGCCATCAGCACGATAGGCTGTCCGTTCGGCGGTACCTGAATGACACCCGGCATCAAACCGTGTGACAGCAGCTCACGCGGACTCTCACGTTTAAGCTCACGTCCCTCAAGCCGGTATCCCATCCGGTTGCTTTGCGGGCTAAGTTTCCATGCGGTGCGCCAGAATGCCTGCTGCGCGTCGGAGCTGAACTCGTGATACTCCGGGCCAGGCAGTGCGCGGATGCGGTTGCCCCATAGCAGCTGCCGTACCCCGACTTTGCGGTCGAACTGACACGTCGGTTTGCCCAGCGGGATCCGATCGCCATCCCGTAAGGCGCGACCGTGAAATCCGCCAAATTTTGCTTTCAGATCGGTGCTGGCTGAGCCGAGCACCGCAGGGATGTCAAAACCACCCTGCACTGCCAGATAGCTGCGCATGCCGCGCTGCGGCATCGCCAGCGACAGGACCTGGCCGCGTTTTACCGGCATTCGCCAGCCCGTCCAGACCGGCTGACCGTCCAGCTCCGCATGGCAGCCTGCGCCAGTGAGTGCGAACCAGCCGTCGCGGGTAAACTCCGCTTTGAACTGGCCGAGCACCAGCTCCAGCACCGCGCTGTCAGGCGCATTGCCCACCAGCACATTGGCGGTGAACATCGCGGGATGATCCAGCACGCCGCCGGGGCTGATGCCATACTGACGCCAGCCGTAGCGCCCCGCATCCTGAAGGGTGGCGGCCAGCCCGGCGCGAAGAATATTTAACATACGCCCTCCTGTTGCGGCACAAAGCGAACCCTGTCACCGGGACGGAGCAGCGTGGGCGGTTGCTGCAGGGGATCAAACAGCGCGGTGCGCGTCTGGCCGATTAACTGCCAGCCACCAGGCGAAGCCAGCGGATAGACGCCCGTCTGGCTGCCGCCGATACCAACCGATCCGGCCGATACCGCAACTCTCGGCTCCGCACGGCGCGGTATGTGCAGCCGCGGATCCAGTCCGCCCAGATAGGGAAAGCCCGGCTGAAAGCCGACAAAAAACACCACATAGTCGCTGCTGCTGTGCAGCTCAACTACCTGACCGGGCGTCAGCGCGGCATGTTCCGCCACCACCACCAGATCGGGGCCAGACTCACCGCCATAGATCACCGGGATCTCCACCAGACGCGACTCCGGCAACTGCGCTTCACTCTCTTCCCACCAGCGCTGAAGCCGCTCTATCGCATCCAGCGCACTCTGCTGGGGATCGCGCAGAATCAGGGTGATATTGTTCATGCCAGGAATGACCTCCAGCACGCCCGCATCCGACTGCAGTCGCTGGTTAAGTCCCCAGATACGCTGCTGACTCTCCAGTGAGACCGGCGGCTCCAGCTCCAGCACGACAGCGCGTTCACCCAATAAATAACACCGTGCTCGTTGCAACAGCTACCTCCCGCCTGATTGAGATCGTGCCTGGCCGACCTGACCGGATGCCCGGTTCAGCCGATGGCTTATCTACGTAAAGCAAATAGTTATGCGAAAGTGGCAGGGATGTGTCAACCGATTTAGGTCCTGCGCAGGCGCGCAGGACAAGGGAGAGATCAGGCAGGATTAGGAATATCGATAAAGGTCACATCAAGATTGTGATGTTGCGCCAGCCACTCGCCCAGCGCTTTTACGCCGCCACGCTCGGTAGCGTGATGGCCTGCGGCAAAGAAATGCAGCCCCTGTTCGCGTGCGCTGTGAATAGTCTGTTCAGAGACTTCACCGGTGATGTAGGCATCAACGCCCGCAGCGGCCGCCTGGTCGATAAAGCCCTGTCCACCGCCGCTGCACCAGGCGATGTGACGAATCAGCGCGGGTGCGTTGTCACCACAATGCAGCGGTTCACGTCCCAGCTTATCGCCGATTCGGCGGGCCAGTGCTTCGCCGGAAATCGGTTCAGCCAGCTCCCCCCAGAACACCAGCGGCATCACTTCGCCACGCACCTCGATATCCAGCAGTTTCGCCAGCTGGGCGTTGTTGCCCAGTTCTGAATGCGCATCAAGCGGCAGGTGCCAGCCATAGAGATTAATATCGTTAGCCAGCAGCGTCCGCAGGCGGCGGCGCTTCATGCCTTTAATCACGGCCGGTTCACTTTTCCAGAAGTAGCCATGATGGACGATTATTGCATCGGCCTGACGTGCGACCGCCTCATCCAGCAGGGCCTGACTGGCCGTCACGCCGGTGATAATCGTTCTGACTTCGCTGCGTCCTTCAACCTGCAACCCGTTGGGGGCGTAATCACTGAAGCTGTGGCTATCGAGTTGCTGATTGATCAGCGTCTCTAATTCGTAATGGTTCATTCAGGCTCCTTCGAGGCCTCAGGCGGCGCTTTTGGCGCGCTCAAAGGCGTCTAATGTCTTTTTACGGGCTGCCTTATGATCCACGATTGGTGCCGGATAATCGAGTTTCCTGTTGTTCTTTTCCGCCCAGACGTGGGGCTGGTGGATATGGCTGTCAGGGACATCCGCCAGCTCCGGCAGATAGTGACGGATAAATTCGCCCTGCTCATCAAAGCGCTCGCCCTGTGTGGTCGGGTTAAAAATGCGGAAATAAGGTGCTGAGTCTGTACCGGTGGAAGCCGCCCACTGCCAGCCACCGTTGTTTGCGGCCAGGTCGCCATCAATCAGTTGCTGCATGAAATAGCATTCGCCTTCGCGCCAGTCGATCAGCAGATCTTTGACCAGGAAACTGGCAGTAATCATCCGTAAACGGTTGTGCATCCATCCCAGCGCCTTCATCTGACGCATTGCAGCATCGACGATCGGAAAGCCGGTTTTCCCTGCTTTCCAGGCATCGAAATGCGCGTCGTCACGCTGCCATTCCACGTTTTGCGTCCAGTCAACAAAGGGTTTGTGCCGGCAGAGTGCCGGATACGCAACCAGCAGATGACGGTAGAACTCACGCCAGATTAGCTCGTTCAGCCACGTAAATGCACGACTGTTGTCCAGCGCATCGGGATGTTCATGCAGTACGCGATGCAGGCACTGACGGGGCGACAGCACGCCGGTCGACAGATAAACCGACAGACGACTGGTGGCATCCAGTGCAGGAAGGTCGCGCTTCGCGGGATAATCGAGAACCGGTTTAGTGGCGAAATGGCGCAACCGCTTCAGGGCGGCTGCTTCGCCTGCCGGAAACAGATCCTCATCAAAGGCTTCGGTCGGACAGTCAAAAGCGGGGAGCCGGGTGGTTTTCAGCGGTGCACCGTCGCGGGGCTTAGGTGCAGGCACACACTCCGGCAGACTCTGCTGCAAACGGCGGACAAAAGCTTTGCTGAAAGGCGTAAAGACTTTGTACATTGAGCGATCGCCACTCTGCACACTACCGGGTGGCAGCAGCAGGCTGTCATCAAAGCCCTGGCAGATCACGCCCGCGTCATCGAGACGCTTTTCCGCCTCTGCATCGCGCTGACGCTCATTCATTTCATACTGATAGTTATAGAAGAGCTGGTCGACCTGGTGCTTCTCACAGAATTCCGTCAGTGCATCGATACTGTCGCTGAAGGCGTAACACGCCTGATAGTGCAGCGCAATGCCCCGCTCAGCCAGCGCGTTCTGTACTTCCACCAGACTGGCGTGAATAAACGCCGCCTGCCTGGGTGACATGTCATGCTGTTGCCACTGTTTTGGCGTAGCAAGGAAGAGCGCAATCACTTTTGCCTTGCTGTCGCGACAGGCGGCGTGAAGTGCCAGATTATCGTTGATGCGTAAATCATTACGCAGCCAGACCAGATGAGTGGTCATATGCCTCCTGAATTACTGTCCGTAGCGTAAGCACAAGGCTTCGGGATAGGGATCGAAATAGCGCTGCTGTGCCAGCCACGGATGCGGGTACTCCGCCATGTAGTGCTTGAGAATGGTAATCGGCACCAGCAGCGGTTGTGTGCCCTGACGATAGCGGTCAATCAGGGTTGCCAGTTCCTGACGCTGCGGTGAATTCAGATGCGTGCGGAAGTAGCCCTGCACATGCATCAGCACGTTGGTGTGATTGCGACGTGAGGCGGGACGTGACATCAGTTCCATCATGCGATTGCGATATTCAAAGGCAAAAGCTTCCAGCGATTCCCACTCACTCATCGAAGCAACAAACGGCCCCAGTTCGCGGTATTTCTCCTGCGAGTGCGCCAGCATCATCAGTTTGTAGCGGCTGTGAAAGGCAATCAGCCCCTGGCGGGTCAGGCCCTCTTTCCACATCTCATTAAACTCATGCAGTGCGCAGATGCGGCCAATAAAGTTCTCACGCAGGGCTGGGTCGTGCAGACGACCATCTTCTTCCAGCGGTAGCCAGGGCATCTCACGCTGCAGGAATTCAGCAAAAATGCCGGTGCCCACTTTGCGGTTGTTGTTATTGTCAGGCTCATAGACCCGCACACGCTCCATGCCGCAGCTCGGAGATTTGGCACAGAGGATATAGCCACAAAGGTGATGCAGTGATTTTACCCGTTCCGCTGACCAGTCACGCATCTGCGTGGTAACCTCTTCTCCACCATCTTTACTGAAGCAGAGATGCAGCTCATCATCACCCTGCTTTACCAGACGCAATGCCGGACGCGGCGTAGGCAGACCAATGGCCATTTCAGGACAGACCGGCTCAAAGCGGACAAATGGCGTAAGATCTTCAGTCGCAAAAGTAAGACGCTTATGCCCACCATCAAATCTGACGCGGTCGCCGAGCAGGCATGCACTGATTCCAACGGGGATTTTTTTGCTCATACTTGTACAACCTCATAAATCTTGTAGAGGTTTAAGTGTAGCGCAAAATGGCCAGTAAGAAAGGGGTATAACGTGGTTGCAGCCCATTTATTCTCAGAATAAACGCAAAAAAAGGCCCGGTCAGTTGACCAGGCCTGTTTTGCAACAAAGCGAATTACCAGAACGCGCCGCCACCGGCTTCAGACTGCGCCAGCCAGACCGGCTTTGCGCTGGTCTTGCACCAGACGCGATGCAGATAACTGTAGAAGCGTGCCCGATCCTGTCGAAACAGCATGACAGGCAGTGCCAGAACGCCGAGAAGAACCACCAGCGTACGACGCGCGAGTATTTTATAACGTGGATAAGCCTGATACATGGTTTCTCCTCCCGGTAAGTTAAAGTGTGCGAATGTGATCTGTGTTCAACTTTACGCCAGATTGTGTAATTTTACTACTCATCTGACCACTTATTTGCCGTTATTTTTGATGTTTAAGAATCAACCTGTAATTTAGTTACAGATAAGTTATCGCCAGGTTACGAGAGGGTTTGAATGCCCGGAAGATGAAGTGCGCGGACGGCAGCATAAAATATTGATAAAGTAGCGCTTCGGCACTCACTCAAGGCAGGTATTGCGTGACCACGGTTTTGATCGTTGAAGATGAAAAAGAGATCCGCCGCTTTGTACGGCTGGCGCTGGAAAATGAAGATCTGAAGGTGTTTGACGCTGATACGCTGCAGCGCGGACTGATTGAAGCGGCAACCCGTAAACCTGATTTAGTGATCCTCGATCTTGGCCTGCCGGATGGGGATGGCACCGATTTTATCCGTGATCTGCGCCAGTGGAGTGCCATACCGGTGATAGTGTTGTCGGCGCGCAGTGATGAGCAGGATAAGATCGCCGCACTGGATGCCGGGGCGGATGACTATCTGACCAAACCCTTTGGGATTGGCGAACTGCTGGCACGCGTCCGTGTTGCACTGCGCCGTCATGGTGGTCAGCAGCCCGAAGCCAGAATTCAATTTGCCGACGTCAGCGTCGATTTTGCCGCACGGCGGGTACAGCGCAACGGCAGTGAGATTCACCTCACGCCGATTGAATTTCGTCTGTTGAGCATTCTGCTGAATAATGCCGGCAAGGTGCTGACGCAGCGGCAGCTGCTGAGCCAGGTCTGGGGACCCAATGCGGTAGAGCACAGCCACTATCTGCGTATTTATATGGGGCATCTGCGCCAGAAGCTGGAAGCGAATCCGACCCAACCGGCCCATCTGCTGACCGAAACCGGGATTGGCTATCGCTTTATGCCATAAAAAAAGGCGCCAGAGGCGCCTTTTATTTACCCATCTTATCAGGCGTTTTTCAGCACTTCGCTGACAATCTCTACCGCTTCTTTCTCAATCTGCGCACGGTGTTCTGCGCCAAGGAAGCTTTCACAGTAGATTTTGTAGGCGTCTTCGGTGCCTGACGGACGAGCAGCAAACCAGCCATTCTCCGTCATCACTTTCAGACCGCCGATAGAGGCACCATTACCTGGTGCTGCCGTCAGACGCGCGGTGATAGGATCACCCGCCAGCGTATCCGCGTTCACCATCTCTGGTGACAGCTTCGACAGTGCGGCTTTCTGCGCTGAAGTGGCGGATGCCTGCAGACGGTTATAGCTTGGTGCACCAAAGCGCGCGGCCAGCTCATCATAGTGCTGCTGCGGGTTTTTACCGGTCACGGCAGTAATCTCAGCCGCCAGCAGACACATGATAATGCCATCTTTGTCTGTTGACCATGGCGTGCCGTCGAAACGCAGGAATGACGCGCCCGCGCTCTCTTCACCGCCGAAACCAAAGCTGCCGTCATACAGACCATCAACAAACCATTTAAAGCCAACCGGCACTTCCACCAGCTTGCGGCCAATGTCGTTGACGACACGGTCAATCATGGCGCTGGAGACCAGGGTTTTACCCACGGCAACATCCTGGCCCCACTGTGGACGGTGCTGGAACAGATAGTTGATCGCGACCGCCAGATAATGATTTGGATTCATCAGACCCGCCGGGGTCACAATGCCGTGACGGTCATAATCGGGATCGTTGCCGAACGCCAGATCAAACTTGTCACGGTAGGCCAGCAGGCCTGCCATGGCGCTTTCAGACGAGCAATCCATGCGCACAACGCCATCTTTATCCAGATGCATAAAGCGGAAGGTCTGATCGACCGCATCATTCACCAGCGTCAGATCCAGCTTGTAATGCTCAGCAATACGCTGCCAGTAAGCAATACCGGAACCGCCAAGGGGATCAACACCCAGCTTCAGGCCCGCTTTCTGGATCGCCGGGAAGTCGATAATCTCTGCCAGACCTTCAACGTACGGCTGGATCAGATCTTTCTCGACCACGTGGCCACTCGCCATCGCCTGTTCCAGCGGCAGACGTTTTACCTCTTTCAGCCCATCTTTGATCAGCTGGTTGGCGCGATCTTCCACCACTTTGGTGACGTTGGTATCAGCCGGTCCACCGTTAGGTGGGTTGTACTTGATGCCGCCATCTTCCGGTGGGTTGTGCGATGGCGTGATGACGATGCCGTCAGCCAGCGGGCCGCCCGCTTTGTTGTGCTCAAGAATAGCGTTCGAGATCGCAGGGGTCGGCGTATAGCCATTGTCCTGCTGCACAATCACATCAACGCCGTTGGCTGCCAGCACTTCCAGCACCGACAGGATCGCCGGCTCTGACAGCGCATGGGTGTCTTTACCAACGTAGCAAGGCCCGGTGATACCGTTCTTTTTACGCTCTTCAGCAATCGCCTGAGCAATCGCCAGAATGTGCAACTCGTTGAAGCTCTGACGCCCTGCACTGCCGCGATGGCCAGAGGTGCCAAATTTCACCGCGTGATCCGGGTTCGCCACATCGGGCTGCAGGACATAATATTGTGACGTTAATTGTGCAACGTTAATCAAATCGCTCTGCTGGGCGGGTTGCCCGGCACGTGGGTGATTGGCCATTGGCGCTGCTCCCTGACGCTTAAGTTTTAAATAGTGCCGCAAACTTTCTCGGTCAGTTCCGCCGGGAACTGCATCGAGAGCATGATGTGTTCGACCATGCTGCATTTACGACCAGTATTGGTGTTGGTGATCACCCAGTACGGCGTGCCGGGCACATGCTTCGGCTTGGTATGGGTGCCATTCTGTAACAACGTATGCTCATCACCGGCAAAATAGACGCGGGTGCGGCCCTGCAGAGATGCAGTAGCTTCAGCAAAAGCTGCAGTATCAAGACGATAGAGCGTTGACAAGATAAGCATAAAACGATTCACCGCCCGCTTCTGCTCCGCATATTCATCGGAGAGCAGCAGCTCACGCACCGCGCGGACACGATCCTGCGGGCGCGAACCTGCAGACGCAGGCTGAGACTCTTTCGCTGCCTCTTTTGAGGCTGGCTGAGCAGGCGAAGCGGGTGCAGTCTGACCGGCAGTGAACTTCAGCATACGACGCAGAATGTCGGACGCGCTTTCACCAATGTGTTGCGTGTGGCTGGCAATATAACGGTAGAGCTCTTCGTCAACTTCGATCGTTTTCATCTTATTCCGTACGGTTCTTTCTCATGGCAGAACCACCTGTTTCCTGAAAAGCTCTGAGTATAGTCAGGCAATTCAAAGGATGTGCGGGTTCTAACATCAGGATTATAAAGTTAAATTCAGGCGGGTTGTTAGTAATCTAACGGTTTGAGGGCAAAAGTCAGAATATGTCCTAATGCCGCCGGAACCAGCGCGCCTGAAAAGGTGAAACCATGATAACCTAAGCACAGGTCTCAAACTTAAGAACTTTGCTATGATTTTGAACGCCCGTCTGCAAACTGAACAATCCCCTGCTGATTCTTTACCTGTCCTGCTTATCCATGGCCTGTTTGGCAGTCTGGATAACCTTGGCGTGCTGGCGCGCGGGCTGAAAGATGCCGGGCCTCTGCTGCAGGTTGATGTCCGCAATCACGGGCTCTCTCCACGATCTGACGAGATGAACTACGCTGTAATGGCGCAGGACATGGTCGATACGCTGGATGCGCACGGCATTGCACGTGTCGCAGTGATCGGTCACTCAATGGGCGGGAAGATCGCCATGACCATGAGCGCGCTGGTGCCGGACCGCATTGAGCGGCTGGTGATGATCGACATCGCTCCGGTCGACTACCAGACCCGCCGCCATGATGAGATTTTTGCCGGCATTCGTGCTGTAACCGACGCAGGCGTCTCGTCACGCAGTGAGGCGGCGACGATTATGCGGACGCTTATCGATGAGGAAGGGGTGATTCAGTTCCTGCTGAAGTCATTTCAGGCGGGCGAGTGGCGTTTCAACGTCCCGGTGTTGTGGGATAACTACACCACGATTTCGGGCTGGCAACCGGTTCCGGCATGGAATCATCCGGCGCTGTTTATTCGCGGCGGCGACTCCAGCTATCTGGACAACCGCTACCGCGATGCGCTGCTGCAACAGTTTCCGGCCGCGCAGGCACATGTCATTGGCGGCGCGGGACACTGGGTTCATGCAGAGAAACCCGATGCCGTATTGCGCAGTGTCCGTCGCTTTTTTGCGCTTTAAAAGCAAATAGATGGCGGCAAAGGTTTAGGATTGGCGTCCGGAGTAAGCGTGAAGTATGATGGCGCGCTAAAATTTTGCCGCGCATCCGTTTTGCTGCGGCAATGGCCAATAATTTATAATCTGCGCGGTGAGTGACTGGCGCCCGCCCCCATTCAGTTTTACTAAGCCATGGCAAAAGAACAGACTGACCGAACGACGCTCGATCTCTTTGCTGATGAGCGCCGCCCAGGTCGACCCAAAACCAGTCCACTTTCGCGTGATGAACAGCTGCGCATCAACAAGCGCAATCAGCTTAAACGTGACAAAGGACGCGGACTTCGTCGTGTCGAACTGAAAATGAACAGTGAAGCCGTCGATGCGCTCAACACGCTGGCAGAACAGCGCAATCTCAGCCGCAGCGAGCTGATTGAACAGATGCTGCTGGCACAGCTCAAACTGGATTAATGCGGGCAAATCGCACGCAGGAGCAAATGTCGGGGCTTTAACCGTTCACCGGTTTTCTCTCGTCTGCTATTATTCGCTGAAATGTGCTGCGGCACACATCTCATTATCAGGATTTAAGAGGTTATTTTACTCATGGCACTCGTAGGCATCTTCTTTGGCAGCGATACCGGCAACACCGAAAACATTGCAAAAATGATCCAGAAACAGCTGGGTACAGACGTTGCAGAAGTGCACGACATCGCGAAAAGCACAAAAGAAGATCTGGAAGCGTTTGATATCCTGCTGCTGGGCATTCCGACCTGGTACTACGGTGAAGCGCAGTGTGACTGGGATGACTTTTTCCCGACGCTGGAAGAGATCGATTTCAACGGCAAGCTGGTTGCGCTGTTTGGCTGCGGCGATCAGGAAGATTACGCGGAGTACTTTTGTGATGCGATGGGCACGATCCGTGACATCATTGAGCCACACGGTGCCGTGATTGTCGGACACTGGCCAACCGAAGGTTACCACTTTGAAGCCTCAAAAGGTCTGGCTGATGATACCCACTTCCTGGGTCTCGCCATCGATGAAGATCGTCAGCCTGAACTGACTAACCAGCGCGTAGAGCAGTGGGTTAAGCAGATTTCTGATGAACTGCAACTGAAAGATATCCTTGAAGCCTGATCCTGCCCGCCTCAATGTGAGCGCCAGCTCACATTGAGGTAATGGAAATTCCTATAGAAATAATAGCCACATTTTTTTAACTTTCTCCGTTTAATCTGTAGAATACCCGCATCGATCTTCCGCTTATTTCTCAGGCGGCAAGACTAAGCGATGTACCAACAGACATCTGCCAGAATCCTCCCCGGCCCGGTGACCTATCCCACACAGCCCGTGATGATTCAGGCACGCCCTCTGGTTTTCATTTCATCGCTTCAGATCTATAATGAGACGCAAATGAGAATGAGCGCAGATCGACATTCAAGGCGATAAGCCACAAAGTGAATATAGTGACAGGACAAAATCCGCATGACTGACAACAACACCGCATTAAAGAAGGCTGGCCTGAAAGTGACGCTGCCCAGACTGAAAATTCTGGAAGTGCTTCAGGAACCTGAGTGCCATCACGTCAGTGCGGAAGATTTGTACAAACGCCTGATCGATATCGGCGAAGAGATTGGCCTGGCTACCGTTTACCGTGTTCTCAACCAGTTCGATGACGCCGGTATTGTGACCCGTCATAACTTTGAAGGCGGCAAATCGGTCTTCGAACTGACACAGCAGCATCATCACGATCATCTGATCTGCCTGGATTGCGGTAAAGTTATTGAGTTCAGCGATGAATCGATAGAAACGCGTCAGCGTGAAATCGCCACCCGCCATGGCATTAAGCTGACCAACCACAGTCTCTATCTCTATGGACACTGTACGCTGGGCGATTGCCGGGAAGACGAAACCCTGCACGACCAGTAACGTGACCTGAAATGAAAAAACCGGTGAATTCACCGGTTTTTTTTCGGCTGTTTTTGGCTGTTGTATCAGGCGACCAGCGTCTCCTGCAGATAGCGCCAGCGTGGAATGGAGCTGCTGCAGTCCAGTATCGCTAGCGAAATACGGCTCTGATTATTGCCATTCATCATCTGCATTTCACGATACTGCACGGTGATCTCTTTTTCATGATGAGAGAGGATGACGTGCTCGCAGGTGGCAATGCGCATCCCTTCGCGCTGTCCCTGCAGCTGCCGGAAGAGCTCCTCGACCTCGTTCAGATTGCACTCTCTGCCCTTTGGAGTGACCATGCGGAATTCAGGATGAAAATAGGACATCAGCAGCTCAAAACTGTCATCAGATCCGGCAGGCTGGTTAAAAATACGTTCAATGAGCTGATGTAAAACGACCACACTGTTTCTGGCTTCCTGGGCGAGAACTGTCATTTTTTTTCCTTCTGTAACCCGCTTTGCAACCTCTGAGAGCGCATAGCCTACCTGAAAGCGGATAATTCACATCTGGAAATTGATTAATTTTTTTAAACTCAGATTTCTCTCACAGTGCGGTATTTAATCAGTTTCGGTTAGATCAGAATAAACGTCGGCAATGATTAAAATCGGGGCAACAAAAAAGGGCGATAAATCGCCCTTTTGTCATTTTATGAGGTCAGCCTCAAAAAAATTTATTCGCCGGTTTTCGCCCAGGTATCACGAAGACCAACGGTGCGGTTAAAGACCAGTTGCGATGGCGTAGAGTAAACGCTATCGGCGCAGAAATAACCTTCACGTTCAAACTGGAACGGAGTGGTGGGTTCTACATCGCGCAGGCCCGGCTCCACAAAGCCTTGTTTGATTGCCAGTGACTCAGGGTTGATTACCGCCAGAAAGTCCTCTGCCGCGGCCGGGTTTGGCACACTGAACAGACGATCATAAAGTCGAAACTCTGCTGGCTGCGCGTGATCCGCAGACACCCAGTGAATCACCCCTTTGACCTTGCGGCCATCGGCAGGATCTTTGCTCAGCGTATCTGTGTCGCTGGTGCAGTAGATGCAGGTGATGTTGCCCGCTTCATCTTTAGCGACGCGCTCAGCACGAATCACATAGGCATTGCGCAAGCGGACTTCTTTGCCCAGCACCAGACGCTTATATTGCTTGTTCGCCTCTTCGCGGAAATCGGCACGGTCGATCCAGATCTCACGGCTGAACGGCACTTCACGCGTGCCCATCTCCGGTTTACCCGGATGATTTGGCATGGTGATGATTTCGTTATGGCCTGCTGGCAGATTTTCAATCACCACTTTCAGCGGGTCCAGCACAGCCATGGCACGTGGCGCGTTCTCGTTCAGGTCGTCGCGAATACAGGATTCCAGCGAGGCCATCTCCACGATGTTATCCTGCTTGGTCACGCCAATACGACGGCAGAATTCGCGGATAGAGGCGGCGGTATATCCACGACGACGCAGACCTGAAACGGTCAGCATGCGCGGATCGTCCCAGCCTTCTACGTGCTTCTCAGTCACCAGCTGAGTGAGTTTGCGTTTCGACATCACCGCATACTCCAGATTCAGGCGCGAAAACTCATACTGACGCGGATGAACCGGTATGGTGATGTTATCCAGCACCCAGTCATAAAGTCGACGGTTGTCCTGGAACTCCAGCGTACACAGCGAGTGCGTAATGCCTTCCAGCGCATCGGAGATGCAGTGGGTAAAGTCATACATCGGGTAGATGCACCACTTGTTGCCGGTCTGGTGGTGTTCCGCGAACTTGATGCGGTAAAGCACGGGATCGCGCATCACGATGAAATTAGAGGCCATGTCGATTTTAGCGCGCAGACAGGCCGTGCCCTCGGCAAACTCACCGTTACGCATCTTCTCAAACAGCGCCAGGTTCTCTTCCACGCTGCGGTCGCGATAAGGGCTGTTTTTGCCCGGCTCTTTCAGGGTGCCGCGATATTCGCGAATCTGATCCGGACTCAGCTCATCAACGTAGGCGAGTCCTTTGGAAATCAGCTCGATGGCATAGTCATAAAGCTGATCAAAATAGTTTGATGAGTAACAGACCTCACCGCTCCACTCAAAACCCAGCCACTGGACGTCACGCTTGATGGATTCAACAAATTCCACATCCTCTTTAACCGGATTGGTATCGTCGAAACGCAGGTTGCATTGCCCCTGATAATCCTGGGCGATGCCAAAATTCAGACAGATCGATTTCGCATGACCAATATGCAGATAGCCATTGGGCTCTGGCGGAAAACGGGTATGCACGCTGCTGTGCTTACCGCTCGCCAAATCTTCGTCAATGATCTGACGAATAAAGTTAGTTGGGCGGGCTTCAGCCTCACTCATCTCAAAAATCCTCAATACGAATAACGGGTGATTTGTACCACGAAGTAACGGAGTATGATCCACAAAGCGTCTGAGGGAAACAACCGTTTGTTAAGCCTTTAAAACAAAAAAGGCAGGAATCGCTTCCTGCCTGTGGGGTTCTGTTGCGGGGATTAGCCTTTCACTTCATACAGCGGAGTTTCACCTGCCACCACCTGACCGCGGGCCAGCAATGTCAGACCGGCGAAATCATCGCTGTTGCTGACAACCACCGGACTCACCATCGAGCGGGCATTGGCGTTGAGGAATTCAAGGTCCATTTCCAGCACAGGCTGACCGGCGACCACCGTGGCGCCCTCTTCAGCCAGACGGGTAAAGCCTTTACCTTCCAGCGCCACGGTATCCAGTCCCATGTGCACCACAATCTCTACACCATTGTCCGTTTCCAGACAGAAGGCGTGATTGGTGTTGAAGATTTTCACCAGCGTACCGGCAATCGGTGCCACGACCCATTTGTCACTCGGTTTGATCGCCAGACCATCGCCTACCGCTTTGCTGGCAAAGGCTTCATCCGGAACCGCATCCAGTGCAACGACCTCTCCCGTTACCGGGGCCAGCAATGTCGCGATGACACGCTTCTCACTGTTCAGCACGGCCTGCGGCTTGACGTCAGGCTCCACTGGCGCATTGCTGGTAGCAGCAGCTGCGACCGGACCCTTGGTCAGCACTTTTTTCATCGCCGAGGCAATACTTTCGGCCTGTGTACCTACGATGATCTGCACACTCTGCTTATTAAGACGGATCACCCCGGATGCACCCAGACGCTTCGCAACGCCCTCATTGACCTGAGCCGAATCATTCACGTTAAGACGCAGGCGGGTAATACAGGCATCAATGCTCGTTAAGTTAGCTGAGCCACCCACGGCACCAATATAACGACGCGCCAGCGATTCAGTGGCCGTTTCACCGTTGTCAGTTTTATCAACGTTGACGTCATAACCGTCGCTTTCATCACCTGCAACCGCCAGCTCACGGCCCGGCGTCATCAGGTTGAACTTTTTAATGGTGAAGCGGAACACCACGTAGTAGATAACAAAGAAGACCAGGCCCTGCGGGATCAGCATGTACCAGTGTGTTGCCAGCGGGTTACGGGTCGACAGCACCATATCCACCAACCCGGCGCTAAAACCAAATCCGGCAATCCAGTGCATGCTGGCAGCGATGAAGACCGAGATGCCGGTCAGGACGGCGTGGATCAGATAGAGCACTGGCGCCACGAACATGAAGGAGAATTCCAGCGGTTCGGTGATACCGGTAAAGAAAGCAGCAAACGCTGCAGCCAGCATGATACTACCGACTTTGACACGGTTCTCTGGACGCGCACAATGGTAGATAGCCAGCGCAGCACCCGGCAGACCAAACATCATAATCGGGAAGAAGCCCGCCTGATAACGGCCAGTGATGCCCACGGTTGCCGAGCCATCAGCCAGTGACTGCGCACCGCCCAGGAATTTAGGAATGTCATTAATGCCGGCAACATCAAACCAGAACACCGAGTTCAGCGCGTGATGCAGGCCGACAGGAATCAGCAGACGGTTGAAGAAGGCGTAGATACCGGCACCGGCTGAACCGAGCTTCTGGATATGCTCACCAAAGCCCACCAGACCATTAAAAATAACCGGCCAGATATACATCAGAATGAAAGCGACGAAGATCATCAGGAACGAGACGAGAATTGGCACCAGCCGGCGTCCGCTGAAGAAGGAAAGCGCCTTAGGCAGCTCGACGTGGCTGAAGCGGTTATAGACCTCCGCCGACAGAATACCGACCAGAATACCAACAAACTGGTTGTTGATTTTGCCAAACGCCACAGGCACCTGGTCAACCGGCATCTTCTGTATCATTGCCACCGCGGCCGGTGAGCAGAGCGTGGTAACAACCAGAAAGCCGACAAAGCCAGTCAGGGCAGCGGCACCATCTTTATCTTTTGACATGCCATACGCAACACCAATCGCAAACAGCACTGACATGTTTTCGATGATGGCGGCACCGGATTTGATCAGCAACGCAGCCAGCGCATTACCTGCCCCCCAGCTGTCCGGATCGATCCAGTAACCTACCCCCATTAATATTGCTGCTGCTGGCAGGGTTGCTACCGGCACCATCAGTGCGCGCCCCACCTTCTGTAAATAACCTAACATATCCCCTTCCCCCTATGAGCCTGACTTGTCGCTTTGCGCCGCTTAATGTTGTTATGTCAGCTGCAAAGATCGTTAATACACTTCATATCACGCTGCGAAGTGTAATGATAAATTAATTCGCCTCGCAAATTAAAACCCTGGTAAATGTGATTTTTATCACTAAAAAACATCATGTCACGCGGCAACATCTGGCTATCACCACAAACTTATTTTATGATTCGAAATATTGAATTACGCCCCGCCCGTAGCGAGAATAGACAATCTGCTCAGGCTGATGAGTAACGCAACGGTTTAGCGATCCCCTTTCTATTTTCTAATGAGGTGAAACATGAGACTGATTCCTTTAGCGACGCCAACCCAGGTGGGTAAATGGGCCGCCCGACATATTGTTAACCGCATCAATGCGTTTAACCCGACGGCGGACAGACCTTTTGTTCTGGGTCTGCCAACCGGCGGCACGCCACTGGAGGCGTACAAACACCTGATTGATATGCACAAAGCGGGCCAGGTCAGTTTTAAACATGTCGTGACCTTCAATATGGATGAATATGTCGGTCTGCCAAAAGAGCATCCTGAAAGCTATCACAGCTTCATGTATCGCAACTTCTTCGATCACGTTGATATTCAACCGGAAAATATCAATTTGCTGAATGGTAATGCGCCCGATATTGACGCAGAATGTCGTCAGTACGAAGAGAAAATTCGCGCACTGGGTAAAATTCACCTGTTTATGGGCGGTGTCGGCAACGACGGTCATATCGCCTTTAACGAACCGGCTTCGTCACTGGCTTCGCGTACCCGTATTAAAACCCTGACCCATGACACCCGCGTGGCGAACTCGCGCTTCTTTAACGGTGACGTGGATCAGGTGCCTAAGTATGCGCTGACGGTCGGTGTCGGCACGCTGCTGGATGCAGAAGAAGTGATGATTCTGGTTACCGGTCATGTCAAAGCGCAGGCGCTCCAGGCGGCGGTTGAGGGCAACGTGAATCATATGTGGACCATCAGCTGCCTGCAGCTGCATGCGAAATCGGTTGTGGTCTGTGATGAGCCAGCCACCATGGAACTGAAAGTGAAAACCGTGAAATATTTCCGCGAAATGGAAGCGGAAAATATGAAAGGCGTGTAACAGATTATTGTCTTGCCCTGCTGTTACGCTGAGTGACAGCAGGCCAGGACGGGAGATGAGAGATGTACGCATTAGTAAACGGTCGAATCTACAGCGGCCATGAGATTCTGGATAATCACGCCGTCGTGGTGGGTGATGGACACATTGCGCGCGTCTGCCCACGTGAATCGTTGTCGGCCGATATTGAGCAGCGGGATATGGCGGGTGCGATTATCGCGCCAGGCTTTATCGATCTGCAGCTCAATGGCTGCGGTGGCGTGCAGTTCAATGACAGCCTTGATGCGCTCAGCATTGAGACGCTGGAAACGATGCAGCGCGCCAATGAAAAGTCTGGCTGCACCAGTTTTTTACCGACGCTGATCACCAGCAGCGACGCGCTGATGAAGCGGGCGATTGAAACCATGCGCGCTTACCTGCAGAAACATCAGCATCAGGCGCTGGGTCTGCATCTGGAAGGCCCGTGGTTGAGTAAGGCGAAAAAAGGCACCCACGATCCGGCGCTGATTCGCCTGCCGGATGCCGCGATGGTGCAGTATCTCTGTGACAACGCCGACGTCATCACGAAAGTCACACTGGCACCAGAAAACGCCGGCAGCGACGTGATTCGTCAGTTGACCGACGCTGGAATCATTGTCTCAGCGGGTCACTCGAATGCAACCTATGAAGAGGCGAAAGCGGGCTTTTCTGCGGGTGTGAGTTTCGCGACCCACCTCTACAATGCTATGCCGACTTTTGCCGGACGTGAACCCGGGCTTATCGGTGCGCTGTTTGATTCGCCTGATGTATACTGCGGCATTATTGCGGATGGTTTACATGTACATTACGCTAACGTGCGCAATGCAAAACGCATTAAAGGCGACAGACTGGTGCTGGTAACCGATGCCACCGCACCGGCTGGCGCTGACATCAGCGAGTTTATTTTTGCTGGCAAAACAATCTATTATCGTGACGGCCTCTGTATTGACGAAAACGGCACACTCAGTGGTTCGGCCCTGACAATGATTGAAGCAGTACAAAACAGCGTCGAGCATGTCGGTATCGCACTGGACGAAGCGTTACGCATGGCATCACTCTACCCGGCACGGGCGATGGGCGTGGAAAGACAGTTGGGCTCGATCGAAGCAGGAAAAATCGCGAACCTGACTGTGTTTACGCGCGACTTTAAAATCATTAAGACGTTAGTCAATGGAGACGACGTCCTGAGCGAGTAAGCACTGAATGACCACTGGCGGCCAGTCACAAATAGGAAATGTCGATCTTGTTAAGCAACTTAATAGCGCAGCGGTTTACCGGCTGATTGATCAACAGGGGCCAATATCGCGCATTCAGATTGCCGAACTCAGCCAGCTCGCCCCCGCCAGCGTCACCAAAATTACCCGCCAGTTGATTGAGCGCGGCCTGATCAAAGAGGTAGACCAGCAGGCGTCTACCGGTGGTCGCCGCGCTATCTCGATTATCACTGAAACCCGCCACTTCCATACCATCGGGGTTCGCCTCGGCCGCAACGATGCTACTCTGACCCTGTTCGAGCTCAGCGGTAAGTCGCTGGCGCAGGAGGATTATGCACTGCCGGAACGCACGCAGGAGACGCTGGAACAGGCGCTGTTTAACGCCATCAGCGGCTTCGTTGAGCAGCATCAGCGTAAAATACGCGAGCTGATTGCGATTTCCGTCATCCTGCCGGGCCTGGTTGACCCGATTAACGGCGTGATCCGTTATATGCCGCACATCTCTGTCAGCCACTGGCCGCTGGTTGCCAGTCTGAAAAACCGATTCAACGTCACCAGTTTTGTGGGGCACGATATTCGCAGTCTGGCGCTGGCCGAGCACTATTTCGGTGCAAGCCGCGACTGTGCTGACTCAATCCTGGTGCGCTTACACCGCGGCACGGGTGCCGGCATTATTGCTAACGGCCATATTTTCCTCGGCAGCAACGGCAACGTCGGCGAAATCGGCCATATCCAGGTTGACCCGCTTGGCGAGCGCTGTCACTGCGGTAACTTTGGCTGCCTTGAAACCATTGCCGCTAACGGTGCCATTGAGAATCGTGTGCGGCATCTGCTGAATCAGGGCTACCCGAGTGTACTGACGCTGGAGGCGTGCCAGATGTCCCATATCTGCAAAGCAGCTAATCAGGGTGATGCGCTGGCCTGCGAAGTGGTCGAACAGGTAGGCCGGTATCTCGGCAAGGCGATTGCCATCGCGATTAACCTTTTTAATCCACAAAAAGTGGTGCTAGCGGGCGAGATTACGGAAGCAGAAAAAGTGCTGCTGCCCGCGATTGAAGGCTGCATCAACACCCAGGCATTAGAAGCCTTTCGTAAAAATCTGCCGGTGGTGCGTTCTACCCTGGATCACCGTTCTGCGATTGGCGCGTTTGCGCTGGCTAAACGTGCCATGCTTAACGGCATTCTGCTGCAACATCTTCTGGAAGACTAAGCTAACCCGCTGTTGTGGCGGGCCACATCGGATCTGACTATGACTATTAAAAGCGTAATTTGTGATATCGATGGCGTGCTGATGCACGACAACACGGCCGTTCCTGGCGCACAGGAATTTTTACAGCGCATTCTGGCCAAAGAGATGCCGCTGGTGGTGCTGACGAACTATCCCTCGCAGACCGAGCAGGATCTGGCGAACCGCTTTGCTTCGGCTGGTGTCGAAGTTCCTGAATCCGTTTTCTATACCTCTGCCATGGCTACCGCCGACTTCCTGCGTCGTCAGGAGGGTAAAAAGGCCTATGTCATTGGTGAAGGCGCGCTGATTCATGAGCTCTATAAAGCGGGCTTTACCATTACCGATGTGAATCCCGATTTTGTCATTGTCGGGGAGACGCGTTCGTTCAACTGGGACATGATGCACAAAGCGGCCTTCTTCGTCGCTAACGGCGCGCGCTTTATCGCCACCAACCCCGATACACACGCGCGCGGCTTTATACCCGCCTGTGGCGCGCTCTGCGCCGGGATTGAGAAGATCTCAGGCCGTAGCCCGTTTGTTGTGGGCAAACCCAGCCCTTACATCATGCGCGCCGCGCTGAATAAAATGCAGGCCCACTCGGAAGAGACGGTCATTGTGGGTGATAACCTGCGAACCGATATTCTCGCCGGTTTCCAGGCAGGTCTGGAGACAGTACTGGTGCTGTCAGGCGTCTCGACGCTGAGCGATATCGATGCCATGCCGTTCCGTCCGGACTGGATCTACCCTTCTGTTGCCGATATTGACCTGTTCTGATTCATTTCTCTTATGACGCATCCGCTTAATTTGTGGTGCGTCCCCGCTTTTTTGCATGCTTCCGCCTACTTTCGCTGCCTGTTTTTTACTCACAAACGCTATTCCATTGCCGATCCAACAACAAAACAACATTTAAATTATCGTTTCTTCATTTTTATTGCCATGTAAGCAATATTTTTATCAGTAAAATACGATTCCTCTTGCATTGAATGCACCAAATAGCGCATTTTCTTATCTATCACGCAGCGTCAGGCTGCCGGACAAACGCAAAAGATAACATCGCCGTAAGGTGAGATCAGGAGTCAGTTATGTGTTCAATTTTTGGTGTGCTGGATCTGAAAACCGATCCTGTTGAGCTGCGCAAAAAAGCGCTGGAATGTTCACGTTTAATGCGTCATCGCGGCCCGGACTGGTCAGGCGTCTATGCAGATGACAAGGCTATTCTGGCGCATGAACGCCTCTCAATTGTTGACGTTAACAACGGTGCACAGCCACTGTACAACGCCGACCACACCCACGTACTGGCCGTTAACGGCGAAATTTACAACCATCAGGCACTGCGCGCTGAACTCAGCGATCGCTACGAATTTCAGACCGGTTCTGACTGTGAAGTGATTCTGGCGCTTTATCAGGAGAAAGGTGTCGATTTCCTTGATGAGCTGGAAGGCATGTTCGCCTTTATCCTCTATGACAGCGTCAAGAAATCGTATCTGATTGGCCGCGACCATATCGGCATCATCCCGCTTTACATGGGTAACGATGAGCACGGCAACCTGTTTGTTGCGTCAGAAATGAAAGCGCTGGTACCGGCCTGCCGGTCGATCAAAGAGTTCCCGCCGGGAAGCTACCTCTCCAGCACCGATGGCGAAATCCGTCGTTACTGGCAGCGTGACTGGATGGAATACAAAAACGTTGAACACAACACCACAGACGCGGCTGGCCTGAAACATGCGCTGGAAGAGTCCGTGAAAAGTCACCTGATGTCAGATGTCCCTTATGGCGTGCTGCTGTCAGGCGGTCTGGACTCCTCCATTATTTCAGCCGTGACCAAGCGTTTTGCGGCGAAACGGGTTGAAGATCAGGATAAAAGTGATGCGTGGTGGCCGCAGCTGCACTCCTTCGCGGTCGGGCTGGAAGGTTCACCTGATTTAAAAGCAGCAAAATCTGTCGCAGAACATCTGGGCACCGTGCATCACGAAATTCATTTCACCGTGCAGGAAGGTCTGGATGCGATTCGCGATGTGATTTATCACATTGAAACCTATGACGTTACCACCATTCGCGCGTCAACGCCGATGTACTTAATGTCGCGTAAGATCAAAGCGATGGGCATTAAGATGGTGCTGTCAGGTGAAGGTGCAGATGAAGTGTTTGGCGGCTATCTCTACTTCCATAAAGCGCCAAACGCCAAAGAGTTCCACGAAGAAAACGTGCGTAAACTGCAGGCGCTGCATATGTTTGACTGCGCCCGTGCCAACAAAGCGATGTCCGCCTGGGGCGTTGAAGCCCGCGTACCCTTCCTGGATAAAAAATTCCTGGATGTGGCAATGCGTATCAACCCTGCCGACAAAATGTGTGGCAGCAACGGTAAAATGGAGAAGCACATTCTGCGTGAATGCTTCTCCTCTTACCTGCCAGAGAGCGTAGCGTGGCGTCAGAAAGAGCAGTTCTCTGATGGTGTAGGTTACAGCTGGATCGACTCACTGAAGGAAGTGGCCGCGAAGCAAATCAGCGACCAGCAGCTGGCAACCGCCCATTTCCGATTCCCGTTCAACACGCCGGGTTCGAAAGAAGCTTATCTCTATCGTGAGATCTTCGAAGAGCTGTTCCCGTTAGCAAGTGCGGCAGAGTGTGTGCCTGGTGGTCCATCGGTCGCCTGTTCGTCTGCTAAAGCGATTGAGTGGGATGAAGCGTTTAAAAACATGGACGATCCTTCCGGACGTGCCGTGGGTGTGCATCAGTCAGCCTATAAATAACCTGGCAGAAAGCCACCAGAATGGGCCTGTTATGGCCCGTTTTTTTAACGATTAGCGTTGTATTCACTGAAAAATTGCCGAATAAACCGTCAGGCTGGTTATATGCCAGTCAAACAGCGATTATCTGGCAAAAAACGGTAAAAAACTTGTTGACGCTGTCTGGTCAACTCCGCATAATGCGCCCCGCAACGCCGATGAAGGTAACGCGAAAAAAAGATGGCTACGTAGCTCAGCTGGTTAGAGCACAGCACTCATAATGCTGGGGTCACAGGTTCGATTCCCGTCGTAGCCACCATCTTTTTTTGCGGGAGTGGCGAAATTGGTAGACGCACCAGATTTAGGTTCTGGCGCCGCAAGGTGTGCGAGTTCAAGTCTCGCCTCCCGCACCATTTCATTATTCGGCAGCGTGGATGGGATATCGCCAAGCGGTAAGGCACCGGTTTTTGATACCGGCATTCCCTGGTTCGAATCCAGGTATCCCAGCCAATTTCGATGATTCTTGTATGCTGAGAACGGACGAATGGGATATCGCCAAGCGGTAAGGCACCGGTTTTTGATACCGGCATTCCCTGGTTCGAATCCAGGTATCCCAGCCATCATTGAAGTGCAGTACAATTTGGCTACGTAGCTCAGCTGGTTAGAGCACAGCACTCATAATGCTGGGGTCACAGGTTCGATTCCCGTCGTAGCCACCATATAATTGGGGTGTCGCCAAGCGGTAAGGCACTGGTTTCTGATACCAGCATTCCGGGGTTCGAATCCCTGCACCCCAGCCATACAAAGACAATTTGAAAACCCATTATTGGGGTGTCGCCAAGCGGTAAGGCACTGGTTTCTGATACCAGCATTCCGGGGTTCGAATCCCTGCACCCCAGCCAAATTGCACAACCAGGCCCGCTTTTGCGGGCTTTGTTGTTTTTGTCCCTTCTCCACCATCCTGATTACTGGCCCGCCCTGCAGCGAGCCTGAACGCGTAAGCGGCTATAGCCCCAGCGCGTAACGCAATACCTGCCGCTTAAGTACGCCAGAATGTTCAGCGGCAATCAGTCCGAGATTTCGCGCAAACCTCAGCGGTGCCAGCTGGTTGCTAAAGGCAAAGTAAAAGAGATCCATCCCGCCCTGCATCAGCATATTGTCTTTGCGACGCTGACGGTGATAACGCTGTAATACGCGCTCTGACGCCCAGTCCTCCGCCGCACCGCGTGCGCTCACCAGCACATCAATTAACGCATCAATATCGCGATACCCCAGATTCACGCCCTGCCCGGCCAACGGATTAATGGTATGCGCTGCATCACCGACCAGCGCCAGCCCCGGTAGGACATAACGTGAAGCATGACGGCGCACCAGCGGGAAGCCGCCCGCCGCGTGGGCTTTGAACCGTCCCAGCCGCGCCGGGAAGTGGCTGGCGATCTCTTTCTCCAGCTGGGCTATCGGCATCGCCTGAAGCTGACGCACTCTTGCGGGCGCGTCATACCAGACCAGTGAGGCCCGGTTACCATACAGCGGCAAAAAGGCACGTGGTCCCTGAGGCGTAAAGTGCTGCCAGGTCGCATCCCCTGCCGGATGGTCGCAGGTCACGCTGATCAGCAGGCAGGACTGCGCATAGCTCCAGCCATGAATGCCGATCCCGGCCATCTGCCGCACCTGCGAGTTTGCGCCATCTGCACCAATCACCAGCCGGGTATGCAAGGCCACGCCGTCGTTAAGGTCGACGCGCCAGCCGCCATTTTCTGGCTGAAGGTTTTCCAGCGTGGCCGGGCAATAGCAGGTCACGTCCAGCGACTGCATCTCCTCCCATAACGCCCGCTGAAGCACGCTGTTCTCGACCATAAAACCCAGTTCAGGCAAGCCCAGCAAGGCAGCATCAAAACTCACCTGCGCCGTCTGCCACTCCCAGGTTTCCAGTCTGCGATAGGGCGCACTGCGCATCGCTTCGACCCGCGGCCAGATGTTGAGCTGCTTCAGTAGCGCCACCGAGGAGGATCCGATCGCTGAGATTCGCAGATCGGGATCGCTATCGGCATCAAACGGCGCGGGTTCAGCACGCTCAATCACCGCCACGCGAAAATTTTGCTGTGTCAGTCCACAGGCCAGCGCAGCACCGACCATGCCACCGCCGACAATCACGACATCAAACTGATTATCCTGCATTGCTTAACTCCCTCTCTTATTCCCGCCAGCCTGAGCATCGCGGGTCTGAATTGAGCAAAGTGTACCGGAAAACCCGAGGGCTGGCAGAAAAGCCCTCAGGCTGGTCACCACAGCATCAAAGCATTACAATATGCGCCCCTCACTTCACTGCACTGAATCAATGGCTAGCGCGATGACAAAAAAACTGCATATCAAAACCTGGGGATGTCAGATGAATGAGTATGATTCATCCAAGATGTCTGATCTGCTGAACAGTACGCATGGCTATACGCTGACCGAGGTCCCTGAAGAGGCAGATATTCTGTTGCTTAACACCTGCTCTATTCGTGAGAAAGCGCAGGAGAAAGTGTTTCACCTGCTGGGACGCTGGAGAAAACTCAAAGAGCGTAACCCGGATGTGATTATCGGCGTGGGTGGCTGTGTAGCGTCGCAGGAAGGCGATCATATTCGTCAGCGCGCGCCCTGCGTGGATATTGTGTTTGGCCCGCAGACACTGCACCGCCTGCCTGAGATGATCAACACCGTGCGCGGCACCAAAAGTCCGGTAGTCGACATCAGCTTCCCGGAAATTGAGAAATTTGACCGCCTGCCGGAACCGCGTGCAGAAGGCCCGACAGCCTTTGTCTCTATTATGGAAGGCTGCAACAAATATTGTACTTTCTGCGTGGTGCCTTACACCCGTGGTGAGGAAGTGAGCCGTCCCAGCGATGACATTCTGCTGGAGATCGCCCAGCTGGCGGCGCAGGGCGTGCGTGAAGTTAACCTGTTGGGTCAGAACGTCAACGCTTATCGTGGTGCCACCTTTGATGGTGAGATCTGTACCTTCGCTGAGCTGCTGCGCCTGGTCGCCGCTATCGACGGTATTGACCGCATTCGATTCACCACCAGCCACCCGATTGAGTTCACCGATGACATCATTGATGTCTATCGCGATACCCCGGAGTTAGTGAGTTTCCTGCATCTGCCGGTTCAGAGTGGCGCAGACCGTATTCTGACACTGATGAAGCGCGCGCATACCGCGCTGGAGTATAAGGCGATTATCCGCAAGCTGCGCGCGGCGCGCCCGGATATCGAGATCAGCTCCGACTTCATCATCGGCTTCCCTGGAGAGACGCAGCAGGATTTTGAGCAGACCATGAAGCTCATCGCCGACATCAATTTCGACGTCAGCTTCAGCTTTATCTACTCTGCCCGTCCCGGCACGCCAGCCGCTGACCTGCCGGATGATGTCAGCGAAGAGGAGAAAAAGCAGCGTCTGTGGATCCTTCAGGACCGCATTAACCAGCAGGCGCAGGCGATCAGTCGCCGCATGCTCGGCACCGTGCAGCGTATTCTGGTGGAAGGCATCTCCCGCAAGAACGTCATGGAAGTCTCTGGCCGCACCGAAAATAACCGTGTGGTCAATTTTGAAGGCACGCCTGAGATGATTGGCCGCTTTGTGGATGTCGAAATTGTCGATGTCTACACCAACTCGCTGCGCGGCAGGCTGGTGCGTACTGAAGAGGAGATGGGCCTGCGCATGGCGCAAAGCCCGGCATCCGTGATTGCCCGTGCGCGCAAAGAAAACGAAATCGGCGTGGGTCTGTTCCAGCCGTGATACCTGCTATATTGAGTGGCAGCGCGCATTGCGTTGCTGCCAGTTTCACGCCGCGACACTTGGTTTCTGAAAGTGTCGCCCAAATATCTCTCCTTAAGCTTGCGCCCAGGCGTTACGGCATAAATAATTTCGTTATGGTGCATCCGGTTAAGCTCAACGGTGCGTCAGACACATCCCATAACTGGCCCTGAGTGACCCAAAGGATTCGTTTGAATATCGAAACTCGTGAAATCGCCCTTGAACCGGCTGATAACCGTCGTCTGATGAGCCTGTGTGGGCCTTTCGACGATAATGTGAAACAGCTTGAGCGTCGTCTGGGCATTGAGATCAATCGTCGCGACAACGTCTTTAAGCTGGTGGGACGCCCACTTTGCGTTAATGCGGCCGCAGATATTCTGAAGACCCTGTATGTCGATACCGCGCCAATGCGTGGTGAAATTCCGGATATTGAGCCTGACCAGATTCACCTGGCAATTAAAGAGAGTCGGGTACTGGAGCAAACTGCCGAAAGCGTGCCGGAATACGGTAAAGCAGTCAATATTAAGACTAAACGTGGTGTCATCAAACCGCGTACGCCAAATCAGGCACAGTACATCGCTAACGTGCTGGACCATGACATCACCTTTGGTGTCGGCCCTGCTGGTACCGGTAAAACCTATCTGGCGGTGGCTGCAGCAGTGGATGCGCTGGAGCGTCAGGAGATTCGCCGCATCATGCTGACCCGCCCTGCCGTTGAAGCGGGTGAAAAGCTCGGCTTCCTGCCAGGCGACCTGAGTCAGAAAGTCGATCCTTATCTGCGTCCGCTCTACGATGCGCTGTTCGAAATGCTCGGCTTCGAGCGTGTGGAAAAGCTGATGGAGCGCAACGTTATTGAAGTTGCCCCGCTGGCCTATATGCGCGGTCGAACCCTGAACGATGCGTTCATTATTCTTGATGAGAGCCAGAATACCACCATCGAGCAGATGAAGATGTTCCTGACGCGCATCGGCTTCAACTCAAAAGCGGTGATTACCGGTGACGTCACCCAGATCGACCTGCCGCGTCACGTCAAGTCGGGCCTGCGTCATGCCATCGAAGTGCTGGCAGATGTGGAAGAGATCAGCTTCAACTTCTTCCACAGCGAAGATGTGGTGCGCCATCCGGTCGTTGCCCGCATTGTCACTGCTTATGAAGCCTGGGAAGCCGCCGATCAGACCCGCCGTGACCAGCAGTCTGAAGAGCGTAAACGTGAAGCGCTGGCAGCACAGAGCACCACGCAGGAGAGCAAATGAGCGAGGTGATTCTCGACCTGCAGGTCGCCTGTGATAACACCGCTGATCTGCCTGATGAAAGCCAGTTTCACCGCTGGCTTTCAGCGGCTGTCACCCCTTTCCAGCCTGAAAGCGAAGTCACAGTCCGTCTGGTTGATGAAGCGGAAAGTCATGAGCTTAATCTGACTTATCGTGGCAAAGATAAGCCAACCAACGTCCTCTCCTTCCCGTTTGAAGCGCCGCCGGGCATTGAGCTGCCGTTGCTAGGCGATCTGATTATCTGCCGTCAGGTGGTTGAGCAGGAAGCGGCAGATCAGGGAAAAAGCGTTGAAGCCCACTGGGCACATATGGTGGTACACGGTACGCTCCACCTGTTGGGTTACGACCATATTGAAGACGATGAAGCTGACGAGATGGAAGGACTGGAGACCGAGATAATGCTTGCTCTTGGGTATCCTGATCCGTACATTTCGGAGAAAGAAGACGCCTGAATCCTGAATTCAGGCAATCCGGCTGTCAGCACGGTTAGCTGACAGCACCTGTTCCTCACCAGAGAGATCTTTAAAAACCGCCATGAGCGACGACCATTCTCAAAACAGCGATGCACCCAGTAGTAAAAAGGGATTTTTCTCCCTGTTGATCAACCAACTCTTTCACGGTGAACCAAAAAACCGTGATGAGCTTCTGGAGCTGATCCGCGACTCGAATAATAAAGAGCTGATTGACCAGGATACCCGTGACATGCTTGAAGGGGTTCTGGATATTGCGGAGCAGCGCGTGCGTGACATCATGATCCCGCGCTCGCAAATGATCACCCTGAAACGTAATCAGAGCCTCGAAGAGTGTCTGGATGTCATTATCGACTCCGCGCATTCCCGCTTCCCGGTGATCAGCGAAGACAAAGATCATGTGGAAGGGATTCTGATGGCGAAAGATCTGCTGCCGTTTATGAGCAGTGAGTCAGAGCCGTTCAGTATTGAGAAAGTGCTGCGTCCTGCGGTGGTGGTGCCTGAAAGTAAGCGTGTCGACCGGATGCTGAAAGAGTTCCGCTCCCAGCGTTACCATATGGCGATTGTTATTGATGAGTTCGGTGGCGTCTCTGGCCTGGTCACAATCGAAGACATTCTTGAGCTGATCGTGGGTGAGATCGAAGATGAGTATGATGATGAAGAAGATCGTGATATCCGCCAGCTCAATCGTCACACCTTCACGGTGCGCGCACTGACCGCCATTGAAGATTTTAATGAGGTGTTTGGCACGCAGTTCAGTGATGATGAAGTCGACACCATTGGTGGTCTGGTCATGCAGGGCTTTGGCCATCTACCCGCGCGCGGTGAAAGCATCGAGATTGAAGGTTACCAGTTCAAGGTGGCGATGGCCGATAGCCGCCGCATCATCCAGGTTCACGTGACTATTCCGGAAAATTCGCCACAACCACAACTGGAAGACGAATAAGTCTATGGCTTTAGCCTCACTTTACCCGCGCCAGCGGGTTCGCCTGCTGCTGGCTTTAATAACGGGTGCACTGGGCACCCTCGCCTTCTCTCCTTACGATTTCTGGCCTGCCGCCCTGCTCTCGCTGTGCGGCTTACAGCTGCTGACTCTGAACCGCTCAAGCTCGCAGGCCACCGCGATCGGCTTTGTGTGGGGAGTGGGTCTGTTCGGCAGCGGTATTAACTGGGTCTATGTCAGTGTTGCCACTTTTGGCGGCATGCCTGGTCCGGTCAATGTCTTTATCGTGGCGCTGCTGGCGGCATATCTGGCGGTCTATCCGGCGCTGTTTGCAGGTATACTGAATCGCCTCTGGCCACGCACGACGTTGTGGCGCCTGGCGCTGGCGGCACCGGCACTTTGGCAGATGACTGAGTTCCTGCGCGGCTGGGTGCTGACAGGCTTCCCGTGGCTGCAGTTTGGTTACAGCCAGATTGACGGCCCTTTAAAAGGCCTGGCCCCGCTGGCGGGCGTTGAGACGCTGACCTTCCTGCTGATGGTCATTGCTGGCCTGCTGGCTTATGCCCTACAGCAGCGCAACGTCAGAAGTCTGGTGGCGGCGTTGCTGCTGCTGGCCCTGTCCTGGCCGCTACGCTACATCCAGTGGGTTCAGCCAATGCCGGAGCGTGCTGTCGACGTGGCGCTGGTACAGGGAAATATCCCGCAGTCGATGAAGTGGGATCCTCAGCAATTGCTCACGACTCTGCGCATCTATAACGGTCTGAGCCAGTCGCTGATGGGCAAAGCGCCGATTATCATCTGGCCAGAGTCGGCAATTACCGATCTGGAAAGTAATCAGCAGCCGTTTCTGCGTTCGCTGGATGATGAGCTGCGTGAACGCGGCAGTTCGCTGGTCACCGGTATCGTCGACTCCCGACTGGAGCAGAATCGTTATCACGACTACAACACAGTGATCGTGCTGGGCGGCAAAACGCCGTACAACTACTTCAGCGGCAATCGTTACCAGAAGAATCATCTGGTGCCGTTTGGCGAATTTGTGCCGCTGGCCGATCTGCTGCGTCCGTTAGCCCCGTTCTTCGATCTGCCGATGTCAGCTTTCAGCCGTGGCAACTATCTCCAGCCGCAACTCAGCGTGGCGGGCTATAACCTGACCAGCGCCATCTGTTATGAGATTGTGCTCGGTGAACAGGTGCGGGCTAACTTCCATCCCGACACTAACTTTCTGCTGACCGTTTCGAACGATGCCTGGTTTGGTCACTCAATCGGCCCGTGGCAGCACTTCCAGATGGCGAGAATGCGGGCGCTGGAGCTGGGACGTCCGCTGCTGCGCAGCACCAACAACGGCGTGACGGCGGTGGTCAATGCCAGTGGTGATGTAGAGGCGATGCTGCCGCAGTTTACCCGCGATGTGCTGACCAGAAAGGTCACGCCAACGCAGGGGGAAACCCCGTATGCACGGGCGGGTATCTGGCCAGTCTGGTCACTGACGCTGCTGGCAGCGTTGCTAGCTCTGCTGCGTCGACGCCGGTAACTTATCCAATCCTAAAAGGCGAAGCGCAGGCTTCGCCTTTTTTCTTTGTTGACTCCGCGGTATATCTCACTCCCCTGACCACATACTCTGCTGCCTTTCTCGCCCTGCACCGCTTTCTGGCACGATGATTGCAGCATGTTTCACTGTTTTTCGCCGACAGGCGGATTGCAGGCGCTGACGCCTGGCCGGTTGCACCAAAACAGTCGCCTCTGCTGCACCGTTAACGCGCAGAGTAAGATATTTGCCTTTTTTTGGTGCGGATTGCCTCGCAAAAAAGAAACTTTTTTGTTTCATTGCGTTAACAATCCGCTATGTTAGTGACTCCTCTGCGCCCATTTAACCCGCAGAGTGAGCAAAAACGCAGCAAAAAACAGACACAACATCATAATCAGCACAGGTAATAGCCTGGGCCTTTTTCATACGAAGGAGTTGGAACATGCAACTACGCAAAGTGGCATTATCTCTTCTGCTGATCAGCGCAGCGGCGGGAGCGGCCCAGGCGGAAGATCTCAGCGGCACCCTGAAGAAGATCAATGACAATGGCGTCATTGTGGTCGGGCATCGCGAATCATCAGTTCCCTTTTCTTACTATGACAACCAGCAAAAAGTCGTCGGCTATTCACAGGCATACTCAAACGCCATCGTGGAAGCCATTAAAGCGAAGCTGAACAAGCCGGACCTGCAGGTCAAAATGATCCCGATCACCTCACAAAACCGTATTCCGCTGCTGCAGAACGGCACCTACGATTATGAGTGTGGCTCCACTACCAACAACCTTGAGCGCCAGAAACAGGCCGCGTTCTCTGACACCATTTTTGTCATCGGCACCCGTCTGCTGGTTAAAAAAGATGGCCCGATCAAAGATTTCGCTGATCTGAAAGGCAAAACGGTGGTCGTGACTTCAGGAACCACCTCTGAAGTGCTGCTGCACAAACTCAATGACGAACAGAAACTGGATATGCGCATCATCAGCGCCAAAGATCACGGTGACTCTTTCCGTACGCTGGAAACCGGTCGTGCCGTGGCTTTCATGATGGATGATGCTCTGCTGGCCGGCGAACGCGCCAAAGCCAAAAAGCCGGATAACTGGGAAATCTTAGGTACGCCGCAGTCAAAAGAGGCCTATGGCTGCATGCTGCGTAAAGATGATCCGCAGTTTAAAGCGCTGGTCGATGAAACCATTGCTAAAGCCCAGACCTCTGGTCAGGCAGAAAAATGGTTCGATACCTGGTTCAAACAGCCGATTCCACCAAAGAATCTGAACATGAACTTTGAACTCTCCGATGACATGAAAGCCCTGTTCAAAACACCAAATGACAAAGCACTGAATTAACAAAAAAATACCCAATGGATCTCAGATTGCATTGAGGCGGCAGGAGAATGCATTCCAATGAGCTTACTCAGGTAAGTCATTTGGATGAGTGAACATAGCCAACAAAAATGCAGCCTGAAAGACGGCGGGTATAACAAGGGCAGCCTGGCTGCCCTCTCGATTGCTGAAACCGCGGCTTGGACAAACAGACTGACACGGGTCGTTCCCCTGAGTCAGGTAATAAAACGCCGTTCATCAATCTTCAGGGTAGCTTAGCTACCCTTTTTTTCCGGAGCTCGTTATGGGTATCGATTGGAACTGGGGCATATTTCTCGAACAGGCCCCGTTCGGTAACACGACCTACCTCGGCTGGCTATGGTCCGGTTTTCAGGTGACGATAGCTGTCTCCTGCTGCGCCTGGATTATCGCCTTCTGCGTGGGGTCATTTTTCGGCATTCTGCGCACCGTGCCGAATCGCCTGCTGTCGACCATTGGCACCTGCTATGTGGAACTGTTTCGTAATATCCCGCTGATCGTCCAGTTCTTCTTCTGGTATCTGGTCGCGCCAGAACTGGTGGGCGAAAAGCTTGGCATGTGGTTTAAGTCGGAGCTGGACCCCAACATTCAGTTCTTCCTCTCTTCAATGATCTGTCTTGGCCTGTTTACCGCCGCCCGTGTCTGCGAGCAGGTGCGCGCAGCCATTCAGTCACTGCCGGCAGGACAGAAAAATGCCGGTCTGGCGATGGGATTAACGCTGCCGCAGACCTATCGCTATGTTCTGCTGCCGAATGCGTATCGCGTGATTGTGCCGCCGATGACCTCGGAAATGCTGAACCTGGTCAAGAACTCCGCTATCGCCTCCACCATTGGTCTGGTCGATATGGCGGCACAGGCGGGCAAACTGCTCGACTATTCTGCTCACGCCTATGAATCCTTTACCGCCATTACGCTGGCTTATGTCGCGATTAACCTGGTGATTATGTTGTTGATGAGTCTGGTCGAGCGCAAAGTCCGGCTGCCAGGCAATGCGGGAGGCAAGTAATGTACGACTTTGACTGGAGTTCGATTACACCCAGCCTGCCCTATCTGCTTAACGGCTTAGTGATTACCTTCAAGATCACCATTACCGCCGTGGTCTTCGGCATTCTGTGGGGCACCCTGCTGGCGGTGATGCGTCTGTCGAGCTTTAAGCCCATCAGCTGGTTCGCCAAAATCTACGTCAACCTGTTCCGTTCGGTGCCGCTGGTCATGGTGCTGCTGTGGTTCTATCTGGTGGTGCCGAGTTTCCTGCAGCAGGTCCTGGGCCTGTCGCCGAAAACCGATATCCGGCTGATTTCCGCCATGGTTGCCTTTTCGCTGTTTGAAGCGGCCTACTACTCCGAAATCATTCGTGCCGGCATCATCAGTATTTCGCGTGGACAGGGCAACGCCGCGCTGGCGCTGGGTATGACACAGTGGCAGGCAATGCGACTGATCATCCTGCCGCAGGCGTTCCGAGCCATGGTTCCGCTGTTACTGACGCAGGGTATCGTGCTGTTCCAGGATACCTCGCTGGTTTATGTCTTAAGCCTGGCGGACTTTTTCCGTACCGCGTCCACCATTGGTGAGCGCGACGGCACCCAGGTTGAAATGGTTTTGTTTGCAGGTCTGGTCTACTTCGTTATCAGCCTGAGCGCATCGCTGTTGGTCAGCTATCTGAAAAGAAAAAGGACGGTTTAAATGATTAGCCTGAAAAATGTTTCTAAGTGGTATGGTCACTTTCAGGTGCTGACCGACTGCTCAACCGAGGTAAAAACCGGTGAGGTAGTAGTGGTCTGCGGGCCGTCCGGCTCCGGTAAATCAACGCTGATCAAAACGGTGAACGGACTTGAGCCGGTTCAGCAGGGCGTGATTGCGGTCAACGGCACCGAGGTGAATAACAAAAAAACCAACCTTGCACAGCTTCGCAGTCAGGTCGGTATGGTGTTCCAGCATTTCGAGCTGTTCCCGCATCTGAGCATTATCAACAATCTGGTTCTGGCGCAGGTAAAAGTGCTGAAGCGCGATAAAGCAGCGGCCCGTGATAAAGGGCTGAAACTGTTGAAGCGTGTGGGTCTGTCAGCGCATGCTGAAAAGTTTCCTGGTCAGCTCTCCGGCGGTCAGCAGCAGCGCGTGGCGATTGCACGTGCGCTCTGCATGGATCCTATCGCGATGCTGTTTGATGAACCGACCTCCGCGCTGGATCCGGAAATGATCAACGAAGTGCTGGATGTGATGGTAGAGCTGGCTCAGGAAGGGATGACAATGATGGTGGTGACACACGAGATGGGCTTTGCCCGCAAAGTAGCCAATCGCGTGATCTTCATGGATGAAGGAAAAATTATCGAAGACACCAATAAAGATGACTTCTTTAATAACCCACAGTCTGACCGTGCGAAAGATTTCCTCGCTAAAATTCTGCACTAAATAACCTATGCGGGTCACCTGAGTGGCCCGCATCGTTTTTATTATCAGGGTTCAAAAGGCTGACGCTGAAACTGGTCATTGCCGCATTCCGGACAGCGCGACAGGGTTTCCGGCGTATAGATCGCCCGGGTGAACTGACACTTCTCACACACCAGATTGCCCAGCCCTACCACTTCGCCGCTCTGATACACACCGTGATGATGCAGATCCTGGAAAACTTCGCGCCATTCCAGCTGACTTTTATCGGTGATATCCGCCAGCTCTTTCCAGACGCTCTCACGAATAATGCGCATAAACAGTGAGTCCGCCAGCGGCTCTTCCACATCGGTATAACTGCGTGCAAACTCGCCCAAATCACGGCGCACCGAGCTCAGCGCCTGGTCAATCTCTTCTTCCGTCATGTCATCGCGCACCCGTAACTGGCTGCGTCGACTGGCAATCAGCTCATCAAGGTTACGATCGCCCTGACGGAGACGTTCAGTCAGCACGGCTAACGACTCGCGATATTCCTGAGCTACTTTATTCATTTTATTCTCCTTTATGCAGACCCTCGCTGAATTAAGTTTAGTCGCAATGCGGCTTTTGCCGTGTCGTCTGTACAGTGAATTACAAAAGGGTGAAGAGACTGACGCTATCAGCAGAAATCGTGCCAGCAAAAGTGGGAAGTGTTGTTGATGCGCGGCCTTATGGGTATGCTATGCGGATCACAGAGCCCGAAAAATGTTATTCATAAAGGACCACAGGCAGCCATGCAAGAGCAATACCGCCCGGAAGAGATTGAATCCCGTGTGCAGCAACACTGGGATGAAAACGAAACGTTTAAAGTGACTGAGCAGGAAGGTAAAGAGAAATACTATTGCCTTTCCATGTTGCCCTATCCTTCTGGCCGCCTGCATATGGGCCACGTTCGTAACTACACCATCGGCGACGTAATCGCGCGTTATCAGCGTATGCTCGGCAAAAACGTACTACAGCCGATTGGCTGGGATGCTTTCGGCCTGCCTGCGGAAGGCGCTGCGGTTAAAAACAACACCGCACCGGCCCCCTGGACATACGACAACATCGCCTACATGAAAAACCAGCTTAAACTGCTGGGCTTTGGCTATGACTGGAGTCGTGAACTGGCAACCTGCCAGCCAGAGTACTATCGCTGGGAACAGTGGTTCTTCACTAAACTGTATGAAAAAGGTCTGGTCTATAAAAAGACCTCTGCCGTCAACTGGTGTCCGAACGATCAGACGGTGCTGGCGAACGAGCAGGTGATCGATGGCTGCTGCTGGCGCTGCGACACTAAAGTTGAGCGCAAAGAGATTCCGCAGTGGTTTATTAAGATTACCGATTATGCGGAAGAGCTGCTGAACGATCTGGATACGCTGGAAGAGTGGCCTGAGCAGGTCAAAACCATGCAGCGTAACTGGATTGGCCGTTCTGAAGGCGTCGAAATCACATTCGACGTTGCTGACAGCGAAGAGAAAGTCACCGTCTACACCACCCGCCCGGATACCTTTATCGGCGCAACCTATGTCGCCGTTGCGGCGGGTCATCCGCTGGCAACCCAGGCGTCGGTGAACAATCCGGCACTGGCTGACTTTATCGCTGAATGCCGCAATACCAAAGTGGCCGAAGCCGATATGGCGACCATGGAGAAGAAAGGCATGGCGACCGGCCTGTCTGTTATTCATCCGCTGACCGGCGAGCTTCTCCCTGTCTGGGTCGCTAACTTCGTGCTGATGGAATATGGCACCGGCGCCGTCATGGCGGTCCCGGCGCACGACCAGCGCGACTGGGAATTTGCCACTAAATACGATCTGGCGATCAAGCCGGTAGTACTCAATCTGGATGGCTCTATTCCTGACGTCAGCGCCGCGGCAATGACCGACAAAGGCGCGCTGTTTAACTCAGGTGAATTCAACGGTCTGGATCACGCCGCAGGGTTTAGCGCCATTGCAGATTCTCTGGCGGCGAAAGGCGTAGGCGTCCGTAAAGTGAACTACCGTCTGCGCGACTGGGGTGTTTCCCGTCAGCGCTACTGGGGCGCACCAATCCCAATGGTCACGCTGGAAGATGGCACCGTAATGCCGACACCTGAAGACCAGCTGCCGGTGATCCTGCCGGAAGATGTGGTGATGGATGGCATTACCAGCCCGATCAAAGCCGATCCGGAGTGGGCGAAAACCACGGTGAACGGCCAGCCTGCTCTGCGTGAAACCGACACCTTTGACACCTTCATGGAGTCCTCCTGGTACTACGCGCGTTATACCTGCGCCAGCTACAAAGAAGGCATGCTGGATCCGGCCGCGGCAAACTACTGGCTGCCGGTCGATCAGTATGTGGGGGGTATTGAACACGCCATCATGCACCTGATGTATTTCCGCTTCTTCCACAAGCTGCTGCGTGACGCGGGCCTGGTTAATTCCAATGAGCCAGCCAAACGTCTGCTGTGCCAGGGCATGGTGCTGGCTGACGCCTTTTACTACCTCGGTAACAACGGCGAGCGTAACTGGGTTTCACCGGTTGACGTTGAGATTGAGCGTGATGAGAAAGGCCGCATTGTTAAAGCTACCGACACCCAGGGCCGCGAAGTGATTTACGCAGGCATGAGTAAAATGTCGAAGTCGAAAAACAACGGCATCGACCCTCAGCTGATGGTTGAGCGTTACGGCGCGGATACCGTGCGTCTGTTCATGATGTTTGCTTCACCGGCCGATATGACGCTGGAGTGGCAGGAGTCGGGCGTTGAAGGGGCTAACCGCTTCCTGAAGCGTGTCTGGAAGCTGGTTTACGAGCACACCTCACAGGGTGCGACCGTGGCGCTGGATGTGGATAGCCTGAATGACGAGCAGAAATCGCTGCGTCGTGACCTGCACAAAACCATCGCTAAAGTGGCGGATGATATTGGCCGTCGTCAGACCTTCAACACCGCCATTGCAGCGATTATGGAGCTGATGAACAAACTGGCGCGTGCACCGCAGGAAGGCGAGCAGGATCGCGCTCTGATGCAGGAAGCGCTGCTGGCTATCGTCCGTCTGCTCTATCCGTTTACCCCGCATGCCTGCTATGTTCTGTGGCAGACGCTGGGTGGCGAAGGCACCATCGATGAAGCGAGCTGGCCGGTGGCTGATGAAGCCGCTATGGTTGAAGATTCACTGCTGGTTGTGGTGCAGGTGAACGGTAAAGTGCGTGGTAAAATTACCGTACCCGCCGATGCAACACAGGAACAGGTTCAGGCACGCGCTGCTCAGGAGCATCTGGTGGCGAAGTATCTGGACGGCGTGACTATCCGTAAAGTCATTTATGTACCGGGCAAACTGCTTAACCTGGTCGTAGGTTAAGTTCAGGAGGAACTGTGCGACATCCGATTATCAGGCTGTTTGTCATGCTGGCGGTGGTGATCACCGCTGGCTGTGGTTTTCATCCGCGCGGCACCACGCAGGTGCCCAGCGAACTGAAAACCCTGATTGTTTCAACCGGCGATCCTTATGGACCGCTGGCGCGTACTGTGCGTCAGCAACTGCGTATCAACGATGTCACCATCGTTGAAGACAACAAACAGAACCGCACCGATATTCCGACGCTGCGTCTGGGTCCTGAGGTTTCGGGACGTAACACCGCATCGGTCTTTATCAGCGGCACCTCTGCTGAGTATCAGCTGGTCATGACCCTTACCGCGCAGGTCCTGTTGCCGGGCAAAGGAATCTACCCAATCAGCACCACGGTTTATCGTTCATTCTTCGATAACCCGAATGCTGCGCTGGCAAAAGATGCCGAGCAGGATCTGATTACGCAGGAGATGCGTCAGCGTGCTGCCGAACAGCTTGTACGTAAACTGCTGACCGTGCATGCCGCACAGATCAACAACAAAGAGACCTTACCGGCGTCAGTGATTCCGGTTCCGGGTCAGGGTTCACAGGAAGCACCCTCTTCCTCTGCTACCAGCCTGCAATGATCAGGATTTACCCTGAGCAACTCAGCGCGCAGCTCCGTGAGGGGCTGCGCGCCTGTTATTTGTTAGCCGGAAACGAACCGCTGCTGTTGCAGGAGAGTGCGGATGCCATCCGTGCCGCCGCAACCGCGCAGGGATTTGAGGAACATTTTAGTTTTACGCTGGACGCCCAGACCGACTGGGAGAGCCTGTTTGTCAGCTGTCAGTCACTGAGTCTGTTTGCGCAGCGTCAGACCATGACGCTGCAATTCCCCGAGAATGGACCGAACGCCGCAATGGCCGAGCAGCTGGTTAAGCTGTCGCAGCTGCTGCACGCCGATATTCTGCTGATCTGCCGGATGCCAAAGCTCACCAAAGCGCAGGAAAACAGTGCATGGTTTAAAGCCCTGTCCGCCTCTGCAGTTTTAGTGCCCTGCCAGACGCCCGAACAGGTGCAACTGCCGCGCTGGGTCGTGAATCGTGCTAAGGCGCTGAAACTTTCGGTCGATGACGCGGCTGTGCAGCTGTTGTGTTACTGCTATGAAGGTAATCTGCTGGCGCTGGCCCAGGCGCTGGAGCGTCTCTCGCTGCAGTGGCCTGACGGCAAACTGACCCTGCCCCGGGTTGAAGAGGCGGTCAGTGATGCCGCACACTTTACACCGTTCCACTGGGTCGATGCTCTGCTGGCGGGTAAGAGCCGTCGCGCGCTGCATATCCTGCATCAGCTGGAGAAAGAAGAGAGCGAAGTCGTGATTCTGCTGCGTACGCTGCAGCGCGATTTGCTGACACTGCTGCATCTGCAGCGCCACCAGGCGCAGCAGCCGCTGCGTACCCTGATGGATCAGCAGCGTATCTGGCAGAACCGCCGCGCGCTGTTCACCGATGCACTGCAACGCCTGAGCGCCACGCGTCTGCAACGCGCGATTCATCTGCTCAGTCAGATTGAGATCACCCTGAAGCAGGATTACGGACAGCCGGTGTGGCCACAGTTACAGACCCTGACGCTGCTGCTCAGCAGTCGTGTTTTTCCGACGAGTTTTGCCCATGTCTGAGTTACACGCGCTGTTTGGTGGCACCTTCGACCCGATTCATTTTGGTCATCTGCGTCCGGTCAAAGCGCTGGCTCAACAGACCGGCCTGCAGCGTGTGACGCTACTGCCCAACAATGTGCCACCGCATCGTCCGCAACCGGAAGCCAGCGCCATTCAGCGGGTCGCGATGCTGCGCTGCGCTATCCGCGGCTTACCGCTGTTTGAGATTGATACCCGTGAGCTTGAGCGCGACACCCCCTCCTGGACCGTCACTACTCTGGAAGGCTGGCGCGTCGAACGCGGTGCAGAACAGCCGCTGGGCTTTATTATTGGTCAGGATTCCCTGCTGAGCTTAGCGAAATGGCATCGCTGGCAGGATCTGCTGTCACTCTGTCATCTGCTAGTGTGCCAGCGCCCCGGCTATCCGACCCGATTCGATGCGCCGGAGATGCAGCAGTGGCTCGATCAACACCTTGCTCAGGATATCCGTCAGCTGCATCAGCAGCCCGCAGGCCACATCTGGCTGGCGGAAACCCCGCTCTATGACATTTCGGCGACTGAAATCCGCCGCCGTCGCCATCAGAACCAGCCCTGCGACGACCTGTTGCCCGCGGCGGTTATCGACTATATCGACCGCGAAGGCTTATATCGCGACTGATCCGGGCATGCTATACTGCGCCGCTTAAATTTTGGCTGCACTCTCCGGGCTTACAGCCAGCCCGATACCACCAGATTCCAAGGGGAACCTTTTGCAAGGTAAAGCACTCCAAGAGTTCGTTATTGATAAGATTGATGATCTCAAAGGCCAGGACATTGTCACCATCGACGTTCAGGGCAAATCCAGCATCACCGATTTCATGATCATCTGCACCGGCACCTCCACGCGTCATGTGACTTCGATCGCAGAACACGTTGAGCAGGAATCCCGTTTAGCTGGCCTGATGCCATTAGGCATTGAAGGTAAAAGCGCGGCAGACTGGGTCGTGGTTGATCTGGGTGATGTCATCGTACATGTGATGCAGGAAGAGAGTCGCCAGCTATATGAGCTGGAAAAACTCTGGGGCTAATCGGTGAAACTGCAACTTGTTGCCGTCGGCACAAAAATGCCCGACTGGGTGCAGACCGGTTTCATGGAGTATCTGCGCCGCTTCCCTAAAGATATGCCGTTTGAGCTGACCGAAGTCACCGCAGGTAAACGCGGCAAAAATGCTGATATCAAACGTATTCTTGAAAAAGAGGGTGAAGCAATGTTAGCGGCGGTCGGCAAAGGCAATCGCATCGTCACGCTGGATATTCCTGGTCAACCGTGGGAAACCCCGCAACTGGCGCAGCAGCTTGAGCGCTGGAAGCTGGATGGTCGCGATGTCAGCCTGCTGATCGGCGGGCCTGAAGGCCTGGCTCCCGCCTGTAAAGCGGTGGCAGAGCAGAGCTGGTCACTGTCGGCATTGACGTTGCCTCATCCGCTGGTGCGCGTGCTGGTGGCCGAAAGTCTGTATCGGGCCTGGAGTATAACGACTAATCATCCTTATCATCGTGAATGACCGATCAGCCCACATCAGACATGACAAGTAGCGGATGAAATTACAAAGCAACGCCTTTCGCGATTACAGCGCCGAACAGAAACTCTTTGTCCGTCGGGCGTTCATCGCCTTCGTCGGTATCTTACTGCTCTCTTCAATCCTGGTAGTTAACCTTTACCATCTGCAGATTCTTCGCTTTGATGATTACAGCACCCGTTCCAACCAGAACCGCATTAAACTGGTGCCTGTCGCGCCCAGCCGCGGCATTATCTATGATCGCACCGGCACGCCGCTGGCACTGAACCGCACCATCTATCAGGCAGAACTGGTGCCGGAAAAAGTTGATAACCTGCAGCAGACGCTGGAAAACTTACGCCCGGTACTTGAGCTGACGGACGAAGACCTCGAAAACTTCCAGAAAGAGCGCAAGCGCTCGCGTCGCTTTACCTCCATTCCGGTTAAAACCGGTCTGAATGAAGTTCAGGTGGCACGCTTTGCGGTCAATCAGTACCGCTTTCCCGGCGTGGAAGTTAAAGGCTATCAGCGCCGCTACTACCCCTACGGCGCCACGCTGACGCATGTGGTCGGCTACGTCTCAAAAATCAACGATCGTGACGTTGCACGCCTCGATAAAGAAGGCATATGGCCGAACTACGCTGCCACGCACGACATCGGCAAGCTGGGGATAGAAGCATATTACGAGAGTCTGCTGCACGGCAAAACCGGCTTTGAAGAGGTTGAGGTCAACAACAGGGGCCGGGTTATTCGCCAGCTGCATGAGGAGTCACCTCAGGCAGGCCGCGATATCTATCTGACTATCGATCTCAAACTGCAGCAGTATGTCGAGACCCTGCTGGCGGGCAGTCGCGCCGCTGTTGTCGTCAGCGATCCGCGCACCGGCGAAATTCTCGCCATGGTCTCCACACCCAGTTACGATGCCAACTTGTTTGTCGACGGCATTTCCAGTAAGGATTATCGCGGCCTGCTGGAAGATGAAAATCGCCCACTCTATAACCGTGCGATTCAGGCAGCTTACCCGCCAGCTTCAACAGTGAAACCTTATGTGGCGGTCTCTGCCATGAGTGCGGGCGTAATTAACCGCAACACCAGCCTGTTTGATCCGGGCTGGTGGCAGCTTCCCGGTTCAGAAAAGCGCTTCCGCGACTGGAAAAAGTGGGGGCACGGTCGTCTTAACGTCACCAAAGCGCTGGAGGAGTCTGCCGATACCTTCTTCTATCAGGTCGCCTATGACATGGGCATCGACCGACTGTCAGAGTGGATGAATAAATTTGGCTATGGCAACCGGACCGGCATCGACTTACCGCAGGAGAGCGCCGGTAACATGCCCACCCGCGACTGGAAAATGAAACGCTTTAAAAAGCCGTGGTATCAGGGCGACACCATTCCGGTGGGGATCGGCCAGGGTTACTGGACGGCAACCCCGCTGCAGATGAACAAAGCGATGATGATTCTGATCAACGACGGTGTCGTCAAGGTGCCGCATATGCTGCGTGCCACCCGCGAAGGCCGGACCCTTGTGCCCTATCGCCAGCCGCCTGAGGCTCCAATCGGTGATATCCATTCCGGCTACTGGGAAATCGCCAAAGATGGCATGTACGGCGTGGCGAATCGCCCCAACGGCACCGCCCACAAAAGCTTTGCTGATGCGCCTTATAAAATTGCTGCCAAGTCCGGTACGGCGCAGGTCTTTGGCCTGAAAGAGAACGAAACCTATAACGCCCACAGAATTGCTGAACGATTACGCGATCATAAATTAATGACCGCGTTTGCCCCTTATGACAAGCCTCGGGTCGCAGTGACCATTATCCTGGAAAACGGTGGCGCCGGTCCGGCTGTCGGCACCGTCATGCGCCAGATTCTGGATCACATTATGTTGGGTGATAACAATACTGTCCTGCCGGACGCCGCCCCTGTGCCGCCCGGTTATGAAGGTGAATAAACATGTCGATGCAAGATAGTCCGCAGAAACGATCGATCTGGATGCGTATCCACATCGATCCGCTGTTTATGCTGATCATTCTCGGCCTGCTGACCTACAGCGCCGTGGTGATCTGGAGTGCCAGTGGTCAGGATCCCGGCATGATGGAGCGTAAACTCGGTCAGATCGCGATGGGGCTGGTGATCATGATTGTGCTGGCGCAGGTACCGCCGCGCGTTTATGAGGGCTGGGCACCTTACCTTTATATTGTCTGCGTCATTCTGCTGGTGGCGGTTGATGCCTTCGGGCAGATCAGTAAAGGCGCACAGCGCTGGCTCGATCTAGGCTTTGTTCGCTTTCAGCCTTCTGAGATTGCCAAAATCGCGGTGCCGCTGATGGTGGCGCGCTTTATTAACCGCGATGTCTGTCCGCCAACCCTGAAAAATACCGGCATTGCGCTTTTGCTGATCTTTGTGCCGACCCTGCTGGTCGCTGCACAGCCCGATCTCGGCACCTCGATTCTGGTTGCCGCTTCCGGTTTGTTTGTCCTGTTCCTTTCGGGAATGAGCTGGAAACTGATTGGCGTCGCCGTCCTGCTGGTCGCGGCCTTTATCCCGATTCTGTGGTTCTTCCTGATGCACGACTATCAGCGTGACCGCGTCATGATGCTGCTCGACCCGGAAACGGACCCGCTGGGCGCGGGTTATCACATCATCCAGTCGAAAATCGCCATAGGGTCGGGAGGACTGCGTGGCAAAGGCTGGCTGCAGGGCACCCAGTCTCAGCTGGAGTTTTTGCCGGAGCGTCATACCGACTTTATCTTCGCGGTTCTGGCCGAAGAGCTGGGTCTGTTTGGCGTACTGCTGCTGCTGACCCTCTATCTGCTGCTGATCATGCGGGGACTGATTGTCGCAGCACGCGCGCAGACCACGTTTGGCCGGGTCATGGCGGGCGGTTTAATGCTGATTTTATTCGTTTATGTTTTCGTTAACATTGGCATGGTTAGTGGTATCTTACCGGTAGTTGGCGTGCCACTGCCGCTGGTCAGTTACGGCGGCTCCGCTCTTATCGTGCTTATGGCGGGATTCGGCATTGTGATGTCGATCCACACTCACCGAAAAATGTTATCTAAAAGTGTCTAAGAGGCTGCAGATGCGTAAGGAATGGCTTGGCGTTGCACTGGCATCACTGGTTCTGGCGGCCTGTACCACGCCCGAACCCCAAAAGACGGCGCCGCCGCAACCGGCTTATAATGGGCCGGTAGTAGAGATTCCAGGCGTTGAGCCTCGTTATGAGCCAATCAATCCGGGTACCAGCCAGGATTACAGCGTTAATGGCAAAAATTATCGCATCATCAAAGATCCGTCGAACTACAGCGAGGTCGGCCTGGCTACCTGGTACGGCGAAGAGGCACAGGGCAACCGCACCGCTACCGGCGAAGCCTACGATCCCGATGCGCTGACGGCCGCCCACCCCACTCTGCCGCTGCCGGGCTATGTGCGCGTGACGAATATCGCGAACGGCCGTCAGATTGTGGTGCGCGTTAACGATCGTGGCCCCTACACGCCAGGACGTATCATTGACCTGTCGCGGGCAGCCGGTGACCGTCTGAACATCTCCAATAATTCACGGGTGCGGGTCGACTATATCAAGGTGGCTCCCGACGGTACGCTCTCAGGTCCGGGCACCATTGGTACTGTGGTCGCCAAACAGAGCTACTCGCTGCCTGCCCGCCCGGACCTGAGCGGTGGTGCGGTGATGAATGGCGGCAGCGCCGCAAACGCTGAGCCGCCTGCCCAAAACGTGGAAGCTATCAGCAACAGCACGCTGCAGGGCGGTGACAATATGGGCGCGCCAGTACAGAGCAGCGGCTTTCTTGGCGCACCTCAGCCATTAGCGAACGGCGTGCTGGAAGGAAGTGAACCACCCGCCGCCGCGCCCGTCAGTGCACCGGCCGCCAGCAGTGCTGCTCCTGTAGCCGCCAGTGCCGCGCCGGCAGCCAGCAGTGGTGCCGCAGCCGGATATGTTGTGCAGGTCGGTGCACTGAATGATCCGGCACGTGCTCAGCAGATGATGAAAAGCCTGAGCCAGCGTTACGGTGTGCCCGGCAAGGTCGAAGACGCGGGCAACAACGTTTATCGCGTTCAGCTCGGCGGCTACAGCTCCCGCGCTGAAGCGGCTGCGCTGCAACAGCGCCTGAGCAGTGAAGGCCAGACCGCCTCATTTATTACTAACACGCATCGCTGATCGGTTTATCAGACAGTGACACGTTACGTCTGCTAACAACCCAATCATCACGCCCGGTGCCAGACTGACTGGCATTGGGTATGATGAGTGACATTTTTAACCTCAAACTCACGGATGTTGTAGTCCTACACATGAACACGCTGAAATCATCTCGTTTGCTGAAACGCCTGACAGTGGGATCACTGATCGCTTTCTCTCTCAGCCATGCTGCTATTGCTGATGACGTCAATCTCAAGACCATGATTCCGGGTGTGCCGGACATTGATGCCGAAGCGTATGTCCTTATCGACTACAACTCGGGCAAAGTGCTGGCAGAGAAAAACGCCGATGCACGCCGCGATCCTGCCAGTCTGACCAAGATGATGACCAGCTATGTCATTGGACAGGCCGTGAAAGCGGGCAAAATTCATCAGGACGATATGGTCACCGTCGGTCCGGATGCCTGGGCGACCGGCAACCCGGTGTTCAAAGGCTCTTCGCTGATGTTCCTGAAGCCAGGCGACCGCGTGCCGGTCTCACAGCTGACCCGTGGGATTGTACTGCAGTCCGGTAACGACGCCTGTGTTGCGATGGCTGACTATGTCGCCGGCAGCCAGGATGCGTTCGTTAATCTGATGAATAACTACGTCAAAGCGATTGGCCTGCAGAATACTCACTTCGGGACCGTCCATGGTCTGGACGCTGAAGGTCAGTACAGCTCTGCGCGCGATATGGCGCTGATTGGCCAGGCGTTAATCCGCGACGTGCCGGAAGAGTACGCTGTTTATAAAGAGAAAGAGTTCACCTTCAACAATATCCGCCAGATGAACCGCAACGGTCTGCTGTGGGACACCAACCTGAACGTGGATGGGATCAAAACCGGTCACACCAATTCAGCCGGTTACAACCTGGTGGCGTCAGCGACCGAAGGCCAGATGCGCCTGATCTCGGCGGTCATGGGCGGCCATACCTTTAAAGGCCGTGAAACCGAGAGCAAGAAACTGCTCACCTGGGGCTTCCGTTTCTTTGAAACCGTTGCGCCACTGAAAGCGGGTAAAGAGTTCGCCTCTGAGCCGGTCTGGTTTGGTGATAATGACCGTGTACAACTGGGCGTGGAAAAAGATGCTTACCTGACCATTCCGCGTGGCCGTATGAAAGATCTGAAAGCCAGCTATGTGCTGAATAACACAGAACTGCATGCCCCACTGAAGAAAAACCAGGTTGTTGGCAGCATCAACTTCCAGCTGGATGGCAAGACGATCGAACAGCGTCCTCTGGTGGTGCTGAACGAGATCTCTGAGGGTGGTTTCTTTGGCCGTATCGTGGATTACATCAAACTGATGTTCCATCACTGGTTCGGTTAAGCGTTAAGGGTGATTGAAAAATCGCCCCTCCGTCCCCATTACCAGATATTATGATGCTCCCGCTCAGGCGGGAGCCTGTTTTTTATGCACCGGAGTGAATATGAAAACCAAACTGAATGAGCTGCTCGAATTTCCTACCCCGTTTACCTATAAAGTAATGGGTCTGGCGCAACCGGAGCTGGTTGATCAAGTGGTTGAAGTGGTGCAACGTCATGCGCCCGGCGACTACAGCCCTGAAGTTAAGCCGAGCAGCAAAGGCAACTATCACTCCGTAAACATCACTATCAACGCCACCCATATCGAGCAGGTTGAACGCCTGTACGAAGAGCTGGGCCAGATCGAAATTGTGCGGATGGTACTGTAATTTACGGGTCGGCAAGGCGCCGCTATCTGACGGTTTGCCGATGTTATCCTCAGCGTTTTTTCCTTTAGCGGGCTATCGCTTTGTCAGTTGAAACCCTCTTTGTCCGCCAGTCAGGTCTGCGTGACTGGCAATCAGTTTCCGACGCCATGCACCACTATACTGACCAGCGCGACGACCAGAGTCGTGACGAAATCTGGCTGGTCGAACATCCTCCGGTCTTTACTCAGGGTCAGGCGGGAAAAGCAGAACATCTGCTGATGCCCGGTGCTATTCCTGTGGTGCAGAGCGATCGTGGCGGTCAGGTCACCTATCACGGGCCGGGACAACAGGTCATGTATGTCCTGATCGATGTGAAACGCCGTAAGCTCGGCGTGCGCCAGCTGGTGACTATTCTGGAAGAGACGGTTATCGCCACGCTGGCAGAGTTCGGCGTCAGCGCCCGCGCCCGCGCAGATGCACCCGGCGTTTATGTCGGGGAAGAGAAAATCTGCTCGCTGGGATTGCGCATTCGCAAAGGCTGCTCGTTTCACGGTCTGGCGCTGAATGTTGCGATGGATTTATCGCCTTTCCTGCGCATTAATCCCTGTGGTTATGCCGGGATGAGCATGACCCAGTTAAAAAATTTCCAGCCAGAGGTCACCACAGAGCAGGTACGCGCTCCGCTGGTCAGCGCTTTTGCGCGGCTGGCAGGTTATGAAAAGGTTGAATGGTTAGCAGGCGATCCTTCTGTTAAGCCTTAACGCAGAATGCGAATTTACAAATATGTAACTTTTCAGCGCTGACGGTGGCTGCTTCCCAGACGATGAGATGATATAATTTTTGCACTTTTTTCAAATAAAGTTGAAAGCCCCTTTCCCGGTTTGAGTGGGAACGCTTTCAAATCGCAATCCGACCGGAACCTGCTGATTTATGAGTAAACCAATTCAGATGGAACGCGGCGTCAAATATCGTGACGCGGACAAAATGGCGCTGATCCCGGTGAAAACCGTGGTTGTTGAACGGCAGGAGATGTTGCGTAAGCCGGAATGGATGAAAATCAAGCTGCCAGCCGACTCCAGTCGTATTCAGGGTATTAAAGCTGCGATGCGCAAAAACGGGCTGCACTCGGTCTGCGAAGAGGCGTCCTGCCCTAATCTTGCCGAATGCTTCAACCACGGCACCGCCACCTTTATGATCCTGGGCGCAATCTGTACCCGTCGTTGTCCTTTCTGTGATGTGGCGCATGGCCGTCCTAATGCACCGGATGCTAACGAACCCGCTAAACTGGCGCAGACGATTGCCGATATGGGCCTGCGCTACGTGGTCATCACCTCGGTTGACCGTGATGATTTGCGTGATGGCGGCGCGCAGCACTTTGCCGACTGCATCAGCGCGATTCGCGAAAAAAATCCTACCATCAAAATTGAAACGCTGGTACCGGACTTCCGTGGCCGTATGGATCGCGCACTGGAGATTCTCACCGCGACGCCACCGGATGTGTTTAACCACAACCTGGAAAACGTACCGCGCGTCTACCGCCAGGTACGTCCGGGCGCGAACTACGAGTGGTCCCTGAAGCTGCTGGAGCGTTTTAAAGAAGCACATCCTGATGTTCCGACCAAATCAGGTCTCATGGTGGGACTGGGTGAAACCAACGCCGAAATCGTTGAGGTGATGCGCGATCTGCGTCGTCACGGCGTCACCATGCTGACGCTGGGACAGTATCTGCAGCCGAGCCGCCATCACCTGCCGGTTCAGCGCTACGTCAGCCCGGCTGAGTTCGACGAGATGAAAGCAGAAGCGATGGCGATGGGCTTTACCCATGCCGCGTGCGGTCCGTTTGTGCGCTCTTCCTATCATGCGGATATGCAGGCTAAAGGCGAAGAAGTGAAATAAGTACGCTTTACGGTCGGAAGCCTGAAAAAACAAAAAACCAGACTGGAAACAGCCTGGTTTTTTTATACCTGCCTGAAATGGTCTGAAATAAAAAGTAACAGTTATTTGCAGCAAATAACCGATTAATCTTTATGAACGACGCGTTCTGCCGGCACGTCTTCAGCCGTTGTTCGGGTTGCACTGGTATCTTCGTCTTTCATGGCTTTTTTGAAGCCCTTGATCGCGGAGCCCAGATCGCCGCCCAGTGAGCGCAACTTGTTGGTACCAAAAAGCAGTACGATAAGCGCACCAATAATCAGCAGCTTGGCAATACTGATACCTTCCATAATTAACCTTTCAACTTTATCGAATCACGGTGACTGTTATTTACGCGCAGTTTGCCTGCGACGACAACTGGAATCTGTAACAGAGTAAGATCTCTGCTGTAGCGAATTTGCGGTTGCTTCCCATTTCAGCCAATTACTTCAGTTCAGGCCGTTTAAAACGCCGGTTTTCAAGAACCGGTAATACCCGGCGGGCATAGGCGACACGCTCAGGATCAAGATCGGCAAACAGCAGTGCCGGAGACTCAGCCGCATTTGCCACTACCACGCCCAGCGGATCGACGACCAGACTATTACCAATATTGCGTGAGCCGCATTCACCCACCGCCACCATATAGCACGTGTTCTCCAGCGCACGGGCGCGTGTTAACAGCTCCCAGTGCATCTCTTTAAGCGGACCTTTAACCCAGGCGGCAGGAAGGACCAGAACTTGCGCACCATCCAGCGCCAGCCGACGCGCCAGCTCCGGGAATCGCACGTCATAGCAGGTCATTAATCCCACTTTCATACCCGCCACCTCAATCAACGGCGGAATGACATGACCCGGATTGACCCGCTGTGACTCCTGCATTGCAAAGGCGTCGTACAGATGCAGCTTTTCATAGGCGGCAATGACTTTACCCTCACGGATAGCCACCAGCACGTTAAGCGCTTTATGCGGATCGGTGGGAACATGCACGCTCATCATGGTAGTCAGCGCATTGTGCTCACTGGCAGCCAGCAACTGGCGGAGGAAAGGGCCATCCAGTGGCTGCGCCGCCTTCACGACTAAATCGGGATCGGCATTATCGCGCGCCAGCACCGCTTCCGGCAGCACCAGCAGATCTGCCCCCCCATCTGCCGCCCGCTGCATTAAGGCCAGACAGGTATCAGCGTTCTCCTGCCATTCCCGGCTCACTGCAAATTGCCCCAACGCCACTTTCATCATTTCTCTTCTCCCGCAGCGCCGGTCATATCACTACCAGCGTCACTTATGGGTGGATCAGTCTCTGCTGATAATGCCCGTATCCGGCGTACGCCGTCATCTTTCTGTTGGCGCTAAAACCATTCGGCTGACAGCAGAGCAGACATTGCTGCGTTGTGTACTGCAAATCCTCAGCCAGGCACCGCATCGTCCTGTTTTACGCTTAACGGTCTCTGCATGGATGTTCGCTCACCTCAGCTTAAAGCTACTGGCGGGCTGTGCACGGCTTTACCTTAGACAGAGTGCCACGTGTGTGCAGATGCCTTCTGCCCGCCATAGGATGTAGCCATGCTGGCAACCGTTTCTGCTATCTGGCTGCCACCGTGAAAGCAGAAAGTGCTGACAGGCACAGGATGCAGCGATCAGTCATCATTTCTGTCGCCAGCCTCAGAAAGGCACTGCGGAAGAATATCGCCGGAGTGCGGATCGTCCCTGCGTACGGTAAATTAACCCGCTTGCAGATCTTTGATGAGATAACGGGGGGACTCAATATAACCTTCACGGGCGTAGAATTGATTCGCCTTAAGACGTGACTGATGGCAATGGACTTCCATACGGTCGCAGCCACGACGCGCTGCCAGCGTTTCAGCGTGCTGAAGCAGCTGCTGGCCGACGCCTTTACTGCGCTCTCCTTCTGCAATGCAGAAATAGCTGATGCGGGCAAAATCACCGGCCAGGGCCAGCTGAGGTATAAAGTGCAGGGAAAGGAAACCCAGCACCTGGCTGCCATGTTCAGCCACCAGCAGCGCTTCACTGGGATCGCTGCATAACTGCGCCAGGCGCTGTTCAATGAAGCTTTCGGTCCCGCCATAGCCTAACTCGCTCAACAGGGCACTTAGCGCAAAACTGTCTTTTAACTCTGCCTGACGTATGTTCATCCTGCCTCCTCACTTACCCGGTTCTGTCGCACAGTTATATAGCGTCGCACGCTAAAAAGCAGCATGTCGTAATGTTATGAATATGTTACGAGGATTTATTGTGAGCCGCCGCGCAGTTTGTGCGGCAACCTGCCGATAAAGGGTACGATGGCGGGGATGAAGCGCAGATTACAGCCATAAAAAAACCCGCCATCAGGCGGGTTTTTAGAATTCTTACTGTTAACTTACAGACTGATAACGTTAGCAGCAGATGGGCCTTTAGCGCCGTCGGTGATTTCAAACTCTACGCGCTGACCTTCAGCCAGAGTTTTGAAGCCGTTGCTCTGGATTGCAGAGAAATGTACGAATACATCTTTGCTGCCATCTTCAGGAGTAATGAACCCGAATCCTTTAGATTCATTAAACCACTTAACGTTACCTTTGATCTTAGACATCTATATTACCTTTACATGAAAAATGGACACTAAACTGTGTCGGTGTCTAGTACAGCAATTGCGGAGGAATTTGTCCAGTACGATTTGATGAAAAAGTGATAAATATCGACTTTACGTGCATCCATCACACTTTCCTGCTTCCGGACTTGCGAATCGTCCGTAAACAGCTAGCAGGCCCATAACCTGCACTGGCCGTTAACCCGCTGTAAAGCCGCACCTTTTCTCTTTAAGAATTACACAGCACTCGCGTTAAAAAGAAAAATCTTATTGAAACGTATTCCTCTTCTTAATGATGGCGACATAAGTAAAAACGCAATTTTTTAACTTCATCGGGACAGCGCTTTTCTCTGTCAGATCCATTTTTTAAGGGTTCTCGCAGTTATCGTGGCAAAAACGCTCATTAAATGAGCATAAATTCTTGGATTTCTGAGCGCAGTTCCTGCTTTTAATTGCACCCGGTTAAGCGTTCAGTGCCAATAATCCCAGTCAGAGTGGGGTATTCGCGGGTATTTCAGCCAACAGCAAAGAAACATTGAGCGAGATCAAGGAAGTGCTTTTTAGTGATTGAATTCGCATTTGGCAACAAACATTCAACGTTATAAGAAATTACGTTTCTCATCGCAGTCCGAAATAATATTGCGCAGCAATAGATAAAACCTGCTTAACCGATCAGAGGCAGGCATCCGTCAGGGCGCTTCAAAAAGGAGGATGAGACGCAGAATGGTGATGAAGATACGCTGTAGCCAGTGTGGAAGCGCACGGTTCGTTTTCACTGATTATCGGGAGGGTAAGCGCAACTTTCATGGTGCCTGCTGCGCATGCTGTAAAAAACAGCTGAACTCTCAGGATCTGCTACCAGATACGCCGATGGATCCCATCAGCCAGTATTTGCTAGCGAGCCAGAAAACAACCCGGGCACCTGATTAGGTGCCCGCTGTCGCTGAAGCTTTAACAAAGCTATGACATCAGAAAATCAGTTTGAACACCCCTGTCAGGGTCAGCAAGCCCACGATAAAAATGATCGCGATAATCCACAGAATAATTTTCATTTCCTTTCTCCCTCACTGATTAAACATTTTTCCTGTAAGCAGTATAGACAGAAAAATTTGTCACGCCGCTTCAGTCAGTGTTCAACTGCTCATAAGTTCAGCAACTTTCGTTTTTATTTATGTTCTGAGATAACGATCGCAACACCACTTCTTACTGGCCCTCTTTCTTCGTTTTACTCACCACTCCTGGCTAAAATTCAGGCGGCAAGGCAGGCCTCAGTAGTGATGAGATTGAAGTGAGTCGCGAGGAGATCTTATGAGCACGATTAATACCAGCATGGGCCGCTACAGCCTTAAGGCAAAAAACAGCGGTAACCACATCAAAGGTTCTTTCGCCATCAACGATGAAGGCGGCACGCAGCTCTCTATGCAGGAGTTTGACGAGCACTATCTTGATGATGTGGTCAATAACGTGATCTATCCGGTCACCGGCGGCAATCGCGAAATTGCGCGTGCGCTACGGGAACAGATGGTCAAAGCCGGTTTTGAACCGCCTCATTAAGAGGCCAGATGTATGCTATTACAAACCTGTGGGCCGCGTTTTGCGGCCCTTATTATGTTCGTGGTCACGGGCTGCAAATAAACCAGCCTGGGAAGCAGTCCGCGATATAAAAGGAAACGGGCTGGAGAGAAGCAACGCGGAGGAGCCGCTGGCAGGGTTGCCAGCGGCCAGAGGTTAAATCGCCCAGGAGAGCAGCAGGCAACCCACCAGACCACAGACCGAAATAATAGTCTCCAGCGCCGACCAGGAGCGAATGGTTTCACCAATCGTCAGGTTGAAATACTCTTTGAAAAGCCAGAAGCCTGGGTCATTAACGTGCGAGAAGATCACACTGCCGGAACCCACGGCGATCACCATCAATTCCGGGCTGGCACCGCTGGTGACAATCAACGGTGCCACAATGCCCCCGGCGGTAATCGCCGCAACCGTGGCAGAACCCAGTGCAATACGCAGCACAGCAGCAATCGACCAGGCCATAAAAATGGGTGAAAGCTGAGTCGAATGCATCATGCTGGCGATATATTTATCCACGCCGCTGTCCACCAGTACCTGTTTAAAGGCACCGCCACCGCCAATGATCAACAGCATCATAGCGATGATTTTGATCGAGTCGGTCAGGGTATCCATCACCTGTTCCATCGTACGACCGCGATTCAGGCCAAAGGTGAAGATCGCAATCAGTACCGCAATCAGCGTTGCCATTACCGGGTCGCCAAAGAACTCCGCATAGGGCAGCAGTACATGGCCTTTTGGCAACAGCATCTCCGCCACGGCACGCAACGCCATCAGCACCACCGGCACCAGTGCTGTCCAGACGCTGACGCCAAAACTGGGCATTTCCGCTTCGGTAAAGGTCTTCGGGTTATAAAGCCCCTGTGGAATCGGTTTGTCGATGTTTTTCAGGAAACGGGCATAAACCGGCCCCGCCAGAATCACCGTAGGGATACCCAGCAGCGTACCGAACAGCAACGTTTTACCCATGTCAGCATTAAACAGCGTAGCAATGGCTGTAGGGCCAGGATGCGGGGGAAGGAAACCGTGCGTCACTGATAAAGCAGCCGCCATCGGCACCCCGACGTAGAGCAGCGGCACACGCGCTGACGCCGCCACGCTGAACACCAGCGGCAGCATCAGGACAAAGCCAACTTCGTAGAACAGCGCAAAACCGACGATAAAACCGGTCAGTACCAGCGCCCACTGAATATGCTTTGTACCGAATTTTTCAATCAGGGTGGTGGCAATGCGCTGCGCGCCGCCGCAGTCGGCCAGCAACTTACCGAGCATGGCACCAAAGCCCATGATCAGTGCCAGGCTGCCCAGCGTGCCACCTACGCCCGCTTTAATTGAGGTAATAACTTTATTAACCGGCATGCCCTGCATCACACCGACCGCCAGCGCCACCAGGATCAGCGCGATAAATCCATTAAGCTTAAAGCGAATCATTAGCAGCAGCAGTAACGCGACGCCGATCGCCACATAGAGTAATGGCATAGGTTTTCTCCACCTTGCGCACTGAAGGGAATTCAGTGTCGGTTTATTATCATGATCCCCGGAGGGCTGCAAAACAGCGCGCTGTAAGATGCTTACACACCCCGACAAACGCTGTTACCGATAACATGTTAAGGGTAACATCCGCAGGAAAGCACCACCCCGCCGACGGTGAATTTCTGTTTTGCGAAGATGATCAACTTTTTGCCAGTGTGTTATCAGAAAGTTTGCCCATGCTGGCGCCGCGCTTTTCGTTACACTCAGATTTTAGCGAAATGTAAAAAGGATGCGCTGGTGAGTGAGAACCTGAGTGAGCTGTACAGTAATCAACGAACCCTCTTTGGCCGCGGTAGTCTGGATAAACTGGTGCCGCTGCTGGCCGCACGGTCACAACCTACTCTGCTGTTTTGCGGACAATCTTTCCTGCAGGGGCCGGCCTATGCCCGGATAAAAGCTGACCTCAACGATCATATTCTCGGCTATGAAATTGTCAGCCATGAAGCCTCGCCCGCTGAGATCGATGGCTGGGTTGCACGCTGGCGCGGTCATGTTGATCGGGTGGTCGCGATTGGCGGAGGCAGCGTGCTGGATGCGGCGAAAGCCTTCAGCGCCATGATCCAACACCCGCTGCCCACGGCCCGCTATCTGGAAAAAGTGGGTGACACTGCAGTTCAGCCCATCACGCTGCCGCTGATTGCGGTTCCGACAACGGCCGGGACCGGCAGCGAAGTCACGCAAAATGCGGTAGTGACTGACCAGCAGGAAATTCAGATCAAAGCGTCACTGCGCCACCCTGTCTTTGTGCCGGAAGTAGCGATTCTTGACCCGGATCTGCTGAAAGGCGCGCCTGACCAGGTGCTGGTGACCTGCGGCATCGATGCTTTCACCCACCTGTTTGAAGCGTATCTCTCCGGCAAAGGCAACCTCTTCACCCGCCAGCTGGCGCTGACCGGTCTGCGTCAGTTTGTTCAGGCGTGGCCTGCCCTCAATCGCGAAGATGCGGCGGGTGACGCGGCACGTGAAGCAATGATGATGGCATCGTGGCTGGGAGGGGTCAGTCTCAGCAGCGCGGGTCTGGGGGTGATCCACGGTATTGCCGGGGAACTGGGCGCGATTAAACCGTTCCATCACGGTGAAGTGTGCGGACGCCTGCTGTTTCCGTTCCTGGATCTGCTGTCTGATAGCCAGCAGCCGCTGCAGCTTAAGCTGATGGCGGAGCTGCACCCGCAGCTCTTCAGCGAATCCACAGATTCACCGGCACAGTTTCTGAAGCAGTGGCTGCAGCAGCAGGCCATCACGCCATTCTGGCAGGAAGGCCCGTCGCTGAGCCGCACTGAGGTGGAGTGGATCCTGGCGCGTGCCAATAGCAAAAATTCGCTGGTGAATTACAGCCGCGAACAGATGCAGACAATGATTGCGCAGGCCTGGCCGATCACGGCGTGATCCAGGGCCACTTTGGCCTCTTGACTGACCTGCCAGCCTGGCAGGTCATGCAGCAGCCCAGCGCTATCCTGGCACGTTCAGTCTCAGTGCCGCGGTGCGGCAAAAGGCCCCTCACCTGCCAGCATCTGCTCAATGACCTGCAACACGCCCTGCTCATTATTAGACGGCGCGGCATAACGTGCCGCCTGCTTTACCCGCTGCGGCGCATTGTCCATGGCAAAACTGAAGCCGGACTGCTTCAGCATCTCCAGATCGTTACCGCCATCGCCAAAGACCAGCACCTGGTCATGCGTGATCCCCCAGCGTTTTGCCAGCAGATCCAGACCGTGCGCTTTGTGATTTCCCGGTACGATCAGATCCACCGAGCCATGACCACTTGACGTCGCGGCCACGCGTCCCTGGTGCAATCGCTCAATATCCGCCATCAGTGGCTCGATGTAATCATCCGAGAGGTTCAGCGCGAACTTAAACAGCCGGTCATCCTGCACCTCATCCAGATGATGAATTGGCTTCAGCCGGTGACAGTAATGGCGCATCTTCTTCAGCCAGCTCTCTTCCATGCCGTCGAAGTAATAGGCGCTGTCACGGCCACACAGCAGGTAACGCAGGCCGGGATAGTCGCCGTTTTGCAGGGTGCTGATTACCGCTTCAACGTCGCGGCGTTCAAAGGCACCGCAAAACAGCTCCTCATCGCGGTCAATAATCCATGCGCCGTTTTCCGCCACAAAGGCGATATCGCTGGCGATCTCCGGGAAAAAGGATTTGAGCTGGTAGTACTGATTGCCGCTGGCCACCACAAATTTGATGTCGCGGGCGGTGAGTTGCTGATAGCAGGCGAGAAAGCGGGATCGGTTGTACAGCTTATTATCGTCCAGAAACGTGCCATCCATATCGACTGCAACCATCTTGACCGTCGTCATCATGACTCCTTATACAGGAAATTTTCAGCGTGGAGTCTCAGGATAGCCGCTGGCGCAGCAAAACGGAAAGAAAGAGGGATGGCCGCAGCCATCCCTGGTGAAGGGTTCAGGATAGAATCAGTTCAGGGCGCTGTTCAGCACCAGCGCGGTAATCACACCGGTCGCGGCAGCAATCAGCACATAGTTGCCGTCGATGTTTGCCCAGTGATAACCGCGCGGCGGTTCACGCAGACCGCGTTCATGCCAGTCGGCTACGCGATAATGGTCGCCACGATATTCCTGCGGGACAGGATGGCCGCGACGGAAGTCATGACCCTGCCAGGCGAAATGGTCACGGTCATTGCGGGATTCTCTGCCACGATGGTAGTTACCTTCATCATGACGATTATTGCCCATGTCGCGAGGATTTTTATCATCATGGCGATTGTTGCCGCGGTCTCGATTCTGATCGGGGCCGCGATTATCAGGGCGTTTATCACTGTTCTGATGCGGCACCGGCTTACGCTGTCCGTCATCATGATCGTCTGCCAGTGAAACCTGAGAGAAGAGCGTGCTGCATGTTAAAAGTGAAGCGATAAGCGTTAATGTTGTTTTTTTCATGATACTGCCTCCGAAAATAACGGCTGTTCAGGCACCGTTGATCGGCATCATGGCAATAATTCTGGCGGGAGACATCGGCAAAAGTCTTAAAATCCGGTAACTTACACAGTATTACGCTTGCTTAGCGATTTCTTAACACTGGTCATATCTTTACAACTTTTCTGACGCAATCCAGATCTTAACCGGGCAGCCTGAACATCACGTCTCAGGCTAACCCGTTAAAACCTGTTCAACGTCAGGGTGCTGAAATGCACCCCGACGCTTCACCCGGTTATGGCGTGCTGAGGATCACCGGCGCATCCGGCAATCCCGTAAACTGTTTTACGATATGGTGATAATCGGCCGTCGGATCCAGATCGCTGAACAGGTCCGGATAGAGATCTTTAGCCAGAATTTCCATACCGATGATGTTGTAAGGGTGATTATAAAAATGGTGATAGACGCCATAGACCCGTTTCTGTTTCACCGGTTCGATCTGCTCCAGCCCGGTACGGTTCTGCAGGCGGTTAAAGGTGGCGGTCACGTCGCTCTGACTGGCACCATAACCAAACGGCAGCACGTTGCTGTTCGGACGCTTCGAACCGGTCATGATGTAAACGTCCGGCTTCATGGCGATAATCTTCTCCAGCGACACAAAACCTGAGCTGCCGGGCAGCAGCGCTGAGCCGATATTTTTCCCGCCGACCGCTTCCACCAGCGCACCCCAGCCGTTATGACCATGGGTAAAGCAGCAGTTGTCACTGTTACCGGCAATCGGTTCAATAAATACCGTCGGCTTGTGCGGCACCTGAGCGATCTTCTGCTGAAGCATCTGCCAGCGCTGCTGATAAAAATCAGCATAGGCTTTTGCCTCGGTTTCACGATTCAGAACGGTACCCAGCACTTTCACACTCTTCAGGGTGTTTTCTTTAGGGTGAAGCTCATCATCCAGGAACAGCACCGGGATATGCAGATTTTTCAGGGTAGCCAGCACGCCCGACTGCGCCAGTGCCGGTTTAGCGCGCAGCTGCGCAATCATCAGATCGGGCTGCTTCGCCAGCACGCTTTCCAGATTGACCTGCCCCTGATCGTTAAAGCCCATATCCACAATCGATGCCGCCTGCGGCCAGCGCTGCTTCAGCAGATCCCAGGTCTGGGTGTCCTGCTTTTTCGGCAGGTTATTCCAGGCAACGACCCGCTGAAACGGGTTCTGTCGATCCAGTAAGGCCAGCGCCATCACGTCGCGTCCATCCTGCAAAATCACATGCTGCGGCTCCTTTTGCAGCGTAATTTTCTGACCATCCATATCGGTCACCGTGACCGGATAGGTGGTCGCCGCGCAGGCGGTTGACAGTAACAGTGTGGTGGCAGCAACAATCCCGATTTTCATTTTTCTCCAGTCCTTTAAAGGAATAATAATTATTCGCGTTAACTCTACCATGTGAAAAAGTAACAAATGTAAATATTGCTGACGAGATGCGTCTGAGAGAGAGGGTTCACTGTGCGGCGGCTGGCTAAAACAGGGGGGCGCGGGTTGGCGATACACGGAGAAAATGACGCGTGGTGGGCAGAACAGCAGACGCCTCTCAATACTGCTGAGAAGCGCCTGTTGAGTGACCTGTTACTTCACCAGCGAATAGAAAATCGCGGAGATGGCAATCAGACCAATCAGCACAACAAACAGGTTACTGATTTTCCCGCTGTACTTACGCATCGCCGGGACTTTGTGAATGGCATACATCGGCATCAGGAACAGGATCATGGCAATCACCGGCCCGCCCAGCGTCTCAATCATGCCGAGAATATTCGGATCCAGCGTTGCCACCAGCCAGGTGGTAAGCAACATAAAGAGTGACGTCAGGCGATTCAGTCTGGCAGGCGCGATGGTTTTACCGCGGCTGCGCAGCGCCTTATTCACCATACCATTAAACCCTTCACGCGCGCCCAGATAGTGGCCGAGGAACGATTTGGTGATCGCTACAATGGCGATCAGCGGCCCGAGCCAGGCAATCATCGGCACCTGAAAATGGTTCGCCAGATAGGAGAGAATGGTAATGTTCTGCGCCTTAGCGGCATGCAGATCGTCAGGCGACAGGCTCAGCACGCAACTGAAGACAAAGAACATCACCGTCACCACCATCATCAGGTGTGAGCAGGCCAGAATGCGCGAGCATTTTTTCTCAGCGGCGTCGCCATACTCTTCGCGCTTCGCCAGTGCAAAGGAGGAGATGATCGGTGAGTGGTTAAACGAAAAGACCATAACGGGTATCGCCAGCCACAGCGTCATCCACAGACTTCTGCCCGCAGGCTGAACGTTCAGGGTTGAGAGTACAGCGCCGTGCCAGTGCGGGATCAGATAGCAGGCCATCAGCATCAAAACCGCCACAAAAGGATAGACCAGCACGCTCATCGCTTTGACGATCATCTTTTCGCCGAAGCGCACAATGGTCATCAGGCCGACAATCAGCAGCAGCGACAGCAGCACACGCGGCGGTGGCACAAGGCCGAGCTGATTCACCATCAGGCTTTCCACCGTGTTGGTAATCGCCACGCTGTACATCAGCAGAATCGGGTAAATTGCGAAGAAATAGAGCAGCGTAATCAACTTGCCCGCGCCAACGCCGAAATGCTCCTCAACTACCTCAGTGATATCACCCGCCGGATTTTTACCGGAAAGGACAAAACGCGTCAGGGCGCGGTGCGCGAAGAAGGTCAGCGGAAAGGCCAGCACCGCCATGATGATGAGCGGGATCAGACCGCCGACACCAGCATTGATGGGCAGGAACAGCACCCCGGCTCCGATTGCGGTGCCGTATAAACCCAGCATCCACATCGTGTCGGTTTTACGCCATCCCGTATCGACGTCACTCTCAAGCGCGCCCAGCGTGCCAGTTTGCGTGGTTTTCATCAGATAGTCCGTGTTAAAAGCCGCCAGTAACCTGAGCCGTCAGGCAGGTAACGTATGCCCCACTCTCAGCCTTAGCTGCAGACAGATCGGTGAAGCGTAAAAATGATCCGCACATGCATAAGTAATCGATTGCGTGCGCCACTTTTTACACTACCTGACGATAAAAGTTCAAGCCGCGAAGACAAACGCGCATGGATTGCTGAAAAAACCGTCAGGTTGTGCAAAGTGACTGCACAGCGATCATGCCATTTTTGCGCCCGTTTTACTGCCCCTGAAAAGGTGATCCCTGTAACGATTAAGCGCAACGGGCTACGCTTAAACGGACGCTGTCGCAATCACGCCAACAGGGACACAGGAGAAAAAATGAAAATTGCCTGCCTGGGATGGGGATCGCTGATCTGGAAAACCGGCGCACTACCGGTGGCCAGTCAGTGGCATCATGATGGACCTGCCATACCGATTGAGTTTGTGCGCATCGCTGACGGCGGTGAGTTGTCGACCGCCATCTGCCTGAATGCCCGCCCGGTGCCAGTGTTCTGGGCCTGGCTGAACACCGCTTCACTGGAGAGCGCCTGCAGCGCGTTGCGCATTCGGGAGGCGATACCGGAGAGCCGTGCCGATGGCATCGGGATGATGACGGTAACAGAAACCCCGGTGGGACCGCTGGCGGAGTGGGCGCAGGCGAAAGGTATTGAAGGAGTCATCTGGACCGGTCTTCCTGCCCGTATGGCGGGTGTTGAAGGTCAGATCCCGACGCTGGAGGAGGCGCGGCACTACCTGCAGAATCTCACCGGTGAAACGCGTGAGCACGCTTTTCACTACCTCGGCCAGATTCCGGCACAAATTGACACCCCTTACCGGCGCGCGCTGGCTGATCTCACCGGCTGGCAACCAGATGCGCTGTCCGTTCCTGCCGCCACACTGCAAAGGCCTTCACCCAGCCCGCCGGTCTGAAATCGCCCCGTCTCCAGCACCGCTCTGCTTACTCCTTAAAGAGTTACTACACTTCAGGCAGGTTTCGATTTCAGATTCACTGAGTCTTCCTCGCAGGTAGCCACACCTTCTGGTCTGGCCGCCCTTCCCCCGTCAGCAGGAGATCAACAAATGAAAGCATTAACGTATCACGGCCCGCATAAAGTCAGCGTGGATAACGTGCCCGACCCGGGTCTGGAAGCAGCCGATGACATTATTCTGCGCGTGACCGCTACCGCCATTTGCGGTTCAGACCTGCACCTTTATCGCGGCAAAATTCCCGGTACCGGGCATGGCGATATTTTTGGTCATGAGTTTATGGGCGAAGTGGTTGAAGCGGGCAGCGCAGTGACTGCCGTCGCCAAAGGCGACCGGGTAGTCATACCGTTTGTGATCGCCTGTGGCGACTGCTTTTTCTGCCTGCTGAGCCAGTATGCCGCCTGTGAAAATACCAACAGCGGACGGGGCGCTATTCTGAACCGTAAGAACATCACGCCGCCCGCGGCGCTGTTTGGTTTCAGTAAGCTCTATGGCGGTGTGCCCGGCGGCCAGGCCGAGTATGTCAGGGTGCCGAAAGCCAATACCGGCCCATTCAAAGTTCCGGCTGTGCTGTCAGATGAGAAAGTGCTGTTCCTGTCGGACATTCTGCCCACCGCGTGGCAGGCGGTCAAAAATGCCGAAGTTAAACCCGGCTCCAGCCTGGCGATTTTTGGTGCCGGCCCGGTGGGCCTGCTTAGTGCCGCCTGCGCACGGCAGCAGGGTGCCGAACAGATTTACATGATTGACCACAACAACTACCGCTTAAACTTTGCCCGCGATCGCTACGGCGTCATCCCGATTAACTTCGATGAGATCGATGACCCGGCTGGCTGGATTATTGAACACAGCACCGGCAATCGCGGTGTGGATGCCGTGATCGATGCCGTCGGATTCGAGGCGAAAGGCAGCCTGACTGAAACCGTGCTCACCAATCTCAAGCTGGAAGGCAGCAGTGGTAAAGCGTTGCGTCAGTGTATTGCTGCGGTGCGGCGTGGCGGTATCGTCAGCGTGCCGGGCGTCTACGCCGGATTCATTCACGGCTTCCTGTTTGGTGATGCCTTCGACAAAGGGCTGACCTTTAAGATGGGACAGACGCATGTGCATGCGTATCTGCCCGATCTGCTGAAGCTGATTGAACAGGGGCATCTGACGCCGGAAGAGATTGTGACTCATCATCTGCCGCTGGAAGATGCCGCACGCGGCTACGATATTTTCGCTAAACGCAAAGAGGAGTGCCGGAAGGTGATTCTGGTGCCGGGTATGACCGCTACGCAGGCCACGATTTAATCGCCTGAATCTCAATACCGGATCCCCGGCAGAACGCGCTGCCGGGGATCGCATTTTAATACGGCTTGCGCTGCAGACTACTTCGCCACTCCCGCCTCTCCAGCAGATGTTCATCCGGCGAGTCCGCCGTATCGACCTGACTCCCCTGCTCCAGCAGTCGCGCACTGCGTGAATGGGGATGACTTTCGCTTATCACCTGTTGTGAAAATGCACCAAACGATAACAGTAAAAACAGTAATGCACTGGCCACCCTCACTTTCATACGCACACCTCTCTGGTAACGGTGTCGCTATGCTGCCCGACGGGTTTTCATTTTCTGTCAGTAACAGGCAAAGTTATGTGGAGAGCGGGAACAAGCTGCGACGGGTTTAATCGCGGTTCAGCCCGATGCTCTGATACCGCTAATGCAGCCGACGTACGCTCAGTGCCGCAGACCAGCGCTGTCGCTGACAGCGCTCGCAGACAGCCTGCTGCTCCGCCTCAATCCTCTGCGTCTGGCCACAATGGGTGCAGGCGTAGAGCGCGCTGACCGGCACTGTGCTGTAATCCTGTCGGTGCTCTGGCGGCAGCACGCTTAATCCAGCGCGTATCTCGTCATCATCATAGAAATAGAGACTGAGCTGACCATCGACTTCCACCAGCGCCAGCCGGATTTGTCCCAGATGTTCTACGCCGCTCTGGCGCAACTCCATATAGAACTCATCTTCGGAAATATTCAGCTGATCCAGACTTTCCAGCACATACATGCCATCCTTAATCAGGGTAATGACGTCGCCCTGAATCAGCCGTGAAAAGCGCGGACTGTGTGACGTCAGCCAGGTGGTCAGGCGGTAGAGCGCCAGCAATACCACAAACACCATAATCACCGGCAGCACCGGTACATCGTCATAAAACGTGACGTCACCGGACGCAGAACCCAGCGTCAGGATCACCACCAGTTCGAACAACGACAGCTGACGCACGCCGCGTCGTCCTGACACTTTCAGAAAAGTAAAAACTACCAGATAAGCGATTAAAACCCGCGCCACCACTTCAAATAAAAAGGTGGCGGGTTGATCGTTAAGTAAAAAACGGTGCCAGTCGAATGAGAACATAGTCGGTTAAACATCCTGTTTTAAGCGGTGCGCAGCTTAACCCGCCGCCCGTTGATCGCCCACAGATTCAGGCCAGTAATAAGTCAATCTTGTCGCCAGCCCGTTAATAGGCAAGCGAAGCAGTAAGGTTAACACAGGCCAGTCTGACCGCTCTGCATGTTGAGGAAAAGGTTAACAAAGCTGAAACTAACGCTGATGCGCTTTACGCTGCGCTTATCAATCCGACAGCGCAGACAAAAGTGAATAATTCCTGTTTCTGAATGGATGATTTTGCCGCTGCGCTTTTTCCTTTTCACTTCAATAATTTGCGAAGCATCCTTCCCTGTCTATACTTTCCAGTAAGGCTTCCGCAAAATCCGTTAACATTCAGAGAAGCCACTCTTTTTCCTGCCGATAGCGCCGCACGTTTAGTTCTGCTATCTCACGCATCCAAACCGCCACAGGCTCTGTTGCCTGCAATTTAGCGTCTGTGGCTTATGGCAAGGATCGCCAGTCTGCTTTACATATCTGTAACGCCCTGACCCGTTTCACAACGGCTCGTCAGCGGGAAGCGTGTTGCTTTTTTTGGGAGATGCCATGACGCCCTTTTCCAGTTTCTGGCAGGCCGGTTACGAAGGTGCCGATCATATTAACCCGGCCGGTCTTGCGCTGTCGATGAACGATCTGAACCAGCATCAGGCGCGGGCGGCAGAAGATTATGCAGCGCTGAGCCCCTTTGCCATTCGCACCGTGCGGGAAAGCGTCGGCTGGCGGCTATGTGAACGCGATGGCCGCTATGACTTCTCCACGGTCGCTGCACGCATGCAGGCCGCAGAGCAGCAGGGTATTCAGTTAAGCTGGACAATCTGTCACTACGGCTGGCCCGCAGGCCTCAGCCTGTTTGATCACGACTTTATCCCCCGTTTCGCTGCCTTCTGTGGTGCACTGGCCCGCTTCCTGGCGCCCTGGTATCAGCAGGCACCGATCTACTCTCCGATGAATGAAATCTCCTTTGTCAGCTGGGGCATCTCGGTCGGGCTGTTTGCCTGTGAAGCGATTCCGGTGCCGGATCGGGCCGATGCCGCCAAGCGGCAGCTGGTGCGCGCCACCCTGGCTGGCTGTGATGCGATCTGGCAGGCCGATCCGCGCGCCCGTGTGCAGCACTGCGATCCGCTGATTCATATCGCGCCGGATCCCGCCGATCCCGACAGCGACCGTCTGGCGCGTGAGATGTGTGACACCCAGTATCAGGCGTGGGACATGCTCAGTGGTCGCCGTAATCCGGAGCTGGGCGGCGCACCCCGCTATCTCGATCTGATTGGTGTGAATTACTACCACGACAACCAGTGGGAACAGGGTTCAAACCGGCGGCTTTACTGGCATCTGGGCGACAGCCGACGCCAGCCGCTGCATCAGCTGCTGCTGCAGGTCTGGCTGCGCTATCAGCGGCCGTTGCTGCTGGCGGAAACCAGCCACGTGGGCAGCGGCCGCGGCGCCTGGATCCGTGAGATCGCCACACAGGTTGCACAGGCGCAGCTGGCAGGCGCGGACCTGCTCGGCATCTGCCTCTATCCGATTCTCGATCGTCCCTTGTGGGAGGAGACCACCTTCTGGACCCGCAGCGGCCTGTGGGATCTCGATCTTCTGGGCGCTGATCCTTATGCCCGCCAGTTACAGCAGCCTTATGCCGACGCCTTGCGTCAGGCGCAGCGCTTTTTGCAGCACATTACGTCCCTACAACATCCCAGCCAGGAGCACACCATGAAACCACCCGTTCTTATCGTTTTCAGCCATTTACGCTGGGGTTTTGTTTTTCAGCGTCCGCAGCAATTGCTGACTCGCCTGGCACAGCACTATCGCGTGCTATTTGTCGAGGAACCGGTCTGGCAGGCGGGACCACCGGGTCTGCACCAGAGTTCACCTGCCGCCAACATCACGGTGATCCAGCCACACACCGACAGCTACGCGCCCGGCTTTCACGACAGCCAGATCGCCCCGCTGCTGCTGCTGCTGACGCCGCTGCTGGAGGAGAACGAACAGCCGCTGATCTGGTTCTATACGCCAATGGCACTGCCGCTGCTGACGCCGTTTGATCCGGCACTGGTGATTTATGACTGTATGGATGAGCTTTCGGCCTTCCAGAATGCGCCGCGTCAGCTGCAGCAGCGCGAATCGGCGCTGATGACCCGCGCCGATCTGGTCTTTACCGGCGGCTCCAGCCTCTATGAAGCAAAGCGTGATAAACACGCTCAGGTTTACTGTTTCCCCAGCAGCGTTGATGCCATTCATTTTGAACAGGCGCGCGATCGCACGAATCGTCATCCGTTACAGGATGCCATTCCGTCGCAGCGTCTGGGTTATTACGGCGTGCTGGATGAGCGTATCGATCTGCCGCTGATAGCCGCACTGGCAGACAGCCATCCCGAGTGGCAAATCATTATGGTCGGGCCAGTGGTGAAAATTGATCCCGCCAGCCTGCCGCAGCGCGACAATATTCACTGGTTAGGTCAGCAGCCCTATCAGGCGCTGCCGCAGTTCCTGGCGGGCTGGGATGTCTGTCTGATGCCGTTTGCCATCAATGCTTCGACCCGCTACATCTCTCCGACCAAGGTGCTGGAGTATATGGCGGCGCAGCTGCCAATTGTCAGTACTGCTATTGTCGATGTGGCACGCCACTACGCAGAAGAAGTGGCGGTTGCAGAGACGCATGCGGAATTTATTGCCGCCTGTAAACAGGCAATGGCAATCAGTGCCGCAGAACGGCTGGCGCTGACGGGACGGATGCAGGCAAAAGTCGATGCCACCTCCTGGGACCGCACCGCAGAGCAGATACATGGCCTGATCGAACAGGCGCTGACGCAGCGTCAGCCTGCTCTGAAGTCTGCCAGCCAGACCCGCGCGCAGGCTAACATCAAGCCTTTAACGCCAGCGATGCTGGAGAGCGATGCGGTGCCCTGCCTGATTATTGGCGCCGGACCGACGGGTCTGAGCGCCGGGTATCACTATGGCGAAGGCGCGGTGCTGCTGGAGAAAAACAGTACGCCGGGTGGCTGGTGCCGCTCGATTGACGATCAGGGATTCACCTTCGACTATGCCGGTCACATCATGTTCTCGCAGGATCCCTACGTGTTGCAGCTCTATGAGATGCTACTGGGCGACAATCTGCACTGGCAGGCGCGCGAGGCCTGGGTTTACAGCGACGGTGTTTATACCCGCTATCCCTTCCAGTCAGCGCTGCATGGCCTGCCGGTCGAGGTGGTAAAAGAGTGTGTGCTGGGCGCTATCGAAGCGCGTTATGGCGAAACAGCGGTGGCTGCCGTGCCGCTGGATCGGGCGCGGGCGCGGCGGGATTGCTGCGCGGATGGCGCAATCCCTGATGAGGGCAGCAGCGCCGGTGTGGTGGAAGGCGAAGAGGATTTCCAGCACTTTATTATGCGCACCTGGGGCAAAGGCATCGCGCGGCATTTCGCCCTGCCCTACAACCAGAAACTGTGGAAAGTGCCCCTGACCGACATGGAAACCTCATGGCTCGGCGGACGCGTGCCGCTGCCCGATCTGTCACAGATTATCGATGGCGCGCTGCAACCGCTGGCGAAACCGGTCGGCCCTAACGCCCGATTCGGCTATCCGCTGCGCGGTGGCTTCCAGGCACTGATGTCAGGCTTTTTACCGCACCTGAAATGTAAGCTGGAAACCGATACAACGTTGACGCGCATCTACCCGCAGGCGCATGTCGCCCTGCTGGCGGATGGTCGCCACTACCGGTATGAGCAGTTGATCAGTACCATGCCGCTGCCGGAGCTGATTAAGCTAATGGGTGATGAGGTGCCAGAGAGCGTCCAGCTGGCGGCGCAGCAACTGCAGTTTGTGTCGGTGCGCTGTGTGAATCTGGGCATTGGCCGGGCTGACCTGACTGAAAAACACTGGATTTACTACCCTGGCGATACACTGTTCCATCGCATATTTGTGCAGGGTAATGCCAGTCCACACTGCAATCCGCCGGGTGGTTTCGGCTTAACCTGTGAAATTACCTACAACGCGGCTAATCCGCTGCCGCTGGAGGGTGATGCACTGATTGAGCGCTGCCGTCAGGATTGCATCCGGGTCGGCATGATTACCACAGACGATCCGTTACTCTGCGCATCAGAGGTTGATATGCCTTACGCCTACGTGGTCTATGACCATGCGCGCAGCGATAACGTGGCCTTGATCCGCCAGTGGCTGCTGACTCAGGATATCCATCTGTCGGGTCGTTACAGCGAGTGGGAATATTACAACTCGGATCACGCCTTTCTGGCCGGTAAACGCGCGGCCGAAAATGTCCGTTTGCAACATCTCAGCGCAGGGAAGCTTGGCTGATCTGACGCAGCCCGTTATGAAAGACGCTGGCTGCACTTTGCGGCTTTCAGCGACTGCAACGCAGTGACCCGCTTTTCCGCTTTACGGGTGGCATTGTATTTTGCAATGCCATTGCCCAGTCCGAAATCCCCGATAAAGCCCAGCACGGTCAGGGCATTGAACTGGCCGGTCTGCTCGATATCACTTTGCACGCTGTGCGCTTTGACCAGTTCCTGATCCAGGGCGTTGCAGCTCAGCGTCGCTGTCTCTTGCGGCGTCACCGCAGCCGCCTGTGGATAATGCTTGGTCGCGCAGCCGGTCAATACCAGCGTTACCAGCACCACTAAGACTCTCTGTTTACGCATTTCTCACTGCCTGTTTTTTGCTCACTCAATGATGTTATCGGCAGCATACACCGGGAACATGAGTTTCTGACCTACCAATAATGGTCGAAACCGCTACGCTAATGTAGGATTCAGCGCGCTGCCGTCAGAGGCAGCCCGCTACTGACCGAAAGTCACGCAGCGAACGCACATTACCCGTTCATCACTTCTGCAAGACCTTTCAGACAGTTAGCCAGAATAATGCTGCCCGCAGCAGCATTTAACGTGCAAAGCCTGAGCGTTATTTGTCACGAGGCTATCGCGCAAGCGAAGCCGGACACAGCAAATTTGCGCGTCGGGTTTATCAGAGTTTGTTCCAGATGAGGTTTCTCCATGCGTTTTAAAGGATTGAACATCGGGTTTTTCATTTTGATTCTGGCTATTGCCACCGTCGCATTTTTCGAGGTGCTTTCGCCCTATTTCTCGCCGATTTTATGGGCGGCGATTCTGGCGGTGATTTTCCATCCGCTGAAAACCTGGCTGCGCAGCCGACTGGGTGACCGCAACGGCGTGGCTGCGCTAATTACCCTGTTCTGTATCTGCCTGATTGTCTTCACACCGCTGGCGATTATTGCCTCCTCATTGGTGGTTGAAACCAACGCGGTCTATCACAAACTGCAGACCAACTCATCGCAGTTCCCGGCCGTCTTCGCCGATCTGCTACAGCATCTGCCGCGCTGGGCGAAGCATTTCCTGGCTGAAAATAATCTGGATAACGCCGAACAGATTCAGCAGAAGCTCTCCTCGTTTGCGCTGAAGGGCGGTCAGTATGTGGCGGGCAGCGCCTTTATCATTGGTAAAGGGACGTTCAGCTTCACCGTCGGTTTTGGCATCATGCTCTATCTGCTGTTCTTCCTGCTGAAAGATGGCTCCTATCTGGTGCATCTGATTCTGGAAGCATTGCCGCTTTCTACTTATGTGAAGCATCACCTGATGGTGAAGTTTGCTGCTGTGGCGCGCGCGACGGTGAAAGGTACGGTGGTAGTCGGCGTCGTGCAGGGTATTCTCGGCGGGCTGGCCTTCTGGTTTACCGGCATCGACGGCAGCCTGCTGTGGGGCGCGCTGATGGCATTCCTCTCCCTGATTCCGGCGGTCGGTTCCGCTATCATCTGGGTGCCTGCGGCGATCTTCTTCTTCGCCACTGGCGCACTGTGGAAAGGGCTGTTCCTGGTCGGTTTCTTCGTGGTGATTGTCGGTCTGGTGGATAATATTCTGCGTCCGCTGCTGGTCGGTAAAGATACTAAAATGCCTGACTATATGATCCTCATCGCCACGCTGGGCGGCATGGAGATTTACGGCATCAACGGTTTCGTGATCGGTCCGGTGATTGCCGCGCTGTTTATCGCCTGCTGGAACCTGCTTTCAGGCCGCGATAACCGCGAAAATATCGAAGTCATCGACGAAGAAGTAATTGAAGAAGGCAAAAAACAGTCAGAGACAGCCGCAGAAGCCGCGGCTGAAGCGGCGTCTGCGGCAGCCGAAGCGGCCGCTGAAGCGGAAATCAAAGTGTCGGCGTTAGCGGCGGCGGAAAAAGAAGCCGCAGAAAGAAAGGCGGCGGAAAACAAAGCGTAATCCGGTTCAGCCATAAAAAAACCCACCTTTCGGTGGGTTTTTTTTATCTGAAAACCAGCGTCTTAGTTGGTTGCTTTGTTTTTCAGATCTTCAGCACCCTGCTTGGTTTTATCCCAGCCTTTTTCAGTGCCTTCTTTGGTTTTGTGCCAGCCTTTCTGAGCACCTTCGGTGATTTTACTACCGGTGGTGTGGCTTTTGCCTTCAGCGGCGTGCTCAGACTTCAGCTTCAGCTCTTTGCCTTCGTTCTGGGTCTGATGCAGTTTTTCTTTCGCGGTGTCAGCGCCTTTATGCGCTTCCGCAACGGTGTTATCGGTAGTGGTAGCAGCAAATACTGGCGAAGCCAGCAAAATAGCAGACAGTGCAATAATTGATTTCTTCATAATTCCCTCTGTATTCGTCGTTGCCGTGTAGGTTTTAATCCTGGCATAGCCTTCCCAGGAAAGATTTAAGAATAAACCAGGAATGAAAAAGGGCCAGTTTTCACCAGAAAAAGCCGCTGACTGAAGCTTTTTTATCCATTACCAGAGTGCCAGCTGCGGATCGTCGCCCGGTTTCGGCTTATTCCGGCTCACGCGAGCGGGCGGTGCTGGCTGCTGCATCTGCCGGGAGATCCACGCCAGTAACACTGTCACGACATAATCCTGCTGCTCAGCGTTCAGCGGCTGATGCTGCCCGATGTTGTGCCACTTGTTCAGACAGCCACGACAGCAGGTCGCGGTGGCGTGCTGGGCGATAAACACCGGATGACCGCGCATCGGCGTCTGTTTGCCATCATTTTCCGGCTGAGCAGGCGCAAGTCGCTGTGCGACAAACTCGGCGGCGTGCTGTCGCAAAACCGGCTCGCCTTTGCTGCTCGCATAATCGTACTCAGCGCGTCCCAGGCGAAACCGCTGACGAAACGACGAACGTGCCAGTCGGGTAAACAGGTCGTCAGACACGTTCATACTGATTGCCCGTCACTCATATTTACGCCCCGCCAGATAGCTGACGCCCTGGGATCCGAACGCTTCGCGATGCAGTTCATTCGGCTGCAGGTGAAACGTCTGGCCAGGAGAGTAAGTGGTATCGCCCTGCTCGGTGCTGATAGTGATGTCACCCGTGATAATCAGTGCCAGCGCTTCAAAAGGATGGACATGATTATCAAGCCGGGCTGATGCGGCACGCTCAATCAGCAGTGGCTCATCAAAACCCTGTTCGGCTAACAATTTTCTGAATTCGTGTTCGGTCATCGCAACGCCTCAATATGGAACTGACCCTAAGCAGTGTAGACGATCTTTATCGCCGCTTATGGCACGGAACGGGTACGTAAAGTCGCGCAAACAGGGTTGTTCACGGGTCAGGCCGATGCTGTACTTGCCGTCTCGTTCCCCATTTTGACAGCAGGATGATGAAAAAGTATGTCTTACCCACAGAGAACGGCTCTGCTGCTGATTAATCAGCGCTCACGTAAAGGACGCATTGAGGCCAGTCGGGCACAGGCGCTGCTGGTTCAGGCTGGCCTCACCCTGCTGCAACCGGACGAGGATGAGACACGCAGCTTCAGCCAGCTCATCGCGGCGTATGCCGGTAGCGTCGATGCAGTGATCGTCGGCGGCGGCGATGGCACGCTTAATGCAGCCGCGCCGGGACTGATGCAGACCGGCCTGCCACTGGGCATTTTACCGCTGGGCACCGCCAACGATTTTGCCCGTACGCTGGGCATTCCCGCCAGCCTTGAACAGGCGGTGAAAATTATCGCAGACGGGCAGTTGCGCGCCGTGGATCTGGGGGAAGTGAATCAGCACCTGTTTCTCAACGTCTCGAGCATCGGTTTTTCGGCCGAGCTGGCGCGTAACCTCACGGCAGAATCGAAAAAACGCTGGGGTGTGGGCGGGTATGCCCTGGCGGCGTTGCGGCTGCTGCGGCAGAGCCGTCCGTTCAGCGCCACGCTGGTGAATCAGGGTCAGCGGATACCGATCAAAACGGTCCAGGTGTCGGTGGGCAACGGGCGCTTCTACGGCGGTGGCATGACGGTGGAACAGCGCGCAGCACCCGACGATGGGTTACTGGATGTCTACAGCCTGGAGTTGCAGCACAGCTGGCAGCTGATTGCACTGCTGCCCTCTCTGCGGCGCGGCACCCATGGCCGCTGGCGCGACGTGCGGGCATTCAGTACCACGGAACTGACCATTGAGACGCGTCGTCCTCACTACATCAATGCAGACGGCGAGATTATCGGTCAGACACCCGCGCATTTTCGCCTGCTCGCCCGTGCGCTGCGGGTCTATGCACCCGGTCAGAACGCAGCCAGCAGGCTATCGTAACCGGCTTAAGCATGAAGCTAATGTTCGTTACCGCTTTTTTCAGCGTAATCAATGTGCTCAGAAAGATTAATAACCAGTTTTTTTGCCATTTCAAGGGTCAGGCCCAGAAACAACGTTTCCTGCGGGCCCTGTTCACGCGGGGCGTCGGGGTCGATATAACCAAATTTCAATACCAGTGCACGGTGTGATTTTAGCGGGCCAATATGCCAGCCAGTAACCGGATAGAAGGTAAAACGATTAAATTCATTCACATTGATCCTGACTGTAAAGCATAACGCTGATTGGAAGTCAGGCCAGCTCTGATGATAAAGCATGAGTGGAGTACTGAGTCTGAACCAAATTCACAGGATTACAAGGGAAGCGGCAAAATAAGCGTAGCGTCAAACGGTTAGTATCGTTGCGGCGTCTGGAGCCTTGCCTGACAGGCAAATGTCGGTAAATGACGCCCGCGCTTCTGTTACCAGAGGCACTCGTCTGACGTAATCCATTCAACTCAGACGCTGTAATCAACCCCCGGCGCTTTTGTCCTGGGAATAACAGAACGTTGAACGTTTTAATGTCATTGCAGCCTGTTTCATCCGTTCAAATCGCGCCAGGATTGTGCCGCTTCCAGCACATCGCAGAATTAATGACGGTCGTCTTTGCGCGCATCAGGCACATACACGGGCAGCTGCATAAAGCATGCGAGATGACGCCGTATCAGGATTGGATGTGGTGCCCCTGCATCCGCTACTGCATCCGCCCCTGCCAGACGACAATCACAGCCAGCCAGAACGTCGCAGTCTGGCCCACAGACCACCACAGGCCACCAGCGTCAGCCCAACCGCCAGCGGATAGCCATACAACGACTTCAGCTCCGGCATATGTTCGAAGTTCATGCCGTACATGCTGAACACCACGGTCGGGATCACCAGGATCGCGCCCCAGCCCGCCAGCTTTTTGACCACCTCATTCTGCTGTACCGTCACCAGCGCCAGGTTGACCTGCATGGCGCTGGTCAGCATCTCGCGCATATCTTCCGCGTCGGTCACCACATGACGGGCGTGATCCTGTACATCGCGGATATAGGCGCGCAGCGGACGCGGGATTAGATCTTCATGCAGGTGGATCAGCTGGTTGCAGATCTCTTCTACTGGTAGCGCTGCATTGCGCAGTGACAGCAGATGACGCCGCATGGTGTAGACCGACTGAACCGACTTACGGTCAAATTCGCTGGTGAAGAGATCGTTCTCCATTTGCCCGACCCGCTCATTCAGCGAGGTAGAGAGCGCGGCATAACGATCAACAATGAAATCAAGCAGACAGTAGAGCGGCCAGGCAGGACCAAACTTCAGCAGCGCCGGATTTTCAGACGCCCGCTGCCGCACCGGGGTATAACTTTCAGATGCGCCGTGACGGATGCTGATCAGGAATTTTTTTCCGACAAAGAAATGGGTTTCGCCCAGTTCGCAGCTGTCATCCTTCGCACTAACCGTCTTGACCACGATAAACAGTGAGTCACCATAATGTTCGATTTTAGGTCGCTGATGGGCATTAAGCGCATCTTCAACCGCCAGTTCGTGCAGGCCGAACTCCTCTTTAATCTTCGCCATAAATTCAGCGTCTGGCTGCCACAGCCCGAGCCAGATAAACGCTTCCGGCTCTTTAATCACTTCACTGATATCTTCGACGTCGACCTCTTCGCCCGCACTTCCCGGACGATACACCCTACTGCTTACGATCATTTTCTGCATTCCCGTTGTGCCAGTACATGCAGCTTAGCCAAAGCCGGGACTGTAAACGGATAAAAACAGTAAGGATTTGCTGCGACTCCACTATCAGCGGGTTACTACTTCAGGCCTAACCCGGTGGAGAAGATGCCTTCGTTCAGAGTGTCGGGAATGCCGCTGACCAGATTGCGATGATAGCCAGGGTGCAGGGTTGACCAGGAGGTCAGGCTGTAACGCATCCCGACTTCAGCATCCAGCATAAATACCCCGTCATCATCCAGTGAATGACCGACATCACTGTTGCTGTAAAGCGTGACCGACTTGGGCAGCAGATAACGCTGATAGTTCCAGCGCAGCGAGCCGCCAAAGTGCCGCTCTTCGCGATCGTCGCTGTAGCCATACTCAAAGGCACCGCCGAGCAGCGAGAGTGAGAACGCGCTGAGTTCGGTGTCCCACAGCTGATAACCCGGGCCGGTGCCGGGCAGCGCCTGCCGTGAGAGGTTCTCTACCCAGTCGCGCTTGTAGGTCGCGCGGGTCTGCCAGAAGAACTGCTCACTGACAAGTTAGTCGAAGGCATAGCGCAGGCTGTAGTTGTCTGTGTTGACACTCGCGTTTTCCTGCTCGCGATTATAGGTCGCGCCGATGTCGTGCCGCCATTGTCCCTTGTTCAGTTTGGTGTTGAGAGCAAAGCTGTAGTCGTCAGTTTTAGCCGAGGCTTTTTTGACCTTCACACCGGCATCGATATTGCCGGTCCAGGCGAGCTGATCGCTGCGAACTTTGGCTTTCATAAACTCATCAATGCGACTGACAGAGACCAGCTGCTCCTGCTCATTGCGTTCCACCCAGACATAACCAGGATCGGACGAAGAGAGCCGCACCTGATAGTGTTCGCCGGTCTTTTTGTTTTCGACATTAACCGGCTTGTCGCTGGCGAGGGTACTGACCGCATTCCACGCCAGGGTGACGGTGCCCGCGTAGTGTGTCTCAATCGCCAGCTTGCCGTCGCTGAGATAATGGATCGTGCCGGTCAGCCGATCGCCATTAGTCAGCCAGACAGTATCGGCTGCGGCCTGCTCTGCCCATCCGGCACAGCAGAAGATGACCAGCAGCCGGGTCAGTAAGATAGCGCAACGCATAGCTTTCCCTGTAAAAGCGTCATCCGGTATGAACGACGCGTCACCGCAAATCCGGCCCTGACAATTAAGCGGATTCCGCGATGAGAGGCAATGCGGTCAGGAAAGGTCGTGCAGTGCTTTGCCGGATGGCGGACCCAGCGTGAAGTCGCTGAAACGGATCGCCAGCCCCTCGCGTTCAGGCGAACAGCCCATCACGCCGACAAAACGCCGCGCCTGACCCAGCCACGGGCAGAGTCGCAACAGCGGCCAGGTCAGGCCGTCGGTGGAGTACTGAATTCTCAGCGCCCCTTTTTCCAGCGTGGCGCGCAGCCAGAACTGACGCGCCTCACCAGGGAATACACCGGTAGACCAGTCAGAAAACTCACGCTTGACCACGCTGCCAATGGCAGGCTGGTCATCGTTAAACTCCATGCCCGCTTTAACCCAGTGCGTTTCACTGTCCTGAATAAACAGACCGGCCTGATCGTAGAGCTGGCTGAAGTCCGCCCTCACCTGCACCTGAACGGTAAAATCGTTTTCCACCCAGAAGCCAAAAGCGTGGCCGCTGTGCTGTTCGAAGCCGTACCAGGTGCGCTGCCAGAAATCGCTGTTCATAGCGGTTTCGAACTGCAATGTTTCACTATCAAAATTGTGTACCGGCGGCTGGTTAATCCAGACACCGCCTTCGGTGGTCAGTGAGCTGACTGCGGACATAGGGACTCCTTTATATGAGTTTAATCGCCTGAGTTCAGGCAGACCTGGGCACGGCGATTGACCTGATTATCATAGCGTTGATGGGTGAAACAGCCGGAGAGGATCGCGGCAAATCTGAACATGCCGGAGTGGAAAGTGCTTAACTGAGCAGACACGTTAAAGAAGGCAATTCAGCCCTTGCTGCGGTTTCGCTTATTTTTCTTTTATTCGCTTAATGGAGTAAATACCAGGGATCAGGACCAGTTCACTTAACTATTTCATTTTGTTAATTGCCTGGCTAAAACCGCATTTAACAACCAGGCTTGTTTTGTCTGAGGGCAACTGAACTCATCAAATTTAAGGATTAAATCAACATGGTAGATAAATCAGAGATTCTGGATCACGCGCAGGTTGTTGATGTAAATGGCGAACATGTCGGGATTGTTGACCATTTCGAAGGCGACGACAAAATTAAGCTGGCGAAAAGCGATCCTGAAGCAGGCGGTAAACACCACATTATTCCATTCAGCTGGGTGAAAGACGTTGATGACAATAAAGTTATCCTCTCTAAATCTAAAGCGGATGTAGAAAGTGAGTGGCAGTCTGCATAACGCGTTAGCCGTGGCATCTGCCACGGCTTATTTCTTTTCTTCGCGTTACGCTATTTTTTGGTTATCACCCTGCACAAACCCGCTCATTTTATCGCTCTGCCCTTCTGCATTCTCTGAATAAACAGCGAATAAACAGCGCTTTCTGCCTTTCCCCTGAATATACCAAAACTGTTCTGTCTTCTCAGAGGCTGATATTTTCTGCCTGCGGTGAGGAATAACAGCCAAATACGCCGTCAATCAGCAGATAGCTCTCTGAACCGGGTAATTCAAAATGCCACCATTCGGTCGCAATGCCGGTAAAGCCACCACCCAGCATGATGGCATTAAGCATCAGCCGGTTGCGCTGTGCCTGAAGTGGCACCGCAGGATGATAAGGATGGGAGTGCTCACTCATCTCATCGAAGCCGGCCCCCATATCCACGATTTCACCACGTTCGTCGATCAGCGTCACGTCTACTGCGGTGCCGCGGCTGTGGTTTGATCCGCGCGTCAGCGGTGCGACATAGTCCTGATTCGGGCAGGCCTGCCACAGGATTGCCTGCGCGGCAGGTGGCCGGTACGCGTCGAGGATCAGCAGCGAATAGCCCGCCACGTTTGCAATCCCGATACTTTTCGCCAGCGCTTTTGCCGCATTAACGTGCAGCAGACAGCGCGCATCGCGGTAGATTGGCTGTCCGGTAAGGTTGTCGGCGGTGGCGTATTTCAGATCGATGGCTAACTGAGGAAAGGCCTCAGCAATATCAACAAGATTTTTGCTTTCCATGATGGAGTGCTCCCTGTTTATGTGCTCTCTGGCGGGTTGTCGTAAGCGGAGGTTTTGAAGCGGCTATCATGGCATTGCGGCGGAAGGAAAAAAAGGTGTGACGATGGTCTGTGCTGTAACTTGGTATGGGATTTTTTACCCAGGATTCTGGGTGGCAGTTTTCTGGGCTTCAGTAATTGTTATAGGCGATGTCTTTAATTTCTCCATATTGAATCGCCACGGATAATCCAGACACTTCCGAGCCGTTGATAATACTGGTTTTCATATTCTGTCGGTGACATCTGATTGCCAGAACCATGCCGACACTTACTGTTATAAAACATTTCGATGTAATCAGAAATATCGCTGCGGGCTTCTTCCCGCGTTCCGTAGATCTTTTTCTTTATCCGTTCGCATTTCAACAACCGGAAAAAGCTTTCTGCAACCGCATTATCGTGGCAGTTATCGCGACGGTTCATGCTGCCTTCCAGGCCGTGTGATTTCAGGAACGACTGCCACTTATGGCTTGTGTACTGACTGCCCTGAACCGAATGAAGCAGCACCTGCTTTTGGGGATTACGCCGCCATACAGCCATCAGCAGTGCGTTCAGGACAATGTCCTTTGTCATCCGGGATTGCATTGACCAGCCGATAATTTTGCGTGAGAACAGATCAACAACCACGGCAAGATACAGTCAGCCTTCGTGGGTCCTGATGTAGGTTATGTCAGTTACCCAACGCTCATCCGGAGCATCCGGATTGAACTGTCGCTGGAGCCTGTTGGGCGATACGATACTGGCCTCGCCTTTACGTGCCCGCGGGCTCCGGTATCCGACCTGAGCCTTTATCACAACACGTTTCATTAGTCGCCAGACTCTGTTCACTCCGCACTGTTGCCCGCTGTCCCGCAGATCCAGATGGATCTTGTGATAACAATAGACGCATCCCGATTCCAGCCAGAACTGTTTAATCTGTCCTGTCAGTCTCAGGTCTGCCTGATGGCGTTGTGAATGCGGCTGCTGAAGCCAGGCGTAAAAACCACCGGGATGAACATCCATCACCCGACAGAGCAGGCGAACAGGCCAGCAACAGGTGTTGTCACGGATAAAGGCGTACCTCAGTCGGACAGCTTTGCGAAGTACGCCGCGGCTTTTTTAATATGTCCCATTCGTCGGTAACCCGCTTCAGCTCTTTCTGGAGACGGCGGATCTCGGCCTGATCATCTGACTGTTCTTTATTAGTGGAAGAATCCGGACCGTACTTCTTTATCCAGGCGTAAAGGCTGTGAGTGGTGATATCGAGACGTGTTACAACGCTCCAAACAGAATAACCACGATCAATTACCTGTTTGACTGCTTCAATTTTAAACTCTTCTGGATAACGCTTACCATTTATGGGCACCTCTCTTTAAGCCATCTTAAATGACTCTGAGATATCTGTTAAAACTCTGGCGATTCACAGTATTCTGTTCTATATTTAATTTCTTTATTTCACTTTGTGATCTGGCCCCAAAAATGCCCCCTTAGAAAACGACCACTCTCACGGCTGAGGTTAATCACTGCATGATTGTGTGAGCGTATATGACTCTGAACGTAATCAGTGTTAAGCAAATTCTTAATCTACTTCACCAACAGATAATGTATAATACTTAATCATTTGATTAACAGGGATTGATTTGAATGAAAGGAATCGACAGGAAACTTATCATCTTCACTACAAAAAAAAGATTCAATGACAGAAATGCCGATGACATGCAAAGTGGCGACATGGATGCTGATATACTGAAAAAGCATTATCATCTCGGGCAAGTATCAACTTTCATCGACTGGACTACTTTTGGTCCCTCCTATCAGCATCCTGCTACTAATTCTATACAGCCAGTTAGTAGAGAAAAAGTCATTGCGATGTTATATGATGAGCTACGATCTCAATCCTATGCCTTTTCTTTCCGAGGACCATACCAAGGCTTGATCATAAATCTTTTCAATCACATGCAACGTAGTAATGGAAATGATTTTCAGCATCCGTTTATGAACAATGCCTACAGAAATCTCATTTTGAGTGACAACTCTATCGATAGCACATTATCCATAATTAAAAACACTATCGAGCAATTTGATTATAATAAGTCACAATTGACGAAAGAACATTTTTCAAATGTGTTATCTAAAAGTCGTTTACCTAAATACACAAGATGGAAAGATTTCGTCAATGGAATGGGCATTACCGTCCATGACATAAACAGCACAGAAATTTCTATAGAAAGCCTGACATTCCAGGGCAATAAATATACTGCGGTTATCAAATACAGAGCACAAGACCACTTTGGCTTAGATAAAGAAGATATCTTAAAGGCTAAATTTAACTCAATTACTTTCTTTAGAATATGGTTTGTTCTACAGAGGGCTAAGCATTTTGCTCAAAAGCCATTTTTCACAAATTTCCAAGCCACTATAACATTGACGGGAGAAAACAATGTTTAAATATAAAAGGATTGGAGCAGTTCTGATTTTTTTAATAACAATATATTGCATATGGATTGCTGTAAGACCAGCAAAAATAGTCAGAGTTGATAATGGTGCGGTTTTTGTAGAGCATTTACCGATGACTACAGAAGGAAAACTAAATTGGTGGTTAGAAAACAAAGATTCGCTTCAGAATAAATATCATATTATCAATACCCCAGATAACTTCACTGTTATCATCATGAATTTCGATGGCTATGAAAAGTTACCAACAGGAACCAGAGATGGTTCAATTGATGACTATACCTGCTTTGATGCTACTAATGGCGAGCATAAGAGATGTGTTTATAACAGTATAGCATTAGTTGTTAGAGGGAGCGTCGATAGAAAGGCATTTATAAATATAGGCGATAAAACATATATACAGAGTTCTGATGGCAGAGTAACATTAAAATAAAAAAAGATATTTCTTACCAAATCGCTTCACAATTGAAATAGTCTGATCAACCAAGGCAGACTATTTTAAATTCTTTATTGCCAAAGTCTTTTTTAATAACCTCATCATATTCTTTATCAAGAACAGAATTTAATTTGAGTGATTTTACTTCCCGAATAGTTCTCCAGGTGACTTAGGGACTCACGCAGTTCATTTACTGAAAGATGAGAAAAATGTTTTTGTTTTGGTGCTTTCAGAACACCTACCAAATCTGAGACTGGATTGTGCTCTGCTCTGCCAGAAATGACTGCATAAGTGAAGATTTGACGACATGCCTACCGAGTTTTCTCCAGCTTATCGAGAACACCACGAATTTCCATTTTACGAAGAACATCGAGCATTTCCTTAGCATTGATCTCAGCAACATTCTGCCTATGTAGGGAAAGACATCTTTCCTCAGGTATTCAAGAATGTCATCAGCATAGCCCTCAGACCAGGAAGGTTTCTTATATTCATCCCATTCAATGGCAATCAGTTCAAAGCTGTTACTGACAGCCATAATCTTCGTGGCCTTGATATCCTGTTTCTGCTGACTTGGGTCACCACCTTCAGACAGGAGTTTCTTAGCTTCAGATCGTTTGATCCTTGCTTCAGCAAGGGTAAGTAATGGATAGGTACCAAAGACTACACGTTTTTCTTTACCTGCAATTCGATACTTAAGCCTCCAACTTTTTGTTCCATTGGGAAATATTTCCAGGTACATACCGCCACCATCGGCAAGTTTGTATGATTTTTCCTTTGGCTTAGCAGAGTCAATTTGTCGGGCTGTCAGCTTCATTTGGGGGCATCCAGTTGATTGAACCTGGCAATGCCCCTATCCTGCCCCCAATCAGAACAAGAACGCAATAGGTGACTTGGACTAAGCTGGACCACAGAGAAGTGTTATATTCTGATTTGAAAGGAAAAAGTAGACTAGAAAGGATGTTAATAGAAGAAAAGATGGCCCCTACAGGATTGAATAATAACCAACAATATATTGTTTAATAACGATATTTATGTATTTCAAAATCACACATACCCCCAAAGATACCCCCAAATGTTTTTGTGACACCTCACTTTGGCTGTTTTTCATCCATCGCAGATCCGTTCAACTAACTGCATAACGCCATAAGCTGAAAACCTTATTGTAAGATAGATCTCTCCTACATTAAGGAATCCACCAGCCATGAGAATGACCAGCCATAAAAAAGAGATACTGAGTTTCTTTGAGCCTGAACACCGCGAATGGGTTATAGGTGAGATTGGTGCTCCACCGTTCGATGTGTCCGGGGTCGCATATCTGCTCAGTGGCATGGACTCCTTCAAATCACGCCATCACCTGGAATCAGCCAGGCGAACCCTTGAAGCTATGGTGAAAGATGGTCTTCTTGAAAAGATAACCAGCTACGAGCCACGACAAGACAAAACACAATCAGGTGCAGGCAAAGGCGTTTGGTGTAACTGCTCACGCTATGGCATTCCTGGTTCGTGCGTAGTAGTTAAAGATAACGGCGGGAGAGTCGATGCTATTGAGGGAGAAGCATCGCGAATCAACTAAAGGCGATTCGGGTCTAACTAATTATGGATGTTGTTTGGCCTACTAAGGATTATTCAATTTATGAAGCATAAACTATTAGCCGCCACACTTTTGTTCACCTTGCCTGCAATGGCATCATCCACAAAGTTAATTGTATGCGAGCCTGCATCAAAAAATGACCAGACAGCAACAGGTATCTGGCCTGCCTCTTATTTAACTCAAGATAAGCTCTGCTTTAACATGAGGGCCAAATCTGGCGACACCTGTGTTAAGAATGGGCGCACCACATCCTGGTTTAGCGAGGCAGTGATTGTTTACATCGATGGTGAGTCGCAAGGCCGGGATGATACATGGTTTAGGGTGGTTAAGCCGGTGATAACTGATAGAGAAATTGAATACACAATTGAAGCCTCAAGAGATCAGAAACGGTGGGGAATCATGTCCCATGTCTCGATTAACCGAATATCGGGTCAGGCTGTGGATTGGCTAATCAATGAGCATGGTGGCACATCTTACGAATGCCACCTTGAAGGAAAGAAAATCTAAAAGCTCTTGGGGAGGAAATTTTTAATATATATAGGGAAAAACATGTCGTTCAGTTGGTTCAGTTTGTAAAGTTGGTTGTTTTAAAAGGATTAATTTCAAAAAAGTGAACCAACACAACCCCGGATTGAACCAACAACGGGCATTCTGAACCAACATACTTTAATGTCTTACGCTGTCTTACGGTGATAAAATAGCCGTCTTTTCCTCCAGTATGGTGTGTTATGAGCAAATCCCTGTCCGTTACCTTCCGAGTGCCTGCTGAATTAAGCGAGGCTTTTACTGGCGCTGTAAGTGCTGCTGGTGGAGATAAAACCGCCTGGCTGGTCGATGCCATCAGGCAGAAGCTGAACCTGCCAGAGAGTAATCCTGACGCTCGCTTAATGTCGCTAGTGGAGCGCATGGAAGTAGCAGCCGCTGCTCTAATCGTCGGTAAGCAGGGTGTGCCGGGTTTGCCATACGATGAGCCGGCTGTGATTCGTATCGTTGAAGAAGCTATCGCGCAGGGCTTTGATAACGGACGCATCATCGCAGAACGGCTTAATGAGGCTGGTTATCAGACTAAAGCTGGCAGAGCATGGGATAAAGATATATTTAGTGCGTGGAAGCGAAGAGTGAAATAATATTAATCCTAAGCGCTTATTAAAAAAACAACCCTAATCAAACAAAACCTTTAATATCATATAGTAACGGAGTCATGTGATGTCAGATGAAAGGAATTATTCTTCTCTAAATCTTAACAAAGATGTTATTCAGCCTCAGCTTGAGAAGTTTAACAATGAATTGTCATTGCAAACACGTTCTTATGGCGCAAGGCCTGGTGGCAAAGGGGTAAGGATTGTTATAGGCCGAGCGGGGCAAGATGACGCTACAGTTGATATATACTTTAATCAAGATGGTACCTCGACCATACACTATAAGTTGGGTCGAAACCAAAATTTAGGCTTAGCCTTAGCTGATAGACTTTATGACACCATAAACCCTGATGAATTTCAATCGGTTAACATGATACTTAAAGGAATCGATCGGGCGGATATTGTTGGGATCATTGAGGTTCTTGGCGAAGATGGTGGGAAGACTTTTCATATAGATTGTAAAGAAAACAATGGAAGTTTGCAGTGGAAAATAAACTGTGAAGAAGATAGTGATTCTTTAACTGTCACTCACCACCAGAACCTCAAACTCCAAATTCAAGGAAGGCCACTAACATGCTACAGAAAGCTAGTATACCTGTTAACCGACATTTTAGATCTTGCTGGGTTAGAACTCGTTTTAAGCCGTCAGGATGATAATGCGACGGTTCTAGTGCGTAAAGAGGTTGCAGCAGAATACCTAAAAATAGCATTGCCCCACTCATTCCCAAACCTTCCCGATATAACGAGAGACTTGCTTGTTTCAGGGCAGTGTGTAAAACTCGCAGGCCCATCAATGCCTGAATACTCGATGCTATTGTTCCCTGAGCTTAGATCGCTTGAAGGGGCTATAAAGTCAAAACTGGCTGGCTTTGGGCTTGATCCTGATGCTCATAATTTTGGTTACTTTTTCGACTATACCAACCCCGGCTATGAACTAAAGAGCTCATTCCATGGTCACATAGCTGATGTTACTGTGAGAGGGGAGCTAGATAAGGCCTATACTTTCTTCAATAAACACCGTCACGGTCTTTTTCATATGGATAGCTTTGAAGAAGCCAGCAGGAAAATCAGTACTATAGTACAGCTACTCTCTTTGACTACCGAAGCCTACGGACATATTGACAACCTATATAGAACCTAAATATGTATAAAATCATGCAATTAGTCGACAAAAGGTATCAAATATTGGTCGTGGCAGACAGCTACGTCAATCCTTTGTCATGCCTGAACTCGATTGCTGATAGCCTTAAGGATGGGGCGTACAAAGGTAGAGTTCTTTTTGATTTGTTATGCGCAAATGGTCATGAAGATAATCGTTTTGCTTCAATTGAATTTGATGGCGCTCACTTTGTAAGGAAGACTTTTAGCATAAGGACTCCTGACGAGCTTCCCTATAGCATAGTTCAATCTCAAAACGATTTTTTTGCTAGAAATCCCAATATGTTAATGGATTCTGTTCTTACTCCTAGCGAAATTTCCCAATTGATAGCTGGAAGATAATCGTTTTGTTTATGTCGATTATTTTCTATGATTGCAGTGCCTTATTGGGAATATTTTAGTCTTAAGTACACTGGTGTCTTTGCGCAGGCGATTGAGAGCAATTTCAATATGACGACCTAACGCACTGTGAGCATCTTCTCCCATGCCATATCAATCGTCTTTCGGTCAATCATGTCCCGTGCCTGTCTACAGTGAACGTCAGGCACACTTTATGCTAAATGCGGCTGGTGGCGTCAATCTGCAAGCGACCATTGCGATCAGTTTTCAGTTCGGCGATTCTGTCTTGGATGTCAGGTTTTGTTAGGTTCTCGCAACCTGATGCTCGAGCGGTCTTTTCACTGTACCTCACCCAATGGCCGCTTGCGTGGTGTTCATATCGATGAGGTACTCGCGACAGAAAATTTCTTTTTTGTCGGTGAGTGCCCTATCTAAACCTCTGGAGATAAAAATGACTGAAAAAACAATTGGAAGAATGAATAGCTTGTTAAGGAACCATTCCGAATTACTTGAAAGATACACATCAATGTTTCATGAAAACATTGCCAAGTACTGGAAGGGGCACGATGACATTCATTCTTTAATCGAGGTTAAATTAGACGAAAAAGGCAACATTGCTGGCGTCATGAAAGATTTCAAATTTTACTTTTCAACCTCTAATCGCCTCGTTATGGGTGATGATGAAATTTTCTCTGAAGTTAAATTTCATACTGAAGTCGAAGGTAAGCAGTTGACACTAATGAAGTGCTTCATTCATTACACGAGAGAGTTTTCTTTCGACTCGGTTTATTCAGAAGATCTTCTGGATATTGATTATGACGATTCTATAGAGAGAAAGATTCTCAATAAGCTAGCTACTGCTGCCTTTGATAAAAAAATCATTTCTGCCGATTAATTGTCTTAAGTGGGCGCAGTTATTAATGCGCCCTACGATGCCTATGACCTATAAACACCTACAATAGAATCGCGCAATGCGACTCATTATAGGGAGCAGAGCTCCTTCCGCCCATCAATGGTTAAAAGGAGGGATACATGTTTATTAAATTAATCGAGCTGGCAATCGCATACGCACCAACATCAACGTTATCGTTATTTGGATTCTTCGTCGCTAACTGGCACATACTACATATTAAGCACGTCATAAGGCGCGAGGTATACCCAAGCGCCAGTTTCCTTTGCCACACCAACGAAGCCGTTTACGATTTCAGGTTGTGATCTGCTCATCAGACCAACATGATTTAACCTGACTTTGTTTTAAATCTGATGCGGTAGGTGTCGTTCATATTGGCTCCAATAACAAAACGTCCGTAGGTGGCTAGTTATCTAAACCAAACTTCTTCTTAGCATATGATTTGAGCAATTCAACTCCAACATCTTTTAAAACAGATATTGGCTGATCACTTATCCCCTTTAACTTATCAAATACGCTTTTCTCATGCAGCGCTAAGGCGAAATCATATCCGTCAGAGGTTAATCTTACATTAGTATTCCAGCTGTCTATCCTATTCATGGAGAACATCAGCCCTAATTTTTAGGGTCGTGAAGAAGAAGATCAATCGTGCTTACGTATCCCTTCTCAATCAACATGGTGTAGTGGAAGTACCCTTTTTCTGAGGATATGTCGTAACCTTAATTTTCGAGTGTTTTGGTATCTACGAAAGGCATTTCGGCTCCGATAAATACATCCAGCATTCCCTTTAGGTATTCTAAATCTGTGCGCATAGAGATCCTCCCTTGATTGAGGTCTCAATTTATCATTACAGCTACCCTTACTGGAATCATCATCTGCGCACCCCTAAATGCCCCCTGTGATTGTCATGCCGCCTTAATCAACCTTTTGGCTTTCCTCTCGAAGTAATCATCAGCTACCTGATCATATTCTTCGCGTGTGAATCCTTTTTGGTCAGGGTACTTAGCCGATAGCATCATGGTGAACTCTGTCATGGTTAGCTGTTCAGCTTCTTCACGGCTCACTCCGAAATGATTTCTGGCCGCGCTGATATACTCAAGCGCATTGAACTCGCTGGTGGTCTGCGCTGACTCATTTCGTTGCAGGCGACGTACTTTAGCCTTGCCGATAATGCCGTGAGTCATAAGCGAATGCGCAAAGATGATGATGTCTGTAGCCGGCATCTTGCCAGGGCGATACAGAAATGTTCGCTTTTTGGTTTTGCTAGGCACCAGCACGCCCACCAGCGGTGAAGCATCACGATTACAACAGGCCGACAACACATCCATAGCTGCATAAAGCGCAGGCTTTGTGAACTCAGGCCGCTTAGCGTGATCGAGCACCCAGAGAGGGATAGTGCCATAGGCGTCGAGCGCGCGACGAAGCAAAGGCGTCGTCTTGTCAGTGTGAAGAGCGTGAAACGTGGTAACGATCTCGACGGGGTCACCAATGCTCGCCATAGCGATAAGTGACGGCCGGAAAAAGTATTCATCATCGCCATCAATAACCAAGCATTCGCCTATCTCTTTTAATGGGGTCATATCAGTTAGAAATCCTCAGCTTCTGCTATCTCTTCGGCCACCAGCGCCAACGGCTTACCAAATACTTCGATGCTCCAGCGGTCTGCGGCTGCTCTGTAACCATCATGGTCAAACGCGCCATTCTCTCGCATGTAATCCGCTCTGGCGGGTGGCTGTGGGCCATCAATGGATTTGCAGCCTTTATCTCTCGCTATCTTCTCCAGCGCAGCTAGGCGGGATTTAATGCTCATCGTTACCTCCCACCAGCAACGCTCTCAGTTCTGATGACTGCGGGAAGTTATGACCACGCACTGAGAGGCGCTCTATGGCCTTCTGATACGCACCCGCTGGGGCATTGCCGGCTAGCTCATCCATCAGGGTTGAAATCACCAGTACATCACCATCTTTCGGCGTCATGGCCTTTTCCAGCCGGTTCAGTCGTGCCAGTAGGCTAGCCATGATGATCACCCTGCAGTACAAACTGATTATGGCGCTGCGCTTCTTCAGCCGTGGCGGTGCGGAAAAGCCCTTTATCCTTCACCCAGCCGCCGCCACACTCTTGGGAGCCATCAGGGCTGACACCGATGAGCCAGATTTCATTGGGGCCACTGCTGGTGGTCTGAGCGCCGCTTGTGGCCTCCAGTGCTTCAATTCGTCTTAACAGGCTCATTGTCCGCTCTCCTGTGCCTTCTCCAGCTCAGCAACGCGCTCAGCCAGTTCTGTAATTTCGATAATCTTCGCCATGTTCGCCAGGCCATCCAGAATTATCTTCCCCTGGTCGGCGGGTAGTTCGCCTGCGGCAATCGCCTTAATCACAGAATGGGCTGCTGCAGGTAAGTCGCTGTCGTCCAGTTCAAAAGAAACAGGCTGGTAAACCGGCTTATTCGGCGGCACTACTCTGTCCAGAATGAGCCGGCATGCTGCCATGTCTCCTTCTTTAGCCGCGTCCATGATGGTTTTCACAGCATTATCAGCGCCACCTTCCAGCACACGCCTCAGTTCAGCTGCTTTGCTGCTGCGGCCACCGGGATTACCCGATGCGCCTTTCTTCCATTTGCCGCCTTTGTCACGGCTGGCCTGTTCTTTCGTGCTGTCAGGCATCTGTCTGCCACCTTTCGCTATTTCTCATACCCGTTTCACCTTGACCAAACTCAACATGATCGCGTCCCTGCGACCGTCTCGATTAGCGTTTGTGGAGCACTCCACCCGGGCGCTGAGCGTCCTTAATGGTCTCGTTAGCCACTTCACGCATCTGCTTTGCCAGTTCTTCTGGCGCTACCTGTTGTGCCTTGATTTGAGCTAATTCGGCCTCTAAAGCTGCTAATTTCTGTTCTAAGTTCATCTGTATCTCCTGATTTATTTTGAATCTGCCTAAAGTCGCAGTTGGTTAGTAAGTACTGCCGCCCATGGGAATAACTCGGAGCGGCATAGGTCTATCGTTTTTTGGGAAGTGATCCACCCGGTCTCTGCTCATCTCGGATGGCGCGCAGTGATTGCTCATAAGCGATTTTTGCCATCTGGTTAGCTATTTCCTGTGGATCACCGGTACTGGATTGAATGGTGAAATAGTTGGTTTGCTGAATGCCCGGGCTATTGCCTCCAGATGCTCCAATATCCTTATTACTAATCACCGAGCCGTTATCGCCCGGAATCATGTACTGGCTGCCATTACTGGCCTTGAAGATTTCAGGCTTGCCACCTTCGCCCACGCGATACATCGAGTTTGCCTGGACCGGGCCGCCGTGTTCACGCGCGCCGCCATAAGATGCGCCGCCAATCGCTGATATGACCTGTCCACCAGCAGCAGCAACTTGAGCCATATTGGCAAGGTTCCAAGGGAATGGTCCTGATGCCATGGCGTTAGATATGGCGAGCTGAAGGTTTAACCCGGCCTGAGCAATTGCGAATCCTTTGCTTACAGCGAAAAGAGCCTTGTACGCCGATGAGCTCTCACCGGCACCTCTAGCTACAATATTTGCTAATCCTTCAAACCCGGACTGGAATCCGCCCAGCATCATGCTCATGCTGTCTATTTGCTTCTGCGCCTCGTCTTTTACGATTTGCATCCGGGCGTAAGCACCCTGCTTCACAATAGCTGTACGAGTGTCCTGAGCCTGTTGCTCAGTCATGGCACCCATTGCCTCATACTTCGCCACGGCGGCGAGTTTCTGCTTCTGCTCCAGCTCGACCTGTGCCGCTGGGTTTGTTGCTTCGCCGGTATAGGGGTTTACAGCAACATCAGCAGCGGCTTTTTGCTGATCGGAGAAGCGTCCAGCCTGCTCAGTTTCTGCTTTTAATTTTTCTGCAGCTGCCTGTGCTTTGAGAGCGTTGGCGTTATCCCATATTTTTGCGGCGTACTCTCCCGCCAATCGAATTTGCTCAGTGGTGGCCGACTTCCCTAATGACTGTTTAGCCGTGAGAATTGCCATCTCACGCGACAGCTCACCTGTAGTGGTTGCTGACACTTCTGATTTTTGACGAAGCGCCTCCAATTTCTGGTTTACGCTCTCCTGTGATGACGCGACTCGCTTATTTTGTTGGTCTGCTTGTTTCTTCTTGTCCTGCTCATCTTCAATGGCAGCATTATTTTTAATCATTACTGCCAAAGCATCTTTCTGCTCTTTGGTCAGATCCTGCTGGCTTAGGCCATATAATTGGGCGGCAGTTTTACCTTGCGTAAGTAGGATTCTCTGCTGTTCAAGTTGCTTACTAATACTGCTGTAATTAGCTTGTTGTGCTTCCGTCTGAAGGCTGTGAAGTGACGCCTCCATGTCTTTAATTCTTTGTTCAGCCTCAGCAACTGAAGCCCCTGCTCTCGTTATTTCATCGCGGAAATTGGCGAGCGCCACCCTGCCAGAGTCTGTAGAACTAGACATTGATGACAATGCCTTAGAAAGAGTCGTAACATTTTCTGGTGTCGGGTTTTTTGACAAGTCATTAAGTTGCTTGACCAATTCAAATGCAGATTGGCTTGAAATGTCGAATTTGTCCGCAATCATCCCAACGCTTGAATAAATCGTTTGTGCTGAAGATCTGAAAGCGGGGCCTGCACTTTGGGCCAATTGAACTGCTTTTGTGAAATCGTTTGTTGAAATGTTCAGGGTATCAAGTGCGTTTCCAGCAGCATTAACGCTTGCAACCCCACCGCTTAGGCTTCGCCACCATGATGTTTGTTCAGCAGCTATGTTACTAATGGACTTTCTGGCATTTTCAATTTCGGCAGCATATTTTGCGACAGCCGCGTCTCTTAGTTGGGTGGCCAAAGCGGCATTTGTAACTGCCAGCCTCGCATAATCATTAGACAAAGCCGCGACACCTTGACTGTTAATCACAACAATTTTGTTCAGCGTCTCTGCTGCCTTACCAAGTTTATCCATTTCATTACCGGTGCTATCTAATGCGGTCATTAGTACACCGGTAAGTACAGATCCCAGAGCTATCAATGCGCCTACCATTGCGCCACCAGGCCCAAAAGCACCTGCCAATTGTGAACCCTGCTGGCTAAACGCAACTAAGGCTGACTGTCCGCCCTGAATCTGAACTATGAAGTCTTGGATCTGATAACCAGCCTGCTGGAATTGGCTCCTGAAGCTGCCACCTGCTTTTGTTGCTTGGTTTACAGCGATCGCTGAAGATTTTATCTGGGTTTCGAGAGTATTGATTCCGCCAGCAGCTCCCTTAGCCTGCGTCCCCAATGCTTTGAGCTCCTTTTGCATTACATCATTAGCTTTTAGCGCTTGGTCAACATCGATACTGACTTCGTAATAAATTCCACCAGCGTTGTATGATTCGGCCATTGCATGTCCTCAATGTTTGACGAGAGCCGCGGCCTTTCTGAGCGCGATTCGGTGCATGTTGTCAATGAGGGTTATGCCATGGTCTGTTACCTGATATTCCCGGCCGTCCAAAGAAATCATTGCCATCAGCATTGAATAGGCTTCACGCTCGTAATCAATCTTTCCATTACTTTTGGCGGCATATATACAGTTATCCACCAGACCAGAAGAAAGCAGATCACGGCTAATATCCCCGGTATTACCTTCATGAGTGAATATATTGTTTCCGTGCTCACGAATGCGATCACGAATGTATGTGTCTGCGATAGCTTCAGCTAAGCGCTGTAGTTGCTCCATCACGCCCCCTCCGCAAACTGAGCGATCGCTTTGTCCATTAGGCCGCGAGCAATAACATGAATGGTTGGTGCGACGCCTAATGGTGATTTGGCGCGTTCCTGCTGCTGGATTTTTTGGAGTGCCTCAACCTGTTCAAGGCTGAGAAGCACCGGCGATACTCTTTTCTTAATCATAACCACCCCCTGATATACATACAGTGATTATAATTGCTAAAAGTGAAACGGTTAATATTAATATGCCGATTTATGAAATGATGATTTGATCGTTTTGATCGAATATTTTGCTCAAAAAAAACCTCGCCGGAGCGAGGTGTGGTTACAAAATTTTATAAGCGTTGACGTATCAATATCGAGAAGAAAGTTATAACGAGCTTTTTTTAGCGTCTTCAATCTCCGCATTGCATGCATCTATGTTGTCGAAGTCATACTGAAGGTAAACATATCCCTCACCAGAACCATTGGCTCTTGCTTCCATAGATACCAATACAAGCTTGTTTTTAAGAGGGGTAGCGGGCGATCCTGCCCACTGAGCTGAGAGGAAACGCTCCTTTTTGTTCAGCGCCATCATCCAGTCTTGAGGTTCTTTCCAAATTGAGCCAGAAAGTAAAAGGTCAGTGCTTTTAGGTTTGCCATAAATTGAAGATAGGGAATCCAAGAGCTCTTTGTATTTTGATTGGAGCGCAATTCCATAGCTGTCTGTATCAACGTTTTTACCCAACGCCCTGATCTGACATAGGCCAGACTTTGGAGAAATGAGTAGACCAAAACCCTCAAATTCAGCGTTCTTTTTCGGTGGATATTTTATCGTATAGAGATTTGGCACGCCCTCATAAGGCTTAAGCTCTTCACCGGTCATGTCTTCAATATTCTTTTTGCTTAAACCTGACTCTAAACCAAACGGCCCCTCACCGGGTGGTAGTAATGGCTGAGTGTTACTGGCTTGTGTTGGTTTCCGGATTTGGTTTGCTTCCGAAACGGTTGCCTGCTTCACGTCCGCTGGTAAAGAGTTAGCAAGTCCATACTTGGCTGAAAGGTAGCGCTGCTGGAGCATTGCCATGGTTTGCTCTTGAGTTGCGATTGCTGCCAATTTCATCGCAAGAACCAAGCCACCGCTATATTGGTTCGCTTCTGCTTTAGCCTTAGAAATCTGAGCATTTAACGCATCTATTTCGGTCTTAACTGACTCAGCCGTTACCTCATCAGGTTTTGCCCCTGGCACATCCATCGTTATTTTTGCGCCTGATTCAATAGCATCAATCCGCTGCTTAATTAGCGCTTGGTTTGTTTTGAGAATTTCTACTCTGGCGCTGATTAAAGTCTTGATCAGTCCGCCAGAGTAGTTTTGATTGGTGGCATTGGCAGAAGAAATCTCACTTTCTGTTTGCGACAATTCTACCTTGAGTTGCTCTACCTTTTGTTTCTCTTCAGGAGAGAGCTCTTTTGGGCCACATCCTGTCAAAATGAACACAGATATTAGACATGCCAGAATAGACTTTTTCATTTCCTTACCCCATAGAAAAAGCCACCCGAGGGTGGCTTAGGATCAGATGTGGTTTTCACATCCCAACTGTGATTTATCGATGATTTGGGTTCCCTCTACACGGAACCCGTAGGTGCCGAAGAGGAAAGCGTGATTTAGCTGGTAGATAACCACGTCACTCAGGCCTACCGCACACTTATCTTTCTCAATAGCGTGATCCATAGCCGTTTTAACGTTCGGAATACCTAAAGGGAAAATTACTATTGGCGCTTTGTCTTCGCCGGTTACGCGAGCACCTTTCTCAAACTTAGCTGCGTTCAGATTGTAATTTTTGGTACTTGCTACAGTCATATCAGCAACACGCACAGTACATCCTGAAAGTAACAGCGCCCCAAGCGCCAATGCCAAAACCTTTTTCATTATTAATATTTCCATTGATTGCAATCGGAAACATCCTATCAATAATTATTAACATTGCAATTGTTGATACAGCCTTTATTACCCGGCCTAGCACGCCGGATAACTCACTTCGTTTTCAGTCTGAACGCCTCTCCGCCCGGTCTGGCTAATCCCATCCTGCGCTGTGTGTCACCTGCGGCTTTGGTCACGTCGCCAAAGGTGTCAATAAGCGCAGCAGCGCGAACACGCTTCGCCAGACACTGATTGCGCCGGGATCTGATCCACTCACGCCCGGCTTCTGAGTCGCAATTGTCGAACACCTCCAGCCAGCGAGAGGCTGCTCTTCTGTACAGGCCTTTCGCCTTAAGCTCTTCTGCTTTTTTGTCACTTACCATGTGTGCCGCCCTGAATTGACATCTGGTTTCTATGAGTTTGTTGGTTCAAAACAGCCATTTGTTGGTTCAGTGTTGGTTCAATAATCAAAATAATTTCCTTATAAATCATGACTGATAAAGAATTGAACCAACTGAACTAACTGAACCAACACTAAAATCCTCACATGTGAGGCTTACTCTTCCTTTGCTTCATCGTCTGGCCGGTACTGAATCACATAGACGTTATATTGACGCTTATTAATCCTCGGCGACTTACGCTGAAAACCTCTGCCGCTGGCTGGTGGTGTCATCATTCCGCTCTCCACCAGAACCCGGGCGAACTGCTTCGGGTTGAAACCGCTGGCGATCTCCTGCTCAAACGTTGCAGGAAAGGTGTAGAAGACGATGGGATCATCTTCATGGTTACCGCTGGCACGAAAGCCCGCCATTTCACGAATAGGCAGAGACTGAGGGTCGTAAGGGAATGGCGCAAACCGGCTATAGCCATTAGCATTGAGGAACGCTTCGCATTGGGCGATGATCTGCTGATGTTCTTTGTTGCCAGTGCCGAACTCGCGCACCCATGCGTTATAGCTGTGCTGAACGGCATCACGACATGCTTGCTCATCCCAGCCGGTGATCACCCGACCTAGCAGGAGCGCAGCCTCAAGGATGGCAAAGCGAGCGCCCACGCGGTGAACCTGCTCGCCATATTCTGCCGGTATCAACCCGCGCCAGCGTGCCTCCGCCTCTCTTACAGCCTCTGCGGCCTGCTGCTGGTTACTGGCTAACCATGTAATCCACTCACGCCCCGCTGCGCCGTGATGATTCTGATACGCATCCTTGAGGGCGTCGGAATGCTGCTTGCCGTTCGCGTGCTGGTGGAAGCGCACAGCCTTACTCAGTGGGATATTTAACAGCCTTACCAGCTGACCGGCTTTGGCCTTTCTTCCCGCCATAGCGATGAAGGTTTCTAAATCCATCTCGCCGGTGCTGATCGCCACCGTGCGCCAGCGCTTCAGGTCACGGTTACCGCCTTCTTTGGCTCCCTGCAGTTTCCCCACGCCGTTAAAGAGCGCATAGGCTGACTGTGAGACGCTAACCGGATCAGCGCCTTGTCCCACCTCATCCAGTGGCATCAGCGCATCATTATGAGCGGCAGCTTCGTTCGCCAGGCCTAACGCGGTACCGTACCACGTCAGGCGCAGCTGGTCAGGATTACCATAGAGGCTGCTGGCCACATTGGCGGTGGTAGTTTTACCGGCGCTCGATTGCTCGTAGAAGTGAATGCCGAAGCCATCAGCACCAGCAAGGCCGATTAACGGAGCAGCCAGCGCGGCAGCAACGCCCGTCATCATGGAATAGTTACCGGCAGCCAGAGCCCCAACATTTAGACGCCAGCTGTCAGCACTTCCCCGGCAGGTGTAACCAGCAGCGGCAGAACTGCGACCGTTGAACAGTACCGGCTTATCAGGAGTACCGATGATTTCCCCGTCAGGCATGATGTATGCGCCGCACTGCCACCCTGTAGCGTGTGCCACTCGCCATACCTCTCGTGAGCCGTTCCGCTGTAACCAGTCGGCCAGAATCGCTCTCAGGCCGCTTTTGGTTGTGACGTTCACGCCACCAGCTTTGAGCGTTCGCCATCCTTCACGCTCGCCAATGTCGGCCAACGGGATCGCCTGCGTGGTCTCGCTATCTGAACCCCATGCCTGCCAGCGTAGGATCAGAAACTGGTCTTTATCGTCGCGGCCGGTGCCGATAACCTGCAGGGGCGAACACAGCCAGCTTTCACGGTTGATGATTTCACCGGTCTGCTTATCGGTGTTTGGCTCAACCCAGTAAACGCCATCCTGACGGCTTTCAATTCGTGGCTTGAGTACATCGGGATCGGATGCTGCTGTTTTACCTCCCTCAATGACTTCCAACTGAGCACCCATGCTTTCCCCTTGCGGTTGGTACAGTGAATCGTTAAATGCTGCTGTGGCTGCCTCCAGCCCATTCTGCTGACGGTAATCATCCCAGTCGGCCTTGTAGTGTGTGGGAGGTAATGAAACGGTTCCGTTAACGGCTTCAGCGGCTTTGTCAGCGTATATCTTTCCGCCGTTTACCTTCGGCTTGCCGTTGTCATCGAGTTCGCCAGGCTCATGCCAATCGTTATCACCGGAAATGATGATTGCGGCGTTCGGATACAGGCGGCGCATAGTCTCCGCGACTGTCGGAAGATTACCGGCATCGAGCGCCACCACTGCCAGCGCATAAGGCCGTATCAGGTGAGCGGTGAGGGTTGTTGCCAAGCCTTCACCAATGATGATTTCCTTCACTTCCTGCGGCTGGTTAACGATGCGCCACGCTCCGCGCTTGGCTGAGCCATAGAGCACTTTCTTTTCCCCCTGCTGCGTGATGGTCTGTGCTGCGGCCACACCACCGGATTCGTCCACCAGCGGCAGCAAAATTGCTCCATCGGACAAGCAAGGCAGAGTGAAACCGTTTAGCCCTCTGGCAATCAGATATTCGCTTTCGCGCTGCGTGGTCTGTGCTGCGAGCCTCTGATAGTGGCTCACAAAACTTTCGCGGCGCTGCTCTGCCTCGGCGGCTTCCTTCTGCTGGCGCTCCTGCTCATGCTGGTGGCGCTGCTCGTCCAGTTGCTGCCTTCTCTGGCTGGCTGCTTTCTGGTCAATTTCCGTCACCCGGTAATCAATACCCAGCACATCAGCCGCCATTCGGGCGGCCTCAGTGGTACCGCACTGATTAACCTTCTGAATCAGGTCTAAACCATCACCCGCGCCGCACTGATTGCAGAAGAAGTTACCGCGCCCTTTATCATCGAAGCGAAAGCGATCTTTACCGCCACATGCGGGGCATGGTGCGTGCTTGCGTGGTGAACGGGGCACATCAATCCCCAGCTGGCTCAGCACCATCGGCCATCGGTTAGCCGCGGCGGTTGTTGTCTCCCGGATAAGGTCGTAATTACGCATGGAAACTCACCTCCCCTTTAGAAAGAGAGGCGCTCATGTCATTGATCATGCTCTGCCAGATGCTTTCTCCGCGCTCAGTGAGGCTGCTGCCGTCTGTGCAGAGGGTCAGCAGATTGCTCGCCAGTGCCTCCCAGTGCGGATATTCCTGCTTCATCGGCTCCAGCAGATAGCTGTCCACCAGCATCCTGATACCGGCTGAACCGTCGACAATGGCAACCTCAATCCGCTGGCCTTTAATTTCCATCGGGAACCAGTCGCCATCATTCTTCTGCCTGACGCGGTTATAAATTGCCGCTGAATATTGGTTCGCCAGCGCGTTCAGTCGGAAGTTTTTAGTGATAATTGTCATGGCTATCTCCCTCAGTGCGCTGTCGGTGCGGCTGGCATACCTTCGGTATTCAGCATTTCAATAAATCCATCGTGGAGCATGGTCATACCCTCACGCCCCCATTTGGATAGCGTCATGCCACCGTCCGGGGATGCTTCCAGCATGGACTGGTAAATCATCAGGGCTTTCTGATGAGGGTTGTCATGGGTGAACTGCTCAAACGCCAGTTCCTCAATATTTCTCGCCAGCGAGAATCGCTCGGTTGCCGGATAAACGACGATGCCGCCTTGCTCACCCACGTAACGCACCGCATGAGCCGTTGTGCCGTCACCCTGATCCACCTCGACTGTGCCATTGGCCTTCATCTGCTCGACGATAAACACGCCTGCGACCAGCCAGCGCCAGACGTTAACCTGCTGCTCTGCGCTGGGTTTGAACCAGCCGTTAATCTCAGCTAGTGACAACTCAGCAATCACGCCAAACCCTTCTGAGAGTGGTTTATCAAAGCGCCCATCATCCAGCTGGCGAATGACCGCTGAGTAACCAATCATCTTATTGCCAAAGCGCACCCCACCAGGGGTGGCCTCTGCTGAGAAAGAGCCGGATTTCACCGGCATTTTTGGGAAGTTAAGGATTTTCTTCATGCTGCTGCCTTAGCTCCCTTACCGCGTGATTTCAGCTCGGCATCTACTGCCGCCTCCAGTGCCTCAATAGTGTCGTGAACGGTGCCGTGTGCGAGGTTGATGAGCCAGGTGTAATCCTCGTTAACGTCAGTGCCTGGCATTGTTTCAAGTAGGATTGACAATACCGCACGCGCCTTCTTCAGATTGGCGGCCTGTGAGTCAATTTCAGCGAATGAAATAGCCATCATTTCTCCTCCATCTGTTGGGCGATCGCGTCTGGCAACCCATTGAGAATGGTCAGCACTGAATCCACCATGTCAGGCACTCGGCCATCGTCTGTTGTCATGGTTTCAAGCCAGACAGTAAGAACCACCTGGGCTTGCTGAATGCGGCACATCACGTCGCTTAATTCGATCTGGTTGGATTTCATGCCAGCACCTCCCGAACTTCCTGAGATTGACGTGCTACAGCTTCAATGACGCTGAGCAATTCGCTCTGAACTTTGCGCTCGTCATCGTTTGAAGTGAGAAACTGAGCGGCGATCACCAGGCTTTCAATCTTGTTCATGGTGTCGATGAGTTCGATTTGGCTACGCATTGCGGCTCTCCTGTTCAGCAACCATCTCAACCAGAAACGCTGTTACATCGCCTGTAAGGCGGCGAAGCAGTGCTGAAATAGCCGTTAAATCACCTTCTCCGATCTCGTCAGAACTGAGTTCGATTAAGCGGGAGATAATTTCTGCTTGATGCGCGCGCTCGGCGGCTTGCTTGAGGGTGATGTCATAAACGGGCTTAAACATGAGCCACCTCCTGAACCGGCAGGCGAGCAGCTAATGACAGGATGAAATGGGGTGCTAGAACGCGGCGTGCTTCCTTCTCGCTGATAGCTTCAACTGAGACGCGGCAAGGTTTAGCCAGCATGTCAGCGCGTGACAGTGCCAGAAAGCGAAACTGAAATTTGGGTGTGGCTTGGGTGAGGGTAGTAGCCATGATGGCAGCCTCCGATAACTGGTATTTGATACCACCACCGGAAACGCCAATTTCACTGGTGGTGGACTGAACAGGGTTGGCGTAACCGGCGTTATCGGAAACCGGCGCGGATTGCTCCGCCCCCATCCAGCCCACCATAACTTCGTGAGCGACACGGATTATAACCATATCGCTGAAAAAAGGGTGAGTCAGATCTACGACATAAAAAAAGACGCTAGGCGCGTCATTTGTCGCCGACAACATTACCAGGACGCCAATCCCGGCACTGGATTTTGCCAGTGCAAGGTGAGGATAGTCCGAAGTTTGCGGAGAGGGCAAGCGGTTTTTTAGCTGTTTGTGAGAACCTGCACCACCAGCGTAAGACACCGCCTTACGCATCATGGCATTAGCCGCTGTCAGGCACAAAGCCAAACTTTTGGCTGAGTGGATGTCAGGTTTTGTGAGGTTCTCAGGACTAACATTCGCTAACAGGCCAGCCAGCGGAAAGCCCTCATTCTGGACGGCCATCATGGTTTCACCTCCGTGAAATCACGCATAAAAAGCTCTGCCGGCTGTGTGCAGGGCGATGAATAGCCATCTCGATAGAACATCACGCGATTGAATTGCACGCTGTGTACCGTGACCAGCGCGCCGCTGGCGTCCTGATAGCGAGCGTTTGGGGTTGGATTGCTGGTGGGTTTAGTCATTAGTGAACCTCCGGCAACTGGGGCTGATACTTCAACCAGAGAGCGGCTTCCTCAGCAGCAAGGCTGGCTTTCTCGCCTTTACACGCCTGTAGGTCTTTACCGCGCTTGCTGGCTTTCTTGTCATAAACAGCCTGGCGCTTACTGTGATCGTTCAGGAAAGCGAACGGCACACCGTATGAGCCGGTTTTGCGGATTGATGGGATAACTTCGCGGAATACCCAGTTGCTGAAACGGTGGGCGAATGTGCCGGGCGTGGTGGCCTTGCGGCTGCGGGCGATCAGTTTGTAGAAACCAGATTCACCAACTGTGCGCATAAGCTGTTGGCCTCCGGGGGTGGGTGTTAAACACTCCCCCTTCTCATCGTGATCTAATCGACGCAACGCGACTTTGTGATCGGAAATTTCCAGCGCCTCACAAATATCTTTGGCGATAAACCAAGGCTCACCGCAGATGCTGACGATTCGCACCGACTTCCCCTCGAATTTAATAACCGAAATATTATCTTCATCAGCGGCGAAAATAGCGTTGATGCTGGTGGTAGGCTGAGGGGCGGCCTCAGAATTCAATCTGCTTTTTTCAGTTTTCATTTGTCAGGCTCCGTTAAGCGGCGTTGAACGCATCCGGGTAGAGGGAAAGAATGTCGTTAATCTCACGCTGAGACAGACCGACATAGCCACCAGCAGCGGCATTACTATTTACCAGTTGAATCACTCGCATCACGTCAGCGCGGCAGGTGATCCGGTAACGGAAGTGGCTACCAATACCATCGCCGTTAGGCTCGTCGATGCGCTCCAGGCGAATATCGAGCCTTCTCTCGAGTTCTGTCGCGTAGTTACGGGCGCTGGACAAGCGGCAGTAGCGTAGGATCTCGTTCTCAGTGAAACCATTAACGCCGGTGCGCATCATGTAAACGCGGGCGCGGTGTTTCTTTGGTGTTGGCTTAATAACTGCGGCAGGCGTAATATCAGAGGCGTCAGCTCCCTGATTAGCCGCCTGTAATGGGCGGTTTTTCATTAAGCCACCTCACCACGAGATTCGGCGATGCGCTGATTAATCCAGTCATCAACTTCACTTTCGACGAAAGCGATAGCGCGTGAGCCAATTTTCACAGATTGAGGAAAGCGACTTTCTTTAAGCAGGCGATAAATCCACGCCTTGCTATAGCCTGTACGGCGCTGAACTTCTGATAAGCGAATTAGTGATTGAGACATATTTACCTCGTAACGTCTATTGCGGTTTACGAGATTCATTTCATCAAAGTTGGGCTGCTAATTGTGGAAATTACCAAAAGAAAAATGGAACTATTCTTTTGAAAGTTCAAGCTACTAATGAGGGTTTTATTGAGTGTTTTGGAAATGAGAAGTCTGCAAATGCGGGACTTTAGAAATCGTTCCCGCATCGAGTTTTAGGTTGGAAATGGACACTACTCGCTTTCAGGGAGGATGACTTCCAAAGCCTCTTTGATAAGATTTGTCATTTGCTTATCGGTCACTACTATTCCTTGATAATTCTGGCTTGCAAGGTTTTGAGCCACAGAACGAGCTATTGCCAGCTTGTTCAACTTGTCACCATTCTTAAAGGACTTACTCGATTTCTCAAGTGCTAAAGCCATGCCAGCAATCATCATGAGAGCGGTGTTCTTTCCTGGAAACTCCCCCCACTGATCAAGGTATTTGGTCTCTAATGTCTGTGTTATTTCTGTTTTTTTATGTGCCAGAGGCAGAGGCCAATGAAAATTATGCTTTGTTACCCAAGACTCAACTTCAGTTCGAATTAATACACAATCCCTGCGGTCGTGATCATAATTGTCATAATGTGTTATATCTTTCGCAGTTAGCTCACCGCTATCCACGGCATCCCATAGCGAGTCTTTGTATGAATTAACTATTGTCTGCGCTTCACTTTTCAAGCCTAAATTTGGATTTTCATCTGCTAGAAAGTAAGCCGCATGTTCCAATGAGATATTAACCCTAGATAAATACGGGACCATCCACTTAGGAAGCGTGTTCTTTAGAGCCCAAGAATATTCATCTAAATTATCGTGCAAGTTAATACCCAAAAGCTTCTCAATTTCAGAGCGATCGAAGCCCACAAAGTCGAAAGAATTCATTCTTCACCCTCAAAATGGGATGTTGTCATCAAAAATAGATTCGCTACTATTTTGCAAATCCAGTTCGCTAGTTCTTGATGGGGACCAACCTTCGTAAGGCGCTTCATCCATATCAGGATTAACCATTACCTGATTAAGAAGCTCATAAGAGTTGAAACTCGGATCGCTAAGGCTCGGCCTTCTCGTTAAACCCCGGGAGTCCTGTATAAGTAGCTGAGGAGCATATTGCTCAGCTTCATCCAATTTAATAACTATCCAATTTGCAATTTGATCTCGAGTCATATCAGGAAATTTACTTTCGATTCTAATAATTAACTCTCGTATGCTAATGAACTGCTGCTTTTTGGCTTTTAACTCAATGATTGGATTTGTCATACGCCACCTCGCGTGCCTCTTTTTTTGGCGACTATGCCAGCCCATAGAGGTGTACGGGTTTTCGGGGATCAGCCTAGACATAGCCTATTCTTTGTTCGTCTACTGAAGTCTACTACCTTCACCTAACACTGTCTATTCATCCAGTTAAGCACGTTTCCCAAACGAGCCATGAACCACGTTCTCACCTTTCTCAAGCGCATCCATATAGTCGGCATACCACTGAAGCATTTCTCTGCGTCCGTCCAGATATTGAGCGTGGTTGTACGTTCCACGGATACTGTTTTTATCTGCGTGAGCCAGCTGCGTTTCAATCCATGCACTGTTGTAGCCCTGCTCATGCAGAATGGTGCTCATCGTGTGCCGGAAGCCGTGACCGGTAGCTTTACCGTCATAGCCGATACGTTTGATCACCTGATTGATACTCGCCTCGCTCATCGTCTTTCCTGCATCGTTGCGCCCGGGGAACACATAGCGCCCTCTTCCCGTCAGCTGGTGAATTTCTTCAAGGAGAGATTTAGCCTGGATGGAAAGCGGCACTACATGAGGGCGGCGCATTTTCATCCGTTCTGCAGGTATCTGCCAGATGCCTTTCTCTAAATCGAATTCAACCCATTCAGCAGCGCGTAATTCAATCGTGCGTGTGCCAGTAAGCATCAACAGCCGGGTGGCATTTTGTGTAACCTTGCTGCCAGTGTATTCACTAAGTGCGCTAAGGAAGCCGCCAATCTGTTCGGTGAGAAGATGAGGGAAATGCTTTTGCTTTGGCGCTTTTAGTGCGCCGGCGAGATCGGTAACAGGATTATGCTCTGCCCTGCCGGTAATGACGGCATAGGTAAAAATCTGACGGCAAGCCTGCCGAGTTTTCTTCAGCTTATCCAGAACGCCGCGTTGCTCCATCTTTCTGAGCACCAGCAGCATCTCTGCCGCTTTGATTTCTGCGATGGCCCGTTTACCGATAAACGGGAACACATCTTTTTGCAGGTACTCCAGAATGTCACTGGCATAGCCCTGTGACCAGTTGGGGCGCTTATGCTCATGCCATTCAATCGCCAGTGCCTCAAAGCTGTTACTGACCGCCAGAATCTTAGCCTGCTTTTCCGTCTGTTTAACTTCGCCCGGATCACCACCAGCGGCCAAAGTGCGTTTTGCTTCGTCACGCTTTGCCCTGGCATCCGCCAGCGATACGTCAGGATATACCCCCAGCGCCAGCAACTTTTCTTTACCGGCTACGCGGTACTTTAACCGCCAGTAACGTGAGCCATTAGTATTCACCAGCAGGTACAAGCCGCCGCCGTCAGAGAGCTTGTAGGCTTTATCTCTGGCCTTGGAAGTGTCCACTGTGCGGGCATTGAGCTTCAATTTGGGGGTATCTCATTTAATTGAACAGGAATCTACCCCCAAATGTACCCCCACATGATTGTTGATTTCAATAGATGATAGTAGACGTTGAGATAATGAGATTCGCAGGAAGGTGCTTACTGACTGGGATTTTGTGGACTTTAGTAGACGACAGGAGAAATGAAAATGGCACGCCCTACAGGATTCGAACCTGTGACCTACGGCTTAGAAGGCCGGTGCTCTATCCAGCTGAGCTAAGGGCGCATGGAGATGGCACGGATTATACGTCGGGAAGCGGGTACGTCAACGTTTTTGCCGTTTCACCGCAGCGAAGTGCTGCGGTAATAACCAATTAGCGTCAGTGACACCTGCGCCATTCGCTGAGCGACACGAGTTTACTGGTGCCGGTAAATTCTCCTTCCAGCTCAATCCCTTGTGATGTGAAACGCGCATTGTATTGCTCACGAAGTGCGTGCAGCTCCTGGCTGTCCGGCTCCAGCTGGCGCAGAAAGCCCAGCGCGAGCAGCAACTGCTGGCGGCTGATAAGCGGTGGAAAACCGGCACGATTGAGAATGGCATGCCAGCGCTGGCTGTTCTCCTCGCTGCCGTCAACAATCAACACCTGCCAGATCAGCAGTACCGCTGCGCCGTTGTGCAGATGCGTTTCATTATCTTTGCTGAGATAGTCGGTAAACTCTTTCGCCGCCTCTTTACCCATCATAGAGATCATTGATTCCACCTGTACCGGTGGCAGCTGCAGCCGTTTGCTGAGCCGCTGAGCAGCGTGGCGTGAGCCAGCGGTGAGCAGCTGAAATCCAGCGACAAACACCACCGCCAGCGTAGCAAGCATTATCCAAATCATTACATCGTCCCCGGATTGTCCTGCAGATATCATACGCATGCAGGCAGGCACTCGTCGCGACGAAAAAGCCGGAAAGCGCATACGCGGCTGAAACTGTGACTGACAGCGCGCCGCGCTTCTGACAAAATAGCCCCCTTCCCCGATTCAACACAACACAGTGGATTTCCTCTCTGATGGCAGCAAAAATTATTGACGGTAAAACGATTGCGCAGCAGGTGCGCGTTGAGGTTGCGGAAAAAGTGAAGCAGCGCCTGGCCGCCGGAAAACGAGCGCCAGGTCTGGCCGTGGTTCTGGTGGGTGAAAACCCGGCATCGCAGATCTATGTGGCCAGCAAACGCCGCGCCTGTGAAGAGGTCGGTTTCCACTCCCGCTCTTACGATCTGCCTGCTACCACCCGCGAAGCTGAGCTGCTGGAGCTGATCGATAAGCTCAATCAGGACGACGAAATCGATGGCATTCTGGTGCAGCTGCCGCTGCCAGCGGGCATCGATAATGTGAAGGTGCTGGAGCGCATCACGCCGGATAAAGATGTCGATGGCTTCCACCCTTATAACGTCGGTCGCCTGTGTCAGCGTGCGCCAACCCTGCGTCCCTGCACGCCGCGCGGTATCGTGACGCTGCTGGAGCGCTATAACATTGACACCTATGGCCTGAACGCTGTGGTGGTCGGGGCGTCCAACATCGTCGGTCGTCCGATGAGCATGGAGTTGCTGCTTGCGGGCTGCACCACCACCGTGACTCATCGCTTTACCAAAGATCTGCGCCATCACGTTGAGCATGCCGATCTGCTGGTCGTTGCGGTGGGCAAGCCAGGCTTTATTCCGGGCGACTGGATCAAACCTGGTGCCATCGTCATTGACGTGGGCATTAACCGTCTGGACAGCGGCAAAGTGGTGGGCGACGTTGATTTTGACAGCGCATCAGAGCGCGCGTCTTACATTACCCCGGTGCCGGGCGGTGTCGGACCGATGACAGTCGCAACACTGATTCAAAACACGCTGCAGGCGTGCGAAGAGTTTCACGATAAAGAGGACGTTTAAATGGCAAGTTTTTCACTGGGTAAATTCCCGCACGTCGATCTGTGTGACCTGCTGAAACTTGAAGGCTGGGTTCAGAGTGGCGCACAGGCGAAAGTCGTGATTGCCGAGGGTGAAGTGAAGGTCAATGGCGCGGTAGAGACCCGCAAGCGCTGCAAGATCGTTGCCGGTCAGACCGTGGAATTTGCCGGTTTCCACATCACTGTCGTCGAGTAATTCCCGGGCGTCCCTGCGGGGACGCTGTCACAGCAGTTCATCCCCCGCTACACGCGTCTCCCCTTCCCGCTGTACCAGTGCAATATGATTCACCGCCGTATGCTGCGCAATCAGCATCGCGAGCCGGGGTGAATGGCTGGTGATCCAGAGCTGACTGTACTCGCTGGCTTCGGCGATTAAACGCGCCAGCGCAGGCAACAGATCTTCATGCAAACTGTTTTCCGGCTCATTCAGTGCCATAAAGGCGGGCGGACGCGGGCTGAGCAGCGCCACAACCAGACAGAGAAAACGCAGCGTGCCATCTGAAAACTCCGCGCTCTCCAGCGGACGCAGAATGCCATGGCGGGACATCAGCATCTGAAAGCGACCGTTCTGCACGTCGACGTCAAACTGGCTGTCGGGAAACGCCTGCGTCATCACCTCAGACAACAGTTCTGAATGACCACGCTCCACGATGGTTGCCCAGGCTGCCGCCAGATTGCTGCCATCATGGCTTAGCACCGGCGCACGTACCCCAATCTGCGGCGCACGAATCGGTGAGCCAGGCCAGACGGCGAACTCATGGTAAAAGCGCCACTGCTGCAGCCGTTCGCGCAGCTGGGAAAGTTCCGGGTAGAGATGGGGTTCGCCAAGCTGACCAAACAGTGATTCTTCAGGATGCAGCACCGCCGGATAAGCGACGCGATCACCTTCAACGTTATGCAGAAAGGCAGTCTGATTTTCGCGCTGCATGATGCAGGCAGAAGGACGACGACGCTGGCCGCTGAGCCAGAGTCGCTCCTGCTTCACCAGCGGATCGAGGTTGAACAGGCTGGTCGACAGCGGCTCGGGAAAGCCAATGTCCAGCTGGTAATCCATGTCATCCATCACCACGGCCAGCTCCAGCCGCTTTGGATCGTGTCGGCGATCGCCCCGGCGTAAACCGCCCGCCCACATCGCTTTCTGAATGCCGCCCTCGTCAGCCAGTGCCAGCGCGAGACGACCGGAGGCCGCTTCGTGCAGCAGCCGCACCGCTTTGTAGAGGTTGGATTTTCCGCAGCCGTTGGGACCGCTCACCACATTCAGCTGCTGCAGTGACAGCGTCAGGTTACGTATTGAGCGGAAGCCGCGGATCTGAATCTGTTCAATCGCCATAATAAAAAAGGGCGATTGCTCGCCCTCTCCGGTTTATTTTCGACGCCAGCTGGAGCCCTGTGGTCCATCCTCGACGATGACCCCCAGCGCGTTAAGCTTGTCGCGCGCGATGTCCGCTTCCGCCCAGGCTTTGGCGGCACGCGCATCGGCACGGGCTTTTACCCAATGCTCAATCTCGGCAACCTCTTCGTCATTCACCTGCGCGCCGCTTTGCAGGAACAGCTCAGGATCCTGCTGCAGGATGCCCAGCACGTTAGCCATCTCACGCAGCTTCGACGCCAGCCCATGCGCTGAAGCGCCATCTTCGCTTTTCAGGCGGTTCACTTCACGCGCCATATCGAACAGCACCGAGTAGGCTTCCGGGGTGTTGAAATCATCGTCCATTGCGCTGCGGAAACGCGCTTCAAATGCTTCGCCGCCATGCGCTTTAACGCTGCTGTCGGTGTGACGCAGCGCGGTATAGAGACGCTCCAGCGCCGCACGCGCCTGGTTCAGGTTATCTTCGCCGTAGTTAAGCTGGCTGCGATAGTGACCGGACATCAGGAAATAACGCACCGTCTCCGCATCATAATGTTGCAGCACGTCACGCACGGTGAAGAAGTTACCGAGGGATTTAGACATCTTTTCGCGGTCAACCATCACCATGCCGGAGTGCATCCAGTAATTGACGTACGGACCGTCATGGGCGCAGCTCGACTGAGCGATTTCATTTTCATGGTGCGGGAACATCAGGTCTGAACCGCCGCCATGGATATCAAAATGGGTGCCGAGCTGTTTGCAGTTCATCGCTGAACACTCGATGTGCCAGCCGGGACGGCCGTTGCCCCACGGTGATGACCAGGCGGGCTCATCGGCTTTGGACATCTTCCACAGCACGAAGTCCATCGGATTGCGCTTCACATCAGCGACTTCAACCCGCGCGCCCGCCTGCAGCTGCTCCAGATCCTGACGCGACAGTGCGCCGTAATCGGTGTCGCTCAGCACATCAAACATCACGTCGCCATTGTCCGCCACATAGGCGTGATTGCGGGCGATCAGCGTCTGCACCAGCTCAATGATTTCAGCAATATAGCGGGTGGCGCGCGGCTCCTCATCAGGTGGCAGAATGCCCAGCGCGGCGAAGTCGTTGTGCATCTCGCCGATCATACGGTTAGTCAGCGTTTCGATGCTCTCACCGTTTTCATTGGCGCGCTTGATGATTTTGTCATCAATGTCAGTGATATTACGTACATAGTTAAGCTGATAACCGAGGTAACGCAGGTAACGCGCCACCACGTCAAACGCCACGAACGTCCGCCCATGACCAATGTGACAGAGGTCATACACCGTGATGCCGCAAACATACATCCCGATTTTACCGGCATGAATGGGTTTGAATTCCTCTTTCTGTCGACTCAGGGTGTTATAAATCTTAAGCATTGAACGGTTCCGTTTTCGCGTGTGGTTGGCTTTTTTAAGTATCCAGACATTGTGCCGTATTTTTATCGCTCGCGCGACGCAAAGCAAGCCAACTGCGCCGTGCTGCTGACGCGTCATTGGAAATTATGATATAAGAACGGTCGACTAAAAGGGGTACGCCAGTTAAGAGCGCGATCCCGGCAACTGATCACAACCTTTACAGGACAACAAAAATGGTAACTTTCCAGACGAACCATGGCGATATCGTAATCAAAACTTTCGATGATAAAGCGCCGGCAACCGTACAGAACTTCCTGGATTACTGCCGTGAAGGTTTTTACGACAACACCATTTTCCACCGTGTCATCAACGGCTTTATGATTCAGGGCGGCGGCTTCGAGCCGGGCATGAAGCAGAAAGCAACCAAAGATGAAATCCAGAACGAAGCGAACAACGGCCTGAAAAACACCAAAGGTACCCTGGCAATGGCACGTACCTCTGCGCCGCACTCTGCGACCGCACAGTTTTTCATCAACGTGGCTGACAATGACTTCCTGAACTTCCGTGACGAAAGCGTTCAGGGCTGGGGCTACTGCGTATTCGCAGAAGTGGTTGAAGGCATGGACGTGGTCGAGAAGATCAAAGCCGTTTCTACCGGCCGCAGCGGCATGCACCAGGATGTGCCAAAAGATGACGTCGTTATCCAGAAAGTGACCGTAAGCGAGTAATGTCCCGCACGCTGTTTATCGCAGATCTCCATCTGTGTCAGGAAGAACCGGCGATTACCGCCGGTTTTCTGCATTTTTTACAGCGCGAAGCACCCCACTGCGACGCGCTCTATATTCTCGGCGATCTGTTCGAAGCCTGGATTGGTGACGACGATTCCAATCCGCTGCATCAGCAGATTGCCAGCGCCCTGCGCGCCCTTCCGGTTCCCGTCTATTTTATTCACGGTAACCGCGACTTCCTGATTGGCCGACGCTTTGCGCGCGCCAGCGGCATGACGCTGCTGCCGGAAGAACAGGTACTGACGCTCTACGGCCATCGACTGCTGATCATGCACGGCGATACGCTCTGTACGGACGATGCGGGTTATCTGCGCTTTCGTGCCAAAGTGCACAATCTCTGGATTCAGCGGCTCTTCCTGGCGCTGCCGTTGTGGATACGTAAACGCATCGCCTCCCGGATGCGCGCCGACAGCAAACAGGCCAACCAGCACAAATCCCAGACCATCATGGATGTGAATCAGGATGCCGTGGCCGCCGCCATGTTGCGCCAGCAGGTGCCGTTGCTGATCCACGGCCACACCCACCGCCCGGCAATTCATACGCTGAGCCTGAAGGGTGAAACGGCGCAACGCGCGGTGCTGGGAGCCTGGCACAGCCGTGGCTCGATGATTCAGCTCGACGCCAGCGGCATTCAGCTTATCGAGTTCGACTTCTGATCGCCGGTTAAATCCACGACATCTGGCCGACGCAACCGTTTTCCTTGCGTCGTTGTCATGCTATTCTCGGTGCCCTTCAAAACCTGTCCGCCCGGCCAGGTGTGTTTGTTTATTCACAGGAGTAGACCGCATGTCATCCAACGCCCCGGCCCACATCGCCATTGTTATGGGTTCCAGAAGTGACTGGGCCACCATGCAGTTCGCTGCTGAAATCCTCACCAGTCTGGACGTCCCTTTTCATGTTGAAGTGGTCTCTGCGCACCGCACCCCCGATAAACTGTTCAGCTTCGCCGAAACGGCAGCGGACAACGGTTTGCAGGTGATTATTGCTGGCGCAGGTGGCGCGGCGCATCTGCCGGGGATGCTGGCAGCAAAAACCCTGGTGCCGGTGCTGGGTGTACCGGTGCAGAGTGCGGCCCTGAGCGGCGTCGATAGCCTCTATTCGATTGTGCAGATGCCGCGCGGTATTCCGGTCGGGACGCTGGCGATTGGCAAAGCGGGTGCGGCTAATGCCGCGTTGCTGGCGGCGCAGATTCTGGCGCTGCACGACAGCGCGCTGGCATCCCGCCTGAATACCTGGCGTGAGAGCCAGACCGATGAGGTGCTGAACCATCCCGATCCGCGGGTGGATGCATGAAGCCGGTCTGCGTACTGGGCAACGGCCAGTTAGGTCGTATGCTGCGTCAGGCGGGTGAACCGCTGGGCATCGCGGTCTATCCCGTGGGTCTGGATGCCGATCCTGCTGCCCTGCCGATCGCCGACAGTGTGATCACCGCCGAAATCGAACGCTGGCCGGAAACGGCGCTGACGCGTGAGCTGGCGAGTCATCCGGCTTTTGTTAACCGTGATATTTTCCCACGTCTGGCCGATCGCCTGACGCAGAAACAGCTGCTGGATCAGCTGGGACTGGCGACCGCGCCATGGCAGTTGCTGGCGGACAAAAGTGAATGGCCAGCGGTGTTTGATTCACTGGGCGAGCTGGCGATTGTGAAAAGCCGCACCGGTGGTTACGACGGGCGGGGTCAGTGGCGTCTGCGTGCTGATGAAACTGACCAGTTGCCGGAGGCATGCTACGGCGAATGCATCGTTGAGCAGGGCATTAACTTTTCCGGTGAAGTGTCACTGGTCGGCGCGCGCGGTCACGATGGCTCGGTGGTGTTCTATCCGCTGACGCATAACCTGCATCAGGACGGCATTCTGCGCACCAGCGTGGCACTGCCGCAGGCGGATCAGGCACAGCAGCAGCAGGCCGAAGCGATGCTGAGCGCGATCATGCAGGCGCTGAATTACGTGGGCGTGATGGCGATGGAGTGCTTCGTCACGCCAGCCGGACTGCTGATCAATGAGCTGGCGCCGCGTGTGCACAACAGTGGTCACTGGACGCAGAACGGTGCGTCGATCAGCCAGTTTGAGCTGCATCTGCGCGCCATTCTTGGCCTGGCATTGCCGCAGCCGGTGGTGTTTGCGCCGTCGGTGATGGTGAATCTGATTGGCACCGCCGTGAATCTCTGCTGGCTGCAGCAGCCGCTGGTGCATCTGCACTGGTACGACAAAGAGGTACGCCCGGGCCGTAAAGTGGGCCACCTCAATCTGACCGACAGCAATGCAGAGCGGCTGAAAGCGGCGCTGAATGCGCTGGTACCGGCGTTGCCGGAAGAGTACGCCAGTGGCATCGCCTGGGCCGTTGAAAAACTGTAGTTTCCCGTAACCCGCTTGCGGGTTCCGGGTTAGGCCTGGATAAAGGTGAAAGGCAGCCTGGTGCCGCCTGATTCCAGCCCGGCTTTACGCCGCATCAAACTTCCTGAACAGCGCCTTTCCTTTCAGTAACCGGATCCCCAGCCAGCCGCCACACAGCGATAACAGCAGCGCGCCACACAACGGCAATGCCAGCCATAATGTCCAGTCCGGCTGCCACGGGAAGTCGAAAATCTTCGTCTGTAATCCCCACAGCGCCGCTTCTGCCCCCATCGCCGCCGCCACGCCGGAGACCACGCCGAGCAGCGCGAACTCACACCACAGCGTCGTGCGCAGCAGTCGTTTCCCCGCACCCAGCGTACGATAGACCACCAGCTCCTGCCGACGCTGGCGCATCCCGACCTGAATCTGCGCCAGCAGCAGCAACACACCGCAGGTGGTGACCAGCACCACCATGATCTCCAGCGCCTGGCTGACCTGCGTCAGCACCTGACCGATCTGCCGCATAATGCTGCCGATATCCAGCAGACTCAGCGTGGGAAAGGCGCGGTTCAGCTGCGCCAGCAGAACAGGATTCGACTCCATGCGGAAGCTGGTGAGCCAGGTCTGCGGCTGGCTGTCGAGCGCACCCGGCGGGAAAATAAAGAAGAAGTTCGGCTTCAGGCTTTCCCAGTCCACTTTACGCAGGCTGGTAATACGGGCGCTGAACGTCTGCGTATCGCCGTCGAACGTCAGGGTATCACCGAGCTTCAGCCCCAGCCGATCCGCCAGCTCCACTTCCATCGACACTTCACCCGCTTTTGGCGGCCAGTTGCCAGCCACCAGCGGATTGTGATCCGGGCGATCGGCCAGCTCTGTCAGATTAAGTTCGCGGTTCAGGGCATTATCCAGCTTCGGATCGGCCGGTTTACCGTTGAGTTCGCTAAGCCGCACCCGCGCAATGGGATAGAAATTTTCGGGCTTAATCTTATGTGCTTGCAGGAAATCGCGCACCTGCGGCACCTGATCCGCCGTCATGTTGAGCAGGAAGAAATTTGGGCTGTCTGCCGGTAACTGCTGCTGCCAGCGATCCAGCAGATCGCCGCGCATCACCAGCAGCAGCGCCAGCAGCATAAACGACAGGGAAAAGGCCGCGAGCTGGCTCAGCGTCATGCCGGGCTGGCGCAGCAGCCGGTTGATCGCCAGTCGCAGTGCCAGATTGCGTACCACCAGCCGACGCAGCAGCAGCAGGGTTCCCCAGCCGAGTAACGCCAGTAATCCCGCCAGTACCACCACACCTGCCAGCAGCGCCCAGAGCATTTTACTGCCGCCAACCAGCAGCGCTAACAGCGTAACGACCACTGCGATCATTACCGGGATATAGAACTTTAGCGGCCAGAGATTTGCCACCGCATCGCGCCGCAGTACACGAAGCGGCTGGGTTGCCAGCAGCAGACGATAGGGACGCAGACCCACCAGCAGCGAAATCACAAATAGTGAACCCACCGCCCAGATCCACGGCCAGACGCTGGCCGCCGGTAAGCTGGCAGGCAATACGGGTTTCAGCATCGTCATCAGGATGGCTTCCACGCCCTGCCCAACCACGCCTCCCGCAATCGCCGCCAGCAGTAGCACTGCCAGCCACTGGCCGATGATCAACCGCTGCAACGCACCCTGCGTCGCGCCCAGGGTTTTCAGCACCGCCACCAGATCATAGCGGCTGCGGCAATAGTGGCTCATGGCAACCGCCACAGCCGCAATCGCCAGCATCAGCGTCAGTAATGCGGAGAGCAGCAGGAACTGCTGCGCGCGCTGCATCGAACGGCCCAGCGCATCTTCCGAGTTATCTACGCTGATCCAGCGCTGATCCACCTTCAGCTGTGGCTCAATCCAGCGGTCATAGCTGGCCAGCTGCTCAGGATTTCCGGAAAATTTATAGCGCCAGGTGATGCGACTGCCAGGCTGAATCGCGCCGGTTCTGGCGGCATCCGCCAGATTGATCAGCAGGCGCGGTGCCATCTCAAACGGGTTAAAGCCGCCATCCGGCTCCTGAATCACCTCACCGCTGATACGCAGCTGGGTATCCCCCACTTCCAGCATGTCACCCACTTTCAGATTCAGCAGCGCCATCAGGCGCGGGGCCGCCAGCGCGGTGCCTGCCTGCGGCCGCAGCCCTGGCGGCTGCGTCTGCAGCGTGCCAAACATCGGGTAGCGGTCATCCACCGCTTTGACGGAGGCGAGCTGCGGTGACTGATCCGCAAAGGTCATGGTCATAAAGGTGAGCTGAGAACTGACCGTCAGGCCGGTTTTCCGCGCCTTTTCCAGCCAGGCTTCGGGCGCAGCATCGGTGCTGCGCAGCGTGCGGTCACCGGCCATAAAATCACGGCTCTGCTGATTCAGCCCTTTTTCCATGCGATCGCTGATCGAACCCAGCGCCAGCACGCAGGCAACCGCCAGCGTCAGGGCCAGCCAGACAATCAGCAGCGAGGGCGAACGCCACTCGCGCCAGAACCAGCGCCAGATCATTGCTCCTCCCACAATTTACCGTCACGCAGCCGCAGACGACGATCGCAGCGCGCCGCCAGTTGCTCGTCATGCGTCACCAGAATCAGCGTGGTGGCGAAGTCGCGATTAAGGGAAAAGAGCAAATCGGCGATGCGATCACCGGTTTTACGATCAAGGTTGCCGGTCGGCTCATCGGCAAACAGCAGACCCGGACGACCACTGAAGGCGCGGGCCAGCGCGACACGTTGTTGTTCGCCGCCTGACAGCTGAGCGGGCAGATGATGCAGACGTTCACCCAGCCCGAGCAGCGTCAAAAGTTCCCGTGCCTGTTCGCGGCTCTGGCGGTCGCTGTCGCCGCGCAGGAGTGATGGCAGCTGGACGTTCTCCTGGGCATTCAGGGTCGGCACCAGCATGAATGACTGAAACACAAAGCCGACCTGCCGGGCACGCAGGGCCGCACGCTGCTCTTCGTTCATCTGGTGCAGCGGCTGCCCCAGCAGATGAACTTCGCCGCTGCTGCCATCGTCCAGCCCGGCCAGAATGCCCAGCAGGGTTGACTTGCCGGAGCCGGACTCGCCAATCAGCGCAATGGTCTCGGCTGGTTTGACAACCAACTCAACTCCGGTAAGGATGTTTAACTGATGCTCTCCCTGACCGACGGACTTAGTAAGATGATGAACTTCAACAATGTTTTCCGCTGGCATTATCCCTTCCTGTTATTGATTCTTCTGATGGTGTCGCGTCTTGCTGCTGCAGATACCCTGATGGTGCTGGGCGACAGCCTGAGTGCAGGCTATCGTATGTCTGCCACGGCGGCCTGGCCCAGCCTGCTTGATAGGCAGTGGCAGCAGAAACCGAAAGTGGTCAACGCCAGCATCAGCGGCGATACTGCCGCACAGGGACTGGCGCGTCTGCCTGCGCTATTAAAACAGCATCAGCCGCAATGGGTGTTAATCGAACTGGGCGGTAACGATGGTCTGCGCGGTTTTTCGCCTGACGCTATTGCGCAGAATCTGAGTAAAGTTATCGACGATGTTAAAGCCGCCAATGCAAAGCCGCTGCTGATGCAGATCCGCCTGCCTGCAAACTATGGCCGCCGCTACACCGAGGCGTTCAGCGGCATCTACCCGGGACTCGCGCAGCAGCATGATATTCCTCTGGTACCCTTTTTCATGGAGCAGGTCTATCTGAAGCCAGAGTGGATGCAGCAGGATGGCATTCATCCCAATCCTGATGCTCAGCCGTTTATCGCCGGATTAATGGCAAAAGAACTGGCCCCCTTAGTTAAGCAGCCGTAGCGCGCCCGGATGCGTAAAAAAGGTAAAGAAATGCAAAAGCACTTTGCAGCTTATAATAAATTATTTAAATCAATAATTTAATATTGTTTTTTTGTTATTGGCGGCAAAGTGGTGACAGCGGCTTAACTTGTGCCGCGCTATGAGGATGAGCTGTATAGGGTTATCAAGTGTGATGACCGCGCTTTTGTGTGGCGCAACGGGCGTCTGTGGCGTTCTGGTGGCAGGTTAGTTCAAAACGAACTCACCATTAAATAAAACATTGAGCCAGAACTACTCAACTCAATTATTAATAGCTGCAAAATCGCAGCAGCAATTAAGGTTCAGCCACCTCTGATTTTCGCCGCTCCGTATGAAATCACATAGCCAACTATTAATGCTCCGATACACCCGGTAAGTTTCAGCCATATACTTTCAAACCAGAAAAAAGAACCCATAGCAAAAATTACAGCTAAAAAGGTAATGATTCCTTCAATTGCGTGAGACATTAACGATTTTACAAATTTCATTCTGTATTCCTTTACAACTAATAGGATGCCCTTCGATGAAAACAAGGTAAGGTTCTAATTGTCGTTCAACAAGGAAGTAAACCATATCTAAGTTTTCTTTTGATACCCTGGCGTACGTAGCCGGATATTTGCTTTTCATTCTTCTCGATGCTCTTGCTGCTCTTCAATTGTACCCTGTACCATCATTACATTTAGAGAGGCTGAAGCACTGAATCGGATGAAATGCCTGTACGCCTCGTCAATAGCCAACCGACGCAACATTATACTTGCTGTTGTCTGTGCTAATGTAATTTGCCCGGCTGTTCGTCCAACAACACTTCCGGCACCGTAACCCAATTTATTTTTAACCGCCTCCTTTCCTTCATCATTAAGCTTTTGGTAAAACAAAGTAAAAACAATAGTAATCAGTCTGCGTAAAGGTGACTCAGCATTACCCAAGCTTTTGAGCATATAGAAAAAACGCTCCGTCTCAGACTGATTTCTATGTTTCGCACTTTGTCCTGCGAGTCCGCTTCCCTCCCAACTCCTGACCATACCCATGTAAGCCGTATTTGGTATGGAGGATATTCCATCGAGAATTCCAAAAGCAGCCTGTTTGATATCCATATCTCATCCTTGTTGTCCTGAATCTGTACAAAGAATAACTAAAGTTCATGAGCGCTTCCAGACGATTTTTTCATTTTACCCGACAGCCAGAATATCCGTCTTGCCGCGCAAGCTTTATCATTTCGCCAGATGATGCAAACAAGGCCAACAACATTATCATGACAGGGACTTTATGCCTGCTCTGGGTCTGATCATTATGAGGATGTTATCGTAAGAACTCATTTTCCACGTCAGACTCAAGGAAAATCAGGAGCAGAAGAATGAGATATGTGAAATGCTGACTCATAGCAATCAGGTGTAGATGCATAAGAAATAAAAGCTTAATTTTAAAAGAATAAGACTCGAAGGGGTAACAATTTGTGCAAAAAACCATTCTGATTACAGGTTGTTCCAGCGGTATTGGCCTGGTCGCCGCGCACGATCTGCTGGCGCGGGGTTATCGGGTGATCGCCGCCTGCCGAAAAGCCGACGATGTCGCCCGCATGAACACGCTGGGTTATACGGGCATTCAGCTCGATCTCGACGATCCGCAGAGTGTCGATCAGGCAGCAGATGCGGTGCTCGCACTCTGCGATAACCGTCTAGCCGCGCTATTCAACAACGCCGGATTTGGTCTCTATGGCCCGCTGCATACGCTCTCGCGTCAGCAGCTGGAGCAGCAGTTTTCCAGCAACTTTTTTGGCGTCCATCAGCTGACGCTGCGGCTGTTGCCCGCGCTGCAGGCCAGCGGTGATGGTCGCATTGTTAATACCAGCTCGGTGCTGGGCCTGATCTCCACGCCTGGCCGGGGTGCCTATGCCGCCAGTAAATATGCGCTGGAAGCCTGGAGCGATGCGCTGCGGCTCGAAGTGCGCAATAGCGGCATCCGGGTCAGTCTGATTGAGCCTGGCCCGATTGAGACCCGCTTTACCGACAATGTGACGCAGGGGGAACAGCATAACCCGGTGCGCAACCCCGGCATCGCGGCACGCTTTACCCTGCCAGCGGAAGCCATTCTGCCTAAACTTCGTCACGCACTCGAGAGTAAACATCCACGTTTGCGCTATCCGGTGACGCTGGTCGCACACATAATGAGCCTGCTGAAACGGTTACTGCCAGGCTGGATGCTGGATCGCATTTTGCGCAGCCATTAATCAGCCATACGCATTAGCGCTTGAAGCCGGGCCAGTTGGCCCCATATTCTTAGAACACTTTTTGCAAAGAGACTTATCCATGTCACCACATGCTTCTATCATCGACATCAACGAATCTAACCTGCAGCAGACCCTTGAGCAGTCGATGCAGCTGCCGGTGCTGTTCTACTTCTGGTCTGAGCGCAGCCAGCACTGTCAGGAGCTGACACCTGTTCTGGAGCGTCTGGCACAGGAGTATGCGGGTCAGTTTATTCTCGCAAAACTCGATTGCGACAACGAGCAAAGGGTGGCGTCGCAGTTTGGTCTGCGTTCAATCCCGACCGTCTACCTGTTCCAGGATGGTCAGCCGGTTGACGGCTTCCAGGGACCGCAGCCGGAAGAGGCGATCCGCACCCTGCTGGAAAAAGTCCTGCCGCGTGAAGAAGAGCTGAAAGCGCAGCAGGCGATGGCGCTGATGCAGGAAGATAAACCGCTGGAGGCGCTGCCGCTATTAAAAGATGCGTGGCAGCTGAGTAATCAGTCCAGTGAGATCGGTTTCCTGCTGGCAGAGGTGCTGATTACCCTGAACCGCAGCGATGAAGCAGAAGCAGTGCTGAAAGTCGTCCCCCTGCAGGATCAGGATACCCGCTATCAGAGCCTGATGGCGCAGATTGATCTGCTGAAACAGGCTGCGGATACGCCGGAGATTCAACAGCTGCAATCCGAGCTGGAAGCGGACCCGACTAACGCCGGGCTGGCTGCTAAACTCTCGTTACAGCTGCATCAGGTGGGTCGCAATGAAGAAGCACTGGAACTGCTGTTCAGCTTCCTGAAATCCGATCTCAATGCCGCTGATGGCCAGGCGCGAAAAATGCTGCAGGAGATTCTGGCAGCGCTGGGAACCGGCGATGCACTGGCTGCGCGTTATCGTCGCCAGCTCTATTCCCTGCTGTACTAACAGCAGCACCACGGGCCGAAGCGACTCGGCCCGTTAATCTGACAATGCGGAGGTTGTATGATAACTGTCATTCCTGCCCTGATTATTCTGGCACTGGTGGCGGTCTGGGCGACCGTCAAGATCGTACCACAAGGTTTTCAATGGACGGTTGAGCGCTTTGGCCGTTATACCCGCACGCTACAACCAGGATTAAGTCTGGTCGTGCCGTTCATGGATCGTATTGGTCGCAAGATCAACATGATGGAACAGGTACTGGACATTCCCTCTCAGGAGATCATCTCCAAAGATAACGCCAATGTCACCATCGATGCGGTCTGTTTTATTCAGGTCGTTGATCCGGCGCGTGCCGCCTATGAAGTCAGCAATCTTGAGCAGGCGATTCTGAACCTCACGATGACCAATATGCGTACCGTGCTGGGCAGCATGGAGCTGGACGAAATGCTGTCGCAGCGAGACAGCATTAATACCCGTCTGCTGCATATCGTGGACGAAGCCACCAATCCGTGGGGCGTTAAGATCACCCGCATCGAGATTCGCGACGTGCGTCCACCGCAGGAACTGATCGGCGCAATGAATGCACAGATGAAAGCAGAGCGAACCAAGCGCGCCGATATTCTGACGGCCGAAGGGGTACGACAGGCGGCGATCCTGCGCGCAGAAGGGGAGAAGCAGTCGCAAATCCTTAAAGCGGAAGGTGAACGTACCTCGGCGTTCCTGCAGGCAGAAGCCCGTGAACGTCAGGCTGAAGCGGAAGCTAACGCCACTAAAATGGTCTCGGAAGCGATTGCTGCGGGTGATATTCAGGCTATCAACTATTTCGTGGCGCAAAAGTACACCGATGCGCTGCAAAAAATCGGCGAAGGCACTAACAGCAAAGTTGTAATGATGCCGCTCGAAGCGAGCAGTCTGCTGGGGTCGATCGCGGGCATCGGTGAACTGCTGAAGGAATCGCGTACCGAGTCGAAACGCTGATGGTGATGGAAATCATCGCGCATCCGCACTGGTTCTGGCTGACGCTGGGTGGATTACTGCTGGCGGCTGAGATGCTGGGCACCAGCGGTTATCTGCTATGGAGCGGGCTGGCGGCAGTTATTGTCGGCATCGTTCAGTGGCTGGTGCCGGTGAACTGGACGACACAGGGGTCACTCTTTGCCGTGCTGACGCTGGTTTGCGTCTTTCTCTGGTATTGCTGGATGCGACATCGTGAAACGCGTCAGACGCCCAATGCCCTGAACCAGCGCGGCAGCCAGATGATCGGGTTGCAGCTGACGCTTGATACCGCGCTGCATAACCGCACCGGACACGTGCGTATTGGTGACAGCAGCTGGCGGGTTGAGGCGGAGCAGGATCTGCCTGCCGGCACGCCGGTCGTCGTAGTCGGCATTGAGGGGATTACTCTGCGAATTCAGCCACGCTGACCGCAGCACCCGGCCAGATTATTGATAATCGGGCACTCTGCGCTCTCATCGCCCGGACAGGCGTCCGCCAGCGCCAGCAGACGAGCGCGCATGGCATGCAGCTCTTCAATGTGCGCCGCAATTTCATCGGCTTTCTGCAGCGTGCGGGCTTTTACATCGGCACTGTGTCGCGACGGATTATTAAACAGCGCCACCAGCTCGCGGCACTCATCCAGCGTAAAGCCCACCTGCCGCGCCTGACGTAACAGGTTCAGTTCATCCAGATGGTGACCGTCGTAATGGCGGTAACCATTTTCACTGCGCAACGGCGCCGTCACCACCCCTTTCTCTTCATAGAAACGAATCGCCTTGCTGGTCAGCCCGGTCTTTTTCGCCACATCGCTGATGTTCATTTTCGTCCCCTTGACCTTCCCCTTGATGGAAGGTTTATGCTTAAGCATGAATCGAAACTGACCTATCGGTCAAATGGGATTACAAGAGGAGTTGATTATGTCACACACTATTTCTCTGGCACTGGACGGCTTGTCCTGCGGCCACTGTGTCAAACGCGTTAAAGAGGCACTGGAACAGCTCGACGACGTTGACCAGGTTGAGGTGACCCAACAGGAGGCGCAGGTCTCCGGTCACGCGGATGCGGCCGCCCTGATCGCCACTGTTGAGCAGGCGGGCTATCACGCGACGCTGAAAACGGCGGACGCGTCCCCAAAGTCTGAACCGTTGACAGCATCGGAGCCACCGCCGGAGGCGCTGACAACGGAGACCGCTTCTTATCCGGCAGAAAAAACATTACCTGCCCATATGCTGCTGATTGAAGGCATGACCTGTGCCAGCTGCGTAAGTCGGGTGGAAAAAGCGCTACAGCAGGTCGCAGGCGTCAGCCAGGCGCGGGTCAATCTCGGCGAGCGCAGTGCGCTGGTGCTGGGTGATGCTGACCCTCAGCAGCTGGTGGCTGCCGTTGATGCCGCGGGTTATGGCGCGCAGGTGGTGGATGACGAGCAGGAGCGACGTGAAAAGCAGCAGCACAGCGCCCGCAGCGCGATGCGGCGTTTCAGCTGGCAGGCGGCTGTCGCATTAGCCTTTGGCGTACCGCTGATGATCTGGGGAATGGTGGGCGACAACATGATGCTCACCGACCGTAATCACGGCATCTGGCTGACGCTGGGCGTCGCGACCCTGCTGATCATGGTCGTGACCGGCAGTCACTTTTATCGCAGCGCCTGGCGCAGTTTACGTAATGGCAGCGCCACCATGGATACGCTGGTGGCACTCGGCACCGGCGCGGCCTGGATTTACTCCTTTAGCGTGGTGTTGTGGCCCGACTTTTTCCCGCCACAGGCGCGCCATCTCTATTTCGAAGCCAGCGTGATGATCCTGGGCCTGATCAATCTGGGCCATGCCCTGGAGCAGCGCGCGCGTCAGCGATCGTCCAAAGCGCTGGAACGATTGCTGGATCTGACACCGGCCCAGGCGCGGCTGGTCGATCACCAGGGCGACAGGCTGATCGCGGTCAGCGACGTCCAGCCCGGCATGACGCTGCGGCTGGTCACCGGCGATCGGGTGCCGGTCGATGGCGAAATCGCCACGGGTGAAGCCTGGTTTGATGAAGCGATGCTGACCGGCGAAGCGGTGCCGCAAAGCAAAAGTCCGGGTGCAGCGATCTTCGCCGGCACCCTGGTGCAGGATGGCGCGGTAGAGTTTATCGCCCGGGCGACCGGGAATCATACAACCCTGTCGCGCATTATCCGGCTGGTGCGTCAGGCGCAGAGCAGCAAACCGGACGTGGGTCGCCTGGCCGATCGTATCTCCGCTGTGTTTGTGCCGATAGTGGTATTGATTGCGTTGCTCAGCGGCGCGGTGTGGTACCTTTTCGGGCCACAGCCGCAGATTGCCTACATGCTGGTGATCGCGACAACCGTCCTGATTATCGCCTGCCCCTGTGCGCTGGGACTGGCGACGCCGATGTCGATTATTGCCGGGGTTGGCCGCGCCGCCGAACTGGGCGTGCTGGTCCGCGACGCCGATGCCCTGCAGCGCGCCAGCCAGATCGACACGCTGGTGTTTGATAAAACCGGCACCCTCACAGCCGGGAAACCGCAGGTCAGTGAGGTGCTGGTCTGGGGTAATGCCAGCCGTGAATCGGTGTTAGCGACCGCGGCCGCGCTGGAGTTCGCCTCGGGTCATCCGCTGGCAAAAGCCATTGTCGCCGAAGCGGAACTGACTCAGCCAGCGTCATTAGCGCAATTTCGTACAATACGCGGCAAAGGGGTCAGCGGTAGTCTGGATGGCAGAACGCTGCTGCTGGGTAACGCTGCGCTGTTGCAGGATAATGGCGTCGACTACCGGGCTGCAGAAGCAGAGATTATGCGCATGACGCAACAGGGTGCCACGCCGGTGTTACTGGCGGAACAGGGTCAGCTCTCCGGGCTTATCGCGCTGCGCGATCGGCTACGTCCTGAAAGCAGTGCAGCCCTTAAGCGACTGCATCAGCAGGGTTATCGCCTGATTATGCTGACCGGAGACCATGAAAGTACCGCACGCGCCATCGCTGCCGAAACCGGCATTGATGAAGTGATTGCAGGCGTATTGCCTGAAGGCAAAGCGGCTGCAATCGAACAGCTACAGCAGCAGGGTCGTCGCGTCGCGATGGTCGGTGATGGCATCAATGACGCACCTGCACTGGCACAGGCGGATGTGGGCATTGCGATGGGTGGCGGCAGCGATGTGGCGGTAGAAACCGCAGGCATTACGTTGATGCGCACCGATCTCAACAGCGTGGCAGATGCGTTAGCGCTCTCTTCCGCAACGCTGCGCAATATCCGGCAGAACCTGTTTGGCGCATTTATCTATAACAGTATCGGTATTCCGGTAGCCGCAGGCGTGCTCTATCCGCTGACCGGCACCCTGCTCAGCCCGATTGTGGCAGGTGCAGCGATGGCGCTCTCCTCCATTACCGTGGTCAGCAATGCTAACCGCCTGCTGCGTTACCGGCCACCGCGCCAGTAATCGCCGTTTCAGCGCTGTTTTTCACGCTCTGAAGTGGCTAGCATGGGGTTTTGAATCGCAAAGGACCGGGAATGACAGGCAACATCTGGCGCTCACTGCGCGGCTTTATCAGCCAACTTTTTCCCGCCAGTTACCGCTGGCCTGCAATAGATGTCCGGTTTGGCAATCGTCAGCTGCATCTGGTGGGCAGCATCCACATGGGAACGCGTGACATGCAGCCGTTGCCCGCTCGCCTGCTGCATCAGTTGCAGCAGGCGGATGCGCTGATTGTGGAAGCGGATATTACGCAGGGTGGTTCACCCTTTGACCATTACGGCGATCGTCCTGCGCTCTCAGAACGACTGGAGAGCAGCGCGATGCAAACGCTCACCGCACTGTGTCAGGAGATGAGTCTTACGCTTAGCCTGCTGGATAATCTGCCTGCCTGGCAGGTGGCGCTGATGTTACAGGCACAACAGGCACAGAGGCTGGGATTACGGCCTGACTACGGCATTGATTATCAGCTGTTGCAGGCAGCGAAAGGCCTGAACAAACCCGTGATTGAACTGGAAGGCGCAGATGCGCAGGTCGCCCTGCTGACCGCGCTGCCGGATGATGGCATGGCGCTGTTACAGGATACGCTGCTGCACTGGCACACTAATGCACGACTGCTGCAGATGATGGTGAGCTGGTGGCTTGATACGCCGCCACGCCAGCCTGAAATCACCCTGCCCGCGACGTTCAGTCAGGCGCTGAATGATACGTTGATCGGTCAGCGTAATGCGCAGTGGTGTAACAGGTTGCAGGGGTTGGCGGCGGGAAACTATGTGGTCGCGGTGGGTGCTTTGCATCTTTACGGCGAAGACAATCTGCCTGAGATGCTGAAGAAGAACTGAAAAAAAGAGAGCCGATAAGTTTATCGGCCCGTCAAAGAGAAATTTGTTTATGATTTTGGTTATCGCTCAGCAATCAGATTGCTGGCGCGCGGCCAATTTTACGCAAAGAACAAAATTTCGCCACCTTTTTCCATAATTCTGCGTAATAAGATTTTTCTTAGTAAGGAACCTGTATGACGCCCGCCGTAAAATTGCTGGAAAAACAAAAGGTCAGCTTTACGCTGCATCCTTATCAGCATGACAGTAACGAAACGCATTTTGGTGACGAAGCGGTTCGCAAACTTAATCTTGATGCGCGCCAGGTCTATAAAACGTTGCTGGTGGCGCTGAATGGTGAGGCAAAACAGCTGGCGGTAGCGATTACGCCGGTATCGACCCAACTCGATCTGAAAAAGGTAGCAAAAGCGCTGGGCGCGAAGAAAGCGGATATGGCCGATCCGCAGCTGGCACAGCGGGTTACCGGCTATCTGGTGGGGGGCATCAGTCCGCTGGGGCAGAAAAAGCGTCTGCCCACGGTAATCGATGACTCTGCCAGCGCGTTTGACGCCATGTTTATCTCTGGCGGCAAACGGGGTCTGGATATTGAACTGGCACCTCAGGATCTTTCACGCCTGCTGGACGCGCCGTTTGCGGATATCGCCCGCCACGACTAAACCCGCGGCTGGGCGCACAGCTGATCGATCATCCAGCGGCCCGCCGGACCGGGCGGCGTTCGTCGTGACCAGACAACTTCAACGGCAATGTGCTGTGGCCAGCCCGGCATCGACAACTCTTTCAGCACGCCATGCCCAAACTGTTTTACCAGCCAGCGTGGCAGAATCGTCCAGCCAAATCCCTGCTCCGCCATCTCCAGCAGCAGTAAATAGGTGGGCGCTGACCAGATGCGACCCATGGGCGCGGGTTCATGCGCCTCAACCCAGGTGTTAAGCCGCAGATGTCGCACGCTTTCCAGTTCGCTTTCGCTCAGGGTATCAGGCTGGGCCAGCGGATGATCGCGATGTAAAAAGACCGCCATCTGCGCTTCAACCTGCAGCCGCGCCACTGCGATATCAACCGGCAGATTGGGCTGCGCCCGCACGACCCCCAGCTGTACCCGCCCGGCCTGCAGCAGATCCAGGACATCCCCATCTTCAGCAATCATCACTTCCAGTTCGATCTCCGGATAACGCGCATCAAATTGCCTGAGCAGATGTTCATGATGATCGGTTTGCCAGAAATCGGACATTGCAAAACTGAGCCGGGGTTCAACGCCCTGCGACAGACGTATCGCCAGCGCATCCAGCCGCTCGCTGGCGGACAGAATCTGCTGAACCTGAGGAACAACCCGGCGTCCCTGCTCGGTGAGGATCGGCTGACGGCCCGAGCGATCAAACAGCGCAAAGCCGAGGTCATCTTCTAAATTTGCCACCGCTGCGCTGATGGTGGACTGACTTTTACCCAGCGCACGCGCGGCTGCCGAAAAGGAGCCACTCGCCACGGTCTGCATTAACGCCTCAAGGGATTCCGGGGAGTATCGCATCTTTTCCATCGCTTTTTTCGATAGGTGTTCATTTTATCTTAGCATTCTGACATGTGAAAATGCGCCGCATTATTGAAGGAGAACAAACAATGCGTACCCGCTCACTTAAAGAACGTATTCTTCATGCTGTCTGCTTTGAAACGCTGGCGATCCTGACCGTTTCGCCGCTGGCGGCATGGATCATGAATAAACCGCTGTTTCAGATGGGCTCGCTGGCGATCATGCTCTCTACGGTCGCGATGCTATGGAATATGATTTACAACAGCGGGTTTGATCGGATCTATGCGCCCGGCCAGAAGCGCGGTCCGGGCGTGCGTGTGTTACATGCGCTGGGATTTGAAGGGGGATTTATCCTGATTGGTCTGCCGATCGCCGCCCTGATGCTGGATATCACCCTGTGGGAAGCTTTCCTGGTCGAAGTGGCCTTTTTCCTCTTCTTCCTGCCTTTCACCATGGCTTACAACTGGGGATGGGACAAACTGCGCGAGCGCTGGATCAGACGTCACCCCTGCCGGACATAAGAAAAACGGGGGGCGCAAGCGCCTCCCGGTCAGTTCAATGCGTGGCGGCTGTTTCATTCCCCCACGGCCAGATCCACGCCAGAATCATTTTGGGATAGTTACGCTTCCGCGCTTTCTCTGCTGCCTCATCCCGCGCCCGAATCTGCTCATCGGTCAGATGCACGATCTCGCCTTTCGGCTGATAGTCACTGGCTTTAACCGGTGAATGCGCCTTGATGAAGTCGCGCAGCACCTGCGCATCGACTGCTCCGCTGTTGACATACCCGGCATGATTGTCCAGACGCGGATAGCCGTCGCCGCCCGCCGCATTAAAGCTGTTGGTCGCCATGCGATAATGCTGTGTATCTTCAACCGGTTTGCCGTTAATACGGACGTGACTGACATGCTTACCATCGGCGGTCAGGCTGATACCGGTAAACTGGGCGTAGCCACCTGAGTCAGGCTGAATATTGGCAACCACATCCAGATATTTTTTGATCTCTGCGCCAGTCAGGCTGACCGAGACCACCTGGTTGCTGAACGGCTGGACCTGCAGCAGGTCACGCCAGCTCAGCTTGCCCGACTTCAGCGAGGTGCGAATACCGCCGCCGCTCATCACCCCAAAATCGGCTTTAGTATGCGTCATCTGGGCGCGCAGAATCAGCTGGCCGAGACTGGTCTGCTCAAACCGAACCTGCTCTTTTTCACCGCTGAAGTCGCCGTCAGCGCTGCCGACATTCAGGGTCAGCTTCTCCTCTGCCCGCTTCTGAAACGGCATCAGCAGCTTCATCATCGCGGTATTTTTCGGGATCTCTTCCTGCCAGGTGAGCCAGGTTTCACTGCCATCTGCATTCTTCACCTGATGTTTGAGGTTGACCGGCACCAGCTGATAAGCCTCCAGCGACACTTCTCCATTACGGAAGGTGAAATCGCCACGTCCGACATATTTGCCCCACTTGTCGGCCTGCATAATCCAGATGCCGTTCTGCTGATCGGGTTTACAGGGCTGGCCAGGCTGATAATTTTTGACGCTGACGTTCTCTTTTTCCATGCAGACCGCATCATGGGAATGTCCACCCACAATCAGATCGATTGTGCCGGCAGGCAGGCTGCGGGCCAGAGTGACGTCATCAATGCCGTTGCTGCCGTGCTTACCGTCGTCATAGTGACCAAGGTGAGTCAGCGCGACAATCACGTCCGGCTTCTCCGCGGCACGCAGTTCAGCAACCGCCTTCACCGTCTCTGCGACAGGATCGCGGAACTCGGTATCTTTCAGCCGAGCCGGATTAGCCAGTTTTGCGGTGTCCGGGGTAATTATCCCGACGACAGCGATTTTCAGCCCGAGACGGTTGAATACCGCCCAGGGCTTAAACAGGCGTTTATCGGTGCCTTTCTGATAGACGTTGGCAGCCAGCAGCGGGAATCGCGCCCACTTCTCCTGCTTGCGCAGAACCGCAATCGGCTTGTCGAACTCATGATTGCCCAGCGCCATCGCGTCATAGCCAATCAGGTTCATCGCGCGAAAATCGGGTTCAGCATCCAGCTCATCGGACTCCGGCACGCCGGTATTGACATCACCGGCAGAGAGAATCAGTGCGCCGCCGCCTCGGGCCTGGACATCGTAGCGCAGGGTGTCCATCAACGTTTTCTGCGCCGCCAGACCATATTCGCCCTGCGCATTAAACCAGAAGTGGCCATGCTCATCGTTGGTATGCAGCAGGCTGAAACGATAGGTGCGATCGGCCTCGGCGGCCTGTGACAACAGCGGCATCAGGGCCACCAGTAGCGCCACACCTGCCCCTGTCCATTTTGATAACAACACGGTGATCTCCTTAATTTACTTTCTGGCCCGAATATCTGCCGCTTTGCCCCACTGTGTCGCATATTCCCCCGGCGAACTCAAGGCCAATGCACATCTGCGTGCATGCAGGTTCTCACGCTTTTCGTCTCAGCTCCCTCTTTGCAGAGCAGAAAAGTGGCCGCAGAGTGACCCCCGAGCAACAGCGGGCTATCATTCCACCCCGGGTCCGGTTTCTCCCGACTGAGCAGAAGCAGGCAGTAAACCATGTTGTTAACCAATTGCTTACCGCTGCAAAAGTGTCGCTGGCAGGCTTTAACCCCTCTGCATGCATATTTCCCCCTTATTCGAGCCAGACCGGCGTAATTTACTGAAGCAAATTTTTATTTATCCGGACCAGTTTAAAGCGTCAAATCAGTCAATATTATAGATAATGGACAAAAACACCCTTTCGATTGTAGTTTTGACTTTTTTTCGCGGTTTTTTAAGGTATTCCCGCAAATTGCTCAGCGAAAGAAATGATTTTGTTTTAAACTCATTTGTTACAAGCGGATACATTTGTATACAAGGAGACTGGCATGCATCACACCACACCGCTGATCACTACCATCGTCGGAGCGCTGGTTCTGGCATTTCTCCTTGGGATGCTGGCAAACCGCCTGCGTATTTCGCCCCTCGTTGGCTACCTGATGGCCGGTGTGCTGGCTGGCCCCTTTACGCCCGGCTTTGTCGCAGATACTAATCTGGCCCCTGAACTGGCAGAACTCGGCGTCATCCTGCTGATGTTTGGTGTCGGCCTCCACTTCTCAATGAAAGATCTCATGTCGGTAAAGTCGATCGCCATTCCCGGTGCCATCGCGCAGATCGCCGTCGCGACGCTACTGGGAATGGGATTGTCATGGACGCTGGGATGGTCGTGGATGACCGGCCTGGTGTTTGGTCTCTGCCTCTCAACCGCCAGTACCGTGGTGTTACTGCGCGCGTTAGAGGAACGACAGCTGATTGACAGCCAGCGTGGACAGATAGCCATTGGCTGGCTGATTGTCGAAGATCTGGTGATGGTGCTGACGCTGGTACTGCTGCCAGCCATTGCGGGCATGATGGAACAGGGCAACGCCAGCGCCGGACTACTGGCCTGGGACCTGCTGTGGACCATCGGCAAAGTCGCTGCGTTTATGGTGCTGATGATGGTGGTGGGACGCCGTGCCGTGCCCTGGATCCTCGCCCGCAGTGCCGCCACCGGCTCACGCGAACTGTTTACGCTGGCGGTGTTAGCGCTGGCATTGGGCATCGCCTTTGGGGCCGTTGAATTCTTTGATGTTTCGTTTGCGCTGGGTGCTTTCTTCGCCGGTATGGTGCTGAACGAGTCGGAACTGAGCCACCGCGCCGCACGCGATACCTTGCCGCTGCGTGATGCCTTTGCCGTGCTGTTCTTTGTTTCGGTCGGCATGCTGTTCGACCCGTCGATTCTGGTGACGCAGCCGCTGGCAGTGCTGGGCGCACTGGTGATTATCGTGGTGGGCAAGTCGGTCGCCGCGTGGCTGCTGGTATCGCTGCTCGGCCATTCGCGTCGTACGGCACTGACCATTTCGGTCAGCCTGGCGCAAATTGGTGAGTTCGCCTTTATTCTGGCCGGTCTGGGCATTTCGCTGGGCCTGCTGAGTGATGAGGGCCGCAACCTGGTGCTGGCCGCCGCCATTCTGTCGATTATGCTTAACCCGATTCTGTTTACGCTGCTGGAGCGTTTCCTGGCAAAAACGGAAACGATGGAAGAGCAGACGCTGGAAGAAGCCATCGAAGAAGAGAAGCAGATTCCGGTGGATTTCTGCAATCACGCAGTGATTGTGGGCTATGGCCGGGTTGGCAGCCTGATTGGTCAGAAGCTTCTTGAGGCGAATGTTCCGCTGGTGGTGGTTGAAAACTCCCGTACGCGGGTCGAAGCGTTGCGCGAACAGGGCATCAAGGCGGTGCTGGGGAATGCGGCTCGCGCGGACACCATGGAACTGGCACGACTCGACTGCGCCCGCTGGCTGTTACTGACCATACCGAATGGCTACGAAGCGGGTGAAGTGGTCACTGCCGCGCGTGAAAAACATCAGAATATCGAGATTATCGCCCGCGCTCACTATGACGATGAGGTGGAGTACATCATGGAGCGTGGCGCTTCGCGCGTCGTGATGGGTGAACGTGAGATCGCCAGCAGTATGCTGCAAATCCTGCAGGATGAGATGACGCAGGGTGAAGATTTACAGCCCTGCGATGTCGTGCGCTGATTCGTTTTCAGCAGGATCTCGCCGGCTACTGGTATATCCAAATCAGGATGAATTTTATCGCAACGAATAAACTCAATGCACAGGGAACACGGGCAGAGGAGGAAAGCGTCCCGCCGCCCGGATAAAAACGCCGGGAGCGTTTTTGAATAACGCGAAGCGTTGGCCCGTCAACGGGCCAACTCAGGGATGAGGGGCGGAATCGCGCGGGATGAGCGGCCAGAGATGGCTTAAGCGCCTTTCCGATCTGACCGTGTTTCCTAAGCAGGCTCGATCTCACCGCTAAACGAGCCAGACGTTGCCAGTCATCTAAGGCCCTTCTGTTCAGAAGGGCCTTTTTTACGCCCTATGGCGACCCGCGTTACCGATCCCAGTAAGACTCTTCCAGACTGTCTTCCCGCTCCGGCAGGCCGCGGGTTAAACGCGGCGAATGCTGATTCAGCACCTGATAGCTGACGCGGTTAGCATACTTACACACCTGCGCCAGCGACGAATAGGTCAGATATGGACGCGCATGTTTACTGGAGTTCGGCACATTCAGGCTGTGATAGTTGTTGGCCGTAATGTCATGCAGCAACGCCGCCAGCGCACCATCTCCGGCGCCGTTGGTGTTCATGATCTTTTCTGGTCCGCCCATATAAGGCGCGATGTGCGAGAAGATGCGCAGCGGCTGCTGGCAATCCTGCTGGCGCATCACGCGGCTGAACTCATACTGGTTGAATTCCGCAATCGCGCCAGGCAGCAGCGGATGGTTGGTTTTACGTTTGAACTCGTCTTCGGTGTAGCCCGCCATATAAAGCCCAATCGGGCCAGCGGTGCAGAGCACCAGATCCACCCAGTCCAGCGCCATATCGGAAGCAAGCAGCGGATCGGATTCGCCGGTCAGCGCCAGCGCTTCCTCCTCGTTCATCGCCACGATGCTGACGTGCTCGCGCAGGAAGTCCCGCCAGAACTGAGGATTGTCGCCTATCACATGTTTGGTGCCCAGCGTCAGCACCACCGGTACGTTGTGGCGTCTGGCATATTCAATCGCCTGTAACGTTGCCTGTGGCATGGGTTCACCTTCGGCGCAGCGCACCAGATAGGAGGTCAGCACCAGCGCAGAAGCCCCGGCAATCATCGCTTCCGGCACATTATCCGGATGCAGCTGGTTCATCTGGCCGGGGCTGATCGCGAAGGTTCGCTCGCCATGTTCGCCAATCAGCGTAAAGCAGCGGCCAATAGCGCCATCAACGCCCTGCAGATAGTTGAGATCGACCCGGCTTGAGGTGTTGCAGAGATAGCGGTAGGCGTAGCCGCCAATCTGGATATTGTTGCACATCACGCCCAGCAGCACGGAGCGGTCGTCGGCCAGCACCGAGAAGTTGTGCAACGTGTTACCAATGGTGCCACCGGCAAACTGATGAGTGATCAGCCCATCGCGCATCAGCTCGTTGTACAACGCTTCCGCGACGGCATTATCGATAACCAGCGAGTGTCCGGCACTCAGGCCGTAACGGGCGAGAAAGTCGTCATCGACTTTGGCTTCGATATCCACCAGCGTCTGGTCGATACCCACCACCCAGCTTCCAGCATCAACATCGTGCTGAGCGGGCTGTAACAGGGGATCGCGTGCGCTGACGGGAAAGTAATGTTTGGATTTGCGTTTGCCGGGAAATTTCATCGGGAATGTCATCTGGAAAAACAGGCGGGGAATGATATCACACTCTCCGCCCGCGCTTTAACGGCGTGCGTCGACCAGTTGCACCATCATGTCGATATGCGCCTCATCGGCGTTCAGCGCCGGGATATACTCAAACTTCTCACCGCCGGCATGCATGAAGATTTCGCAGTTTTCACCACTGATTTCCTCCAGCGTTTCCAGGCAGTCAGACGAGAAGCCCGGACTCATGACCTGAACATGTTTAATCCCTTTGGCAGGCAGGCTTTCCATGGTTTTGTCGGTGTAAGGCATCAGCCAGGGCTCACGACCAAAACGCGACTGGAAGGTCATCATGTATTGATCCTCACGCAGACCCAGCGCTTTAACCAGCGCCGCCGTAGTATCGGCACAGCGTTGCGGATAGTCATCGCCTTCGTTGGCGAAGCGCTGCGGAATGCCGTGGAACGACAATACCAGCAGATCGGGCTGACCGTGCCGCTCAAACGAGCGCTCAACGGTCGCTTTCAGTGCAGCGATATAGGCCGGATGTTCGGCGTAATCACGGATGAACTGCACATCGGGCAGCGAACGATACCCTCTGAAGACGGTGGTCAGGCCATCCCAGACTGCGGCCACGGTGGAGCAGGAAAATTGCGGATAGAGTGGCAGCACAATCAGGCGGGTGACGCCCTGCGCCATCAGCTTATCGACTGCGCTTTTCAGGCTCGGATTGCCATAGCTCATACCCAGTTCGACGGGCATATCAACCCGTGCCGCCAGGGCATCGCGCTGACGCATGCTGTAGACCAGCAGCGGAGAACCGTCTTCCATCCAGACCGATGCGTAGAGCTTCGACACGCGCGGCGAGCGAAACGGCAGAATGACAGCATTGAGAACCGGCCACCAGAGCCAGCGCGGTGCATCGACCACGCGCGGATCGCTTAAAAACTGTTTCAGATAGCGTTTAACTGCAGGTGTGGTTGGGGCGTCTGGCGTACCTAAATTAACCAATAACACGCCGGGCTTATCTTGCCTCATTTGAGTTCCTTGATGACAACGGGGATGCGTGAAAACAGGGAAATTGTAGCGGAATTAGTGGGAGGTAAAAGCAATTACTGCAAAAGGGGCCAGTGATACCGGCCCCATTGAGCTTAGCCGAGGATCTCAGCCAGCTCGGCACTCACTTCGTTCACCTTACGGGTGCCGTCGATTTTGTGATAGGCGGTGTTGCCCGCTTCCGCTTCTTTGCTGTAGTAAGCAATGAGTGGCGCGGTCATCTGATGGTATTCCACCAGGCGCTTACGCACGGTCTCTTCCTGATCGTCTTTGCGCGTGGTCAGCTCTTCGCCTGTCACATCATCTTTACCTTCCACTTTCGGGGGATTAAAGGTGACGTGATAAACGCGGCCAGATGGCGCGTGAACGCGACGGCCCACGATACGTTCAACAATCAGCTCGTCCGGTACGGCGAACTCCAGCACGTGATCAACGGCGATCCCGGCCTCTTTCATTGCATCTGCCTGAGGAATGGTGCGCGGGAAACCGTCCAGCAGGAAACCGTTTTTGCAGTCTTCCTGAGTGATACGCTCTTTAACCAGCGCAATCACCAGCTCATCGGTTACGAGTTTGCCAGCATCCATGATGGCTTTCGCCTGGTTACCCAACTCGCTGCCTGCTTTTACTGCTGCACGCAACATGTCGCCAGTGGAGATTTGCGGAATGCCGTACTTCTCCATGATGAATTGGGCCTGAGTCCCCTTACCTGCGCCCGGAGCTCCGAGCAGAATAATACGCATTGCGTAAATCCCCTTGCGAATCGCATTGATCTATCTTAGAAGCGGAAGAACATACCATTATGACCCGCTCATCACAAGGAAGGGCGAGGATCGCTCAGGATGACTTTACCTTCTTTATGGACCTGAACACGACCCGGCTGGCTGGCCTGTCGCATTTTCAGATTTACCGCCTGTGCTGAGCAGAAATGGCGGGATGCCGCACAGCCATAAAAAAAGCCGGTGATCATCACCGGCTTCAGACTGCTGAAAAACTTAATGCTTCTGACGGTATAAACGCGTTCGCGATTGATGCTGAGCAGCATCAGCGTGTTTGCGTATGATTCCTGAACCCATGCTGCATTTGTCACTACAGGCCGGTGAAAATCACCGGCCTGTTGCCGTTATGCGGTCAGCAGCTGATTCATGCGACGGATAAACTGGTTAGGGTCGTCCAGCGTGCCGCGCTCGGCCAGCAGCGCCTGATCCAGCAGCAGTTCAATCCACTCACCAAAGCGTGTTTCATCCTGAGTATCGGCAACACGTTTCACCAGCGGGTGATCCGGGTTGATTTCAAACAGGTACTTCACTTCCGGCACGTCCTGTCCGGCCGCCGCGAACAGCTTCGCCATCTGCGTGGTCATCTCGTTGGCATCAGTGGTGACAATCGCTGGCGTATCGGTCAGACGATGGGTCAGACGCACCTCTTTCACGCGTTCGCCCAGCAGATTTTTCACCCGCTCAACAAACGGCTCCAGCGCTTTTTCCGCCTCTTTCTGCTCTTCGGTCTCTTCATCCGCCAGCTTGCTCAGCGACTCATCCGCTTTGCTGACCGACTGGAAGGTTTTACCGTCGAACTCAGTGAGGTAGCTCATCATCCATTCGTCGATGCGATCGGAGAGCAGCAGCACCTCAATGCCTTTTTTGCGGAACAGCTCCAGATGCGGGCTGCTCTTCGCAGCGGCATAGCTGTCAGCGGTGATGTAATAAATCTTCTCCTGACCTTCCACCATGCGGCTGACGTAATCTTCCAGCGAAATGGTCTGTGCTGAACCCTCGCTCTGGGTGGTGGCGAAGCGCAGCAGTTTTGCAATGGTTTCCTGGTTGGCGTTATCTTCCGCCGGGCCTTCTTTCAGCACCAGACCGAACTCATTCCAGAAGGTCTGGTATTTCTCGTTATCCTCTTTCGCCAGTTTTTCCAGCATCTGCAGGGTACGCTTCGTCAGCGCAGCACGCAGACTCTGTGTCACGCGGCTATCCTGCAGGATCTCACGGGAGACGTTCAGCGGCAGATCGTTCGAGTCAATCAGACCACGCACAAAGCGCAGGTAGTTCGGCATAAACTGCTCAGCGTCATCCATGATAAAGACGCGCTGCACGTAGAGTTTCAGGCCATGCTTCTGATCGCGGTTCCACATATCGAATGGCGCACGCGCCGGAATGTAGAGCAGACTGGTGTACTCCTGCTTACCTTCCACCCGATTGTGGCTCCAGGCGACCGGGTCGCTGTAGTCATGGGCGATATGCTTGTAGAACTCATTGTACTCGTCGTCGCTGATCTCAGATTTGTTGCGGGTCCACAGCGCCTGGGCTTTGTTGATTTTCTCCCAGTGCGTTCCCTCGCCTTCGTCATCTTTGCTCTCGATCTCAACCGGCAGCGCGATATGATCGGAATATTTGCTGATGATGCTGCGCACGCGCCACGCGTCCAGGAACTCATCCTCGCCTTCGCGCAGATGCAGGGTGATCTCAGTACCGCGATCGACTTTCTCGATCTCCGCCAGGGTATATTCGCCCTCGCCCGCGGATTCCCAGAATACGCCTTCATCGGCTGATGCGCCTGCGGCACGGGTACGCACCGTGACTTTATCCGCCACGATAAAGGCAGAGTAGAAACCGACACCGAACTGACCGATTAGCTGGCTGTCTTTCGCCTTATCGGAGCCCAGGGATTCCAGGAAAGATTTGGTGCCTGATTTGGCGATAGTCCCGAGGTTCTCAATGACCTCATCGCGACGCATACCGATACCGTTGTCACTGAGCGTGATGGTACGGTTGTCCTTATCAACAGAGAGACGAACACGCAGCTCGCCATCACCTTCATACAGGCTGGAATCTGACAGCGCACGGAAGCGTAGTTTATCTGCCGCATCCGAGGCGTTGGAGATCAGCTCACGCAGAAAAATCTCTTTGTTTGAATAGAGAGAATGGATCATCAGGTGCAGAAGTTGTTTTACTTCCGACTGAAAGCCACGGGTCTCTTGTCCTTTCATGGTCATTGCTACCTCAACAAAACAGGTTGAACAAACGTTGAGGTTGATGTGGGGATGACCGGAGGAATTTCAAGCCGGTGTCTGTCACAACACCGGCAAGTGATTAAAATTTAAACTTCTGGCGACCTGCCAGCGAGTGGGACAGCGTGGTGCCATCCACCATCTCCAGCTCTCCGCCTACCGGCACACCGTGCGCAATACGGCTGGCGTCAACGCCATACTGACCACAGAGCTCCGCGATGTAGTTTGCGGTGGCCTCGCCTTCTACCGTCGGGTTGGTGGCGAGGATCACTTCCTGCAGCGTTTCACTCTCCAGCCGCTGCTCCAGACGGTCCAGACCGATGTCCGCCGGACCGATTCCGTCGAGCGGCGAGAGATGCCCCATCAGCACAAAGTAGCGACCACCAAACTGGCCGGTTTGCTCAATGGCGTGGATATCTGCCGGGCTTTCCACCACGCAGATTTGACCATTCTGCTGACGCCGTGGATTGGCGCAGATGGTGCAAATTTCCTGTTCGGTGAATGTCCGGCAGTCGGAACAGTGTCCGATCTCCGACATCGCCCGGGTCAGCGCCTGCGCCAGCCGCATGCCACCGCTGCGATCGCGCTGCAGTAGCTGAAAAGCCATGCGCTGTGCCGACTTCGGCCCAACGCCGGGCAGACAGCGCAGCGACTCCATCAATGATTCAAGCAGTGGACTGGTTTGCATCAGAACGGCATCTTAAAGCCTGGTGGCAGCTGCATGCCTGAGGAGACAGACGCCATCTTCTCTTTCTGAGTTTCATCAATACGACGGGCTGCATCGTTGAACGCGGCGGCAATCAGATCTTCCAGCATATCTTTGTCATCTTCCAGCAGGCTGGGATCGACTTCCACGCGACGGCAGTTGTGCGCGCCATTAATGGTGACTTTTACCAGACCAGCACCCGACTCACCGGTCACTTCAATCGCGGCGATCTCTTCCTGAACCTTGGCCATTTTGTCCTGCATCTGCTGGGCCTGTTTCATCAGGTTACCCAATCCGCCTTTACCACCAAACATAGTTTTCTCTCTCAGCTGAGGCTACAACGCTATCGTTACGATAGCAGCAGCGTGTCTAAACAGGTCGGATACTCTCCTCATCCAGATCGGCATCAAAAAATCGCTGCAGCGTCTGAATGTGGGTATCACAGGTGATCGACTGACGCGCCTGCGCCAGTTTCTCTTCGTAAATGGCCTGACGCCACTCCAGTGGCGTCAACACCGATGAATTATCGTCTTCAACGACAGAGAGTTCAACTTTCTGCCCGGCACGCTGGCTAAGCGCATCACTTAATACCTGCTGCGCCGACAGTGAATTAAGGTGACGCTGGCTGCTGCGCAGATGCAGGCAGACACCATTTTCAGTTGTCTCTTTCCAGGCATTTAACGCCAGCTGCTGCACCAGCTTCGGCAGCGGCAGAGTTGTAATCTCTGCGGCCCAGGGATCGCGCTGCTGCGCCTCTTCGGCCAGACGCGCCGCCAGCTCAGGAGTTTTCTCATGCTCCAGTGCGGAACGCAAGGCCTTAGGCGTCGCCACCGGCTCCGCCACTTCAACCGGCTGATTAACCGCTTTCCAGCGGTATGCTTCCTCTTTTACCGGGGCGGCAGGCTCACGATCACGGATACGCTGCTGACTGCGCTCGGTAACCGAGGCCAGCCGCTCCAGCGCGGAGTTGGCCGGCCGCGCACCTGGCGCCGCCGGCTCACTCTTTTTTGGCTTGTTCGCTCCCTGACGCAGCAACTGAGTGCGCGCCTGCAGGAGCTGGCTGGTGGAGCTGGAGAGTGCCGAGTCAGGTGCCGCATCCGGTGGCGGCGCAGGCTGCGAAGCCGAATCGGGCGCGGCCATCTGTGGCTGAGCGGCAACCTGCTGTTGCGGCGCAGGCATCGGCTGCTGCGCTACGGGCGACCTTGTCTGAGCAGGTGACGATGTGGCTGGCTGTGCTGTCGTATGTCGTGCTACAGGCGCAGAACCGGGTGGTGCCGGTGACGTCTGCGCCGGAGCAACAGGTGCCATCTGTTCCGTTAACGCGGGACGCGCAATGGGTTCTGCCACCGCCGCTTTAGGATGAAACGCCAGAGCGCGCAGCAGCGTCATCTCAACGCCCATGCGGCGATCGGGCGCAATCGGCAGATCCTTACGGCCCATCAGCAGGGTCTGATAATAGAGCTGCAGATCGGCTGGCGGCACCACGCGGGCCAGTTCACGCAGCCGGATTGCATTGCTTTCTTCGTCATCGTTGAGCGAGGCCGGCAGCAGTTGCACCATCGCAATCTGATGCAGCAGGCGCAGCATCTCGACCAGCAGCGCCTCCCATTCCACCCCGCGTGACGCGGCCTGGCTCAGCAGGTTCATGACCTGCTGACCGTTACCGTCAACCAGCGCTTCCAGCAGACCCAGCGGCTGTTCATCATCCAGCGTGCCGAGCATAACGCTGACCGTGCTGCTGGTCACCGCGCCCTGCCCCATGGCAATCGCCTGGTCGGTGAGGCTCAGCGCATCGCGCATACTGCCATCGGCGGCACGCGCCAGCAGCTGCAGCGCCCGGGTTTCGCTCTCAATCTGTTCCTGCTTCAGTACATGCTCAAGCTGCTGACGGATTTGATCAACATCCAGCGCTTTGAGGTGGAACTGCAGGCAGCGCGAGAGAATGGTCACCGGCAGTTTCTGCGGATCGGTGGTCGCCAGCAGGAATTTAACGTGTGAAGGCGGCTCTTCCAGCGTCTTTAACAGCGCATTGAAGCTATGACGCGACAGCATGTGCACTTCATCGATCAGATAGACTTTGAAACGGCCACGCGCGGGCGCGTACTGCACGTTGTCGAGCAGATCGCGGGTATCTTCAACTTTGGTGCGTGAGGCGGCGTCAATCTCGATCAGATCGACAAAGCGGCCCTGCTCAATTTCACGGCAATTATCACACTGACCACAGGGGGTTGCGGTGATGCCGGTTTCGCAGTTAAGACCTTTGGCCAGCAGACGCGCAATAGTAGTTTTCCCTACGCCGCGGGTGCCGGAGAAGAGATAAGCATGATGGATGCGTCCCAGAGACAATCCATTCGCCAGCGCCGTCAGAACATGTTCCTGACCGACAACATCAGCAAAAGCCTGGGGACGCCATTTTCGCGCAAGTACCTGATAGCTCATGTGGAGTTCGACGAAGTTGGATGGAAAGATGAGCGCAGACGCTCTGCAACCCCTGTATAAGATTGCAGTAGTCTATCAGCTACGCTTTTGGCTGGCACTCGTTATCTTGACGCCGGAGGCATGACGGCCTCGCCGGGTGGCGAGGCCGAAAGCGTGGCTTAGTGGCCGGGGAATTTGACCAGGCTGTAGCTCTCAACGCCCAGGGCATTGAGACGCGATTCACCGGTCAGATCGAACAGGTTAATAATGAAGGCGGCATCTTTCACTTCACCGCCAGCGCGGCGAATCAGTTTAACGGTCGCTTCAAGGGTGCCGCCGGTCGCCAGCAGATCGTCAACCACCAGCACCCGATCGCCTGGCTGGATGGCATCTTTGTGCAATTCCAGCTTGTCGGTGCCGTATTCCAGCTCATAGGATTCGCTGTAAACCTCACGCGGCAGTTTGCCAGGCTTACGAACCGGAACAAAACCGACACCGAGGCCTAATGCCACGGGTGCACCAAACAGAAAACCGCGCGCTTCCGTGCCCACCACTTTGGTGATGCCTTTATTACGGTAACGCTCAACCAGCAGCGCAATCGACGCGGCATAGGCTTTCGGGTCTTCCAGCAGGCTGGTGACATCGCGGAACAGGATGCCTGGCTTAGGATAATCGGGGATACTTTTAATGCTGTTTTTAATGAATTCAAGCTGCTGCGCAGTGTCGGTCATAATGATACGCCTGGTAAAAAATTCTGTTTCGCGCAGCTTCAGGAGCGCTAATACCTGGTAAAAGGCTCAGCGGAAGTCAATTCACAAAGGGAAGCCACGCACGAAGACGCCCAAATCTAAGCAAATGACCGGCTAAATGCAACTTTATCGCGGCGGTGGCGGTGCGTCCGCTGTTTCTGCCACCACCGGGATTCGCCACATAAACAGCAGCAGCGCCGCCAGTATGATCAGCAGCATGATGCGAACCCAGAGCTGATGCACCAGAAAAAGTGAGAGACTAAAGGTAGCGACTATCAGGCAGATAGCGCGCACTTTGGCACCCGGCGGCATGGCGCGATGCTGTTGCCAGTGACGCAGATAGCGGCCAAACGGTGATTTCCACAGCAGCCAGTGATGGAAACGCGGCGATGAACGGGCAAAACACCAGGCCGCCAGCAGCATGAATGGCGTGGTGGGTAATAAAGGTAATACAATGCCCAGCGTCCCCAGCACAATCGCCAGCCAGCCGAGGGTTAATAACAGAATGCGTTGCATGAATCTCGCCCAGCTCTTTCCTCATCAGCGTACGTTAGCACAACTCAGGGCCAGACGATGAGTGCGATCGCTGTACAACAGCGCCTGCACCAGCTCCTTATCGCCCTGCGTCAGGAGATTGCCTGCCATCCCGATGGCGTTTGCCGTCTGCCACGTTTTGATACTCAGCTATTCCAGACCAAAGGTACGCGACTGGCAGATTATCTGCAGGAGGTGGAACAGAACTTCGCCCGATTATGCGATGTTAGCCATGACCTTGCCCGCAGTGCCTGGCTGGCTGAACGCCTGGTCGATCAGATTGCCGCCCTCCAACGTGAGGCGAGTACCCAAGAGTTGCGTACCCGACGCGAACAGCCAGTAAAGAACCCACGCGCGACCCGATATCAGGAGTACCGTGAATTTGAACGGCGTTTACTGGCGATGATCGATCAGCGTGAGCAGCGGCTGGCACTGGCTGAAACGCTGGCGGTACAGCATCAACTGAAGCATGATCTGGAAACGCTGGAGGGACGACTGGCACGCTGTCGACAGGCGATTCGCTCGGTTGAGTGGGCCTCGTCATTGCGCGGCAGTGAAGACGGCGAATAAAGCGCAGCGTGATAAAAGCGCTTCTATACTGGGTATAATTCTGCGTGGAGAAGAACCATGGGTTTACTGACCTGGCTGCTATGCGGGCTACTGCTGGGATTGCTGAAGCGTCTGCTGATGCCGGGACGACCCGGCGGCCTGATGGCGACGCTGACGCTATCGATGATCGGCGCACTGATTGGCGGCTATACCGCCACCTATTTTGAACTGGGCTCGCTGGCAACGTTGCATGCTGGCGCGCTGGGCATGGCGATTCTCGGCGCAGTGCTGATGCTGCTGGTCGCCGCCCGCTTACGTATTTAGGAGAAGAGATGTCACTGGAAAACGCCCCTGACGACGTCAAACTGGCAGTGGATCTGATTCAGCTTCTGGAAGAGCATCAACTGCCGGTTGAAACGGTGATTTCAGCGCTGGCCATGGTGCAGCGCGATTTCGAGAACAAGCGCGATGGGCAACCTGCTTAGCGCTGAGCAGTCAGCGTCGGACTAAGACGCAGCATATCGATAAAGGCATTGACCAGCGTTGGCGCGTCAGCGGCTAAGTCAAAACTCTCGGGCGCAAACAGCCAGCTTTCCATCATGCCATTAACGTAACCACGCAGGATAAATGCGGCCTGACGCGTACTGAGACTGCCCGGAAGTTGTCCGGCTTCAATGCACTGACGCAGGACATCTTCTATTTTGTCGTAGCACTCCAGCAGCAGGCTTTGCTGAATATTTTTCAGCGCCGACATTTCGCCTACAAATTCACATTTATGGAAAATGATCTCCATCAAAGCGCGGCGCTGCGGATCCTTTGCTGTTGCATCAAAGATATAGACCAGCATTGCGCGCAACACTGAGAGTGGATCGCCAGGGTATTTTGTCTGATACTCAAGTTCCACATCGTCCAGACCAGCATCACAACGAAGCCATATTTCATGTAATACATCGGCTTTATTTTTGAAGTGCCAGTAGATAGCCCCACGCGTGACACTGGCGGCGGTGGCAATCTCTGCAAGAGAAGTGGCTGAGACGCCCTGCTGCGAAAACAGAATAATGGCGGCATCAAGAATTTGATGCCGCGTTTCAAGTGCTTGCGCTTTGGTTTTTCGTGCCATAGGGGGCTTTTTTTACAAACAGGTAAGTTTACATACATTTGTGAATGTATGTACCATAGCATGACCTGCGACTTGACACAGCAATGGGTTTTTCAGTTTGTGATCCATTGGCCAATTGATATCGGACACTAGAGGTTTATTTATGAATAAAATCAGAGGATTATCGCCTCTGGCGGCCGTCCTGATGCTATCAGGCAGCTTTTTGTTAACAGGATGTGACAACAATAAATCCGAACAAGCCGCCCAGCAACCGCCAGCAGTGGGTGTTGTGACACTTAAAACTGAACCCCTGAAAATTTCGACTGAATTACCTGGCCGCACCTCAGCATATCGTGTGGCTGAAGTCCGTCCGCAGGTTTCCGGTATCATTCTGAAGCGTAATTTCGTTGAAGGCAGCGATGTCAAAGCAGGTCAGTCTCTTTATCAGATCGATCCGGCGACTTATCAGGCCGCTTACGACAGCGCTAAAGGCGATTTGACTCAGGCTCAGGCGAATGCACGCATCGCTCAGCTGACCGTCAAGCGCTATAAACCGCTGCTCGGCACCAGGTATATCAGTCAGCAGGATTACGACACCGCCGTTGCCACTGCCGCGCAAAACGATGCTGCCGTGCAGGTGGCAAAAGCCAACGTGGAAACGGCCCGTATTAACCTGGCTTATACCAAAGTGACTTCGCCTATCAGTGGCCGCATCGGTAAATCCTCTGTTACCGAAGGTGCACTGGTACAAAGCGCACAAACCACCGCGCTGGCTACCGTGCAGCAGCTTGATCCCATGTATGTCGACGTGACCCAGTCGAGCGAAGATTTCATGCGCTTACGTTCCGAACTGGAATCGGGTCAGCTAAAGCAGAACGATGGCAAAGCTAACGTGACGCTGCTGATGCAGAATGGCAGCAGCTATGCACAGACCGGTACGCTGGAGTTCTCTGACGTAACCGTTGATGAAACCACCGGTTCCATCACCCTGCGCGCCATTGTCCCGAACCCGAACCACACGCTGTTACCGGGCATGTTTGTTCGTGCGCGTCTGGATGAGGGGATCAACCCGAATGCAATGCTGGTGCCGCAACAGGCTGTCACCCGCACGCCAACGGGTCAGGCAACCGTGATGGTTGTGGGTGCAGATAACAAAGTTGAATCACGTCAGGTCACCACCTCTCAGGCGATTGGCGACAAGTGGTTAGTGACCGACGGCGTTAAAGCAGGCGAACGTGTGATCAGCACCGGTCTGCAGCGAGCCAAGCCGGGCGCACAGGTAACCCCACAAGAAGTCTCAGACGATGCGAAAGCGGCACCCGATTCAAAGCCGCAGTCTGACAAGTCATCGTCATAACAGGAGCCGTTGATTCATGGCTAAGTTCTTTATCGATCGCCCCATCTTTGCGTGGGTGCTCGCCATCATCATTATGCTGGTCGGTGCGCTATCGATTCTCAAACTTCCGATCGAGCAATATCCTAATGTTGCGCCGCCGGCGATTGAGATTCAGGCGACCTACCCTGGTGCGGATGCAAAAACGCTGCAGGACTCGGTGACGCAGGTCATTGAGCAAAATATGAATGGTATCGATGGACTGATGTATATGTCCTCGAGCAGCGACTCATCCGGTACGCTGACCCTGACTATCTCCTTTGAGTCAGGAACAGATGCGGATATCGCGCAGGTTCAGGTGCAGAACAAACTGCAGCTGGCGACGCCGCTGCTACCGCAGGAAGTGCAGCAACAGGGGATTCAGGTCAAAAAATCCTCCAGCAGCTTTCTGATGGTTGCGGGCTTCATCAGCGACGATGACAATATGACGCAAAATGATATTTCTGATTTCATTTCGTCGTCCATTAAAGATCCCATCAGCCGTACCAAAGGCGTGGGTGATACCCAGGTATTTGGTGCGCAGTACGCGATGCGTATCTGGATGGATCCGCACAAGCTCAACAACTACAACCTGACACCGGTCGATGTGATCAGCGCGCTGAACACTCAGAACACCCAGGTCGCTGCCGGTCAGTTGGGCGGTACGCCTCCTGTTCCGGGCCAGCAGCTTAACGCCTCCATCATTGCGCAAACCCGTCTGACCTCAACGGATGAGTTCGGTAAAATTCTGCTCAAAGTAAACGAGGATGGTTCTCAGGTTCGTCTGCGTGATGTGGCCAGAATTGAGCTCGGCGCAGAAAACTACGAGATCGTTGCCCGTTATAACGGCAAGCCTGCATCCGGTATCGGTATCAAGCTGGCCACCGGTGCAAATGCGCTGGATACTGCCAATGCGGTAAAAGCCGAGCTGGCCAAATTGCAGCCAACGTTCCCGGCCGGGTTAAAGGTAGTCTATCCGTATGACACCACCCCATTCGTTAAGATCTCGATTTTCGAAGTAGTGAAAACGCTGATCGAAGCGATTGTGCTGGTGTTCCTGGTCATGTACCTGTTCCTGCAAAACTTCCGCGCCACGCTGATTCCTACCATCGCCGTACCCGTGGTATTGCTGGGTACGTTTGCCGTTATCAGCGCGTTTGGTTATTCGATAAACACCCTGACGATGTTCGGGATGGTGCTGGCCATCGGTTTGCTGGTGGATGACGCCATCGTGGTGGTAGAGAACGTCGAACGCGTCATGGCGGAAGAAGGATTGCCGCCAAAAGAAGCGACTAAGCGTTCCATGGAGCAGATTCAGGGCGCGCTGGTCGGTATCGCGCTGGTGCTCGCCGCCGTATTTATTCCGATGGCGTTCTTTGGTGGTTCGACCGGCGTTATTTATCGTCAGTTCTCAATCACCATCGTTTCAGCGATGGCGCTGTCGGTGCTGGTCGCCTTTATTCTGACGCCGGCACTCTGTGCCACCATGCTGAAACCGGTTAAAAAAGGCGAGCACGGCAAAACCACCGGTTTCTTCGGCTGGTTCAACCGCATGTTCGACAAAAGCACCCACCACTATGTCGACAGCGTCGGTCACATGATCCGCAGTACGGGTCGCTATATGGTGATCTACCTGCTGATTGTGGTCGGTATGGCGTTTCTGTTTATGCGACTGCCCTCTTCATTCTTACCGGAAGAGGATCAGGGCCTGCTGCTCGCTCAGGCACAGCTGCCAGCAGGTGCTACTCAGGAACGTACCCAGAAAGTGCTGGATCAGGTGACGGATTACTTCCTGACGCAAGAGAAAGATACGGTTAAATCGGTGTTCACCGTTAACGGCTTCGGCTTTGCTGGCCGTGGACAAAACACCGGTATTGCCTTTGTCAGTCTTAAGCCCTGGGATGAGCGTGCCGGTAGCGACATGAAAGTACCGGCGATTGCTGGCCGTGCCATGCAGGCGCTGGGCGCGATCAAAGATGCAATGGTTATCCCCTTCAACCTGCCAGCGATTATCGAGCTAGGTAACGCGACCGGCTTTGACTTTGAGCTGATCGATCAGAACAACCTCGGCCACGATAAGCTGACGGAAGCACGTAATCAGCTGTTCGGTATGATTGCGCAGCATCCTGATACGCTGGTGGGTGTTCGCCCTAACGGGATGGAAGATACACCGCAGTACAAACTGACTATCGATCAGGAAAAAGCGCAGGCGCTGGGCGTATCACTGAGTGATATCAATACCACGCTGGCAGCCTCCTGGGGCGGCTCCTACGTAAACGACTTCATTGACCGTGGTCGTGTGAAGAAAGTTTACGTCATGGGCAATGCGGATTCCCGTATGCTGCCGGACGACATTGGTAAATGGTACGTGCGTAACAGCAGTGGAACCATGGTGCCCTTCTCTGCCTTCTCGTCAGCGAAGTGGCAATATGGTTCACCGCGTCTTGAGCGCTACAATGGTCTGCCAGCCATGGAAATTCTGGGCCAGGCCGCACCCGGCAAAAGCTCCGGTGCAGCAATGGACCTGATGGAAGAGCTGGCGGCGAAGCTGCCTGCGGGCATCGGCTATGACTGGACCGGTATGTCCTATCAGGAACGTCTGTCAGGCAACCAGGCACCTGCGCTCTATGCCATCTCGCTGATTGTGGTCTTCCTGTGTCTTGCCGCACTGTACGAAAGCTGGTCGATTCCATTCTCGGTCATGCTGGTTGTTCCACTCGGGGTCATCGGTGCGCTGATCTTTACCACGCTGCGTGGCCTGAGTAACGACGTCTACTTCGTGGTGGGGTTACTGACAACCATCGGCCTCTCAACCAAGAACGCCATCCTTATCGTCGAATTTGCCAAGGATTTGATGGATAAAGAGGGTAAAGGGCTGATTGAAGCAGCGCTGGAAGCCTGTCGTATGCGTCTGCGTCCTATTCTGATGACGTCACTGGCGTTTATTCTCGGGGTACTGCCGCTGGCGATCAGTACGGGTGCTGGCTCCGGTTCGCAAAACGCCGTAGGTACTGGCGTTATCGGGGGCATGGTCACCGCGACCATACTGGCGATCTTCTTCGTTCCTGTGTTCTTTGTGGTGGTACGCCGCCGCTTTGGCAAGAAAAAAGACGAATCAGCGCACAGTCATCCGGTTGAGCACAACCAGACTCACTAAGCTGTAAATCATCTGAGGCCGCGCAAGCGGCCTTTTTTATGCCTGCGATTCTGCCCTTCTCATTTGTTCATCCTTACTTTTACTGACTCACTGCCCGTTGCAATCCTGGTCAGGGCGGCGCATACTATTGTTATAGTATAACATTACACAGGCGAATATTATGAAAGCGAACATTCATCCTCACTATCGTCACGTGGTCTTCCATGACACATCAGCTGACGTTTATTTCAAAATCGGTTCGACCATCAAAACCGATCGCACCGTAGAGTTTGAAGGTGAAACGTTGCCCTACGTCACGCTGGATGTGTCGTCGGCTTCACACGTTTTCTACACCGGCAAACAGAAAGATTTTGCTAAAGAGGGCAGTACCGCGCGCTTCAACCAGCGGTTTGGGCGCTTTCTTGGCCGTAAATAAGGAAAAGATTCATGCAGGTATTAAGCTCGCTGCGTTCAGCAAAACTTCGTCATCGGGATTGTAAAGTGGTGCGCCGCAAAGGCCGGATTTACGTGATCTGTAAAACGAATCCACGCTTTAAAGCCGTACAGGGAAGGAAGAAAAAACGCTAGTGTGTGTCGTGATGACTGGCCGGGCTTGCCCGGCCTTTTTTATGCTTAGCGCATGCTCTTCAGCATCGCATTCACGTTATGTTTAAAGGCCACCTGATAAGTGGCTGCCGGGCCAGAGGCCGTGGACAACGCTTCCGGATAGAGCTCACCGCCCGGCTCAGCGCCGGTGGCGCTGGCAATCTGTTTAACCAGGCGCGGATCGGTCTGGTTCTCGATGAAATAGCGGCTGATATGCTGCTGCTTTAGTTGGGTAATTAAACTACCCACGTCACTGGCACTCGCTTCCGCTTCGGTAGAGAACCCCACTGGCGCAAGAAACGACACGCCATAACGCTGTCCAAAGTAGCCAAACGCATCATGACTGGTCAGTACTTTCCGTTTGTCGACAGGCACCGCATCAAAAGCCGTTTTTGCCCAGCTATCCAGCGCCTCCAGTTGCTGAATGTAATTCTGACCACGCTGACGAATGGCCGCGGCATCTTCAGGATCGGCTTTGACCAGTGCATTCATTACGTTAGTGGCATAGATCACGCCGTTCTGCATGCTGTTCCAGGCGTGAGGATCGGTAACCGTTTTGCCCTCCTCCTCCATGCTGCGGGTGGTGACTCCAGCCGAGGCCACTACGGGCTGGCCGCGATATCCGGAGGCACTCACCAGCCGATCCATCCACCCTTCCAGTCCCAGTCCACTGACAAAAACCAGATCGGCCTTTGCCAGTGCCTGACTGTCCTGTGGCGTGGGTTCAAACGTATGAGGATCGCCATTCGGCCCCACCAGGCTTTTCACGTTGACGTGATCGCCGCCGACCTGCTTAACGATGTCTGCCAGCACAGTAAAGCTGGCCACTACATCCACCGTTTTTGCCATCGCAAAAGGCGTGGCAAACAGCGTCGCGATCGCCAGGCTAACCGGTAATTTCTTCATAGATACCCCTTAAGATTAATGGCGGCGCAAAATTCCGCCGCACGGCCCTGCAAGAATGGAGAGGAAAAACAGCATAGCGGCGCTCAGCACCACAGCGGGGCCGGCCGGCAATGAAAAGTGCCAGGAAAGCATCAGTCCCGCCAGCGCTGAAATCATTGCCAGGAAAATGGCAATCACCAGCATTGCGGCAAGATGACGGCTCCAGAAACGGGCGCTGGCGGCGGGCAGCATCATCAGTCCCACCGACATCAGCGTGCCCAGAACCTGAAAGCCCGCGACCAGATTCAGCACCACCAGCATTAAAAACAGACCATGCACCAGCGGCGCGCTCCATTTCCCCTGCGCCCGCAGAAAGTCACCGTCAAATGCGTCGATGACCAGCGGACGATAGATGATCGCCAGAACAGTTAGCGTAAAGGCGGCGATGCCGCCGACCAGCAGCAGCGCGGCGTTATCCACCGCCAGCAGCGAGCCAAACAGAACATGCAGCAGATCCACGCTTGAGCCGCGTAATGAGACCAGCGTGACACCCAGCGCCAGGGAGCCAAGATAGAACCCGGCAAAACTGGCATCTTCTTTCAGAGGCGTATAGCGACTGACCGCACCAGAAAGCAGCGCCACGGCTAAACCGGCGATCAGGCCGCCGATTCCCATCGCAACCAGTGACAGGCCGGAAATCAGATAGCCAATAGCGGCACCGGGCAGCACTGCATGTGATAAGGCATCACCAATCAGGCTCATCCGGCGCAGTGAAAGGAACACGCCGAGCGGCGTAGCGCTGACCGCCAGTGCAAAGCAGGCCACCAGCGCGCGTCGCATAAAACCAAACTCAATAAAAGGCTGCATCAGGGTCACGGCGCACAACTCCGCAAAGGGATAGCGGGCTGGCTGGTGCAGTTGACCTCACGGTTATCCATCGACATCACGTTACTGAAGTAGCGCGCCACCAGCGGACGATCGTGCAGCACCACCAGCAGAGTTGTGCCGGCCAGCTGTTGCTGCTCAAGGATCGACATCAGTAATGTCACGGTCTGGCTGTCAATGCCGTTGAAAGGCTCATCCAGCAGCCAGAGCTGGCTGCGCTGCAACATCAGCCGCGCAAACAATACACGCTGAAGTTGTCCGCCTGATAAAGTCGCGGGCTGCGCATCTGCATAATCACCCATCTGAACGGCCTCCAGCGCCTGCCAGATTTCCCGGCGTAGTACCCGGTTAATACCGCCGAACCAGCCGCAGCGCGGCCAGCAGCCTATGGAGACCAGTTCAAATACTGTCAGGGGAAAACGGATTTCAAGTTCTGTACGCTGCGGCATCCAGCCGATATCCCGACGCGAAACCTGCAATTCACAACGTCCGGCTATCGGTGGCAACAAACCCGCAATGGTTTTTAGCAAGGTTGATTTGCCACTGCCGTTAGCACCGACTAAGGCTGTCATCGAGCCAGCTGCAAGCTGCCCGGAAACCGGCGGGGTTACGCTCTGTCCCTGATAGCCAGCACGAAGCGTATTGAACCGGATCATGCGCTGATCCCCCATTTTATGGCCATAGCTAGCAGCGCGATAAATAGCACCGCGACACTCAGCCGCCCACCCAATGACATAAGTAATCCACTCTGACGCATTGCTTCACCAATATGTTATAACATAACACATAAGATACCGGATATCCCTTCAGTGGAAACGCGTGATTGTGTATCAAAAGATAAACAGCGACAGGACCTGCGACAGGATGCTGGCAGGCACAGTCGCCGGCTGACGCGCAGATGCTGACAGATTTGTGCTCTGCAGGCTTGCAAAGCAGTTGCAGAAAACCAATGATAGGTTTATTAACGGTTATTAGTGGATCAGATATGCTGTCACGTATCGAATGTGATATTGCCCTGGGCGAATCAGACTGCGCAAAAATAGCAGAGATTATTCAGCGGAATATTCTCAAAATAACAGATTTGCTGGTGGGAGATTTACGCTGGTACTCACAGAACGCACAGTTAGTTCCAGGCAGTTTAAAAATTGCTTCGGTTGAATACCTGGATATGAATAGTTTTAAATTACTTTACGATTTTGACTGGAATTTATTTAGTCCCTGTCTGGATCTAAATGAAACCGTGACGCAATCTGAGCAGGTAAACTTTCACATTAAGCCCGGAGCACTTGAGTTTGATGTGATCGACAATCAGCAGCCCTCCTCTGGCGATGAATTGTAATATTTAGTAATGGAGGTGAGCAGAACTAATGGTTCTACACTATCTTTAAGGTATCCCGTTTAATAACTGCCCGAATAATCGCTTCCTGGCCGCGTTATCCAATATCGCCGCCCTGCGGCAACTGTGCTAGCTATGGAGGGGAAAAAGATGGACGAATACTCACCGAAACGGCATGATATTGCCCAGCTTAAATATCTGTGTGAGAGCCTGTTTGACGACAGCATGGCAACATTAACCGACAGCCATCACGGCTGGGTGAATGACCCCACTTCTGAAAGCAATCTGCAGCTTAACGATTTGATTGAACACATTGCCTCTTTCACCATGAATTACAAAATTAAGCATGTTGAAGATGAAGCGCTGATTTCGCAAATCGATGAATATCTTGATGATACTTTTATGCTATTCAGCAACTATGGTATCAATAGTCCGGATCTTCAACGGTGGCAACGTTCAGCAAAACGCTTATTTAATCTGTTTACTGAAGAGTGCGCTTTTCTCCAGCAACCAAGCCATTCATTATAGTACAGACATGAGAACGGTTTATTTATGAACAAAACCTTGACCAAAACCGATTATTTGATGCGACTGCGGCGTTGCCGCTCTCTGGATACCCTGGAAAGGGTCATTGAAAAAAATAAGTATGAATTACCAGAGGATGAATTAGCGGTATTTTACTCTGCAGCTGACCATCGTCTGGCGGAACTGACGATGAACAAGCTCTACGATAAAGTTCCGGGTTCAGTATGGAAATTTGTCCGTTAATCTGACGGATTGCTGCTACGTTTAATCTCCTCTTTAGTACCAGATATTCCTGCCTGCCGGCAAAGGATCGGCCCAGGCGGGTTTTGTCTGTCTGCAGTTTATGGAGAAGAGATATTCAGAGGGAGAAAATGGTGGGGGCCCTGCCAGCTACATCCCGGCACACGCGTCACCTGCTGCGGCTGCTTCCTTCCGGATCTGACCGAGTTCACAAGCTAGCATTGCGGGAGAACCAACAGGGCCCCCATTGACAAGCCCTCTTTACGAGAGCGGGGGCATTATCTGGGAAGGAGGTGGCAATTGCAAGCGTAGTCGGGACAACCGTTGTTTTCTTGAACAACCACCGCGCTGGCACTGTCTCTTGGGCCTTCCCATGCTAAAGTTAAAACCCTATTCCTGATGAAAAAAGCAGACGAAATAAGCACATGGATCAGCCTGACTCTTTCCGGCAACGTATCTGGCAAATTGTTGCCGCCATTCCCTATGGCCACGTCGCGACCTATGGTGATGTTGCGCGACTGGCGGGTTCCCCGCGCGCGGCACGTCAGGTGGGCGGTGTACTGAGCCGGTTACCAGAAGGCACCACGCTTCCCTGGCATCGTGTCGTCAATCGTCACGGTACTATCTCACTACAGGGCGACAGTCTGTTGCGGCAGCGGGATGCACTGGAAGCAGAAGGAATAGCGGTAAGTGATGAGGGACAGCTCGATCTTGAAATTTATCGCTGGAATTTCAGGCAGGAAAAAGGGGCGACAACGTCGCCCCGATAAATTAAATACGTGTTGATGCCGGAACAGCAGCCGATGGCGTCACCTGAGTGGGTGAAGTCGACGGAACAGTCGTCGCTGCGCCCGGCTGGGTTGGCATGGCTACTGACGGTACCGGTACCAGCAGCAGTTCAGCTTTGGTACCGCCCTGGTTGATGACCGGCTTCACGCCTTCAGTGACAAAGGCCAGCTTGCCGTCTATTGAGATGGCTGCGCTTAACAGAATGCGCGCGTTGGGCTGAATGTCGGCCGGGTTAAACGGTAATACAAACTGGAACGGTGCCTGTTTGCCTTCAGTACGCACCACGCGCTGCGACAGCACTTTTGATGGAGCGTCGGATACCGAGGCATCAGAAAGCGTCACGGTTAATACCGCATCCGGCGGCAGCGCAATGCGCTGGCGAATAAAGACTGAACCACTTACGTTTGGCTGCGCAATCGCGGCCGTCTGTCCTGCAACTGCAGAACCCAGCGTTGGCGTTGGCACGGGTTTACTCTTGTCGGCACATCCCGCAACAGCAACCGCAATAACTACCCCACTGAACACATGCCTGAGTTTCATTGATGTCGTCTCCATTTGATCAAAATGATTGTCGGCAGCGAATCCTGCTTACAGCGCTTCACTCGCCGTATGTGCTTAATATTGGCACAAAAATGAAATTTTGCCTGGCACAGGCAAAGCGGAAAGTCTGATTGACGTCAACTGGTCCGATCTTTCACACTGAACGGGTCACTATATTGAGGAATGCGCCATGAGTCAGGCACTGCAAAATCTGCTGAATTTATTGAATCTGGAAAAACTGGAAGAGGATTTATATCGCGGCCAGAGCGAAGATCTGGGACTGCGCCAGGTGTTTGGCGGTCAGGTGGTGGGTCAGGCACTCTATGCCGCAAAGCAAACCGTCGCGGAAGATCGCATTATTCACTCATTTCACAGTTATTTTTTGCGGCCCGGCGATAGCCAGAAAGCGATTATCTATGATGTTGAAACGCTGCGTGATGGCAAAAGTTTCAGCGCACGCAGGGTTAGCGCCATTCAGAATGGCCAGCCGATTTTTTATATGACGGCCTCTTTCCAGTCACCGGAAAGCGGATTTGAACATCAGAACCCGATGCCACAGGTGGCGGGGCCAGAGAACCTGTTAACCGAACAGGCGATGGCACAGAAAATGGCGCATCTGTTGCCAGAAAAGTTACGCGAGAAATTCATTGCTGAACGTCCGCTGGAGATTCGCCCGGTGCAGATTCATAACCCGCTTCGTGGGCATGTGGATAAACCGGAGCGTCAGGTCTGGATCCGTGCCACCGGCCCCCTGCCCGCTGACCTGCGTATCCATCAGTACCTGCTCGGCTATGCGTCCGACCTCAATTTCCTGCCGGTCGCGCTGCAGCCGCATGGCAAAGGCTTTTTAGAGCCGGATATGCAGGTCGCTACTATTGACCACTCTATGTGGTTCCATCGCCCATTCGACTTCACTGAATGGCTGCTCTACAGCGTGGTCAGTACCTCAGCTTCTGGTGCACGCGGTTTTGTCCGCGGCGAGTTCTACAATCAGCAAGGTGTGCTGGTAGCCTCAACAGTTCAGGAAGGGGTAATGCGCCAGCGCAGCGAATAGAGAATAAAAAAAAGGGGCGATTGCTCGCCCCCGATTATTCATATCAGTACCTGTCCATTACTGGTTGTAAGCATTTTCGCCGTGGCTGTTTACATCCAGACCTTCACGTTCATGCTCTTCCGGTACGCGCAGTCCGACAATCAGATCGGCCAGCTTGAAGCCGATGAAAGCGACAACGCCGGACCAGACAATCGTCAGACCCACGCTGAAGAGCTGCACCCAGACCTGATGGCCCATGGTAACGCCCTGAGCATAACCGACGCCGCCCAGTGAAGAGGAAGCAAACACGCCCGTCAGGATACAGCCGACAATACCGCAGACGCCATGCACACCGAATACATCGCACGGGTCATCGACGCGCAGCCATTTTTTCAGGGTGGTGACGCCCCACAGTCCCGCCAGGCCACCAACCAGACCGATGATTAATGCACCGCCAACGCCGACATAACCACAGGCTGGTGTAATCGCGACCAGACCCGCAATAAAGCCTGAGCAGGCACCCAGTAGTGAAGGCTTACCACGTACCGCCCACTCACCAAAGGTCCATGCCAGTACGGCGCCCGCTGTTGCCACCACGGTGTTCAGGAAAGCCAGAGCCGCGATTTCATTTGCTGCTGAAGCTGAACCGGCATTAAAGCCAAACCAGCCAACATAAAGAATAGCGGTACCGGTGAAGACCATTGGCAGATTATGTGGCTTGAATGCCTCTTTACCAAAGCCCGCACGTTTGCCCACCAGATAAGCACCCACCAGACCTGCGACAGCGGCGTTGATGTGCACCACGGTACCGCCAGCGAAGTCCAGAGCGCCATCCTGAGCCAGGAAACCGCCCGCCCAGACCATGTGTGCGATAGGTAAATATGACAGCGTCAGCCAGACACCGACGAAGATCAGTACGGCAGAGAAACGGATACGTTCTGCAATGGCACCAACAATCAGGCCCACGGTAATACAGGCAAACGAGGCCTGGAATGCTACGTGGATATACTGATAGAAACTGCCCATAACGGCGGTGAGCTGAATGTTTTTCAGCATGGCCCAGCCAAAGCCGCCAAAGAAGGCATTGCCTTCACTGAAGGCCAGTGAATAGCCGTAGACCACCCACAGCACGCAGACCAGCGAGAAGGTCACAGCAACCTGCGTCAGCATCGACAGAACGTTTTTGCCACGAATCAGACCGCCGTAAAACAGCGCAATACCCGGAATTGACATAAACAGCACCAGCGCGGTGCAAATCATCATAAATGCGTTATCAGCCTTGTCCGCAACGGCAGGCGCAGCCATTGCGAGTGAGGGTAACAGTGCCAGGCTGGTGAGGCCCAGCTTAGTGAAAATTTTATTCATTTTTATTCCATCCCATCACAGTACTGAGTCTTAATTACAGAGCGGCTTCGTCAGTCTCACCGGTACGAATACGGATGACGCGCTGCAGTTCAGCCACGAAAATTTTACCGTCGCCAATTTTGCCGGTGTAGGCCGCTTTACTGATGACATCCACCACTTCGTCTAACTGATCGTCGGCAATCGCGATATCAATTTTGACCTTTGGCAGGAAGTTCACGCTGTACTCTGCGCCACGATAGAGCTCTGCATGGCCTTTCTGACGACCAAAACCTTTCACTTCGGAGACGGTCAGTCCCTGAATGCCGATAGAGGATAAAGCTTCACGTACATCCTCCAGTTTGAATGGCTTAATTACGACGGTAACCAGCTTCATTGGATCCCCTCCAGCGAATAAATAGGTAACGTTTACGGACACGCAGGGATATAAGCAAAGCCTGTGCCAGAGTGTAAAAGTGACCTTAATCAGTGAGTCAGGCGAGACGGAGCAAGGGATGCTTCAAAGAAGATATGAAAGAGAAAGGGTGTGTGACAGGGATCGCAGCCTGAGACTGCACCCCTTTGGTGCTTCAGGCGTCAAAGGAGTGCATTTATACAGATTATTCCGATAAAGCTGCGCGAAAAAGGTGCAATTCAGCTTTCAGATGTTACAGGTGCGCCCGACACCAGACCATCCCCTGCCTGCTGCAGCTGATACATCTGCCAGTAACGTCCCTGTGTCGCCAGCAGTTGCTGATGAGTACCCTGTTCAACCACACGGCCACGATGCAGAACCAGAATTTTATCCGCATCAATAATCGTTGAGAGGCGGTGAGCGATCACCACCAGCGTGCTGTGTTGCCGTAGCGTCGCAAGCGTCTGCTGAATGGCCTGCTCGGTGCCAGAGTCAATGTTAGCGGTTGCCTCGTCGAGGATCAGAATCTGCGGCAGATCAACCAATACCCGGGCCAGCGCCAGCAGCTGCTTCTGTCCGACCGACAGGTTATTGCCCTGCTCGCCCAGCCGGGTGTGGATTCCCTCCCGCAGGGCATGCGCCAGCGGTGCCAGCTGCACCTGTTCCAGCACTGTCAAGACGGCCTCTTCGCTGATGTCGCGGCCCAGCCGCACATTTGCCAGCAGCGTATCGGCCAGCACCACCGGATCCTGCTGCACCATCGCGATACCACGTCGCAGCACGGCATGGCTCAGATCGCCAATCGGGCGATCATCAATACGGATTTCGCCGCGCGTCACCGGGTAATAACCCATTAACAGGTTAGCCAGGGTACTTTTGCCACTGCCGGTATGACCCACCAGCGCCACAAACTCACGCGGTGCGGCCTCAAGGTTGATATCACTCAGCACATCGCGGTTTTCACGGTAGGCAAAACTGAGGTTGTTCAGAGCAATACGACCTGAAGCCAGTGGCTGCTGATCGGCACCATACTGCTGCTGGGCGGCATCCATCAGCTCAAAAATACGCTCCCCGGAAACCACCGCCTGCTGCAGCATCGACTGCTGGGTGGTCAGCTCAATCAGTGGCTCATTCAGACGGCCCAGGTAAGTAATGAAGGCATAGAGCACTCCCACTTCAAACACGCCAGGCATGGAAAAACTGAACAGAATCAGCAGCCCGCACAACACCATCGCTGAAAACAGGCTCAGCAATGGACGCAGCAGAAAGCCATCGAGACGCAGCGTTTCCATACGCGCCAGATAGTGAGAGCGGCTCGCTTCGCCCATGCGCTCACCAAATCGCGCCTGCTGACGAAACTGCTGAATCACGCTCATGCCGCTGATCACTTCGTTAAAGCCGTTGTTGATGTCCGCCAGATAGCTGCGAACCCGTCGGGCAATCGGCGTGCTGTAACGCTGATAGATGAACATCACTATCAGTACCAGCGGAAAGATCATCATTGCTACCAGCGCCATGCGCCAGTCAAGACTGAACATCGCTACCATCATGGCGCCCACCAGTGCGGCGCTGCGCAGCACGGTGGAGACCACCGTGACGTAGAGATCGCGGATCACCTCCGTGTCATTCGTGACGCGCGAGATAAGCTGACCGACCGGCTGGGTATCGAAGGCGCTCAGCGGCTGACAGAGCGCCGCATTCATCACGTCGCTACGCAACCGCTGAACTACACCGATAGCGGCACGGTTAAACAACAGCGCCTGCCAGTAGTGCAGCCCGGCAGCCAGCAGCTGAAGCAGGATAAAACTGACCACCAGTCCGGCAACCAGCCCCCAGGGCATCTGATGTTTCGCCACCAGGTTATCGATAAAGTAGCTGATCAGCACCGGGCCAGTCACTTCCGCTGCAGCCGCGATCCACAGCATCCCTACCGCCAGCGACAAGGATTTACGCCATGGTTTGCCGTAACTCAGCAGGCGCTTAAGGGTTGGCCACAAGCGGGCAGGCTTAGCCATGCGGCACTCCTTTTTCATTTTCATCATCATCCAGCGCGGCTTCCAGTTGCTGGTAACGGTACATATCGCGATACCAGCCAGCACTGTCGGCCAGCGTGTCATGGTCGCCTCGCTGTGCCACGCTGCCCTGCTGCAGCACCAGAATTTCACTGGCTTCCGTCAGCGCCGACAGGCGGTGCGCGCTGATTATCAGCGTGCGTCCCTGACCCCAGATGCGCAGGTTATGCAGGATTTCGTGCTCGGTACGACCATCCACCGCAGAGAGCGCGTCGTCCAGAATCAGGATTTCTGCGTTCAGCAGCAGTGCCCGGGCAATTGAAAGACGCTGCTTCTGTCCACCAGACAGCATCACACCTCGCTCCCCGACTTCGGTTTCATAACCCTGCGGCAGCCGCAGAATATCGTCATGCACGCAGGCCAGCGTGGCGGCCTGTTCAATCTCCTGCAGGGTTGCGCCTGGTTTCCCCAGCGCAATATTGTTCGCCACGCTGTCTGAGAACAGGAAGGGTGTCTGGCTGACCACGGCGAGACGACTGCGCCAGCTGTCCAGCCGCAACTGCGGCAGCGGGATCTGATGATAACGGATGTCGCCCTGCTGAATATCAAAATGGCGCTGGATCAGGCTCAATAAGGTACTTTTTCCGCTGCCGGTTGGCCCACACAGTCCCAGCATTTCGCCGGGCTTAAGCTGGAAGCTGACATCGCTTAACACCGGAGCCGTGCTGGCCGGATAGTGAAAGGCGCGAATCGCGACCTGCAGCGTGCCCGGTTCAGGTGGCAGAGACTTATCGCCATCTTCCACCGCGGGCGCTTCCGCCAGCAATGCACCAATGCGGCTCCAGGCGGCGCTGCCGCGTTCGACGATATTGAACATCCACGCCAGGGCGAGCATCGGCCAGATCATCAGGCCGAGATACATCACAAAGCTGGTTAGCTGGCCAAGCGTCATCTGGTCATGCCACACCAGCCAGCTGCCGCCGCCAATCGCCAGCAGGTTTGAGAAACCAATAGCGATGTAGATTGTGGGATCGAAACGGGCATCAACCCGCGCCACGCGCAGGTTCTTTTCACCGGTATCGCGGGCGATATCGGTGAATTGCTGCGACTGATGCTGTTCAAGACCAAAGGATTTAATCATCCGGATGCTGGTCAGGCTCTCCTGCGTCTGATCGTTAAGGCTGGAGAAGGCCGCCTGGGCCAGTTTAAAGCGATGATGCAGCTGATTACCGTAGCGATGGATGACGATTGCCATAATGGGCATCGGCACCAGCGCCAGCAGGGTCAGCTGCCAGCTGATCTGCGTACACATCACCAGCAGCACCACGCAGCCCATTACCAGCGAGTCGACCAGCGTCAGCACCCCTTCCCCGGCCGCAAACACCACCCGATCCACATCGTTAGTGGCGCGCGCAATCAGGTCACCGGTACGGTGACGCAGATAAAATGCCGGTTGCTGCCGACTCAGCTGGCGATAGAAATCTTCGCGCAGCTCAACCGCCAGCTGGTAGGAGGCCCCAAAGAGCAGCACGCGCCAGACGTAGCGCAGCAGATAGACCACCACGGCGGTTGCCAGTATGATGCCAATCCACATCATGATGCGGCTGGTACTCATGTTGTCACGTGTGGCACCATCAACAATGACACCGACGACATGCGGCGGCAGCAACTGCAGAACAGCAATCACAATCAGCAGGATGACCGCGCCCAGATAGCGCCGCCACTCCCGCAGAAAATACCAACTTAATTGACTGAATAATCGCACAACGCTGCTCTCAATCTCAGGCCCTCATGGGGCGACAGGTAAAGCCGTGGTGTATTTAATCTCTTCCATGGCGAAGCTGGATGTCACATCAATCAGGCCGGGCACACCGTTCACTAATCGCTTGTAGAAAGCATCATAGCTCTTCATGTCCGCTACCTGAATGCGCAGCAGGTAATCATACTCGCCTGCCATCCGGTAAAAGGCCATCACCTCGGGCATGCTGCTGACTACCGAGACAAAAGCCTGATACCAGTCGCGGCTGTGCTGATGGGTCTTCACAAACATAAACGCCGTCAGTGACAGTCCGATTTTCTCTCCATCCAGCAGCGCCACCCGAGCGCGAATAATGCCATCATCTTCCAGCTTTTTCAGGCGCTTCCAGCAGGGTGTGGTAGTGAGGTTGACGGCATCCGCCAGCGCCTGCAGCGACAGCGTGCAATCCTGCTGCAGCAGTGAGAGCAGTTTAAGGTCGGTTTTATCTAACATACGGGACTCCGGGAGAATCATTTTCTCCATTACCGCGATTTTAGCGGTATTTTTGCAATCTCTTTTTCCTGCACGTGCCATAAAATAGCCGCATCACTTCTTTACCGGATGCCTGAGATGCAGACCTGCTGGATTCGCCACGCTATCAACGAAATTAACGCTGATTTTCAACGATCGGCTGAAACCCATTTAATCCGATTCGATCTGGCGGCTTTTCCCGGTATCGGGTTCTACCTGAAAGATGAGAGCACCCATCCCAGTGGCAGTCTTAAACATCGGCTGGCACGATCCCTGTTTCTCTACGGTCTCTCCAACGGCTGGATTAAAGAGAATACGCCGATTATTGAAGCCTCGTCAGGCAGTACGGCCGTTTCTGAGGCGTACTTCGCAAGGCTGCTGGGCCTGCCCTTTATTGCGGTGATGCCCGCCAGCACGGCGAAACGTAAAATTGAGCAGATTACCTTTTATGGCGGACAGTGCCATTTTGTCGAAGATCCCTGCCAGCTTTACGCAGAATCTGAACGGCTGGCACGTGAGCTGAATGGCCATTTTATGGATCAGTTTACCTATGCTGAACGCGCCACCGACTGGCGCGGTAATAATAATATTGCTGAGAGCATATTCCGTCAGATGCAGCATGAACCTTATCCGATTCCTCATACGGTGATTATGAGCGCGGGCACCGGCGGCACCTCGGCGACGCTGGGCCGCTATATCCGTTATCAGGGCCTGGAAACGAAACTGCTGGTGGTGGATCCGCAGCATTCGGTATTCTTTGATTACTGGCAACAGCGCGATGCAACGCTGACCAGCACGCGTGGCAGCATGATCGAGGGAATTGGCCGTCCGCGCGTGGAGCCGTCGTTTATGCCTGACGTGATTGATGAAATGATCAAAGTGCCGGATGGTGCGACGCTGGCCGCCATGCTGAAGCTGGAAAAGATCCTGGGACGCAAACCGGGCGCCTCTACCGGCACCAATTTCTGGGGCATGATGCAGGTGGCGAAGCGGTTACGGGCAGCGAATCAGCAGGGATCCCTGGTGACACTGCTGTGCGACAGTGGCGAACGTTATCCCGATAGCTACTATCAGCCAGAATGGGTGGCAAAACATATTGGCGATATCACGCCGTGGCAGCGCGAACTCGAATAAAAAACCGGACATCCTGTCCGGTTCACGGCAATCCTCAGCATTCGGGGGAATACGCGAGGTCGGGTGTAGCCAGCCAGTGATTTAAATAGTGAGACACCGCCTGTGTCTCGCAATGCCCTAACACCGGCAGATGCGGTAGCGCGGCTTTCAGCTGCGCCATCGCATTGCCCATAATGAAACCCCGTCCAACCTGCGACAACATTTCTCTGTCATTCATTGCATCCCCGAACGCCATACACTCCGCCAGCGTCAGTGACAGATGGTCGCACAACAGTGCCAGCGCGCTGCCTTTGTTGCAGCGGGCGGGCAACACTTCCAGACAGTCCACCGCAGAGAAGCAGATATTTGCCTGCTCACCCAGCGCCGCGTCCAGTTCTGTTTTCAGCTGGCACAGATGCTGATGCTGATCGATAAAGCAGATTTTTGTTACCTGATGCGCGGGCAGCCTTTTCAGATCGCACAGCTGATAGCCAAATCCGCTCATCTGATGGGCCACCAGCAGCTCAGGCTGGGGTCGATCGGTAAACCATCCCTGATCGTTAAAAACGTGGATCGAGGCAGGTATTTTCCAGTGGCGATGGATGACCTCTTCGGCTACAGCTGAAGGCAAATCGCGGGCAAAGATCAGATTGCCAGACCGATCATGTACGCGGGTGCCATTCCCGGTAATCAGCCACGCGGGCAGCGTTAATTTCTCCCGCAGAATCTGCATCTCCAGCAGATGGCGGCCCGTCGCCAGCGCCAGATTAACGCCGCGCAGATGCAGCGCCTGCAGACTGTCCAGCGTTTGCTGACCCAGTTGATGATCCGGCAGCAATAATGTGCCATCCATATCGAATGCGGCTAAACGCATTATGGTTACCCTCCTGCTGAAAAGATGAGCTTACTATTGCCTGTTAATTACGGAACTAATAGTGAATACTTTTAAAAAACTGTTCCGGATTTACGATGCGTCAGCTTAACCGCCTTAATCAGTTTCAGCGCCTGTGGCAGCAGAGCCAGGGCGTCCCTCAGCAGACCTGCGTGGCAGAGATGGCGCGCCACTGCATCTGCAGCGAGCGCCATCTGCGCACGTTACTGTCACAGTGGCAGCACGCTGGCTGGCTTAGCTGGCATGGTGAACCAGGCCGTGGCAAACAGGGTCAGTTAGTGTTTCTGCATACGCCTGAACAGTTACGGCAGCAGTTGCTGCAAAAACAGCTTGATGCCGGAGAGGCAGCTGATGCTTTACAGCTGCTGGATCTGCCACCAGAAAGGCTGATTAATATGCTGAGGCCGTTAATGGGTGGACAGTGGCAGAACGACACGCCGGTTCTGCGCATCCCCTACTATCGTCCCATGGAGAGTACCGAGCCACGTCAGATTACCGGAAGGGCTGAACAGCATCTGGTTCGTCAGATCTATTCCGGTCTGACCCGTTTTGAGCAGGATGAGCCGGTCGGCGATCTGGCACATCACTGGCAGCACGATGAAGCGTCCTGTAGCTGGTTATTCTGGTTGCGGCCTCAGCTGATGTGGCATAACGACGAGCCGGTGCAGGCCGCGCAACTGGTGGTGCAGTTCCGCCAGCTGCTGCAGGATACGCGTGTCAGGAGATTGCTTGCCGATGTGGTCAGCGTGGATGCGCCTCACCCGCTGGCGGTGCGGTTTAACCTGCGACAACCTGATTTCTGGCTGCCTCACCGGCTTGCCCATCTTTTGTGCCTGCTGCCCCATCCCGATTATCCCGCTACGGGCAGCGGGCCCTGGAAACGGGCGCACTTCAGCGCTGAACTGGTCAGGATTGAAAGTCATGCGCGCTGGCATCTGCAGCGTCCGCTGTTGCAGGCGGTAGAATACTGGATTACTCCTCAGCTGTTTGATGCCGCACTCGGCAGCAGCTGTCGCCATCCGGTGCAGATTGCCATTGGTGATGCCGCTGAACTCAGGACATTAAAGCCGGTCAGCAGTAGCATCAGTCTCGGCTTCTGTTATCTGGTCTGCCGCCCGCGAGCCGGATTTACCCCCGATCAGGCGCGCACGCTTTTCCAGCTCATCCAGCAAAGCGGCATCGTCAGCCGGTTACCACTGGATGAGGGGTTAATTACCCCCAGCAAAGAGCTGCTACCCGGCTGGGAAGTACCGCTTATTGATAGTGTTCCGGCACCCTTGCCTGCAACCCTGACGCTGCATTATCAGTTGCCGGTTGAGCTGCATCAGATGTCACAGGCACTGGTCGCCCTGTTAAAACAGCACGGCTGTACTCTGAACGTCGTTTTTCACCCGGTGAAAAGCTGGCATCACATCGCCCCGCCTGATGAGGCGGATATCGTGATGGGCGATCGGCTGATTGGTGATGCGCCGGTCTTCACACTGGCCAGCTGGTTACAGATTGACCCGCTATGGCGTCGGCTGTGGCCCACACCGCAGGGCGAAGAGATCCAGGCGAAACTGCTGGCTATCCAGCAGATAGCAGACGGAGACAGTCGTACCCGTGCGCTGCAGCAGCTTTATCATCAACTGATGACGGACGGCATCCTGCTTCCCCTGTTCAATTATCGATACCAGATTTATGCCCCCCCTGCCGTTGAAGGGATTGAACTGAACACGCTGGGCTGGTTTGATTTCAGCCGCGCCTGGATTCCGCCACCTATTCATCCGCCTTGCAGCTGTTCAGCGGCGGACTGAGGCATTACCATAAGCGCAAAATTAATTATCAGGGAAACACCATGAAACGCGCGGTTGTAGTTTTCAGCGGTGGACAAGACTCCACTACCTGCCTGATTCAGGCTTTGCAGCTTTATAATGAAGTTCATTGTGTCACTTTCGACTATGGACAACGCCATCGGGAAGAGATCGATGTCGCCCGCGATCTGGCGATAACACTGGGTGTGCGCGCGCATAAAGTACTGGACGTGACCATGCTGAACGAACTCGCCGTCAGCAGCCTGACGCGGGATAACATTCCGGTGCCGGCTTATAATCCTGAGGCCAGTGGATTACCCAGTACGTTTGTACCAGGACGCAATATTCTCTTTCTGACGCTGGCCTCAGTTTACGCGTATCAGGTCGAAGCAGAAGCGGTCATCACCGGCGTCTGCGAAACCGATTTTTCCGGCTATCCCGACTGCCGCGATGAGTTTGTCAAAGCGCTGAACCATGCGGTGTCGCTTGGCATGGCACGCGAGGTACGTTTTGAGACGCCGCTGATGTGGCTCAATAAAGCGGAAACCTGGGCGCTGGCGGATTACTGGCAGCAGCTTGCGCTGGTTCGCGAGCAGACATTGACCTGCTATAACGGCGTGAAAGGTGACGGATGCGGTGAGTGCGCAGCCTGTCATTTACGGGCCAATGGCCTGCAGGGTTATCTTAGCGATCGGGCGCGCGTAATGGCAGCCATGAAAGCAAAGAGCGGCCTTAACTAAGGCGGTATGACATGGCGGCAAAGCAGTTTGGTTTGCCGCTTTTTATCGGCTTATGCCATCAGACGCAACAGCCGCTCACGTAACTCCCCTTCCAGCGTAACCGCCTTCTGGGTTCGCAAATCAATACAGACAAAAGTGAGTGCGGCATCCGCCACCACCGTCTCCTGACCTGCCAGCAACACCCGCTGGGCAATAATGCCGCTTTTGCCATTTAACTGCGTAATCTCACTGTCGATAATCAGTACGTCGCCCAGCACGGCCGGGCGACGGTAGTTGATGTTGATATTGACCACCACAAAAGCCAGTTTCTGCTCCAGCAACCAGTGGAACGCTTCAGCCTCTTCCAGCCATTCCCAGCGCGCCTCCTCAAGAAACTCAAGATAGCGCGCATTGTTGACGTGCTGATAAACATCCAGATGATAGCCACGCACTTTTATGGTTGTCTGCATGATCATGCTCTCCTGCTACAGTAAGTTAACTGGTTGGACCTGTTCACTTTAGCAGAGTCGTCTGGTTAGCGTAGTTTAAGCATCGCAGATGTGTACTGACTCACAATTTCAGCCGGGCCGTATTTCGCTCTATCAGCGCATTACCGATACCCGGTACCTCGCTGAGTTGCTGAATCGCGCTAAAGGGCCCGTACTGTTCGCGATAGTTCACAATCGCCTGAGCTTTCTTCAGCCCCACACCATTCATAGCGGCTGAGAGCTGTTCCGCTGTCGCTTCATTAATGCTGACCTGCTCCTGCTTTGACGGCAGCTGCGAGGCGGTGTCCGGCTTCGGTGCAGGATGTGCGTTCTGCGAGACCGCTGGACTGGCAGGTTCAGGTGCTGCAGAGACGCTGCCGTGACAAAGTGCACCGCCCAGTGCGAGTGAGAGATAAAAGGCAACGAGTTTAGATTTAGCCATGCTGTGTTTCTCCTTGTGTGTAAACAGCAGCGACAGAGTGGCACTACGCCGCACAAGGCTCAAAAGCCGGATTTCAAAAATGGAAAAGGCCGCGAATGCGGCCTTTGATTGTTACAGTCGTTGCGTAATTTTTGCGAGGCTTACTGCATTTGTGCGGCAGCGCCGTACTTGATTTTGGCCTCTTTACGCAGGTTTTGCAGTAAGGCTTCAAACGTCAGCTGCGCATTATTCTGCGTAACGCCTTTGACCATTTCGTCAATCTGCGCCTGCGGCATACTGCCGGTTTTAACTTTATCTACCGCCACCAGCACCACATTGCCCTGCATATCTTCGCTGACACCCCATGAGGGCTTATTGTCTACAGGCTGAGGCAGATTAAAGGCGGCCTGTGCCACCGGATCCTGCGCATTGCGATCAACGGTTTTGCTGACGCTCAGTGTCAGGCCTGCTGAAGTCAGTGCTTCCAGCTTGCCCGCTTTGAGATCGGTCAGCAGTTTGTCGGCCTGTGCTTTAGCCTGCTGTGTCGCTTTGTCATGCTTAAGCGTATCCGTAATCTGCGCCCTCACCTGCTCCAGCGGTTTTACCGCTTCCGGTTTGTGCTCGCTGATACGCAGTACAAAGGCACGGTCGCCATCGACGGTGATAATATCGGAGTTATTACCCGGTGCACCGTTCTGACCCACCAGACCACCGTTAAAGATCGCCTGCTTCACCGCATCGAAGTTAAGCGCGTCTGGCAGCGTGTCCTGACTGAACCAGCCGGTCTCTTTCGCTTTCAGACCCGAAGCCTGCTCGGCACCCGTCAGTGACTCATTGTCATTGCTGGCCGCTTCACTGACTTTCTGCTGCAGTTTGTAGAAGGCATCAACGCCCTTCTCCTGCTTCACTTTCGCTGCAACAGCGCTGCGAACCTCATCCAGTGGCTTAACCTGCTCTGGCTGAATGTCGTCGAGACGAACCACCAGGAAGCCTACTGACGATTTGATCACGCCTGACATCTGGCCTTTCTCGGTCAGACCCGCATTTTTCAGCTCATCCGGCGTGGTTGACGGTTCCAGCCAGCCCATATCACCGCCCTTACGCGCAGAGATGGGGTCGATTGATTTGGCTTTCGCCACATCTGCGAAGCTGGCGCCACCTTTCAGCTGAGCCAGTACCGCATTGGCATCCGTTTCAGTTTTGGTCTGAATGACGCTGTAGCGATTACGCTGTGGTTGCGAGTAGTCTGCTTTATGCTGGTCGTACCAGGCCTGAATATCTGCTTCGCTGGCATCCTGCTGCATGCTGGCGGCATCCATCAGAATGTAGCTGACGCGGAACTGTTCCGGCGCCATAAAGCTGGTTTTATGCTGCTGATAGTACTGACTGATTTCGTCGTCGGTGACGGTTTGCTTCGCCGCCAGGGCATTGACGTCCAGCGTCGCCTGACGAATATCACGTTGCTGTGAAACCAGGTCCACCAGTTTGCTGGCTTCGCCTTTCAGCGTGAAGTCTGTGTTGGCCACGGCATTGATCAGCTGCTGATTGGAGAGTTGCTTACGCAGTGCTTCAGCATACTGGTCGGCGCTGAAACCCATGTTGCCAATCAGCGCCAGATATTTAGCATTGTCGAATTTGCCGTTGGTCTGGAAAGCCTGCTGATTGAAGATAGCCTGCTTAACCTGATCGTCACTGATGCTGAGATGAAGCTCTTTGATGTAGCTGTCGAGCAGCGCCTGGTCGATCAACTGCGACAGCGCCTGCTGACGCATCTGCTGCATGAAGCCATCGTTGCTGGCCAGCTGCGAGAACTGGTCACCCAGCATCTGCTGCTGGCGACTGCGTTCGCTGTTAAACGCCTGCTCCAGCTGTCCCCGGCTAATCTCCTGACCGTTAACTTTGGCCGCATAGTCGTTATTGCCGCCAATCAGATAGTTGCCAACGCCTGTCAGCACAAAAGAGACGATAATCAGTCCCAGAATAATCTTGAGCACGACATGGTTCGACGCCGCGCGTAAATTGTCCATCATGGTATGGCAACACTCCGCTGTAGTGTGAATGTAAAGCTCGGTCGCAATTCGCCACTGGCTGGCGACTCACGCAACTGCTGGCTTAGCTGGCAGTCTCAATCCGGTCCAGGTCCATCTTACGGCCCGATTCTCACCGGTTAAAACAAAAAAGGCACATCTCATTGATGTGCCCGTATGTTACATGAGAACGGGTTAATCGTCCTCTAATCCACTGAAGAAAATGCGTCAATGAATCTATTCGTTGTTATTAATTGACGGCGTCTTTCAATGCTTTACCAGCACGGAAACCGGGTACTTTACCAGCCGGGATGGTGATCTCTTTACCGGTTTGCGGATTGCGGCCGGTACGTGCAGCGCGGTCACGCACAGAGAATGTGCCGAAACCCACCAGAGCCACTTCATCACCCTCTTTCAGCGCATCTGAAACTGAGCCCATAAATGCATCTAAAACACGTCCTGCTGCAGCTTTAGAAATATCAGCATCAGCAGCAATTTTGTCGATCAATTGTGACTTATTCACTCTCTTCATCCCCTCTTTTATTATTTCACATCGTACCGGGCTTCCGGCCGGGTACGAACGCGCAGCAAGTTATATCAAGCCTGTGGAGTCGAAACAACGGTATTTCTCTGAGAACGTTGCCCCGACAGCCACCTAAATTAGCGGCACAAAAAAAAGCTGGCAAGCGCCAATTGCCTTGCCAGCTCCGCTTTTTAACGGTTTATGCCGTTAATCACTATTTTGCTGTTGCGACCTGCATACCGTAAGGCGCATTTTCCAGTGCCAGATTCAGCACCTCTTCAATGCGTTTCACCGGATGGATCTCCAGATCGGCAATCACGTTCTGTGGAATCTCTTCCAGATCACGCTTGTTATCGTCCGGGATCAGCACAGTTTTAATGCCACCACGGTGTGCTGCCAGCAGTTTCTCTTTCAGACCGCCAATCGGCAGAACCTGACCACGCAGGGTAATCTCCCCGGTCATAGCGACATCCGCACGCACCGGATTACCGGTCAGACAGGAGACCAGCGCGGTACACATTGCGATACCCGCACTTGGACCATCTTTCGGCGTAGCGCCTTCGGGCACGTGAACGTGAATATCACGTTTTTCGTAGAAATCACCATTAATGCCCAGCTTCTCGGCACGGGCACGCACCACGGTCAGCGCAGCCTGAATCGACTCCTGCATCACTTCACCCAAAGAGCCGGTATAAGTCAGCTTGCCTTTACCCGGTACACAGGCCGTTTCGATAGTCAGCAGATCGCCGCCCACTTCCGTCCACGCCAGACCAGTCACCTGGCCCACACGGTTTTCACTGTCAGCACGGCCATAGTCGAAGCGCTGTACGCCCAGGAAGTCTTTGAGGTTTTCACCATTGATGATGATGTGCTTTTTCGTTTTGTCCATCAGCAGTGATTTCACCGCTTTACGGCACAATTTCGACAGCTCACGCTCAAGGCTACGCACGCCGGCTTCACGGGTGTAGTAACGGATAATGCCAACAATCGCGCTATCTTCAACCGTAATTTCACTGGCTTTCAGGGCGTTGCGTTCAATCTGCTTGGTCAGCAGATGCTGCTTAGCGATATTCAGTTTCTCATCTTCGGTATAACCCGACAGACGAATCACTTCCATACGGTCCAGCAGCGGTGCCGGGATGTTCATTGAGTTCGACGTTGCCACGAACATCACATCAGAGAGGTCGTAGTCGACTTCCAGATAGTGGTCATTGAACGCAATGTTCTGCTCTGGATCCAGCACTTCCAGAAGCGCTGAAGCCGGGTCGCCACGCATGTCCGAAGACATTTTGTCGATCTCATCCAGCAGGAACAGCGGGTTTTTAACCCCGACTTTCGCCATTTTCTGGATGAGTTTACCCGGCATGGAGCCGATGTAGGTACGACGGTGACCACGGATTTCCGCTTCATCACGCACGCCACCCAGCGCCATACGGACATATTTACGGCCGGTCGCTTTGGCGATCGACTGACCGAGGGATGTTTTACCTACCCCAGGCGGTCCGACCAGGCACAAAATCGGCCCTTTAATTTTGCTGACGCGACTCTGAACCGCAAGATACTCAAGAATACGATCCTTGACGCGCTCAAGGCCGTAATGGTCAGTATCCAGGGTCTCCTGCGCTTTGCGGAGATCTTTCTTCACTTTGCTGCGCGCGTTCCACGGAACCTGCACCATCCAGTCGATGTAGCCGCGAACCACGGTCGCTTCTGCGGACATCGGGGACATCATTTTCAGCTTCTGCAGCTCAGCTTCTGCTTTTTCACGTGCTTCTTCCGGCATTTTTGCCGCGTCAATTTTGCGTTTTAACGCTTCGTACTCGTCAGGCGCATCGTCCATCTCGCCCAACTCTTTCTGAATCGCCTTCATCTGCTCATTCAGATAGTACTCACGCTGGCTTTTCTCCATCTGCTTCTTAACACGGTTGCGAATACGCTTCTCAACCTGCAGCAAATCGATTTCAGATTCCATCATCGCCATCAGATATTCCAGACGCTCGTTGACGTCGGACATCTCCAGCACAGACTGTTTGTCTGCCAGTTTCAGTGGCATATGTGCTGCAACGGTGTCGGCAAGGCGGGCAGCATCGTCAATATTATTCAGTGAGGTTAAAACCTCGGGTGGGATCTTTTTATTGAGTTTGATGTAGCCTTCAAACTGATTGATCGCCGTACGCACCAGCACTTCCTGCTCGCGCTCTTCAATCTCTGGCGACACCAGATATTCAGCTTGTGCCACAAAATGGTCACCGTTGTCGGCCAGCGTCGTAATATGGGCGCGCTGTAAACCTTCCACCAGGACTTTGACCGTGCCATCCGGCAGTTTCAGCATTTGCAATACTGATGCAACGGTCCCTACTGAAAAGAGATCGTTAATGCCAGGTTCATCCGTTGAAGCCTCTTTCTGTGCGACCAGCATGATTTTTTTATCATGATCCATTGCGGCTTCAAGGCACCGAATTGATTTTTCCCGGCCAACAAACAACGGAATTACCATGTGCGGATAAACCACCACGTCGCGCAGCGGCAACACGGGGATTTCAATGCGTTCAGAACGCTCAGGATTCATAGAGCTCTCTCTTTGTTTAATGTCCGCCAGGTGATGGGAACCGCATCAGGCAGGTATGCAGTTAAACCCACAGGTATCTGAGTATATGGGGATGATTGTCCGACATTCAACGTCACAGAGGCGAGAAAAGCAAAAGGGGAAACATTTTCCCCTTTTTTAATAGAACAACATGGACGATCTGTTTAATTATTCGCCAGATGCCTGTGCTTCATGCTTGCCGTAGATCAGCATGGGCTCAGACTGACCTTCAATAACTGATTCATCAATCACTACTTTTTCCACGTCATCCATGGAAGGCAGGTCATACATGGTTTCCAGCAGCGCGCCTTCAACAATAGAACGCAGGCCACGAGCACCGGTTTTACGTGACATTGCTTTCTTCGCAATGGCCGTTAATGCCTCGTCACGGAACTCCAGTTCAACGCCTTCCAGGTTAAACAGCGCCTGGTACTGTTTTGTCAGGGCGTTTTTTGGCTCACGCAGAATCTGAATCAGTGCTTCTTCACTCAACTCGCTAAGGGTCGCGACCACAGGCAGACGACCAATGAACTCTGGGATCAGACCAAACTTGATCAAATCTTCAGGTTCACACTGTGAAAGCAGTTCGCCTTCGCTGGCTTTCTGCGACTTCCCTTTTACGGTAGCGCCGAAACCAATACCGGATCCAGTCTCCACACGCTGGGAGATCACTTTATCCAGGCCGGCGAATGCGCCGCCGCAGATAAACAGAATTTTCGAGGTATCAACCTGCAAAAATTCCTGCTGCGGATGCTTACGTCCACCCTGCGGCGGAACGGCAGCCACGGTGCCTTCAATCAGTTTAAGCAGAGCCTGCTGTACACCTTCGCCTGACACGTCACGAGTAATCGACGGGTTATCTGACTTACGTGAGATTTTGTCGATTTCATCGATATAAACGATGCCGCGCTGTGCTTTTTGTACGTCGTAGTCACATTTCTGCAGCAGTTTCTGGATGATGTTTTCAACGTCTTCACCCACGTAACCGGCTTCAGTCAGCGTGGTAGCGTCAGCCATAGTGAATGGCACGTCCAGCAGGCGCGCCAGCGTTTCTGCCAGCAGCGTTTTACCACTACCGGTCGGGCCGATCAGCAGAATGTTACTTTTGCCCAGTTCGATGCCATTGCTGGTATCGCCATTACGCAGACGCTTGTAGTGGTTGTAAACCGCAACCGCCAGCACTTTCTTCGCTCTTTCCTGACCAATAACATAATCATCGAGGTGATGGCGAATTTCATGTGGGGTTGGCAACGCACTACGTTCACGATGCGGGGCAACTTCTTTAATCTCTTCGCGAATGATGTCGTTGCACAGATCAACACACTCATCGCAGATATACACTGACGGCCCGGCAATCAGCTTACGCACTTCATGCTGGCTTTTGCCGCAAAAAGAGCAGTACAGCAACTTTCCTGAACCGTCTTTGCGCTTATCTGTCATCAGTTAACCTCTTCTTGTTCTCAGGCCATACCCGCGTACGGCTCAGGCCGTACAGGGACGGCCGAAATTCATTCAACCCATAATAGTACCGTTGTCCTGTTAACTATAGACCAGGGACAACGGTAAGTCGGGGTCTTATTGGCGATGCGTCAGAATTGAATCGACTAATCCATACTCTACCGCTTCATTTGCAGAGAGGAAACGGTCACGCTCGGTATCACGCTCAATTTCTTCCAGCGTTTTACCGGTGTGCTCAGCCATCAGCTCATTCATACGCTGTTTAACTTTGAGGATTTCACGCGCATGGATTTCAATGTCTGACGCCTGGCCCTGATAGCCGCCCAGCGGCTGGTGGATCATCACGCGCGAGTTTGGCAGACAGAAACGCTTGCCTTTAGTACCCGCTGTCAGCAGGAACGCACCCATAGAACAGGCCTGTCCCATACAGATGGTGCTGACATCTGGTTTGATAAATTTCATGGTGTCGTAAATTGACATGCCGGCCGTGATCACACCGCCTGGCGAGTTAATGTAAAGATAGATATCTTTTTCCGGGTTCTCAGCTTCCAGAAACAGCATCTGCGCCACGATCAGATTCGCCATGTGGTCTTCAACCTGGCCAGTCAGAAAGATAACGCGCTCTTTCAGCAGACGGGAGTAGATGTCGTAAGAACGCTCACCACGCGAAGTTTGTTCAACCACCATTGGCACCAGCGCATTGTGCGGTGCAGTATATTCACGATCGCCACTGTATGACATTACCGTCTCCTGGATAAATTTCATTGGCAACATTCTGTACCGATTCTACGTAAGACGCGCGGGAAACTCCACGTCGCACCTTTTCCGACACCTTCAGGACGGTTAATCAGCCAGCCTCACTCTTCATTCTGCATACTCACACTATCTGGGGATGCTGCACGCATGTTTCAAGCATAACAATCTTTTCCCTGTTCGCTAACCCGGAAAAAGCGATGCGTGAATAATTTGCCGATTAATTAAGCAAATAGCAGCGAAGAGTCGCGTTCTGTACGCAAAACACAAAAAAGCCCGCGACTTTTCAGTCACGGGCTTAGCACAGACGGTTAACTGCGTGATCAGGCCTGAGCAGTCTGATTCATCAGTTCCTGGAAGTTGGTCTCTTTCTCGGTCACTTTAGCTTTCGCCAGGACCGCTTCAACCGCTTGCTCTTCCAGCGCGACGTTGCGCATGTTGTTCATCAGCTCGTTATTCTTGCTGTAGAACTCGATAACTTCTTTCGGATCTTCATACGCAGAAGCCATCTCTTCGATCATGGTGTTCACGCGCGCTTCGTCAGCTTTCAGCTCGTGGGTACGAATCACTTCGCCCAGCAGCAGACCGACAACAACACGGCGTTTAGCCTGCTCTTCAAACAGTTCGCGTGGCAGTTCCAGCGCCTGCTGTTCGTTGCCGCCGAAACGCTGTGCAGCCTGACGACGCAGAACGTCGATTTCGCTGTCAACCAGCGCAGCTGGCACGTCGATTTCGTTCGCTTCAACCAGGCCGTCGATCGCCTGGGTTTTGATGCGGTTACGGATAGCGCCTTTCAGCTCGCGATCCATGTTCTTACGTACTTCAGTACGCAGACCGGCAACTGAACCATCTTCAACGCCGAAACGTTTGATGAACTCTTCAGTCAGCTCTGGCAGCTCACGCGTTTCAACTTTCTTCAGCACGATCTCGAACTTCGCATCTTTCCCTTTCAGGGTTTCTGCATGGTAATCGTCCGGGAATTTTACGTCGATAGTGAACGTTTCGCCCGCTTTGTGACCCACAACGCCTTCTTCAAAGCCTGGGATCATGCGGCCCTGGCCCATGGCCAGAACGAAATCAGTGGCTTTGCCGCCTTCGAACTCTTCACCATCAACAGAACCGTTGAAATCGATAGTTGCACGATCTTCCGGGCCTGCAGCTGCATCGCTTTCGATCCAGTTGGCCTGCTGCTTGCGCAGTGTATCCAGCATGGTATCAACGTCAGCATCAGTCACTTCAACAACAGGTTTTTCAACTTCGATGTTTTCCAGGCCTTTCAGCTCAACTTCCGGATAAACTTCGAATTCAACCGCGTAGGTGAAATCCTGACCTTCTTTGTATTCGCCTGGCACGTAGTTTGGTGCGCCAGCCGGATTAATTTTTTCTTTGATGATGGCGTCAACAAAGTTGCGCGTCATCAGCTCGCCCAGCACGTCCTGACGGACAGAAGCGCCGTAACGCTGTGCCACGATGTTCATCGGCACTTTGCCTTTACGGAAACCATCGATGCGAACTTTCCTGGCAACGTCAACCAGTTCTTTTTTTACTGCGCTTTCGATGCTGTCAGCTGCAACAGTAATCGTAATGCGACGGCCCAGGCCCTGAGTGGTCTCTACAGAAACTTGCATCTTGTTACCTCAAAAAATCACGTGCTCGGTCAACTTCAGACACCACACATAGTGAAATGCGCCGTATCCAACAACCGGGACGGCTTCCGTGAAGAGAACCTGATCCCTGTTACCAGAAGCGTCCCGAAGACATTCCGGAAAAATAGACGCAGCATTATAGCGGCATCGCTGGAATGAGTCGAGAACGCTAACTCACCACTTTTCAGCAGGTTTGCTGCTTTTTTGAGCCAGGGATCGCGTTTTTCGCTAATTCACAGAAAAAACGGCCAGCAGGCCGTTTCAGAGAAAGGAGATCAGGCGAGACTTCCGGCACCACGACAGTTAGGCGAAGCCAGAACGGTATCCTGCAACCCTTCCCACTCTTTCAGGGTGTAAGTATGCAGGGCTAAAGCATGGACACTGCCCGCTAATTCAGCCGCCAGTTCGCTATAAATCAGACGATGACGCGCCAGGAAGCGCTGGCCTGCAAAGCAGTCGCTGACAATAACCACTTTGAAGTGACTTTCCGAACCAGCAGGCACGTTGTGCCGGTAACTTTCGTCATGCACTTCCAGATGAGCTGGCTGAAACGCCACACGCAGCTTTTCTTCTATTTGTTCGCGGATCATGGCTATTACTCCTCAATGGCGAGCGCGGTGCCCCATCTCATTCAATCTTAGTCGCTTTTAGTGCGCTTACCCGCAGGCAGACGCTAAATATTGCATTTTATGTCAGCCCGCTTCCGGCACGCATCATAACGTAGTCGAAACCATCAGCAAACCAGCCTGTCAGAGAAGGGGCTTAAAACGGTTTCAGAGACAATTTCACCCGTAACAGGGCTTTTTTCACTGCCGGGCAATGCTATGATGGCCGCAGTTTTTGCAAACCAACCCCCTGACACCAACGAGAAAAAGTATGTTGAAAAAACTGTTATTCCCACTGTTGGCTGCGTTCATTTTAGCCGGCTGTGCAACCAGCAATAATACCCTCACTATCCAGCCTAAGATTCAGCTGCCACAGCAGGATCCAGGCCTGATGGGCGTGACTGTGAGTATTAACGGTGCCGATCAGCGTAAAGATCAGGCGCTGGCCAAAGTTAACCGTGACGGTCAGTTAGTGACCCTGACGCCTTCGCGCGATCTCCGTTTCCTGCTGCAGGAGGTGCTGGAGAAACAGATGACCGCACGTGGTTATATGATTGGCCCTGATGGCGCGGTCGATCTGCAAATCGTTGTTAACAACCTTTATGCTGACGTGACGCAGGGCAATGTGCGCTACAGCATCACCACAAAAGCGGACATCTCTATCATCGCGACTGCGAAAAATGGCAACAAGCAGGTTAAAAACTACCGCCAGACTTACAGCGTAGAAGGCGCGTTCAACGCCAATAACCAGAAGATTACTAACGCGGTGAATGCCACCATGAGCGATGTGATCGCGGATATGGCACAGGACACCAGCGTTAACGACTTCATCAAGCAGAACGCCCGTTAATACCGTCTCACCTCTGCCCTGCCTCGTGCAGGGCTTTTTGTTATCTGCAGGATCCGCATGAACCACTATCTTCGCCTCTTCAGCCAGAAAAACGCCGCCGTACTGCTGCTCCTTGGTTTTGCTTCCGGACTGCCGCTGGCACTGACTTCGGGCACGTTGCAGGCGTGGATGACGGTGGAAAATGTCGATCTGAAAACCATCGGCTTCTTTTCACTGGTCGGCCAGGCCTATGTCTTCAAATTTCTCTGGTCGCCGATGATGGACCGCTATACGCCGCCATTTCTCGGCCGGCGTCGCGGCTGGTTACTGCTGAGTCAGCTGGCGCTGGTGGGCGGGATTGTCGCGATGGGATTTCTGCAGCCAGGACGCGATCTGACCCTGATGGCGGCGCTGGCAGTGCTGATTGCTTTCTGCTCCGCCTCGCAGGACATCGTTTTTGACGCCTGGAAAACCGATATTCTGCCACCTGAAGAGCGCGGTAGCGGCGCGGCCATTACCGTGCTGGGCTATCGACTGGCGATGCTGATTTCAGGCGGACTGGCCTTGTGGCTGGCTGACCGTTATCTGGGCTGGCAGGCAACCTACTGGCTGATGGCGCTGATGATGGTGCCCGGCATTATCGCTACCCTGATGGCGAGCGAGCCGGACTCGCGCATATCCACCCCGCATTCACTGCGACAGGCAGTTGTCGACCCGCTTAACGATTTCTTTCAGCGCAACAACGCCTGGCTGCTCATTACGCTGATTATTCTCTACAAGCTGGGCGATGCCTTTGCCGCCTCGCTGACGACCACTTTTCTGATCCGCGGCGTCGGGTTCAATGCCGGTGACGTCGGCCTGGTCAACAAGACGCTGGGTCTGCTGGCGACCATTATCGGGGCGCTTTATGGCGGCGTACTGATGCAGCGTCTGAGTCTGTTCCGGGCGCTGCTGATTTTCGGCGTGCTACAGGCGGTGTCAAACTTTGGTTACTGGCTGCTGGCGGTCACTGACAAACAGTTATGGAGCATGGCCAGCGCAGTCTTTGTCGAAAATCTTTGCGGCGGCATGGGCACCGCGGCCTTTGTCGCGTTGTTAATGACACTGTGCAATAAATCGTTCTCAGCCACCCAGTTTGCCCTGTTATCGGCGCTCTCTGCAGTTGGCCGGGTCTATGTCGGCCCCGCAGCAGGCTGGCTGGTAGAACTCTGGGGCTGGCCAACTTTTTATGCTTTCACGGTGGTCGCGGGTGTACCGGGCCTGGTGCTGCTGGCTTTTTGTCGCCAGACGCTTAATCAGGTCGAGCAGAGTGGCAATTTCCTCACACGAAGCTACTATCCTCATGGCTATCGCTGGACTCATCGTCTGTTTGCAGCCGGCTGCGGCGTGCTGGCTCTCTGGCTGGTCGCGCTGGCACTGAATGCACTGGGGCTGACTGCGCTGGCACCGCTACTGACCCGCCTGTTTGAACTGGGCATGAGCCTCTCTCTGCTGGCGGTGCTTGCCGGGGTGTTGCTGGATTACAGGGCGCTGAAGAGAACGCCGGTGTTGCCCGCGTCAGATGCTTAAGTGAAATCGATAGGTTTACGGCTGCGGCTTATTTTGTGACGTCCGGATAAGTCGCCGTCATTTATCATCGCGTGTTATTTTTTAAAAATTAAGAATAGATCCTGAGGAGGCGTAGCGGAAATACTAAAAACCGGTTAGCAATTACTTTAGTTAAATTTCATCGCGCAAATGATGCAGACTTGTTAAATATTTGGGAGTTAAAAGTAAGGGTTATTCCTTTCCCTGATTTTTTTACGGTTACTTCCATCGGTTTTTGTTATATTGATGCCAACTGCTTGTCTGCGTTAATTATTTGTCACCTGGCGCAACATCTGTGACACCCTTAGCAAAAGGTGTCAACACGTATCTGACACATCCTTAAGCTGGTTTACACTGCATAAACCTTCCCGTAAAATGCGCGCACACTTAAACGACAATAGAGCCCTTTGTCATTGAGGTCGTTAAATGAGACTCAGTAAATACAATAAAAGTTTGGGGATTTTGTCATTAATTGCAGGCACTTTATTAATGAGTGGCTGCGATAGTGCATTGTTAAATCCCAAAGGACAGATTGCACTGGAGCAACGTTCGCTGATACTGACCGCCTTTGGCCTGATGTTGATCGTCGTGATTCCCGCAGTCCTGATGGCCGTGGTGTTTGCCTGGAAGTATCGGGCGTCCAACACGAATGCGAAGTACAGCCCTAACTGGTCACACTCTAACAAGGTTGAAGCCGTGGTCTGGACCATTCCGATCCTGATCATTCTCTTCCTCAGCGTACTGACCTGGAAATCAACCCACGCACTGGAGCCCAGCAAACCGCTGCAATCTGATGTGAAACCGGTTGAGATCGATGTGGTTGCACTGGACTGGAAATGGTTGTTCATTTACCCGGAACAGGGTATTGCGACCGTGAACCAGATTGCCTTCCCGGCAAATACTCCGGTGAACTTCAAAATCACTTCTAACTCCGTCATGAACTCTTTCTTCATTCCAACACTCGGCAGCCAGATCTATGCGATGGCGGGTATGCAGACCAAACTGCATCTGATTGCGAATGAGCCAGGCATTTTCGACGGTATCTCTGCGAACTTTAGTGGTCGTGGTTTCTCTGGCATGAAGTTTAAAGCCATTGCAACCAAAGACGATGCGGAATTCCAGCAGTGGGTGGCTAAAGTTAAAGCAGCCCCTAACACGCTGACCACCATGGAAGATTTCGAGAAAGTGGCTGTGCCAAGCGAAAATCATCCGGTGGAATATTTCTCTTCAGCTGATCCGAAACTGTTCATGCAAGTTATGGACAAGTTCAAGATGAGCCACGGGAAAATGGACATGCCACAGCATGAAGGTATGGACATGAGTCACGCCGCTTCCGCGGGAGCCGAGGAATAATACGATGTTAGGAAAATTAACACTTGATGCAGTGCCGTACCATGAGCCGATTATCATGGTTACGGTTGCCGCTATCCTGATAGGTGGTGCTGCGCTGGTTGCTGCGCTCACCTATTTTGGTAAGTGGAAATATCTGTGGTCTGAATGGCTGACGTCAGTTGACCACAAACGCCTGGGTATCATGTATATCATCATGGCGTTCGTCATGCTGATTCGTGGCTTCGCAGATGCCATTATGATGCGTACTCAGCAGGTGATGGCTTCGGCCGGTGAAGCGGGCATTCTGCCACCGCATCACTACGACCAGATCTTTACCGCGCACGGCGTGATTATGATCTTCTTCGTGGCGATGCCTTTCGTGGTTGGCCTGATGAACATCGCCGTTCCGTTGCAGATTGGTGCACGTGACGTTGCGTTCCCGTTCCTGAACAACCTGAGTTTCTGGTTTACCGCGGTCGGTGTGATCCTGGTTAACCTGTCTCTGGGTGTGGGCGAGTTCGCACAGACCGGCTGGCTGGCTTATCCGCCGCTCTCCGGCGCGGAGTACAGTCCCGGCGTCGGGGTCGATTACTGGATCTGGAGCCTTCAGCTCTCAGGTATTGGTACGACCTTAACCGGTATTAACTTCTTCGTGACCATCCTGAAGATGCGCGCACCGGGCATGAGCCTGTTCAAAATGCCGGTCTTTACCTGGACCGCGCTGTGCACCAACGTCCTGATCATCGCTGCGTTCCCGGTTCTGACCGTGACCCTGGCGCTGCTGACCCTTGATCGTTATCTCGGCTTCCATTTCTTCACCAATGAAATGGGCGGGAACATGATGATGTACGTCAACCTGATCTGGGTCTGGGGCCATCCGGAAGTGTATATCCTGGTGCTGCCGGTGTTTGGTGTATTCGCAGAAATTACCGCGACCTTCTCCAAAAAACGTCTGTTTGGTTATACCTCACTGGTCTGGGCGACCATCGCCATTACCGTGCTGTCGTTCATCGTCTGGTTGCACCACTTCTTCACCATGGGTGCGGGTGCCAACGTTAACGCCTTCTTCGGTATCATGACGATGATCATCGCGATTCCGACCGGGGTTAAAATCTTTAACTGGCTGTTCACCATGTATCAGGGCCGCATTCAGATGCACTCTGCCATGCTGTGGACCGTTGGCTTCCTGGTAACCTTCTCTGTAGGGGGTATGACCGGCGTTCTGCTGGCCGTTCCGGGCGCTGACTTCATTCTGCACAACAGTCTGTTCCTGATTGCACACTTCCATAACGTCATCATCGGTGGTGTAGTCTTCGGTTGTATGGCGGGCGTGACCTACTGGTTCCCGAAAGCATTCGGCTTCACCCTGAACGAAACCTGGGGTAAGCGCGCATTCTGGTTCTGGATCATTGGTTTCTTCGTTGCCTTTATGCCGCTGTACGCACTGGGCTTCATGGGTATGACCCGTCGTCTGAGCCAGGATATCGATCCACAGTTCCACCCTCTGCTGGTGGTTGCTGCGGTCGGTGCGGGTCTGATTGCACTGGGTATCCTGTGTCAGCTGACCATGTTCTACGTCTCGGTACGTGACCGCGATCAGAACCGTGATGTGACAGGTGACCCGTGGGGCGGTCGTACGCTGGAGTGGGCAACTTCTTCACCACCACCGTTCTATAACTTTGCTGTGATCCCACATGTCCATGAGCGTGATGCGTTTTGGGAAATGAAAGAGAAAGGCGAAGCGTACAAACAGCCGGCATCGTATGAAGAGATTCATATGCCGAAAAACAGTGGTGCGGCAATCGTCATCTGCGCATTCGCTACTGTGATGGGCTTCGCGCTGATCTGGCATATCTGGTGGATGGCGGGTCTTTCATTCCTCGGCATGATCGTTACCTGGATCGTGAAGAGCTTCGACGAAGACGTGGATTACTACGTTCCGGTTGCCGAAGTTCAGAAGATTGAGAACCAGCACTTTGACGAAATCAGCAAAGCAGGTCTGAAATAATGTCAACTGAAACTCTGATTAAACATCACCACGACGCCCATGCGGAGCATGGGCATCACGATGCAGGAGCCAATAAAGTCTTTGGCTTCTGGATCTACCTGATGAGTGACTGCATTATCTTCGCAACCCTGTTTGCGACCTATGCCGTCATGGTCAACAACACTGCCGGTGGCCCGGCAGGTAAAGATATCTTTGAGCTGCCGTTTGTTCTGGTAGAAACCGCCCTGCTGCTGTTGAGTTCGATCACTTACGGCATGGCTGTTATCTCCATGAACAAGGAGCAAAAAGGTGCCGTTATCGGCTGGCTGGCGCTGACCTTCCTGTTCGGTCTGGGCTTCATCGGTATGGAAATCTATGAATTCCATCACCTGATTGCTGAAGGCTTTGGTCCGGATCGCAGTGGCTTCCTGTCAGGCTTCTTTACGCTGGTTGGTACCCACGGTCTGCACGTGACCTCTGGTCTGATCTGGATGCTGGTTCTGATGTTCCAGATTTCTAAACGTGGCCTGAACGCGACTAACCGCACCCGTATCATGTGTCTGAGCCTGTTCTGGCACTTCCTGGACGTGGTCTGGATTTGCGTCTTCACCGTTGTTTACCTGATGGGAGCCATGTAATGAGTCATTCTGTTAACGAACATGGCGCTTCACACGGTAGCGTGAAGTCCTACATGATCGGCTTCATCCTCTCTATCATCCTGACGGCAATCCCGTTCTGGATGGTGATGGATGGCAGTGCATCTCACGGTACTATCCTCGGTGTTGTTCTGGTGTGTGCGGTTATTCAGGTGCTGGTTCACCTGGTTTATTTCCTGCACCTGGACAGCAAATCTGAGGGTGGCTGGAACATGGTAGCCATTGTTTTCTCGGCCATCATCATCCTGATTGTCGTAGTAGGCTCACTGTGGATCATGTGGAACCTCAACTACAACATGATGCCTCACTAAAGAGTCACGCGTAATGTTTAAGCAATACCTGCAAGTTACAAAACCAGGAATTATTTTCGGGAATTTAATTTCTGTGATCGGCGGATTCCTGTTGGCCTCCAAAGGCAACACGGATTACGCCCTGTTTCTCATCACCCTGGTGGGCGTGTCACTGGTGGTTGCATCGGGTTGTGTTTTCAACAACGTGATTGACCGCGACATCGACATCAAGATGGAGAGAACCAGGAATCGGGTGCTGGTAAAAGGCCTTATCTCCGCGAAAGTAAGCCTGGTTTATGCCACTGTGCTGGGTATTGCTGGCTTTGCGTTGCTCTACTTCGGTGCTAATCCGCTGGCCATGTGGCTGGCGGTGATGGGCTTCGTGGTGTACGTGGGCATCTACAGCCTGTACATGAAGCGTAATTCCGTTTACGGAACGCTGATTGGCAGCCTGTCGGGTGCTGCGCCGCCGGTTATCGGCTACTGCGCCGTCTCTAACCAGTTTGATGCTGGCGCGTTGATCCTGCTGGCTATCTTTAGTCTGTGGCAGATGCCGCATTCGTATGCGATTGCTATCTTCCGCTTTAAAGATTACCAGGCAGCGAACATTCCGGTTCTGCCGGTGGTGAAAGGCATTTCCGTCGCGAAGAATCATATTACGCTCTATATCCTGGCGTTTATGATTGCCACGCTGATGCTGACGCTGGGCGGTTACGCAGGCTACAAATACCTGGTGGTGGCCGCTGCGGTCAGCGTCTGGTGGCTGGGCATGGCGTTATCGGGTTACAAAACCGCAGATGACCGTGTCTGGGCGCGTAAGCTGTTTGTCTTCTCTATCGTGACCATCACCGCGCTGAGCGTGATGATGTCGGTAGATTCGATGGCTCCGGCTTCGAAGGATCTGCTGACATACGTCTGGTAACCGGCACTGATACAGCATGAAAAGGGCGCGATTTTCGCGCCCTTTCTTTTTGTTACCACTGCTTAAAAACTATTGTTTTACCCGCCCTGCCCCGGCCCCTAGAATAAATGCAGCACATTAACAGAGGTTGGAATGAACGATAATAAAATGACTCCGGTGGAGCTGCGCGCCACATGGGGCCTCGGTACGGTCTTTTCCCTGCGTATGCTTGGGATGTTTATGGTCCTGCCGGTACTGACCACTTATGGCATGGCATTACAGGGCGCGAGTGAAACCTTAATTGGCCTGGCGATTGGGATCTATGGCCTTGCCCAGGCGATATTTCAGATTCCTTTTGGTCTGCTCTCCGATCGCATCGGCCGTAAGCCGTTAATCGTCGGCGGACTATTGCTGTTTGTTCTGGGCAGCGTTATTGCTGCCTGCACCGACTCCATCTGGGGCATTATTCTGGGCCGTGCACTACAGGGTTCGGGCGCGATTGCCGCTGCGGTGATGGCCCTGTTATCCGACTTAACCCGTGAGCAGAACCGTACCAAAGCGATGGCCTTTATCGGCATCAGTTTTGGCGTGACCTTCGCGATTGCGATGGTGGTCGGTCCGGTTGTGACTCATGCACTGGGTCTGCATGCGCTGTTCTGGATGATTGCGATTCTGGCCTCGCTGGGAATTGTGATCACCCTTCTCGTGGTGCCATCGGCTTCCCATCATGTCCTGAACCGTGAATCGGGCATGGTGAAAGGCAGCTTCCGCAAAGTGCTGGCGAATCCGCGTCTGGTGAAACTCAACATCGGTATTTTCTGCCTGCACGTCCTGCTGATGTCGAGCTTTGTTGCGTTGCCCGGACAGTTTGAACAGGCTGGATTCCCGGCCTCCGAGCACTGGAAAGTTTATCTTTCTACGATGCTGATCGCCTTTGCCGGCGTGGTGCCGTTCATCATTTATGCCGAAGTCAAGCGCCGTATGAAGCGCGTCTTTGTCGGCTGCGTCGGGATGATTGTGATTGCTGAGATCGTGCTGTGGGGTGCAGAAGGCCACTTCTGGACGCTGGTAGTGGGTGTTCAGCTCTTCTTCTTCGCCTTTAATCTTATGGAAGCCATTCTGCCCTCGCTAATCAGTAAAGAGTCGCCCGCAGGTTACAAAGGTACGGCGATGGGGATTTATTCCACCAGCCAGTTTCTGGGCGTGGCCGTTGGCGGCAGCATGGGTGGCTGGGTATTTGGTCATTTCGATGCGCAGACCGTGTTCCTGGTAGGCGCGATGGTGGCAGCGTCATGGCTGTTTGTCAGCATGACGATGCAGGAGCCGCCTTATGTCAGCAGCCTGCGCATCGTGCTGAGTGATGCTGCACTGGCTGTGCCGAATCTGGAGCAGCGTCTGAAGGCTCAGAAAGGCGTTAACGCCGTGTTTATCGTGCCTGAAGAGAAAAGCGCGTATATCAAAATTGATAGTAAGGTCACCAGCCGCCCTGAGCTGGAAGCGCTGCTGGGGAGTTGCTGATAAAAAGTAGGATCGCATGCTTAGCCGTTAGATGGTGCGTACATTGGGAAACGGCTTGAAAGCCAGGCACCAGCCCGTTTCGCTGTATGATCGAGCTGGCTCAGGAAACACGGTCAGATCGGAAAGTCGCAAAACCCGCCATCCATGGCATGCCCGGCCCGCGCCGTCCTGGCGCGGGACGCTTTCCTCTTCTGCCCATGTTCCCTGCGCCTCACAAGCTTTTGCGCTGCTGCCAGGTTCCCCCCCCTCCAGATTTAAGTTTTTTGCGCAAATTAAACCCAATCCAGTCCCTTATTAAACTTGTCTAATCCAGTAAAGCGATTGGAGCCAGCACGTACTCCGCGGCCTCAAATCCTACTAAAAACTTCTTACAGACGACTCAGAAATTCAAAGCGATGGGAGCCTGTGCCTGTAGCAAAGCATAGCGGGCCAGGGACAAAAACGCCGGGAGCGTTTTTGAACAACGCTAAGCGTTGGCCCGTTTACGGGCGCACCTCAGGGATGAGGTGCGTAATCGCCCGTGCTGAGCCAGCCATGGATGGCGCTTTTGCGTCATTGCGAAAGGCACAGGCTCCCTGAGCCAGAACGCCATCATCCAGACGGCTTACAGCTCAACAATGAAAAACCCGGCCTGAGCCGGGTTTTTCATCACTGCATTCAGGCCAAAAAAAACAGCCTCCCCCACTTAATCGCGGAAGTTTTTAAACTGAAATGGCTGGCCCAGATTGCTGCCGCGCACGATCGCCATCGCACCCTGCAAATCATCACGCGCTTTGCCGGTCACACGCAATGCTTCACCCTGAATCTGGGTCTGCACTTTCAGCTTACTGTCCTTAATCAGCTTCACCAGCTTCTTCGCCACGTCGCTCTCAATGCCTTTCTTCAGTTTGGCATCGACCGCCCAGCTTTTGCCGCTGTGCTCAATCTCTTCCGGTACCTCTAAGGCTCCACCTTCAATCCCGCGCTTCAGCAACTTTTCACGCAAAATGTCGACCAGCTGCTTAACCTGGAAATCAGACTCGCTGGTGATCCTGATGGTTTCATTCTTTTCGTTGAGTTCAAACTCGGCGCTCACGTTGCGGAAATCGAAGCGGGTAGACACTTCACGGTTGGCATTCTCCACCGCATTGCGAATTTCCTGCAGATCGACTTCTGAAACGATATCGAAAGATGGCATCTCTTCTTCTCCTGACGCTAAAGTGACATGCATAATACGCGTCTTAAGGTGCTAAATAAAATCAGACTGCACACAACGCTATAATGTAGGTATGACAGTAAATAACAGATGGATAGCCCGCCAGCGGGAGGCAGCATGAAAATTACCGTGTTAGGTTGCGGTGCATTGGGTCAGGTCTGGCTGACAGCGCTTGCCCGCCAGGGACATGAGGTGCAGGGATGGCTGCGCGTGCCGCAGCCTTACTGCTCAGCCAATGTGATCGATCCTCAGGGCAACATCTCGAATCGCACGTTTATTGCCAACGATCCGCTGTTCCTGGCGGAAAGCCAGCTGCTGCTGGTCACACTCAAAGCGCCACAGGTCTCACCCGCCGTGAAGAATCTGGAAAGTGTGCTGCCAGAAAACTGCCCGGTGCTGCTGCTGCACAACGGTATGGGTACGCTGGAGGAACTCAAAGGGCTGACTCAGCCACTCCTGCGTGGCGTCACAACGCATGCAGCGATGCGTGATGGCACCGTTATCAAGCACATCGCCAGTGGCATCACCCACATTGGTCCCGGTAACCGTAAAAGCGCCGCTTACAGTGACCTCGCCGACATCCTGCACCCTGCCCTGCCGGATGTTGCATGGCATGACAACATCCGGGCGGCCTGCTGGCGCAAACTGGCCGTCAACTGCGTCATCAACCCGCTTAGCGTGGAGTATGAATGCCAGAACGGCGCACTACGTGCGTATCCGGAACAGATTGCGCAACTGTGCGAAGAGATCAGCTGGGTCATGGAGCGCGAAGGCCAGAACGTGGCCAGCGATAGCCTGCAGGACATCATCTTCGACGTGATAGAAAGCACGGCGGCCAATACCTCTTCGATGCTGCAGGACGTGCGCGCCCAGCGGCTCACCGAAATCGATTATATCAGCGGCTTTCTGCTGCGCCGCGCCCGGATGCACGGCCTGGTGCTAACGGAGAACACTCGTCTGTATGACATTGTAAAACACAAGGAGTCCCATTATGACCGCGAACGCATCGGTGCTGGTTTGCCTGGCACATGGCAGTGAAGAAACCGAAGCTGTCACCACCATCGACCTGCTGGTTCGGGCCGGGCTGAAGGTTGTTACCGCCAGCGTCGAAAGTGATGGCAGCCGGGAGATCGTTTGCTCGCGCGGTGTTCGCCTGTTGACTGACGTCACGCTGGTTGAAGTCGCCGACAACGATTTCGCCGCCATCGTCCTGCCCGGCGGCCTGAAAGGGGCTGAGACCTTCCGTGACAGTCCGCTGCTGGTCGAAACGGTGCGTCAGTTTCACCTCAATGAGAAGATTGTCGCCGCGATATGCGCAGCTGCAGGCACGGTGCTGATCCCTCACGATCTCTTCCCGGTCGGTAACATGACCGGCTTTCCTGGCCTGAAAGAGACGATTCCGGAGGAAAAGTGGATGGAGCGCCGTGTCGTCTGGGATCCGCGCGTTAATCTGCTGACCAGTCAGGGACCTGGCACGGCAATGGATTTTGCGCTGAAGTTAATCGATCTGCTGGCGGGAAAAGAGATGGCGCGTGAGGTCGCTGCACAGCTGGTGCTGGCTCCCGGCATTTATGATTATCAGGCTTAAAACGAGAAAGCCAGTCAGACCTGAACAGGTACTGACTGGCTCAGAGCGATGACTACGGGCGATAGACTTTAACGTTCTTAAAGCCCTGCTCATGCAGATAAAGTGCCTGCAGACGGCTCATCACACCGCGATCGCAGTAGAGCAGCCAGGTGCGGTTCTGGTCGAGGTCGCCAAACTGCGTGCTGAGTTTATAGAACGGCAGTGATTTCACTTCCGTGGCGTTCAGCGTCAGTGGCTTCTCTTCCTGCTCATCAATAGAGCGAATATCCAGCACCACATCGTTGTCACTCAGAAGCGCGACGGTCTCAACTTCCACCACCTCCTCTTCCGTCTGCTCAGCGATGGTACGGATATCGACGTTGGTCGCTTCTTCGATAACCCGATCCAGAATCGAGAAGTCAAAATTCTGCTCTTCAGCCGCAATCTTCTCTTTTACCGCTCTGACCGTTGGGCTTTTTGAGATCACGCCACAATATTCCGGCATGGTGCTGGCGAAATCTTCGGTGCCGATCTCCCGGGCAACGTTGATGATGTGCTCTTTGTCATAAGAGATCAGCGGACGCAGAATCAGCGTATCTGACGCGTTATCAATCAGGCGCAGGTTGGTCAGCGTCTGGCTCGACACCTGCCCTACCGCTTCACCTGTGACCAGCGCCTGCACGCCGTAGCGCTCAGCAATCGTCGAGGCGGCACGCACCATCATGCGCTTCAGCACCACGCCCATCTGGCCATCATCCACTTTTTCGAGGATCTCACCCACCACCGGCTCAAAATTGATTGCCACGAACCGCACGCGGTGTGAACGACCAAAACGATTCCACAGATAGTGGGCAACCTGACGGACGCCAATCTCATGGGCGGCGCCGCCAAGATTAAAGAAGCAGTAATGCACGCGGCTGCCGCGGCGCAGCAGCATATAGCTGGAGACGCCGGAGTCGAAACCACCGGAAATCAGCGACAGCACATCTTCCTGCGTGCCGATCGGGAAACCACCCAGACCCTCGTAACGTGCCGTCACCAGCGTCAGGCGATTCTCTTCCACTTCAAGGTTCACCGTCACGTCAGGATTTTTAAGCTGCACGCGGGCGCTTTCAATATGCTGATTCAGACCGCCACCCACATAGCGCTCTACATCCTGCGAACTGAAGCTATGCTTACCACGACGTTTTACACGTACGCAGAAGCTCTTGCCTTCAAGACTGTCGCGATACTGCGCCAGAGTCTGTTCAAAGATGTGATGAATATCGGTGTACTCACGATCTTCAACCGCTAAAACGTGATGGATACCGGGAATGCGGGAAAGCTCATCGGGAATAATGTCCGCAAGCGCCGCATTTTTTGACCGCACTTCAATGTGATCCCAGTAGCGCACAACGGCGATGTCGTCGCTGACAGTTTTCAGGACGTTGCGGATATTGCTGGCAAGAATCTTGATAAAACGCAAACGCACCGACGGACTCTTGATGGTGATTTCAGGAAATAACTTGATGATAAACTTCATGGCGACACAGCTTCGTTGGGCAAATAAGTGCTAAAACAGGCGGCACTTAGCTGGTAAAATCACAAAATTGCGGGCTGCAAGGCGCAACCGCATCCGAGGCGCGGGAGTATATCACCTTTGTCAGGTGACTGCTTCTCGATCAGCCGCCGCATTGATTATTTTGCTAATCATTGGGTCTCAGCTACCATGACCGATTGCGAGATAATGTCCCAACCGTGAGTCGACACGAAATATGCCGAAAAAAGCCGAACAGCCAGCCAGCTTTGAAACGTCATTGCAGCAGCTGGAGCAGATTGTCAGCCGTCTGGAAAGTGGTGAACTGCCGCTGGAAGAAGCCCTGAACGAATTTGAGCGCGGCGTGCAGCTGGCGCGGAATGGCCAGCTGACGCTGCAGCAGGCTGAACAGCGGGTCCGTATTCTGCTTAACGATGATAAAGATGCCGATCTCACTGCTTTCACGCCGGAAAACGACTGATGGATTTTGCCCGCTTACTCGACGCCTGTCAGCAGCAGGTCAACGCCGCGCTGACGCGTTTTATAGATCCACTCCCTTTTCAGAGTTCTCCTCTGGTGAATGCCATGCATTATGGGGCATTATTAGGCGGTAAACGTCTGCGTCCTTTTCTGGTCTACGCGACTGGCGAAATGCTCCACGCCAATCCGGCGAGTCTGGATGCCCCTGCCGCCGCAGTTGAATGCATTCATGCGTACTCTCTGATTCATGACGATCTCCCTGCGATGGACAATGATGCGCTGCGTCGCGGGCAGCCAACCTGTCACATTAAATATGGTGAAGATACCGCGATTCTGGCGGGCGATGCCCTGCAGACGCTGGCCTTCTCCATTCTGGCCGATGGAGCAATGCCCGGTGTCAGCGCCGAATATCGACTGATGATGCTCTCCGAACTGGCAAAAGCCAGTGGCGTAGCCGGGATGTGTGGCGGGCAGGCACTGGATTTAGCGGCGGAAGGCAAATCCGTCGATCTCGATCAGCTGGAACAGATCCATCGCCATAAAACCGGTGCCCTGATCCGCTCAGCGGTACGGTTAGGCGCATTAACGGCAGGCGATGCGGGTCGTGAAGCACTACCGCTGCTTGACCGCTATGCAGAGGCGATTGGTCTCGCGTTTCAGGTGCAGGATGACATCCTGGATGTGATCGGCGACACAGCCGTGATCGGAAAACGTCAGGGTGCCGATCAGGATCTGGGGAAAAGCACCTATCCTTCACTGTTAGGCCTTGAAAGTGCCCGTGCTAAAGCGCGGGATTTGTATCAGGAAGCGCTTGATGCTTTAGAATTGCTCGCTGCGCACTCTTATAACACGACAGCACTGCAGGCGCTGGCGAGCTTCATAATTGAACGCGACAAATAACTTCCATAATGAGTCTCTGATGAGTTTTGATATTGCTAAATACCCGACACTGGCGCTGGCAGACACGGTTCAGGCGCTGCGTGCCCTGCCAAAAGAGAAGTTGCCTGCGCTGTGTGATGAACTGCGTCAGTATCTGTTAGACAGTGTGAGCCGCTCCAGCGGCCATTTTGCATCGGGTCTGGGCGTGGTTGAACTGACGGTCGCGCTGCATTATGTCTATAACACCCCGTTTGACCATCTGGTCTGGGATGTGGGTCATCAGGCTTATCCGCATAAAATTCTGACCGGTCGCCGCGATCGCATCGGTACTATCCGTCAGAAAAGCGGCGTACACCCGTTTCCGTGGCGCGGTGAAAGTGAATATGACGTCCTGAGCGTCGGTCACTCGTCGACCTCTATCAGTGCCGGTCTTGGCATGGCCGCTGCGGCAGAACGTGAAGGCCAGGGCCGTCGCACCGCCTGTATTATTGGCGATGGTGCGATTACCGCAGGTATGGCGTTTGAAGCAATGAACCATGCCGGTGATATCAAGCCGGACATGCTGGTCATCCTCAATGACAACGAGATGTCGATCTCTGAAAACGTCGGCGCGCTGAATAATCGCCTGGCGCAGATCCTGTCGGGTAAAACCTATGCGCGACTGCGCGAAGGCAGTAAGCGAGTGCTGACAAATCTGCCGCCAATCAAAGAGCTGGTCAAACGCACCGAAGAGCATCTCAAAGGCATGGTCGTGCCGGGCACGCTATTTGAAGAGCTGGGCTTTAACTATATTGGCCCGGTTGACGGTCACGATGTGCTGACGCTGGTGAACACGCTGAGCAACATGCGCAGCCTGAAAGGCCCGCAGTTCCTGCATATCATGACGAAGAAAGGTAAAGGCTACGCCCCGGCAGAGGAAGACCCGATTGCCTGGCACGCCGTTCCTAAATTTGACCCGGCGATTGGCGAACTGCCGAAAAGCGCAGAGGGTCTGCCGAGCTACTCTAAAATCTTCGGCAACTGGCTGTGCGAAATGGCCGCCAACGATCCGAAGCTGATGGCGATTACCCCGGCGATGCGTGAAGGCTCCGGCATGGTGGCCTTCTCACGTGAATTCCCGAAGCAATATTTTGACGTGGCGATCGCCGAGCAGCACGCGGTGACTTTCGCAGCGGGTATGGCGATTGGCGGCTACAAACCCATTGTTGCCATCTATTCCACCTTCCTGCAGCGCGCCTACGATCAGCTGATCCACGACGTCGCTATCCAGAAACTGCCGGTCCTGTTTGCTATCGATCGCGGTGGTATTGTTGGCGCTGATGGTCAGACTCACCAGGGTGCGTTTGATCTCGCCTATCTGCGCTGCGTGCCGGATATGGTGATCATGACGCCGAGCGATGAGAATGAGTGTCGGCAGATGCTTTACACCGGCTATCACCATCAGGAGGGGCCGAGTGCGGTGCGCTATCCGCGCGGCACCGGTGTCGGCACGCCGCTGGCCCCACTACAGAGCCTGCCGCTGGGTAAAGCAGTAGTGAAACGTCAGGGTGAAAAGCTGGCAATCCTGAACTTCGGTACATTGCTGCCGGAAGCCGCCGCCACGGCGGAAGCGCTGAACGCGACCCTGGTCGATATGCGCTTTGTGAAGCCGCTGGATGAAGCGCTGATCGCCGAGCTCGCTAAAACCCACGACTCGCTGATAACGCTCGAAGAAGGCGCCATCAAAGGCGGTGCGGGCAGTGGCGTAAATGAGTTTGTGATGGCGAAACGTCTGGGCATTCCGGTACTGAACATCGGCCTGCCCGATGAATTCATCCCTCAGGGCACGCAGGATGAAGTGCGTCATGACTATCTGCTGGACTCGGAGGGCATTCAGCAACAAATCGCCCGCTGGCTGGCGCAGTAATCTCTCCTCTCTGCGCTCCCCCCTCGGGAGCGCAACATCCTGCTATGCTGTAACTTTTGCACTTTCGCAGGAGCCTCCACCATGAAAACGATTCAACTGGGTACCACCGATCTGCAGGTGTCGCGTCTCTGTCTTGGCTGTATGACCTATGGCGAGCCCACACGCGGTAATCATGCCTGGACGCTGCCGGAAGCAAGCAGCCGTCCGCTGATCCAGCAGGCGCTCAATGCGGGCATCAATTTCTTCGATACCGCCAACAGCTACTCCGATGGCAGCAGTGAAGAGATCCTGGGTCGGGCGCTGAAAGAGTTTGCCCGCCGCGACGAGATTGTGGTCGCCACCAAAGTCTATTTCCCGCTCACCAATCTGTCACAGGGGCTGTCGCGTAAAAATATCCTGAAATCGATTGATGACAGCCTTCAGCGTCTCGGCATGGAGTATGTCGACCTGCTGCAGATTCACCGCTGGGACTATGAGACACCGCTGGATGAGACGCTGGAAGCGCTGCATGACGTGGTGCAGTCCGGCAAAGCCCGCTATATCGGCGCCTCATCTATGCACGCCAGTCAGTTTGCGCAGGCGTTGCAGATGCAGTCAGAACAGGGCTGGCATCGCTTTGTCAGCATGCAGGATCAGTACAACCTGATTCAGCGTGAAGAGGAGCGTGAAATGCATCCGCTCTGCCTGAAAGAGCAGATCGCCGTGCTGCCCTGGAGTCCGCTGGCGCGCGGTAAACTGACCCGCCCCTGGGGTGAAAACACCGCGCGTTCCACCTCTGATCAGGTGATGGCCAGGCTCTATGACAACACTGAAGAGAACGATGCCGCGATTGCAGAGCGGCTGGCGCAGGTGGCGGAAAGTAAGGGCGTGACGCGGGCGCAGGTGGCGCTGGCCTGGCTGCTCAGCAAGCCTGCTGTTACGGCGCCGATTATTGGTGCGTCACGTGCAGAGCAGTTTGATGATCTGGTGAAGGCGGTGGATGTCACGCTGAGTGACGACGAGATTACCCTGCTGGAAGAGGTCTATCAGCCGCATCAGGCGGTAGGATTCGAATAAAGCTGAATCAGAAAGTGACGCTCTGTCAGAGCGTCACTTTCTGTCAGGTGCTCGGCGCTGGCCGTTAGCCCGCCAGCCAGACGGCAAAGCCGTAGAGCATGGCCGCAGAAATCACACCAGCAATAATGTCATCAACCATGATCCCCATGCCGCCATGCACATTGCGATCGAACCAGCGTATCGGCCACGGTTTCCACATATCAAGAATACGGAACACGACAAAACCGCCCAGTACCCATTGCCAGGTATTGACCGGAATCGCCATAAGCGTAATCCACATGCCGATGAACTCATCCCAGACAATACTGCCGTGATCGTGCACGCCCATGTCTTTTGCGGTGCGATGGCAAAGATAGACGCCGACGCAGATACCAACCAGCACCACCAGCGAATAGAGATCATGCGGCAGATAGGTCATCAGACACCAGAAGGGGATGGCCGCCAGCGATCCCATGGTGCCGGGCACAACCGGGCTTAGCCCGCTGCCGAAACCGGTGGCCAGCAGGTGCCAGGGATTGCTCATCCGCAGGCGGCTTTTCGCCACGTCGTTATTTAGTATCAAAGTGATCAAACCCTTTATGACGGAAGGTGGCGGGTTTACCATTATCCAGCAGCATTAAGCCTTCCGATTCCGGTGCTATCTGCCCGATACAGGAATAAGGCACGCCCAGATGGCCCAGCGCCACATCGAGCGCGCCGCGATTCACTTCCGGCACGGTGAAGCAGAGTTCGTAATCTTCCCCGCCGCTCAGCGCCCAGCGCAATACCTGCTCAGATTCAAAGTGGTCACGCAGCGCCGCCGACAGCGGCAACGCGTCAAGGTTGAGCCGTGCGCCGCAGCCACTGGCTTTCAGCACGTGGCCGAGATCGGAAATCAGGCCGTCGGAAAGGTCCACCGCTGAGGAGGCCAGCGAACGTAATGCCTGCCCCTGCAGAATGCGCGGCATGGGACGCAGATGACGTTTAATCAGCGCCTCATGCACCGCCGGATCGCTGATGCGACAGTGATGCTGCAGCAGCGCCAGACCGGCCGCGCTGTCACCCAGCGTGCCGGTCACGTAGATCCAGTCGCCCGGCTTTGCGCCCGAACGTTTCAGGGCGCGGCCCTGCGGCACCAGACCGTGAATCGCCAGCGTCAGGCTCAGCGGGCCACGGGTCGTGTCGCCGCCCACCAGCTGCATATCGTAATATTCCAGCAGTTCAAACAGGCTTTCGCTGAAGGCAGAAAGCCAGCTCTCATCGACCTGCGGCAGCGTTAAGGCCAGCGTCAGCCACGCGGGATCGGCGCCCATCGCAGCAAGGTCGCTAAGATTAACAGCCAGGGCTTTGTAACCCAGATCGGCGGGATGAATATCCCGTAAGAAGTGCACACCCGCGACCAGGGTATCGGTGCTGATCGCCAGCGTCTGTTTTTCCGGCACGCTAATTAACGCACAATCGTCACCGATGCCGAGTTCGACATCACGACGGCTGCGTGTTCTGCGGTTGAAGTAGCGTGCGATGAGTTCAAATTCACCACAAGACATAATTGCGTTCCGCTTAACTCTTCATGAAAAAAGGCCGGCAAGCCGGCCTTTTTGTTTATTTGCGAGTGGGTCGAATTTGTGGACCGGCTTTATCCAGCACGCCGTTAACAAATTTATGACTGTCTTCGGCACCGAAGACTTTCGCCAGCTCAATCCCTTCGTTAATGGCCACTTTATAAGGCACATCATCACGTTTGCTCAGCTCATACAGCGAGATGCGCAGGATAGCTTTTTCTACCTGTCCCAGCTCTTCGAGCTGACGCGACAGATAAGGCTTCATCAGTCCATCCAGATACGCACTGTTGGTCGCCACACCGGACAGCAGTTCGCGGAAATAGGTAATGTCGACGTCTTTGACGTCCTGTTCCGCCAGAAACTGGTATTCCACATCGGCAATGTCGTTATTCGACAACTGCCAGGAGTATAGCGCCTGAACAGCGCACTCACGGGCGCGACGACGAGCAGCAGGTTTCACAAAATTCCCCTTACAAAAATCAGGCTTTAATGGCTTTCAATACGTTGATCATTTCGAGCGCAGTCAGCGCCGCTTCAGCACCTTTATTACCCGCTTTGGTGCCGGCACGCTCAATGGCCTGCTCGATGCTTTCAGTGGTCAGCACGCCGAACGCGACAGGAATGTCGCTGTTCATGGCAACACTGGCGATACCGGAGCTGGCTTCACCCGCCACATATTCGAAGTGCGCAGTGCCACCACGAATAACGGTGCCGAGTGCGATAATCGCATCATGTTTGCCGGAATTCGCCAGCGCACGTGCTGCCAGCGGCAGTTCGTAAGCACCCGGCACCCAGACTACGGTGATATTGTCATCTTTGACCTGGCCAATACGTTTCAGGGCATCAACTGCGCCATCCAGCAGGCTGTCATTAATGAAGTTGTTAAAACGCGCAATAACGATGGCAACATTGGCCTCAGGCGTTGCAACAGCAGCTTCGATAACTTTCATACTTATCCTTTCAGGGGTTTGGTTGGCCCCGCGCAGGGGGGCGGATTCTATCATACTCTTGGGCGGCGTGCTCTCGCTTTTCCGGGCATGCTATTGCGGTGTCAGGATCAGACGTAAATCGTCACCGACCTGCCGGACATCGCTGAAGCGGAAGGCAGGCGCGTCAGCCAGCTGGCTAAGTCCCGGCAGCTGACACAGGCCGCGTCCTTCATGGCCTAACAGCTTCGGTGCCAGATAAACAATCAGTTCATCCACCAGCCCGGCCTGTAACAGTGCACCGGCGAGCGTCGCACCCGCCTCAACCCAGACGCTGTTAATCTGTCGCTGTCCCAGCAGCATCATCATGGCCACCAGATCCAGCTGCTGTTCGCGCAGCGGCACGGCGATTTGCGTGACATCAGCGGGCCAGTGCTGCTGATCCGGCTGATGACGCATCAGCCAGGTTTCGCCCGGCTGTGAAACGAGCCGATGCTGCGGCGTCACGCGATTCTGGCTGTCGATAATGACACGTACCGGCTGACGCAGTTGCTGCTCATCAATCAAAACCTGGCTGTCGGTATTGAGTTCAGACCAGCGCACGGTCAGAGCGGGATCATCCGCCAGCACCGTAGCACTGCTGCTGAGAATGGCGGCGCTTAGCGCCCGCAGACGCTGCACATCACGGCGGGCAGCCGGCGAGGTTATCCACTGGCTTTCGCCGCTGGCCATGGCCGTGCGGCCATCCATTGATGCGCCCAGCTTGAGCTGAATCCAGGGAAAGCCGGTGCGCATGCGCTTGAGGAAGCCGCGATTCAGTGCTTCGGCTTCCGGCATCATCAGACCATGGCTGACGTCAATGCCTGCCTGATGCAGACGGTGCAGTCCACGCCCCGCGACCTGCGGATTCGGGTCCTGCATGGCGGCGACGACACGGGTTACACCTGCGGCGATCAGCGCATCACAGCAGGGCGGCGTGCGACCATGATGGCTGCACGGCTCCAGCGTGACATAGGCAGTTGCCCCACGCGCTTTCTCGCCAGCCATGCGCAGAGCGTGGACTTCAGCATGGGGTTCACCGGCACGCTGATGCCAGCCCTCACCCACGACGTCGCCATCGCGCACAATCACACAGCCGACATTCGGGTTCGGCATGGTCGTAAAACGGCCGCGTCGCGCCAGTTCCAGCGCACGCGCCATATAGCGTTCGTCCATACTTTAATCCTGTAACCGGGCGATCTCTTCGCCAAAATCGCGAATATCTTCAAAGCTGCGGTAAACCGAGGCGAAGCGAATATAGGCGACTTTATCGAGCTTTTTCAGCTCATCCATCACCAGATTGCCAATCAGCTTACTGGGGATCTCACGTTCGCCGGTGGCGCGCAGGTGTGTTTTAATATGGTTTACGGCGCTTTCTACCGCGTCGGCGCTGACCGGACGCTTCTCAAGTGCTTTCATCATCCCGCTGGCCATTTTGTCTTCATTGAAAGGCTCGCGCACATCATTGCTTTTCACCACGCGGGGCATCACCAGTTCCGCTACCTCAAAGGTGGTGAAGCGTTCATGACACATCAGACACTGGCGGCGGCGTCGCACCGAGGAGCCTTCACTAACCAGACGAGAATCAATCACTTTGGTGTCCACAGCGGAGCAGAATGGGCAATGCATGACGTTTCCTGACGCGAGGGTGATGGGCCATACAGTGTAGCGCGAACTGCGAATCAACAAAATCTCTTCCGTGTCTTTCGTGTACCGCCGGGCACAGCATAAATGATGTTAAATATCAGCGCCGGCAAAAGGGTCTACGCTTATAGAGCCGAAAGACGGCGTATATCCACTAACACACTGGAGGTTGTATGGGTCTGTTTAACTTTGTGAAAGAAGCCGGTGAGAAACTCTGGGACGCCGTAAACGGCGGTGACGATCAGAATAAAAAGCTGCAGGATCACATCAACAAGCTCGGCTTGCCAGACAGCGATAAGGTGGACGTAAAGGTCAATGGTGATACCGTCACCGTGACCGGCGATGGCCTTTCTCAGGAGCTGAAAGAGAAGATTCTGATCGCGGCAGGTAACGTGGAAGGCATTACAAAAGTGGAAGATAAGGTCACTGTGACAGACAGCGCGACCGAGTCAGAGCTTTACACAGTGAAAAAAGGCGACACGCTGAGCGCTATTTCTAAACAGGTTTATGGCAACGCTAACGAATATAACAAGATTTTCGAAGCGAATAAGCCAATGCTCACCCATCCTGATAAGATCTATCCTGGCCAGGTTTTACGTATTCCAAAATAACGGACAAGGATAACTTATGAGCAGGATGGTTTGGGTTCCGGTGGCGATCTCACTGGCGGCGCTGAGCGGCTGCAGCAGCAATGCTGGCAATCCGCAGGTCAGAGAGCTGCATCAGGAAGTGAGTCAGCTTAATCAGCAGATGCAGCATCTGACCACACAGGCCAGCGCGCTGGAGATTCAGGGGCAGCTTAACAGCCAGTTGCAGCAAGGTGCCTGGCTGGTGCCACAGGCGAATACGCCAGTGGCGCTGCAGACTCAGCTCGGCACGTTGCGACTGACGCTGTCCCCTGTCACTGCGGAAGCCAGCGGTTCGCGGGCAATCCTGACCGTACGATCAATGGACGATCGGCCTTTGCCCGCTCTGCACGCGACAGTGATCTGGGGTGAACTCGACCCGGCGACCGGTAAACCGCTGACCAGTGACAGTCTGACGCAGACGGTCGCGGTGCCTGCCTCGCTGCTGCCGCAGCATTCGGCGAGCATTCCACTTCGACTCAGCGGCCTGACGCCGGACCAGTTAGGTTATGTCCGTGTGCATAACGTAACCGCTGACACACCGCCCCAGACCTCCCCTGCTGCACCCGCTAATCCTTAGCTATAGTGCAAAAAAAACGGGCAGCCAAAAGGCTGCCCGTTTTTTTATTTCCGACGCACGATTAAGGCAGGATAGAAGGCTGATCGGCGCCCTCTTTCTCGACTTTCTGCACCATCATATGTTCACGCTTCATGCCCAGCTTCAGCGCCAGCGCTGAAGAGACATAAATGGATGAAATCGTACCAATCGTCACACCAATCAGCATGGTCAGTGAGAAGCCTTTCAGCAGCGCACCACCAAATATGAACAGGATGAGAATCATCGCCAGCGTCGTCAGCGAGGTAATCAGGGTACGGCTTAACGTCTGGGTCAGTGACACGTTGGTAATATCGTAAGAGCTGCCGCGACGGATTTTACGGAAGTTTTCACGAATACGGTCAGAGACCACGATTTTATCGTTAAGCGAGTAGCCAATCACCGACATCAGCGAGGCAACAATCGTCAGATCGATTTCAATGCGGAACAGCGCCAGCAGGCCGCAGGTGATGATCACGTCATGCGCCAGCGCCAGCACGGTGCCCAGCGCCAGACGCCACTCAAAGCGAAAACCGATATAGATCAGAATCGCAATCAGTGCCGACAGCAGCGCCATCGCACCCGCCTGTGCCAGGTCGCTGCCCACACTTGGCCCCACGAACTCAATGCGCTTAACGGTCGCGTTTTGCTGCGTGGTCTGGTTGATCACCGACACCACTTTATTGCCTAACTCGGTACCTGCCGGGCCGGTAACCGGTGCCATACGCACCATCACGTCACGGCTGCTGCCAAAGTTCTGCACCAGCGGCTCGTCAAAGCCCGCTTTCACCAGTTCGCTACGCAGCGTGTCGAGGTCGGCCGGTTTCTCCAGCGCGATCTCAATCACCGTACCACCGGTGAAATCGAGGCCCCAGTTAAAACCACGCACGCCCACGATCGCAATCGCGGCCACAATCAGCAGTCCCGAGATGATGAAGGCCAGCTTATCCCAGCGCATAAAGTCGACGACTTTACGCCCGTGGTTTAACTGCTCAATGTTATATTCCTGTGCCACAACGCACTCCTCAGATAGACAGCTTGTTGATGCGTTTGCCACCGTAAACCAGGTTAACAATGGCACGGGTACCGATAATCGCGGTGAACATTGAGGTCGCGATACCAATTGCGGTGGTAATCGCAAAGCCTTTGATCGAACCGGTGCCGACCGCATAAAGAATGATAACTTTGATCAGGGTGGTCACGTTCGCATCGACAATACTGGAGAAGGCGCCTTTATAGCCTTCATGAATTGCCTGCTGAACCGAGCGCCCGTTTCGCAGCTCTTCTTTAATACGTTCGTTAATCAGTACGTTGGCATCGACTGCCACCGCCAGCGTTAACACGATACCGGCAATACCCGGCATGGTCAGGGTCGCGCCCGGCAGCAGGGACATGATGCCGACAATCAGCACCAGGTTCACCAGCAGCGCACTCGTCGCAATCAGACCAAACTTCTTATAGAACACCACCATAAACAGGATCGAGGCGAGCAGACCCCACAGGCAGGCTTCCAGACCCTGAGTAATGTTCTGCTGACCCATGGTCGGCCCGATAGTCCGCTCTTCCACAATCTGGATCGGCGCAATCAACGCACCGGCACGCAGCAGCAGCGACAGCTGACGCGCTTCGTTCGGGTTGTTGATACCGGTGATGCGGAAGCTGTTCCCCAGGCGAGACTGGATATTAGCGACGTTAATCACCTCTTCCTGCTTCATCAGAATGGATCGGCCATTGGCATCTTTCTTACCGCTGTCCTTGTACTCCACAAACAGGGTCGCCATCGGCTTGCCGATATTGTCCTTGGTGAAGTTGGACATGATGTTACCGCCTGCGCCATCCAGTGAAATGTTCACCTGTGGCTGGTTGTACTCATCCATGCTGGAGGTTGAGTCGGTGATATGGTCACCGGTCAGGATCACCCGCTTGTAGAGCACGACCGGCTGGCCATCACGCATGTCTTTAACTTCAGAGTCACCCGGTACACGGCCACTGGCCGCCGTAGCAGGATCCACGCTGGTGTTCACCAGACGGAATTCCAGCGTCGCGGTGGCGCCCAGAATCTCTTTGGCGCGCGCCGTATCCTGAATACCCGGCAGCTCAACCACGATGCGATCGGAACCCTGACGCTGAACCAGCGGTTCCGCCACGCCCAGCTGGTTTACACGGTTACGCAGAATCGTAATGTTCTGCTGAACCGCATATTCACGCGCTTCGCTGAGACGGGCATCGCTCATGGTGGCACGCAGTGCATCACTGCCGCTGCTGTTGATCACCAGATCCTGATGACGGGAACTCAGCCAGGAGATCGCCGCATCACGACTGGCAGCGTCACGGAAACGAATTTCCACGCCGTAGTTCGCGATTTTATTGACGTTAGTGTAGGGGATATTTTTGGTGCGCAGGTCGCTACGCAGCGTGTCAGCATTCTGCTCCTGCAGCTTGCTGAGCGCGGTGTCCATGTCTACTTCCATCAGGAAGTGCACACCACCACGCAGATCGAGACCGAGTTTCATCGGCTCAGCTGACAGCATCGTCAGCCAGCGCGGCGTGGCAGGCGCAAGGTTCAGCGCGACAACGTAGTTTTCACCCAGCGCTTTCATGATCGCTTCACGGGCGCGTAACTGCACATCCGTATTCGCGAAACGCGCGGTAATCGCACCATTCTCCAGCGCAACAGATTTGCTCTGGATATTGTCTTGTTTTAATGCGGACTGAATTTGATCCAACGTCTGCTCACTGGCGGCGCTTCCGCGCGCACCAGTGATTTGAACGGCCGGATCCTCACCATACAGGTTGGGAAGCGCATAGAGCAGGCCGACGAGAATCACGACGACCAGCATTACGTACTTCCACAAAGGATAACGATTTAACACGGCAGTTCCCTTAGGGAAGAAAGAATTACAGCGCCTTGATAGTGCCTTTCGGCAGCACGGCGGCGACGAAATCACGTTTAATGACGACTTCATTGGTGTCATTCAGCGCAATAGCTACGTAGCCCGTGTCAGAGACTTTCGTTACGCGACCGACCAGGCCACCGCTGGTCAGCACTTCATCACCCTTAGAGATGGAATCCATCAGCTTCTTGTGCTCTTTCGCACGTTTCTGCTGCGGACGCAGGATCATGAAATAGAAAATCAGACCAAACACCACCAGCATGATCACCAGAGAATACGGACTTCCCTGAGACGGAGCGCCTGCTGCGGCCACGGCGTCAGAAATGAATAAGCTCATTAAATTTCCCTCATTGATGAATTATCAGACGTTAATGGCGGAACTTCTTTGCCCGTCCGTTGGTAAAACTCAGTTACAAAGCGCTCTAATTTACCCTCTTCGATGGCCTGGCGTAAACCTGCCATCAGACGCTGGTAATAGCGCAAATTGTGGATAGTATTCAGACGCGCGCCCAGTATTTCGTTACAACGGTCGAGATGATACAAGTAGGCACGGCTATAATTGCGACAGGTATAACAATCACACTCCGCATCCAGCGGCGCAGTGTCATCTTTGTAGCGGGCGTTGCGAATCTTCACCACACCTTCGGTTACAAACAGGTGACCATTTCGCGCATTACGGGTTGGCATCACGCAGTCAAACATATCAACGCCGCGACGGACGCCTTCAACCAGATCTTCTGGCTTGCCGACACCCATCAGATAACGCGGTTTATCCTGCGGAAGCTGCGGACAGACGTGCTCAAGAATACGGTGCATGTCCTGTTTAGGCTCACCCACCGCCAGGCCGCCAACAGCGTACCCATCAAAGCCAATCTCTACCAGACCTTTCACCGAGACATCTCGTAAATCTTCGTAAACCGAGCCCTGAATAATGCCAAATAAGGCATTTTTATTCCCGAGGCTGTCGAAACGATCACGGCTGCGTCGCGCCCAGCGCAGCGACATCTCCATGGAGCGTTTGGCGTAGTCCCAGTCCGCCGGGTACGGCGTACATTCATCGAAAATCATCACGATGTCGGAACCCAGGTCGTACTGAATCTCCATCGATTTTTCCGGATCGAGAAAGATCGGGTCGCCATTGATCGGGTTACGGAAATGCACGCCCGCTTCAGTGATTTTACGAATGTCGCCCAGGCTGAAGACCTGGAAGCCGCCGGAGTCGGTCAGGATCGGTCCTTTCCACTGCATAAAATCATGCAGGTCGCCATGCAGCTTCATGATCTCCTGGCCGGGACGCAGCCAGAGGTGAAAGGTATTGCCCAGAATGATCTGCGCGCCGGTTTCCTGCACTTCTTCCGGTGTCATGCCTTTCACGGTGCCGTAGGTGCCAACGGGCATAAACGCCGGAGTTTCCACCACGCCGCGATCAAAAATCAGACGGCCACGGCGTGCGCGTCCGTCTGTGGTATCAAGTTCAAATCTCACAAAGCCTCCATCGGAGAAACAGTCCGATGTATACAACCTTCACGCTCTTAAGGCGGTTCCGGCTATCGGTTAATAAATCAGTCGCCCACTTTTTCCAGCGGCGCCTGCGGATTTTTGCTGATAAACATCGCGTCTCCATAACTGAAGAAACGATATTGCTCAGCCACGGCTGCGCGGTACGCGGCCATGGTGTGCTGATAACCGGCAAACGCCGAGACCAGCATAATCAGAGTCGACTCGGGCAGATGGAAGTTGGTGATCAGCGCATCGATCACCTGATACTCATAGCCCGGATAGATGAAAATCTGGGTATCATCGAAGAACGGCGCAATCAGAGCATCCTGACTCGCTTTGGCGGCGCTCTCCAGCGAACGAACAGAGGTGGTGCCGACAGCAACCACCTTGTTGCCACGCGCTTTACAGGCCAGTACCGCGTCGACAACCTCCTGCGGCACTTCGGCATACTCCGCGTGCATATGATGCTCTTCGATGGTTTCGACACGTACCGGCTGGAAGGTGCCTGCACCGACATGCAGCGTCACAAAGGCCATCTCAATACCCTTCTCTTTCAGCGCCTGCAGCAGCGGTTCATCGAAGTGCAGACCGGCTGTCGGAGCCGCAACCGCACCCGGACGGGCGCTGTAAACCGTCTGGTAAAGCTCGCGATCCGCCTCTTCATCCGGACGGTCGATATACGGCGGCAGTGGCATGTGGCCGACGCTGTTGAGGATATCGAGCACTGCGCGCTCATCATCAAACGCGATCTCAAACAGGGCATCGTGGCGTGCCACCATGGTCGCTTTCACGCTCTCATCTTCACCCAGCAGCAGTTCTGCACCCGGCTTCGGCGCTTTTGAGGCGCGCACATGTGCCAGCACGCGCTTGTCGTCGAGCATCCGTTCCACCAGCATCTCGATTTTGCCGCCGCTGGCTTTACGGCCAAAGACGCGCGCCGGAATCACACGTGTGTTGTTGAACACCAGCAAATCGCCTGGATTCAGCTTATCCAGCACATCGGTGAAAACACCGTGCGACAGCGCACCGCTGGGACCATCGAGCGTCAGCAGACGACAGCCGCTGCGCTGCGCCTGGGGATAGTGAGCAATCAGGGATTCGGGCAGTTCAAAAGCAAAATCGGCGACACGCATTGAAATGTTCTTTCTCAGGCAAAAACAGGCGGCACAGTTTAGCGGAAAACCGGCCAATTCTGAACAACTGGCTGCGCAAAGTCAGTTCAGCCTATAATGCGGCATGAACTTTCTTGCTCATCTCCATCTGGCTAAGCTGGCCGACAGCTCCTTACTCGGCAATTTAATGGCCGACTTTGTGCGTGGCAACCCGCACCAGCATTGGTCCGCGCCTGTCGCAGACGGCATTCTGATGCATCGTCGTCTGGATGTAATGACGGATGCGCTGCCGGAAGTGCGCAGCGCCCGTCAGCTGTTCCGTGTGGAAACCTATCGTGTGGCACCGATTACGCTGGACGTCATCTGGGACCATTTCCTGGCCCGTCACTGGCAGCAATTTACGCCCGACCAGACGCTGGTGCAGTTTTCTGCCACCGCCGAGCGCGAAATCCTGCCGCAGCTGGCCGACACGCCTCCTGAATTTCAGGCGCTTAACGCGGTGATGTGGCGCGAGCGGTGGTTTGAGCATTATGCCCAGCCTGCCCGGCTGGAGCGGGTGCTGTACGGCATGGCCAGCCGCCGTCCACGCCTGGCGGCACTGCGCGACTCCTACCACGATTTCACGCAACATTATGATCAGCTGGAAGCGCTGTTTTTTGTTTTTTATCCGCGTTTAATGGCGCTGGCGACCAGCAGAACCCTGTAAAACCCGATCCTCTGCTGCCGGGCTGACGGACATGCGCTTTTGCCTGATGAAAAAAGCCGCCTGCCCGGCTCAGCACCATCTTGCCATTGCTGCTTATCTGCGGCTTAATGAAGCCTTTCTTAACAATAGTGAAGTAAACATCACAGCCAGACCGCCTGTTCAGGCGCGCCTTCCGTTCGTTATGGCAAAAAATCATAAGAGGATAAGATGTCATCCGCTTCGCATTCTGAAATAGACGCGCGTTACCGTTACGCCTGCGACATCGCCCGTGCGGCGGGCAGCCGGGCCCTGTCATGGTATCAGCAGCGTCAGACACTGGTCGTGGAACACAAAAGGGATTTGCAGGACGTGGTCAGCGAGGCTGATCGTAACGTTGAGGCATTAATTAAGACTTTAATCGCTGAACGTTTTCCTGAGGATATCGTCTATGGCGAAGAAAGCGGCGGCGAGGTTGAGGGTGCGCCCTTTATCTGGGTTGTTGATCCGATCGATGGCACCGCCTGTTTCGTCAACGGCCTGCCTAACTGGTGCGTTTCGCTTGCGGTGGTCTGCGAAGGCGAACCGGTGATCGGCGTAGTCTGCGATCCCAATCATCAGGAGCTGTTCCACGCACGGGCAGGCCAGGGGGCATGGCTGAATGAAAGTCGCCTGCAGGTGCATGACGCAGCGCATCTCAACGAGGGTTTACTTGGCATCAGCAACTCCAGCCGGACGCCGGGCGAAAGCGTCTCACGCCTGATCAGCGGCTTAATCGAACAGGGTGGTATGTTTATTCGCATCGGTTCGGGTGCGCTGACCAGCGCCTGGGCGGCAGCCGGTCGGCTGATTGGTTACTACGAAGCGCATATGCATCCCTGGGATAGTCTGCCGGGCATCGTTCTTATGCGCGAAGCAGGCGGTGTCACCAATGATTATCTGCGTAATGAAGGCCTGAAAAACGGTAACCCGGTGTTGCTGGCCAATGCGGCCCTGTATCCAAAAATTAAAGCGCTGACCGGTAATGGCGCACTGGAAGAGTAAATGACGCTGCTAACCCTGTGCCGCTGTGCGCTGATCCTCGGTTCTCTCTGGCTATTAAGCCCGGCGACACGGGCGGCGGATTACCAGCTGGAAAAAGTGGTTGAACTGAGCCGTCACGGCGTACGTCCACCCACGCCAGGCAATCGTAAAGAGATTGAAGCCGCCAGCCAGCAAACCTGGATACAGTGGGCCACTGCCGATGGCGAGCTGACGGGTCACGGCTACAGTGCCGTAGTGAATAAAGGACGCTGGGAAGGCGATCACTATCGCCAGCTTGGCCTGCTGAGCGCAGGCTGTCCGGATGCCGTTCAGGTCTACGTGCGCGCCAGTCCGTTGCAGCGCACCCGCGCCACGGCTTCGGCGCTGACGGATGGGGCGTTTCCCGGCTGCGGCGTGCCGGTGCATCACGTCGCGGGCGATGTGGATCCCCTGTTTCAGAGTGAAAAGCTGACGGTCACCCGAACCGATCCCGCACAGGAACTGGCTGCTAAACAGCAGAAAGCGGGCGCTCTGGCGCACCGGCAACAGCAACTGCAACCGGCGATTCAGCAGCTGAAAGCCGCCGTCTGTCCGCCCGCAACGGATTGTCCCCTGTTTGATGCGCCCTGGACGTTCCGGCAAACCCGCAATGGGAATAGTTACGTTTACGGGTTGAGTGTGATGGCGAGTATGGTGGAGACGCTGCGACTGGGCTACAGCGAAAATCTGCCGTTTAATCAGCTCGCCTGGGGACACATCACTACGGCCGCGCAGATCACCTCACTGTTGCCGCTGCTGACCGCCAACTACGATCTCAGCAACGACGTATTCTATCTGGCACAGCGCCGTGGATCGATATTGCTCAATACGATGCTGGAGGCGATCGCTGCCGACAGCTCGCCGGGCCGCTGGCTGGTTCTCGTCGCGCATGACACCAACATTGCGATGGTGCGCACCCTGATGGACTTTACCTGGCAGTTACCCGGCTATTCACGCGGCAACATTCCGCCGGGCAGCAGTCTGGTGCTGGAGCGCTGGCGCGACACCCGCAGTGGCGAGCGTTTTTTGCGGATCTATTTTCAGGCACAGAGTCTGGATGGCATCCGCCAGCTGCAACCGATTGACGATACACATCCGTTATTACAGCAGGAATGGCATCAGCCCGACTGCAGAGTTACCGATGCCGGCCTGCTCTGCCCTTATCAATCCACGCTGACTCTGCTGCGTAAAAACCTGGACAACAGCGCTGTGCTGCCAGTTTCGGTTATATTGCCCTGAGTCTGTGGCTAATCAAATTAAGGCCGCAACCGCAATGCGGCCTTAATAATGTTAACCGCTGTTAATTAACGCCGCTCCGACCTTTTCTTATTTAATTCGCCTGACTATCAGCGCCACGCGTTTTGATTTACGATAGTCATGTCAATCATCCCTTTATTATCTTTTTTCCTGTAATTCTTGCGTATTTCGGCGACTGGTTTCGCCGTTTTTTATTGCTCTTTTCCTGTCTCCTCCCCCTGTGCCCATGTACCCACACGCGCTCTCGCCTGAAGCTACGCACTCAATGGCCTGGAAAATAGTAAGGTTGAATTTAATTGTTTCCTTTAAAATCAACCTATTAATCCCTTACCTGCTGATTATGAGAGTCAGGAGCACTTCGGCGCAGAATACTGAATTCCACGGCGCCACCCTGGTATATCGTTCGATTCCCCAGATACCACATAATAAATTCATTATTGTTTTTGACTCCTATTTTCCTCATTACCCTTCTTTTGTAATAACTAACGGACTTCTCAGTCAGCCCTAACCATTCGGCTATCTGCTTCAGGGTCATGCCTGTCATAAAAAACCAGGTGACAGCGACTTCATTCTCAGTAAATGACATGCAGCGTTGGGTATTATCCATAAACGTCACAATTCCTCCATTGCTTAAAACGGATTAAATAATGTTGTAAAATAAAAGCTGTAAACAGCGTTATTCTGCCAGTATGGAAACAGCGTATATAAGGTAAAACTAATTCAGGTTTTTAGTGAAAACGGCCTCTTTTCCAACGTCATCGACCAGCGTGTATTCAACGGTCATTTTTTTATTTTTCATTACTTCAGGAAAACTAAAAACTTTATTTTCATAAGGAGCAATCATTCTGTCCATGCCCAGTATTAGTGACCGCTCTCCAGCCAATGACATAACTTTTAATGAAACAGGCGTCACAAAATAGGGCGTAGGATTATTCAGCTCGAGTGAATGACCGTTGTCGGTAGTGCGGACGTTTATAGCGCCGCCAATACTGTTAATGTCCATACTGCCATTGAAAGGCCGATAGGTAATTTTCAGCTGGGTGTTTAATCCGACCTCTATTTTATTGGCCGTTTTCTCCTGCTGAGAAGATTTGACCCCCGGAATTTCGTAGAGATTTATCCAGAATACGGACTCACGATCACGGGGTAAATCAAGTATTTTTTCCGTCGGCAGTATCTTCAGGTTCAGAATTTTACCCGGTGTCATCCTGGCGACTGCTGGAATAATAGCAAAAGGATAATTTTTCTCTTTATTAATATCGCCGACACTTCCATCATCAACCCAGCTCTGAAGTAAAACCGGCGCCTGACTGTCGTTGTTGACGATGAGCAGGCGCCTGCCGCTGTCCTTGCTGCTGAACAGCACCCTGTCCTGCAACGGCATAATCGTGGCATAGAGTTCCGGCGCATTAAACAGAAAAATAAAACTCACCCAATATAAGAAATATCTCATCACCAGTACCTCACAATAATATGCGCCGTCGCATCTATTTTCCCAGGCGTGACAGGTTTAGCGGGGTCAACGATGCCATAGAATGCGAAATACTGAGACGTGATATCTACCTGAGTGGGAGTATTTTGAGAACGCGAGATTTCCCCATCCAGAAGAGAAAACCAACCTTTTGTATAATCATTAGTATACGCGTTGGTTATAAATCCGATCGTCTTACCGGCAACAGACACACCTATGCCGACGTTTGACGCATATCCATCCTGCCCGTAATTATCCGATAACGCATAACGTGACCACAAAACATTGTTCCCGAACATAGGATGATCAGTGCTGAATGCGACCGAAATTTTATCAGGTCCAACCCCTGCATTCCGGTTAATAAAGCCATTAACGAGCGCCCCACCGCACCGGTAAGTTACAGTAAAGTCCTTACCTATTGTTTCAAAATCAGACTTCAACGCAGTGACAGTGACTGGTGGTAAAACGACAGGATTTGTATAGCTGTAGACACGACATCCCCAGGGCGTTTGCACGAACGTGTTTGCCGTAGAGTATTGCATCCCAAAGCCAATCCAGTTCCAGTTACTGAACCCGTCCCAGTTCGTGTTACTGTCAGCACCTGGGATAGTGATATTTTTTTTGTCGTTCCAGCCCGGCCCGACAAAAACCGTATAGCCGTTGGGCTGGGGACAGGTATATGTAATACCGCTGGCGGAATCATCCGCAGGGCCATTACATCCCCAATGCGCAACCGGATCGCCTCCTCTCATTGTGGAGGGTAAGCGGTAAATTTCTGCCGTCACACCGCTGAAGTCACGGGCATAAAAGTTGAGCTTGTTACCCTCCCGGTGCCCTTCAATCGGTGAATGCTGCCAGTTCCTTGAGAACACCTTACCGTCACTGTCACGAATCAGTTTGATGCCGATAAAAGGAAAATAGGTCTGATAGACGCCCTCTCCCGCGCTGATATTGCCCCCCACGTTACTGTCGCCGTTGGTGGCAAAATACTCATAGGTCTGTCCCTGATCGGCAAGATCACAGGTATATAACAGCTGGTTCTCCCCTTCAGGCAAGGATTGAGCCTGCCCAACCGTAGCCGTAGTGGAGCCAACCAGGCCGGTTGGCATAAACTCCGCGGGCTGAAGTTTTATTGAACCAAAAATCAGAGGCACACCGCCTTTGCTGTCATCGCCCTGTCTGGCTTTATAGACAGGCTGGCATGTGGCGAAGGCTGACGATGTAAAAAACGCCACGATCGGCAGGGAAAAAATGACTGCATAATTTTTCATGCATAAGGCCTTATTGGCAGACTGCGGTAATGTAATTCAGCGCTTTCGTGGACTGAGTATTTACAGGCGTATAACGGATGGTGCACTGTTCATCGGGCGCGCTGCCCCACCTGGCGGTCAGTGTCTGACGGTTTTCCAGCCGCAGATAGGTATTACCGGCCTGGCTTACCGTTGCAACGTTATTTCCACCGGAATCAAAAATATCTGACCCCAGGGGGACATAGCTGCCATTCGCCCGCCTGAGCTGCATCATGACTGGTATGCCCTGGCGCGTTTTGAAGACCACCCGGTTGACGGAACCCGCGTATGGCGTCACAACGTGCTGGCTGTCAATAATATCGACATCCGCGGACGCCCCTTCCGGCGCATCAAGGTTGATGTTGTTTCGTCTGTAAGGCATCAGCGAAGGAACGATTGCATAACCTGAACTGTCGATTTTGATGTTCTGGCCATTGAGTACCGTGGCGCCCTCTGCCCCTTTTGCTTCCACAATGGCAAACGTGTTACTCACGGTATGCCCCAGTGTGATCCCTCCACTGTGCAACGCGATGGCACCGCTCATCGAACCCGATACCTGCCAGTTTCCCGGAGATTTTGAGACCGTTCCACTCACGTTGGCTTTGGGCAGAATGGTCGCCAGATTCAGACCTGAACTGTTTCCTGAACGGTCGCGACTGTAATTCACACCCCACTGGGTCGTGTTGTCTTTACCTGCGCTGCCGGACAGCGAGGTCTGGTAGCTGTGTTCACTATTACTATTGATGTATGACGCAGACAGGGTTGTATTACGGGTATCACGCCCGATAGGCACAGAAAAATTCAGCGCAAACTGGGTGTCTTTGTAATATTCCTTGTGACGTTTTTCGTCAGGTACTCCCCATCTCTGCGCGTCAGAAATCCGGGTGCGGTACTGTCTGGAAATACTGAAATCCATGTGAATGCCGTAAGGCAATGCTGTGTTGTATCCCACCTGATAAGAGGTGTCTTTGTTTCGTCCGTCATAGTAATTTTGCGAGGAGCCGGAAACATAAATGCTGCCCAGTGAACCTAGCGGTTGGCTGACATTGACCTGAAGACGGTTTTTTTGCATGTACGTTCCCCCCTCCACTGACGACAGCGGGGTGTCCGAGTTGTTCAGGGCAACGATATCCTGAAGATCCCGGTAGCCACGGGTGGAATACCGGTAGCCGGCAAAACTGATGGTGGTGTCAACCGGACCCAGCGTTTTACTGTACTCGGTATTCACCATCCACCCCTGCGTGGCGCTGCCATTTCTGAGTCGCGCATTGGACCAGGTGGCAGAAGAACCGAATGCACCGAGTGACGAAGAATAGATGGCTCCACTGCTGGCCGCCTGATAACCACTGCCGATACGTAACCCGCTGTTTGCCGTTACCGCATTAGAAACGCCATACTTGACAGAAAGCTCAGAAAACTGGTTGTCACGGCTATAATCATTGATCTCGCCGGCTGAAAAGCTATAGTCCAAGCGTCCGGGGCGGACGGAACCCGGTAGTGTAGAGTAAGGTACTGAATACTCAGTGAGGCTTCCGTCACTTTCTGTCACCCTGACACTGAGGTCTCCACCGTAGAAAGCCGGCGCCAGGTCATCAATTCTGAAGTTACCCGGTGGAACAGTCGTCTCATAGATTTTGTATTTTTTTTGAAAGACTTCGACTTTCGCATTGGTTCTCGCTGTACCTCTCACCGTCGGCGCATACTGAACCATCGAAGGCGGTAACACGCGGTTATCGGTCCTGAGACTTACACCGGTAAAACCGAGCCCGCTGAATGCATCAGAGCCCGAACTGAGCTGGCCCAGCAGCAGCTCACTTCGCAGTGACGGTAAGCCCCGACTAGCGTACAGGCGTGAGGAGTGCCATCTGGACCCAAAACGGTTACGGTTGAAATTCCCCTGCTGCCGAAACTGCCACTTTCCTGCGTTAAAGCCGCTGCTAAGTCCAACATACGTCGAACTCACTCCGCCCGTATGGGTGCTATGTGACTCGTACTGGTTAACCGTGTAATTCGAAAATAAGGCGGTACTGCCTGCCTCAAACTCACTTGAGGGAATATAATCATCAGGACGGTATACCAGCAGAGACTGAGGCACAGTAATATTTACCCGCAGAGAGGAAAGGTCGGGCGAAGTCTTTACCTCCGGCAGAACAGCTTCAGGCACGTATTTTCTGTCATTAACCAGGGCTTCTGGCTTCTTTTTAAGAGGTAAACTGTTGATAAACTCACCTGTAAATAACGGCGTCAGCGACTTACCTTTCCGTTCAAAAGTCAGCGACTTTTTTGAAAAAAATTTATTGTTCACGTAAACGGAAACGTCATATTCACCGGGGTTATAAAATGTGTCTTCTCCTGACAATGCGGAAATATCGCTCAGGCCGCCCGCACTGAGCATGGCGGGGCTGAATTCATATTCTTCCGCATAAATAGAAAACGAGCAGAGAGAAATAAGCAGGTAATAAATTCTGATTTTCATTTTCGTAAAAATCACATCATTTATCTTTAATCAGGAAATTTACTGGCGTGCCATAATCATTGATCATCACCGCATTAAGCGGACCACTAAGACGATCACCCTTGAGGACTGCGGAATAATCGTCACCCGGCAATAGCGTCAATTTCTCTGCCAGAATCCGCTTCCCATTACTGATATCTCTGATAGATAGAATATTCGGCGATTTGTTGCTAATCACTAAAGCTCCCCCCTGCAATCGGTATGAAATTTTATTTTCATCTTTCGAAGAAAAAGCATTGACTGCAGCCGGCCTGTAAATAACTTTCAGCCGACTCCGGATGATGATATTCAGCCGGTCATCGTCATTTTCATTTTTCCTGACGCCCGGAATCTGAGTAAAGTCCAGATAAAAGAGCGACTCTCTGTTCTGAGGCAGGTCACCGGACAAGAGTTTAACTTTTACCATCTGCCCCCCTTTCTCTTTAATTTTAAAAACAGGCGGTACGGCAATAAAATCTGGTTTATCTTTATTATCCGATTCAACCTGAACAATAAACGGATTGTCACTGGTGTTATCAAACATAATGGTCTTCTCAAGCGTACCCGCCATCACAATACGCGAAGCATTCATGACTACCGCAGCCTGAGTTACGCTACTGATTAAAAAAAAGAAAACTGAAAGTGTTTTCAGATAAGTTACACGTTTCATAATTTATTCCAGCCCCGCGAAAACGCGGGGCGCAGTTTTTAAAGATAACTGATAGCGTACTGAACGGTCGCTTCAACCTTACCGGCTGTTGCGGCCCCACCGGTAGCAATATACCGAGCGGTATACTGTGCTTCTCCGCTGGTTTCATTCGGATTGAGCGAGAATGCCTTAGCAATCGCTTCGCCTGATTTTAAATCAATGACATTATTGTCAGGGTCCAGTAACTGAATCGCAACGTTACTTGCCGGAGAGTCAGTCGCAATATTTTTCAGGTTCCCGGAAGCATCAACATTGGATGATGCAAAATGAATTTTAATGTCCTGAGCCGCTGTTTTAGGATCCGTACATCCTGTCAGCTTCATGCTGAAATTTGTGGGTGTAGATGTATTCCCCGTCGCGGAAAGATCGCTGACCTTTGCCGTCTGCAGCAAGATAACAGGTGCAGCCGAAGTTGAATCGTTGACGCTGACGTTACACGTCTGGGCAGAAACTTCACCTTTGAAGCGGATACTGTTTTCCTGTGCTGCATATACACTGCTGGCCGATAATGCGGTCAGGGCAACGAACCCGGTCAATAAAGTTTTTTTAAACATCCAGTACTCCTTGAAATTTTTATCAGTTAATAGATATGCTGACTGATGCCTGAGTAAATAAACCAGAGAGAGAGAAAATCCAACATGGTTAATACTGTCCTGTCAGGGCACTTAGTTCATCGAAACAATTAAGTCAGCGAAAGCATCTTACGAGCGAAGTGAGATAAACACACCTTTGAATTTCTCTGATTTTGTTTAAATTTATATAAATTTTATATTCAATATTATATTCATAAAAAACAATGAGTTATAGACAAATCACACATGAAAAATTATGCAAAATATAAAAATAAATTTGCAATAAAAAGATGTGATATACTTATTTAGACTGATCTGATTAGCTTCAGGATTTAAAATTTTTATATTTTCACAAAACTTTCCCTTGCGCATTAGCCGTATGTTTTATGCGGGGTTTATATTTTTTCACTGGTGGAGAATGCTTTGAGCAGAAAAATCACTCTTAACAGTTTTCTGATATTTGAACCGGATAAAAAAAGAATTACCGGCAGGGGCAACCCGGCGGTTATCAGCGCATCCGCATCACTGTGTCTGGAACTTCTCATTGATAATGTAGGGCAACTTGTCACACACCAACAGTTCTATGACTATGTGTGGCGTCGGTTTGGTACGGAACCGGCCTCAACGACTCTTTATCAGAATATCTCGGCCCTGAGACGCGCGCTGAATAAAGCCGGTCTTCAGGAAGATATCATCCGGACCATGCCGCGGAAGGGGTTTCTCCTTTCTCCACAGACAACCGTTGAGAGAGAAAGTCTTTTTTCCTTTACATCTGTCAGCATTGAGTCGGAAAGTACCGATTCTCTCTCCGCAGGCGGCAATGAAATGCCAGAGCACAGCCTTTCTGATGAAAGGACAAGGAATACTCAGAATGAGCAACAATCTGACTCTGAAAACAAGATTTCTTCATATTCACCGCTGACACAACATCCGTTTTTTTCAGAATTTTTTAAGTCAAAAAAAATGATGATCGCAACCTTTATGCTTTTTTTGGCAGTTTTTTTTTCGTCTTTTTTATATTTCAGATCCGGAACGAATCACAATGACACTGTATTTACTTACAGCACTAACTACAAAGGCTGCATAATCTTCAATAATGCCGATGGGTGGCTGAAAAAGGAGGAGGTGAAGGAACAGGTTGATGAGATGAAGTTAAATTGCAGTATAGCACCTTATATCTACCTTACCGCATTCAAACATGCAGACAGTCTTTCTTATTTTAACTGTGAGCATCCGCTGAATGGACATGTCAGAGCAAATTGCCGTTCGTATTACTTTGTGAAGAACTGAATAATGATTAAAGTTATCCTCCTGATTATCTTGTGCATTGTCATCTATTCATTTACGCCATTCAGCAGGAACGGTGAAAAAACCATTTCTTGTACAGCTGATGTGTCCTATCAATGGAAGCAGGACCGGCTGGATTTACTTATTACGCAAACCCTTCGTGACGGAAAAGGCGTTCTTTCAATGTCTGGCATCTTATATGATAAAAATAAAACAAAATCTTATCTGAGTAAGACGATTTCATTCTCATACTTACAGAACCATTTTTTTTACTACTTCAGGTCTGAGCTGATCATGAACTCCCCTCAGATGACGATGAGCTTTTCCGATCAGAAGAAATGGTTACCCGACTTTTTTACAGATAACAATATGCCGCTGGTACTCAAGATCAGGCCTTATGGTAAAGATGCCTGGATTCTTTATGCCGAAAGCACACCGCTTTTCATCTGCGAGAGAAGCAATTAACGGCAAGGCTGTCGGATAACGTCACGCGGACTCTGCATTCGGCTGAAGTGGATTATAAAAACGTACCTCAGGGTGAGTGAACCGAATGTGCCTGGGTCACCACCCGATTCCGGCCTTCATGCTTGGCCCTGTACAGAAGCTGGTCTGCCACAACCAGCGCTTTTTCTCTGTCATCGCTATCGGGAGCGAGTTCACAAACGCCTGCTGAAATCGTGATGTGCTTCACAGTGGGAAACTGCGTGTTTGCAATGTTGTCACGTATACGGTTTGCAACCAATCCGGCTTCGGTCAGCGTTGTGTCTGGAAAAAAAATGACAAACTCTTCACCGCCAAACCGGCAGATAATGTCCTGAGTACGGCATCCTTTTTTTAATAGATCTGATACGGCCACCAGTACCTCATCCCCTCTATCGTGTCCGAACTGATCATTAACCTGTTTAAAGTGGTCGATATCAAACAGAGCCAGGCTGTGTGAACCCTGTCCCCCGACAAAAGGTGCCGTGAGTTGATCGAAACCCCGCCGGTTGTGTAATTTCGTCAGATGATCCGTCAGAGCATCATCGCGCAGAATAGAAAAAGTTTTATCGATGGCTGCTGAATAAGCCTGAAATGCTTTTTTTAGCCTGTCAGCCTCTTTGTACCACGTTTTAATTCCGTCCATTTTTCCTGATAATCGCCCGATCGCGCCTGAGCTGGTCAGGCGGGCCAGATTTTCGAGTGGCTGTGAAATTCTGGCGGAGATGTAAAGACTCACAATGACCAACAGAAGCGCCAGCACCAGCCCGTAGAGGATCACATCACTTACGATGCGGTTGAGAATTGCGGTCGTCACGTCGGATGAAACGCAGACGAATACATGCCAGTTCGTTTTCACAACGTCCGAATAACCCAGCAGGCAACTTTGTTGATTAAACAGGGTTTTCAGTGCGCCATATTTTTTCTGTTTCAGTTGCGCCGACAGGTCCGCACTCAGGTTGATGCTTTTCCCGGTCAGAGCCGCATCCGCGGAATAAACCACTTCGCCGGTATCGGAAACAATGCTGACAGTCGTCTTATCAGCATAGAAGTGCTGGTTCAGAAGACGGCTCAGCATACTGCTCCTGGTCAGATAGATTGAGCCTGCCAGATACCCCAGGTATTCGCCTGACGGCGAATATACCGGGTTCGACAAAAAGACGAGATAGTTTCCCGTATAGGGGGTGAGTGGATCAGAAACAAAAGGGCCTTTTTTTACGGCCTCCAGCTGCCCGGACGCCACATTAAGCGATGTCCCGGATGGTATAAAATTTAAGGGAGAAGCGGCCACAACCCGCCCCTCGGGCGACAGGGCCAGCACGGAACTGAACATGTCTGACTGCAGACGTAGCCTGTCGGTTTCATGCTGCAGAACCTGCAAATCCCTGTAGCTGGTTATCTGTGCGGCGCTGAAAGCCAGTTCCTTCTGGGCCGTCCGGAACAGGTTATCGGCAGTGTTGGCCAGTTTACGTGCATATGCAGTGCTGGATTCAAGGAGACGTTGTTCGGCCTGGTTTCTCAGCACAAAGCCGGTCACTGTGGAAAGCAGAATTGCTGTAAGGAGTATGCCGCACACAGAGTGCAGGCACAGCAAACTTTTTAGTGAGGGCTTGTTGAACATGGTTTGTCCCTGAATGACTTGTTATTTGTATTGCCGAATTAATGCTGGCACGGACAGTTAACAAGATAGGGGCGGTCAGGCAATTAGTAAATCAGCATTATTGTTGATACGAACAGAGCCTGAGACGCATTTGCCGGCGTCAATCCAGCGAAATAAAGCGCGGATTAACTGTCATAAGCGCCACATCGATATCTATCACTACAGATGGACGGCCGGTTACGCCCGTCAGCGCGCCTGAACGATAGTCCCGGTAACGCCCGATGACCATTACTTTCACTCCCCTGCGCCAGTGGTCAGGCTCGCGGCGAGAATTCCGCTCCGGGCGCTGACGAACGTCTTCAGACAAAACCCGATCAGGGAGGCCAAAAAAACAGCCCCAGCCGCAGCATTATCTGCAGCCGGGCTTCAACAGTCTCACTCCAGCCAGCATGGAAAACATCCTTAGCGGACTTTACGCACCAGCTTATAGCCCAGCAGCAGCACCACAATCCATACCATGCCAGCATAGAGTGAAATGCGGGTATCGGGGAAATAACCAATCAGACCGATAATAAAGCAGAGGAACGCAACGCCGACGCCAGCCGTCCAGCTGCCACCTGGCAGCGCAAACTGCAGCTTACTCGCCGCCTCTTTGCCAATTTTGCGACGGAAGGCGATCTGCGAAAGCAGAATCATGATCCAGACCCACACCGTTGCAAAGGTCGCCAGCGAGGCGATGACCAGGAAGACTTTTTCCGGCATCAGGTAGTTGAGATAAACCGCAATCAGCATGGCGAACATCATCACCACCACCGTCACCCACGGAATCCCGCGCGACGAGACCTTCATAAAGACTTTCGGCGCATGACCCTGCTGCGCCATCCCGTGCAGCATACGGCCCACGCCAAACACATCGCTGTTAATGGCAGAGAGCGACGCGGTCAGCACGACGAAATTGAGGATGGAAGCGGCTGCCGCGATCCCCAGATGCTGGAAGGTCAGCACAAACGGGCTGCCCGAGGTTCCAACCTGATTCCACGGATAGATCGACATAATCACAAACAGTGTGCCGACGTAGAACACCAGAATGCGCCACGGCACCGAGTTAATCGCACGCGGAATCGACTTCTCCGGATCTTTCGCTTCACCCGCAGTGATGCCGATGATTTCGATGCCGCCATAGGCGAACATCACCATCTGCAGCGACAGCAGCATGCCGACGACGCCGTGGGCAAAGAAGCCGCCGTTGGTCCACAGGTTATGGATACCGGTCGGCTGACCGCCGTTGCCAATCCCCCAGATGATCATGCCGAAACCGGCCAGGATCATCACGATGATGGTGGCGACTTTGAAGAAGGAGAACCAGAACTCCACTTCGCCGAACACCTTCACGCTCATCAGATTGACGGCACCGATGATCAGCACCACGCTGAGCACCCAAATCCAGTGCGGCACCTCAGGGAACCAGACGCCCATATAGATGCCGAACGCGGTTACGTCCGCTATCGCCACAATCAGGATTTCAAAACAGTAGGTCCAACCGGTGATATAACCCGCCATCGGCCCAAGATAGTCCTGCGCGTAGCGGGAGAAAGAGCTGGCCTGAGGATTGTTAACGGACATCTCACCCAGCGCGCGCATGATGATATACGCCACTGCCCCGCCGATGATGTAGGCGAGCAGTACACTCGGTCCGGCCATTTTTATCGCGTCGGCGGAACCGTAAAACAGCCCGGTGCCAATCGCCGATCCCAGCGCCATAAAACGGATGTGGCGCGTGCTCAGTCCGCGTTTGAGCTTGTTGGTTTCTTGCATAACAACCTGTACCTGTGAAATGAAAAAACCACGGGCAAGCCCGTGGTTAAAGAAGAATCAGTGCGCTCTGTTACGAGTGAACCGTCACCTGTTCCGGTCCTTTCACCCGATCCACAACAGCGGCAATCAGCAGCATGACCAGCGACGGTGGCAACCAGGCAAGACCCTGGTCAGCCAGCGGCAGGTGCTGACTGAATGTCGGCAGCAAGTCTTTAAATCCGGTGGTTTTAATCGCATCAACAATGCCAAACAGCAGGCTTACCAGCATCGCTGGCGCGATAATCCGGCTGCTCTTATTCCACCAGTTAAGGGTGAAACTCAGCACCACCAGCACGATACAGGGCGGATAGATCGCCGTCAGTACCGGGATGGAGATCTGAATCAGGTGGCTCAGGCCGAGATTCGACACCACCATCGAGAACAGACCCAGAATAAACACCAGCGTTTTATACGACAACGGCAGGTATTGCGCAAAAAATTCCGCACAGGCACAGGTCAGGCCGACAGCGGTCACCATACAGGCGACGAAGATCAGCGCGGCCAGGAAGAAGCTGCCCATACTGCCAAAGGTATGCTGAACATACGCGTGCAGGATCGCTGCGCCGTTGGCATTTTGATCCACCAGCGCCCCGCTGCCCGCGCCCAGTTTGAACAGGCAGAGATAGACCAGCGTCAGGCCCAGACCGGCAATCAGTCCTGCCAGCACCGTATAGCGGGTCAGCAGTGCAGCATTATCGACACCACGTGAACGGGCGGCGTTAACGATTACGATGCCGAACACCAGCGCGCCCAGCGTGTCCATGGTCAGATAGCCATTAATGAAACCGCTGGAGAACGCCGCACGCTGATAGTCTGCGGTCGCCGGAATGGTACCGCCCGCCGGCCAGACCAGTGCAGCCACGCCTAACACCGTCAGCGCGATAATTTTTAGTGGCGCCAGGAAGTGCCCTACCGTATCGAGCAGCTTGCCCGGATAGAGCGACACGCCAATCACCAGTGCGAAATAGATCAGGCTGTAGATGAACAACGGCAGCGCGCCATCGCCGGTCAGCGGTGCAATGCCCATCTCAAACGAGACGGTTGCCGTGCGCGGGGTGGCAAACAGCGGCCCGACAGCCAGATAGCAAACGGTGGCCAGCACGATGCCAGCGACCTTGCCAATCGGGGTGCTGAGCGCATCCACGCCCCCGCCGACGCGCGCAAGCGCGATCACGGTCATCACGGGCAGACCGACAGCGGTAATCAAAAAGCCGATAGCGGCTGTCCAGACGTGTTCGCCAGACTGAATACCGACCATGGGCGGGAAAATGATGTTGCCCGCGCCAACAAACAGGGCAAATGTCATAAAGCCCAGCGCGAGAATGTCCTTCGAAGTTAAACGATGTGTCATACGGCCTGTCACTGATGTTGCGGTGGAAGTTGGGTTAGTGTTGTCCCCTCGCTGCGTGCAAACCGCGACCTGGCTGACAATGTCAGCGCATTATGCTCGTCGCAGGGTAAAGCGCAGGTGATTTAAGCTGCTTTTATTCTGTTCACAGAGGGATGAATCGACAACGGCGCTAAGTAAAACGTTTATAGCGGTGAAAGGCAATACGGGATCGAAAAACCAGAAGGTTATGCCGCCATTTTTATAAAAGGCAGTGGATAGCGTTAATTTTTTCCGCAGGCACACAAGATGATGTGCTTAAATAACAGACAGAGCGTGAGAAAACCCCGCATAAACGGGCCAGAAGATACACAAAAGGCGCGTTTTACGCGCCTGTCTGCACAACGTTACAGCATTACCAGACCTGATTAGCGATATCGACCACTAAACGAATCTTCTGCCATTGTTCGGCTTCGCTCAGGCTGTTGCCCTCTTCGGTAGAGGCAAAGCCGCACTGCGGGCTGAGGCAGATCTGGTCCAGGCTGACATACTGCGTCGCCTCTTCCAGCCGGGCTTTCACCTGCGCCGGATCTTCCAGCTCACCCACTTTGGTGGTGATCAGACCCAGAACAACCTGCTGGTGGCCCGGCTTAATGTAACGCAGTGGCTCAAAGCCGCCGGAACGGGCGTTGTCATACTCCAGGAAGAATGCATCCACGTTGACGCTGCCGAACAGGATTTCTGCCACCGGCCCATAGCCGCCTTCAGAGATCCAGGTGGAGCGGAAATTCCCGCGGCAGACATGCAGACCCACGGTCAGATCGGCAGGTTTATCTTCCAGCGCTTTATTCAGCACCTGAGCATACGTCTGGGCAAGCTGGTCCGGATCATCGCCACGTGCGCGGATATCGCGCTTCTGATCTTCGGAACAGAGGTACGCCCAGACAGTGTCATCCAGCTGCAGATAGCGACAGCCCGCGTCGTAAAACGCCTTGATCGCCTGCTTGTAAGTCTGTGCCAGATCGTCGAAGTAGTCCGCCAGATCCGGATAAACTTCCGAATCAATCACTTTGCGGCCACCGCGGAAGTGCAGCACGCTGGGGCTGGGAATAGTCATCTTCGGCACCGCATCACCGGCAATACCCCGCAGGAAGCGGAAATGGTCGAGCATCGGGTGATCCGCCGGGAAACCGAGTTTGCTCACCACTTTAACGCCATGCGCTTTGGTCTGCACGCCATTAAACTGGATGCCCTGCTCCGCTTCATAGCTCTCAACGCCGTCAAGGCCATAGAAGAAGTCGAAATGCCACCAGCCGCGACGGAACTCGCCGTCTGTCACTACTTTCAGGCCATTTTCACGCTGTTTCGCGACCACATCGCGAATTGCCGCATCTTCCACCTGACGCAGAGTGGTGGCATCAATTTCTCCGGCTGAAAACTGTTCGCGTGCCTGCTTAATGGCTGCGGGACGCAGGAAGCTGCCAACGGTGTCGGCGCGGAACGGGGCGGTTTCTCTTTGCATGATCACTCCTGTCTCTCCTGCAAATGATTACGGCAGGAAATAATTACATTCTGATATAAATAGCCATCTGGATGGCTATATGTCTGAATGCAGGGTGACACGAGTAACTTCTGTCTGCAACTGAAGAAAATTCAGTGATGATGAAAAAAATTCAGGTTGAAAGATTATTGCAGCGCTGCGCGCGCCTGCGCCATCTGGCTGTCGGAGAGCGGCAGGTAGCCCGCTTCGCTGACGCGCCGCTGTCCCTGCACGGAAAGCACATGCTGCAGAAACGCGGCCACCAGCGGCGGCAGCGGTTTACCGGGCGCTTTGTTGACATAGAGATAGAGCGGACGCGCCCAGGGATAGCGGCCGCTGCGGATCGCATCGGCATTCGGAGTAATCGCCTGTCCCTGGTCATTCACCACCGCCAGCATTTTTACGCCGCTGAGGTGAAAGCCGAAACTGGCGTAGCCGATGCTACGCGAATTACCGGCCACCGCCTGCACCACCGCAGCCGAGCCGGGAAACTCCGCTACGTCGCTGCGGAAATCGCCTTTGCACAGCACCTGCTGTTTGAAGAACCCCCAGGTCCCGGAGGCAGAGTTACGTCCATAGCGCTGAATGGGTCGTTGACGCCACTGGTCGCCGGTTAAACCGAGATCGCCCCAGCGCAGCGGCACACTGAGCGCGCCACACAGGCGGGTAATCGAGAAAATAGCGTCGAGCTGACGCGGTTCAATCTGCTGCAGCGGATTGCGCTGATTCACGACCACCACCAGCGCATCCATCGCTACCGGCACCGCCAGCGGCGGGTAGCCGTAGCGCGCCTCAAAGGCCTGACGTTCATCGGCCTGCATCGGGCGGCTCATCGGCCCGAGCTGTGCGGCACCCGCCGCCAGCGCGGTCGGCGCGGTAGACGAACCCGAGGCCTGAACCTGCACATTGACGCCCGGAGCCTGGCGACTAAAGTCCTCGCCCCACAGCGTCATCAGATAGCCGAGCGTATCGGATCCCACGCTGCTGAGATTGCCGGAGAGCGTGCCGGGCTGGGCCAGAGACAGGCCCGGCAGCAGAGAGACGATCAACAAAACAAGGATGCGCATCAGGGAGATCCGGCAGCGATTAATGAACGGCATTCTCCTGCATCACGCTGTTCACAATCAACCTCGCGGGCAGCGTAAAGGTAAAACAGGTCTCTTTATTCGGTACGCTGGTGATCTCCAGCCGGGCGTTATGATGGCTCAGAGCATGTTTCACAATCGCCAGTCCCAGCCCGCTGCCGCCGGTGGCGCGCGAACGCGCCTTATCAACCCGGTAGAACCGCTCGGTGAGGCGCGGGATATGTTCTGAGGCGATACCCGGCCCGTTATCGCACACCCTGAAGGTCGCACCCTGTTTGCCACGCAGCCAGCTGATATCGATCCGCGTGCCATCCGGGGTGTGATTGACCGCGTTGTACACCAGATTGGAGATAGCGCTGCGTAGCTGTTCGTCATTACCGAACACTTTCAGGTGGGGATCGGTGTGAAAATGGATATCGTGACGACCGGCACTTAGCGTCGCCGCCTCATGCTGCAGCAGTTTCAGCATCACCGGCACATCGACCTTCTCTTTGAGATCGATCGCAGGCGCGGCTTCAATGCGCGACAGTGTCAGCAACTGCTTAACAAGGCTGTCCATGCGACGCGTCTGCTCCGACATGGTGTGCAGCGCTTTACTGCGCGAAGGCTCGCTCATCACCGAGTCATTCATCATCTCCAGATAGCCCTGCAGCACGGTGAGCGGCGTGCGTAACTCATGACTGACGTTGGCAAAGAAGTTGCGGCGCGCCCCTTCCAGCTGATGCATCTGCGTCACATCACGGGCCACCAGCAGCCACTGCCCTTCGCTGTAGGGCATGACGCGGAATTCCATATGAAGCTTATTGTTCAGAACCAGCGTCAGCGGCTTGTCGAAATCGCGCTGGCGCAGATAGCGGGAGAACTCCGGGTAGCGCAGCAGATTGAGGATATTCTGGCCATTATCTTCCGGCCAGCGCAGACCCAGATGCTGCTGCGCCAGGCCGTTACACCAGAAAATAGTGCCCTCTTCCGTCGTCAGGATCACCGCATCCGGCAGGGACTCAGCCCCACTGCGGAAACGCTTAATCAGATTGCCGAGTTCGCGCCGCCGCCGGCGGTTGCGCAGCTGCATCTGGTAAAGGCCATAAAACAGGGGTTCCCAGCTGGCACGCCCGGCCGGTGGCGTCATGGTGCGGTCGAGCCACAGCCAGTGCGACAGCCGCATCAGATTGTGGAAATGCCACAACAGCACCATGACCACGCTCAGCAGCAGCCACCAGGGCAGACCGCCAAACAGCAGGCCCAGTAGCGCGGCAGGCAGACAGGCCAGCAGCAGTTCTGTCAGTAATCTCTTCCAGGAGAGGCGTTCCAGCACGGTAAAGGCTCCGTTTAGTAGCGGGCAGAGAAACGATACCCTGTTCCACGGACGGTTTGTACCATGCGATCGTGGCCGGAGACTTCCAGCGCTTTACGTAAACGGCGAATGTGAACATCGACAGTGCGATCCTCCACATACACATTGGTGCCCCAGACGTGGTTCAGCAGCTGTTCGCGGCTGTAGACGCGTTCCGGGTGGGTCATAAAGAAGTGCAGAAGCTTATATTCGGTAGGGCCCATCTCCAGCGGCGTGGTTTCGGACATCACGCGATGTGAGGAGGGATCCAGACTCAGCCCCTGCATTTCAATCACCTCTTCCACCGCCATCGGCGAAATGCGGCGCATCACCGCTTTGATCCGCGCCATCAGCTCCTTGGGTGAAAACGGCTTGGTAATGTAATCATCGGCACCGACTTCCAGACCGCGTACCCGATCTTCCTCTTCGCCGCGCGCGGTCAGCATCATCACCGGGATATCGCGGGTCATCGCCTCGCGCTTCAGATGCTTGATAAACTGAATCCCGCTGCCACCGGGTAACATCCAGTCCAGCAAAATCAGATCGGGCCAGGGTTCAATCAGCTTGCCAACGGCGCTGTCATAATCTTCCGCCTCGATTGGCTGATAGTCGTTCTGCTCCAGAACAAAACACAACATTTCACGGATGGGGGCTTCATCCTCCACAACCAAAATGCGCTTAGCCATTATTACTCCTGCTGATTATGACGGCTGTCACTGAGATTCGCGGCGCCATTATGCGTCAGATTTGTGACACTTTTATGAAAACATAACCTGCCTGTAACCTCATCGGTAATCATTTATGGCAGCGCAGCGACAATTTTTTGCTTTGGCCGCAGAGCCAGTATAATCGCCGGGCGAATCACAACGGCAGGGACTCATCATGCGCATTATTCATACTGCGGACTGGCATCTGGGGCAGTTCTTCTACAACAAAAGTCGGGCGGCAGAACATCAGGCGTTTCTCGACTGGCTGTTGATCCAGATTGAACAGCATCAGGTGGATGCGCTGATCATTGCAGGCGACCTGTTTGATACCGGCACGCCGCCCAGCTACGCCCGCGAGATGTTTAACCGCTTCGTGGTAGCACTGCAGCCTACCGGCTGTCAGCTGATTGTGCTGGCGGGTAACCACGATTCCGTGGCAACGCTGAATGAGTCACGCGAGCTGCTGGCCTGTCTCAACACGCGGGTGATCGCTACACCGCAGGCGCAGGATGATGTGCTGCTGCTCAACACCCGCCAGGGCGAGCCGGGCGCGTTGCTGTGCGCCATTCCCTATCTGCGCCCGCGCGATATCCTGCGCAGCCGGGCGGGTCAGTCGGGCCGCGATAAGCAGACCTCGCTGCTGGAGGCGATTGCCCACCACTATCAGCAATGTTTCGCCGCCGCCCAGGCACTGGACTATGCGCTACCAATTATAGCTACCGGTCACCTCACCACCGTCGGCGTCAGCCAGAGCGATTCGGTGCGCGACATTTACATCGGCACGCTGGACGCGTTTCCCGCCAGCGCGTTTCCCGCTGCTGACTATATTGCGCTCGGCCATATTCATCGCGCCCAGCGCGTGGCCGGAAGCGAGCATATCCGCTACAGCGGCTCGCCGATTCCACTGAGCTTTGATGAGCTGGGGACTGAAAAGAGCGTCTTCCTGCTGGAACTGGCGGCCAGCGGCCTGCAGTCCGTTACGCCGCTGGAGGTGCCACAGGCGCAGCCGATGCAGGTGCTGAAAGGTTCGCTGGCGCAGATAGCGGAACAGTTAAATGCCTTCAGTACGGCAGAGCAGGAAAAACCGACCTGGCTCGACATCGAAGTGACCACCCAGGAGTACCTCAGCGATCTACAGCGCCAGGTCGAAACCCTGACCGCCACGCTGCCGGTCAAGGTATTGCTGCTGCGCCGCAGTCGTGAACAGCGGCAGCAGAGCCTGGCGCGGCTCGACAACGAAACGCTGAGTGAGCTGAAGGTGGAAGAGGTCTTCGCGCGCCGTCTGGCGCTGGATGAGGAGCTGCAACCGGCGCAAATTGACGAGATGACCACGCTGTTTCGCCAGACGCTGGCCGCCATGGAAGAGACCCAATGAAGATCCTCACGCTACGATTTAAAAACCTCAATGCCCTGCGCGGTGAATGGTTCATCGACTTCCGCGCCGAGCCTTTTGCCAGCAACGGCCTGTTTGCCATTACCGGTGCCACCGGGGCGGGTAAAACCACCCTGCTGGACGCCATCTGCCTGGCGCTCTATCACCAGACGCCGCGCCTGGGCGCAATTTCCCAGAGCCAGAATGCGCTGATGACCCGCGACTGCGCCGAATGTCTGGCTGAAGTCGAGTTTGAGATCAAAGGTGAAGCCTGGCGCGCCTTCTGGAGCCAGAACCGCGCGCGCGGCACCGCTGACGGCAAGCTACAGGCGCCGCGCGTTGAGCTGGCGCGCTGTGACGACAACACTATTGTTGCCGATAAGGTCGGTGACAAGCTGAAGCTCATCGAAACCCTCTCCGGACTCGATTTCGAGCGCTTCACCCGCTCGATGATGCTGTCACAGGGACAATTTGCCGCCTTTCTCAACGCGAAAGCCAGTGAACGCGCCGAACTGCTGGAGGAGCTGACCGGCACCGAAATCTATGGCCTGATTTCCGCTGCCATCTACGAGCGTCATAAAGAGGCGAAAACCCAGCTGGATCTGCTGCGCAGCCAGGCGGGTGCGATGGCGCTGCTGGATAGCGACGCCCGTGACGCGCTGCACCAGCAGCTCAGCGATCTGACCAGGGCTGAACAGCAGCTCAGCGCGGATTATCAGCAGACGCAGCAACAGCAGCAGTGGCAGCAACAGGCACAGCAGTTACTGCAGGAGAGTGCGCAGGCTGAAGCGTCGCAGCAGCAGGCGCAGGCCGCCTCCCAGGCGGCCGAAACCGACCGCCAGCGGCTGGCTCGCAGCGAACCGGCTGAAAAGCTGCGGGTAAAACTGCAGCAGCGCGACGCATTGCGCAGTGAACACCAGCAGGCTGAGAACCGCTATCAGCAGCTCACCTCAGCGGCGGCGCAGGCGCAGAACCAGCAGCAGCATCATCAGCAGAATTATGCGGCCAGCCAGACCGCCCGCCAGCAGGCGCAGCAGGATCAGCAGCAGCAGGAGAGCCTGCTGACGGAACAGGTGCTGCCGCTGGATCAGCGCATCACGACACTGCAGCAGCAGCTTGCAGAGCAGCAGCAGGAAAATGCCCGGCAGCAGCAGCATGCCGACCAGACTCAGGCCAGCCTGACGCAACAGAAGCAGCAGGTCGCGGGCTGGCAGCAGGCGATTGCCGAACAGCATCAGTTACGTGAGCAATTGGCCGATCTGGCGCACTGGGGGGCTTCGCTGCCGGTATGGCAGGAGAACTTTGCCCTGCTGGCACAGCGTGAGACGACGCTGGCAGGACTGACACAACAGCGCATACAGCAGCAGCAGCAGATCGATGCGCAACAGGCGAAACAGCAGCAACAGGCACAACAGGCACTGCCGCGCCAGCAGGCGGAAAAACAGTCCCGCCAGGCGCTGTTGCAGGCGGAGCAGGCACTCACTTCGCTTCAGGAGCTGCATCCGCCTGCCGCACTGCGTCAGGCATTAAGCCAGTTGCAGAGCAGCCGTCCGGCGCGTCAGCAACTGCTGCTGCTCTCAACGCAGTGGCAGCCGCTGCATCAGCAGCTGGGCCAGCGCCAGCAAAGACTGAGCGCGCTGGAAAAAGCGCATCAGCAGAGTGAAGCGGAACTCCAGAGCCTGCGCGAGACGTGGAAACGCGAAAAACAGCAGCTGGATGATGTCGAAAAAATCTGCGCGCTGGAGCAGCAGATTGTTGACCTCAGCGATTACCGCGCCCGGCTCACCGCCGATCAGCCCTGCCCCCTGTGCGGCTCCTGCACCCACCCCGCCGTCGAGGCCTACAGCACACTTGAAGTAAGTGCTAACCAACAGCGCCGGGCTGCGCTGCAACAACAAACCGAGGCACTGCGCGAAGCGGGTACGGCAAAAAACGAACAGCTGAAGCAGTCAGTATTTCAGCAGCAGACCCTGCGCGAGGAAATCGCAGGGATGCAGCAACAGCTTGATCAGCTTGAGCAACAGTGGCAGGCGCTGAGCAGTGAGCTGGCACTTACCTTCCCGCTTGCCGATCGCGAGGCCTTATCCGCGTGGCAGCAGCAGCAAAGCGACCGTGAAAGTCAGCTTGAGCAGCATCGACTGGCTCAGGAGGCCGCTGAACAGGCGCGTCAGGCTGCGAAAGATCATCATCTTCAGCAGCTGCAGGCCTGGCAGCAGCACCAGCAGGCCGAACAGCTGGCGCAGCAGTCGCTGACCAGCCTGCAACAGGCGCTGGATGCGCTGCAACAGCGTCAGCAGCAGGAACAGCAGGCTCGGGAGCAGTTGCAGAGCCGTCTGAAGCAGCAGTTCAGCGCACACAATCTTGCCCTGCCCGATGCCGCCGATCGCGATGCGTGGCTGGCGGAGCAACAGCGGCGCTGGCAGCGCTGGCAGGAAAGTGAGCAGTTGCTCGCTAACCTGCAACCGCAGCTGTTAAAAGGGGAAACCCAGCTCACTGCCCTGCAGCAGCAGGCTGAACAGGAACAGCAGCAGCTCACGACCCGTCAGCAGCAGCAGCAGAAGAGCCAGGCGCAGCTCAGCGAAATGCGTCAGCAGCGTCTGGCGCTGTTTGGCGATCGCGATGTCGCCAACGCCCGTCAGCAGCTGCAGGCCCGCGTTCAGCACGCTGATGAACAGCTGGCACAGCAGCTCACCGCCCTGCAACAGGCGCAGGCCGAGGTCAATCGCCTGCAGGGTGAACTGTCGGGGCTGGAAAATCAGCGTCAGATGCTCAGCGGCAAACTGGCAGAGGCAGAAAGCACGCTGCAGCAGACACTGGAGAGCGCCGGATTTGCCGATGAAGCCAGCCTGCGCGCGGCGCTGCTGGATGAGCAGACTGTGCTGCAACTGCGCCAGCAGCTGCAGCAGCTCGATCAACAATGCCAGCAGCAGCAGGCGCGACTGGCGGATCTGCACCAGCGGCTCAGCGCCCATCAGCAGGCAAAGCCCGACGCGATGCCGGAATCTGCGGAAGCGCTGACGCAGCAGCTGGAGCAGTTACGGCTGGCCCTGCGCGACAACGCCAGCCAGCAGGGTCAGATTCAGCAGCAGCTGCACAGCGACGCCAGCCTCCGCGCCCGACAGCAGAGCCTGATGACGCAGATTGAACAGGATGCTGCAGTGCTGGCGCAGTGGAGCCTGCTCAACGATCTGATCGGCTCCGCCAGCGGCGATAAATTCCGGCGCTTCGCCCAGGGTTTAACGCTGGATCATCTGGTAGCGCTCGCCAACCGTCAGCTCGATCGGCTGCATGGCCGTTATCTGCTGCAGCGCCGGGCGCAGGATCAGCTGGAGCTGGATGTCGTCGATACCTGGCAGGCCGATGCGGCACGCGATACCCGCACGTTATCAGGTGGCGAGAGCTTCCTGGTCAGTCTGGCGCTGGCGCTGGCGTTATCGGATCTGGTCAGCCACAAAACGCGCATCGAATCGCTGTTTCTGGATGAGGGGTTCGGCACGCTGGATGCTCAGACGCTGGACACCGCGCTGGATGCACTGGACGCGCTGAACGCCAGCGGCAAAACCATTGGGGTGATCAGCCACGTGGAAGCGATGAAAGAGCGTATCCCGGTGCAGATTAAAGTGCGTAAAATGAATGGCCTGGGTTACAGCCAGCTCGAGCTGCCGCAGGGATAACGGGCGCCAGAGCGCCCGTCTGAGTTTGATCAGCGGGCGCTGACGACTTTGAAGCGAGGGCCGGTGAGTAATCCGCCCTGCTCATTTTGGGCCAGCATACGATTGCTGGTCAGTCCGGCCACGGTGTGCGCTTTATCCGTGACGTTGCTGGCTATCTGTTTGATCGCCGCATTCACCAGCATCCCCACCAGTCCGCCATTATTATTGTTGTTCTCTTCACTGTCGCTGGCAGTGGCCTTACCCTGCCAGATCTCTTTGCCGCTGCGCAAATCCACCAGCCGTGCTTTGGCGGACACCGTGGTCACACTGTCGATCACCCGATAGCTGCTGCCATAGTCGCTGATCGAGATATAGAGCGCACTGTCGGCGTGGAAGATCTCATTCAGACGTTTCGCGCTGACCGCCTGGGCGTCGCTCGCGCTGGTCAGGCCGTGCTGCTGAAAGGTCTCTTCAACCACCGCCACCGGGAAGACGTAATAACCGGCTTCGGCCAGCGGACGCGTCACCAGCGAGTTCAGGCTGTGAGCGGCGTTGATATCCGGCGAGGTGTTAGTGGCAGGCAGCACCAGAATCGAGGCGGGCTTGCTGGCACGAAACGCAGTGTAGTCGTACGGTTTTTTTGGCTGCGCACAGCCGGTCAGCAACAGCACCATCAGCGCGCCGCTCAGGGCAATCCATTTTTTCACTGTACCACTCCTTGTTTTTTACTCATCAGAAAATCCATGTAAGGTGCTGATTCGGAGAACAGCTGTTTCTCGGTGGCGAACTGACCAAACGCTTTATTGGTATCACCCGTTTTAGCGTAGAGCAGGCCGAGCTGCGCATGCAGGCCTGGCGGTACGGGCTGACCCGCAGCACGGGCTTTTTCCACATCCAGATTCAGCGCATCGATCTGCTTCAGCGGATCGCCGCTTTGCTGATAGTAGCTATAAATCTGTTCCTGATAGTCGCCCCAGTAATAGATCGTTTTCGGCGCTTTTGGCGTACAGCCGGCCAGCAGCGCCGCTGCCATCAGCAGGCTGCTCAGTGTCATCATTTTCATTTACTGCTTCCTTATTTAGCCGGACGCCATGCGCCGTTGTTGATTCCATCCACTAAATGATCGACTGCTTCGCGAATCGCCAGATCCATCACTTTGCCGTTCAGCGTCGAGTCATAGCTGCTGGTGCCGCCAAAGCCGATCACTTCACGCGCCGAAAGCTGGTACTCGCCCGCCCCCTGGGTGCTGTAAACCACTTCAGAGGTGGCGACATCCACCACGTTCAGATTCACTTTGGCATAGGCAATCTGAGTTTTGCCGCGGCCCAGAATGCCCCACAGCTGCTGATCGCCCACTTCTTTGCGGCCAAACTCGGTGATATCACCGGTGATGATGTAGTTCGCGCCTTTGATATTTTGCTGGCTGCGTTTGAAGTCTGACTCCTGCTGCAACTCTTTCAGATTGCTGCGATCCAGCACGCTGAAGCGATTGGTCTGCTGCAGATGGGTAATCAGAATGGTTTTCGACTGATTACCCAGCCGATCGACGCCATCAGAGAAGATGCCGTTCATGTACGAGGAGCGGTTATCAAACTGACCTACCGCAATCGGGCTGCGCACGCCCTGATAAACAGGCTGGCTGGCTGCGCGAACCTGCGGAGCCTGAATAGCACGGGAAGATTCGGTAGCACAGCCGCTAATCAGCGAGGTGGTTAACAAGGAGAGTGCCGCAAAGGCATATTTTTTCTGCATTTCTAATCCATGAAGTGAAAAGAGACATCATCCGCACAGGGGCGGTAAATTCTGGTTCTGCCGACAGTCGGAGGAATGCCATAGCATTCAGCAGGCCGGTCTGTAGACTGTCGGCAGCAGACCAAAAGATCTTTAGAAGAAAGTGGCTAATTTAATGAATTTAATTAATACGATAGTGAGAATACTGGCAGGTGTGATTATTGCAGTGTTGCTCAGCGCCTGTCAGCAACCTGTGTCAAAGCAACGTGATAGCGTGGCAAACCTGTGTGAGCCTGCGAAGGATCCGGACAGCAAATCCTGTCACTGGACTAATCAAATGCAGCCGGTACTGAATCGGCAGTTTACTGATGCGACGCGTTATGCCGGTCAGCAATGTCTGGTACGGATGGAGTGGCAGCAGCACAGCAGACATTATGCAGTGACGCAGACTCAGGGGGATGAGGCGCTCTGCCTGCGTGCCTGGCAGCTGGTGGCACAAACGCGCGATCTGCCACCGCCGCCGGCGCCGGGACAACCGGCGTGGTTTGGCTTTGCGCCGCATGGTTAGCTGGCCAGACCTTCCTGGCGCCACTGGCGCGGACTGATGCCAAACCAGCGGCGAAATGCGCGCGAGAACGCGCTGACTTCCGAGTAGCCCAGCAGCAGCGCCATTTCTGAGATCGGCAGCTGCTTCTGCTGCAGATAGTGCGTTGCCATTTCGCAGCGCACCTGATCCACCAGCGCAGTAAAGCTGCTACCCTCTTCGCGCAGTCGCCGCTGCAGTGACCAGCTCGACAGCCCGAGTTTATCCGCCACCTCTTCCAGCACCGGCTCGCCCTGCATCAGCGATAAATTAACCTGCGAGCGTGCCTGCTCAATCATGCTCTGCTGAGACGTCCCGCGGTTCAGCCGCCGGATCGCATCCTGCATCACCATCAACAGGATCGGATCGCTCTCCGGCATTGCGCGCAGCAGATCACGTTTCGGGATCACCAGCGAATTAAACGGCTGATCGAACCAGACCGGCGCATCAAACACTTTGCAGTGATCGTGCCACTGGCCGGGACGCGGATGCTCGAAATGGACTTCGCGTGGTGCCCAGTGTCTGCCCGCGACATGGCGGATCAGATTCATAAACATCCCCAGCGTCAGCTCTGCATCCTGACGGCGCGACAGAATAGCCCCGTGGCGCACCTGATAGTCGAGCCGCCAGCACTCTCCCTTATCCACCAGCCGGGTTAAGGTGTCGTGCTGATGCCAGGGAAACGCGTTAACCACATTGTGCAGCGCCTGTTCCAGCGTGGCGGAGCACAAGCCAATGTAGCCGATCAGGCCTAATGACTGCGGTTTAAACTGCCTGCCGTAGTGCAAACCGAAGTTATCAAAACCGGAGTGGCGCGCCGCCTCTTCCAGCACCCGACAGTAGTTAACCAGCCCCAGGCTCAGCGTCGGGCTGGCCAGGCGCTCCGGATCGATGCCGCTGATGCCGAAGATGCGATCAACATCGCCGCCCTGAGTATGAATAAACTCGCTTAAGCCGGTCGCCGCCGCAGCCAGCACGCCGTGATTGCCTGCCCCTGCCGCGGCAGAGCAGGCCGCAAACGCATCGGGCTTGATCAGTGTCGGATTCATGGTCGCCTCAGTCAGAAGTCAGGTGGATCACCCATTCCTGAGATCAGAGCAAATTCCATACCAGGTCCCCAGGGACCCGCCGCACCGCCTGCGGGCGGTCCGGACTGCGCGCGGACACGGCATCCGGCACTGCGGCGGCGCAGCCACGCCCGCCGCTGGTGCATCAGACGCCGACCGGCAGCGGTTTCCCCTCCAGATAATCGCGGCAGAGGCGGACCGAGTGACTGGCCCACTCCGGGCCGAGACTGCGCGCCATTTCGGTTTCAGCATGCGATCCCACCCAGGCGGTGAGCTGGATACGACGCTGGATTAGCAGCGCGGACAGCATGGCCATCTCCGCATCGCTGATATGCGCCACCTGCTCATAACCGCGTATCCAGTGATCGATCCACTCTGCCGCGCGAGGATGATGCTCAACAAAACTGATCGCGGCCGCCAGATCGTGCAGATACCAGCCGAGTCCGCAGTCATCAAAGTCGATCACCCGCGTTTCGCCCTTGTGCAGCAGCAGATTGGTCAGCCGCAGATCGGCGTGGATCAGGCCATAGCGATCCGATCCCTTACCAAACTGCGCCATCGCCGCGCCGACCTGCGCGATCGTCTGTTCGACGACGCCGTGATCGGCAACAGGCAGATTGGGCGCATCCTGCCAGCGCCCCCAGTGACTCTCAGCGCTGGTCATGGTGTGGTGATCCCAGATAATCCGCTGGAAACCCGCGGGCGGCTGCCACTGTTTGCTGTGCTGATGCAGCCGCGCGGTAATCTGGCCCAGTTGCTGAAAGGCGCGGGGGTCAACGTCAGTGGTCGGCATCTCGCCGTCGATCCAGTGAAACAGTACCACGTAGCGTTCACCGCCATCCGGCAGCCGCAGCGTCAGCACGGTTTCGCCCGCGTTGTCCGGGACGGCTTCCGGCACCATAATGCCGGTTTCGCGCAGCGCGTCGAGCCACAGCAGTTCGCTGAGGATATCCGCTTTCTGATGATAATCGCCGCGATGCAGCCGCAGCGCATAACGCCGGCCAGCTGCCTGCAGCAGGAACGTGGCGTTCTCTGAGCGGCACAGCAGGCTGAGCTGCCCCTGCAGCGCGGCGGGATAACAGGTCAGCGCCTGTTGCGCCATCAGGGTGAGTTGGGAATCAGTCAGGTTGTCATATTGTTTAGCGCTCATCATCCGGCTCCTTTTCACTTGCGTTATCTCAGCATGCGTTGCCAGAAGGTGAGCTGCTTGACCTCAGAAGAGACAAAGTTGACCGCAGCGTGCAGCTGGCCAGGTTGTTGCCTGCGAGTTGACCGTGGAGGACAGAAGTCACTGCGCCCGCGTCAAGTCGTGGTGAGTAATGCAACGGCATTATCCCCTTACTTTAGTAGTTATGGCGGTGTAACGCCGCGTGAGACCAACAACGACGGGGATAACAGTAATGACAAACAGACTCAAGCCCACTCTGGGCACCCTGCATCTGTGGGGGATTGCGGTTGGCCTGGTGATCTCAGGCGAATATTTTGGCTGGAGTTACGGCTGGGCGGTGGCAGGCACGCTGGGATTTCTGGTGACCACGGCGCTGATCGCCACGCTCTACACCTGCTTTATTTTTAGCTTCACCGAGCTGACCACCGCGATCCCCCATGCGGGCGGCCCCTTTGCCTATAGCCGTCGTGCCTTTGGCGAAACCGGCGGGCTGATTGCCGGTCTGGCAACACTGATTGAGTTTGTCTTTGCGCCACCAGCGATCGCTATGGCGATCGGGGCTTATCTCAACGTTCAGTATCCCGAGCTCAACCCGAAAACTGCGGCGGTCGGCGCGTACCTGGTGTTTATGACGCTGAATATTCTCGGCGTAAAACTGGCAGCGATGTTCGAACTGGTTGTCACCGTGCTGGCGGTCATTGAGCTGCTGGTGTTTATGGGCGTGGTCTCACCTGGCTTCAGCCTGGCGAACTTCGCCGCACACGGCTGGGCGGGCAGCGACAGCTTCGGACTGCCCGCCTTCTCCGGCATTTTCGCCGCTATCCCCTTCGCCATCTGGTTTTTCCTTGCCATAGAGGGTGCCGCGATGGCGGCCGAAGAGGCGAAAGATCCGACCCGCACCATTCCCCGCGCCTATATCAGCGGGATCCTGACGCTGGTGGTGCTGGCAATTGGCGTGATGCTGATGGCAGGCGGCGCAGGTGACTGGCGCAAACTGGCCGATATTAATGATCCGCTGCCGCAGGCGATGAAAATGATCGTTGGCGAACACTCTAACTGGATGCATATGCTGGTGTGGATTGGGCTGTTTGGCCTGATTGCCAGCTTCCACGGCATCATCCTTGGTTACTCACGGCAGTTTTTTGCCCTGGCCCGCGCGGGCTATCTGCCCCCTTCGCTGGCAAAACTGTCACGTTTCCAGACCCCGCATCGCGCAATTATTCTCGGCGGCGTGCTGGGCATCGCGGCGATTTACAGCGATGGCGTGATTAATCTGCAGGGGATGACGCTGACGGCAGCGATGATCACCATGGCGGTGTTTGGCGCGATTGTGATGTACATCATGAGCATGCTGAGCCTGTTTAAACTGCGCCGCAGCGCGCCGGAGATGGTGCGCAGTTTCCGCGCGCCGGGTTATCCGATTGTACCGGGCATCGCCCTGCTGCTGTCAGTCGTCTGCCTGCTGGCGATGCTGTGGTTTAATCCGGTGATTGGCGCGCTGTTTGTCGCCATCATGGTGGTCGGCTATCTCTATTTCCTCGCCACCAAAGCGCAGCGCGATCGGGCACCGCAGGACACGATGCTGGCTGGCGAATAACCGCGGCGCGGCAGGATGCTGCGCCAGAGGTTAACGGTTCAGCACCCGGACTTCAGGTGCTGAACCGCAGACAGGAACGGCATCAGCCGTTAAGCGGCCAGAGCCACGCCGCACCGCGCACGCCGCTGGAATCGCCATGCTGCGCCTTCAGCACTGGCGTTTCACACTCCCCGCCAAACACCCACTTCTTCATCAGCACGGGTACGGTCTGATAGAGACGATCCACATTGCTCATCCCGCCACCCAGCACGATCACGTCGGGATCGATCAGGTTTACCACCTGCGCCAGCGATTTGGCCAGCCGCAGCTCATAGCGGCTCATCGCCAGTTCGGCGATCGGATCCTGCTGTGCCAGCAGCGAAACGATCTCTGCGCCTTTGCGATGCACGCCGCTCAGCCGCTGATAGTCGATACCAAAACCGGTGCCGGAAACAAAGGTCTCGATACAGCCCTGCTGCCCGCAATAACAGGGCACTTCCTGGCGGTAGCGCAGCTCATCTTCATCCATCCACGGCAGCGGATTGTGGCCCCACTCACCAGCATTGCCGTTGCCACCGATGCGCGATTCCCCGTTGATCGCCACACCCGCGCCCGACCCGGTGCCGATGATCACGGCAAACACCAGCGGCTGTCCCGCTCCCGCCCCATCAACCGCTTCCGACACAGCCAGGCAGTTAGCATCGTTGGCGATGCGCACTTCCCGGTTCAGCGCCTGAGCCAGATCTTTATCCAGCGGCTGGCCGTTGAGCCAGGTGGAGTTGGCATTTTTCACCCGCTTACTGAAGGGCGAAAGCGAGCCAGGGATCCCAAGGCCGACCGTACCAGTCTCGCCGGTTTTCTGCTCCGCCAGTGTGACGAGTTCGACAATCGCCTGCACCGTTGCCTGATAGTCATCACGCGGGGTGTTCACCCGATGGCGGAACAGCTCCTGTCCCTTATCCGACAATGCAATCACTTCTGTCTTGGTGCCACCCAGATCTATGCCTATGCGCAAGGTTACGTCCTCGTTATTCATTCAGGTGAGAGATACAGTAGAAGGCGGCTGCCTTAAAGGCAATGAAACCACTCCGATGTTTCGCTATCATGCGCGCTGACTCTCGCAGACTTGTGCGCCCGATCGCGCCCCGGTAAGGAATCCCGATGTTGTGGTTTAAAAATATGATGGTTTATCGTCTGAATCGTGACATTCCGTTGTCCGCAGATGAGATGGAAAAACAGCTCGACGCCTTCACGTTTTCACCGTGTGGCAGTCAGGATATGAGCAAGACCGGCTGGGTCCCGCCGATGGGTAACCGCAGCGATGCGCTGACCCACGAGAACAAAGGCCAGATTGTGATTTGCGCTCGTAAAGAGGAGAAAATCCTGCCGTCGCCGGTCGTGAAACAGGCGCTGGAAGCGAAAATCGACAAGCTGGAATCTGAGCAGAGCCGCAAGCTCAAAAAGACCGAAAAAGATTCGCTGAAAGATGAAGTGCTGCACAGCCTGCTGCCGCGCGCCTTCAGCCGTTTCAGCCAGACTTATCTGTGGATCGACACGGTCAATAACCTGATTATGGTTGACTGTGCCAGCGCGAAAAAAGCGGAAGATACTCTGGCGCTGCTGCGCAAAAGCCTGGGTTCACTGCCGGTGGTGCCGCTGACGCTGGAAAATCCGATTGAGCTGACGCTGACCCAATGGGTGCGTTCAGGCGACCTGCCTGCCGGGTTTGCACTGATGGATGAAGCGGAGCTGAAAGCGCTGCTGGAAGATGGCGGCGTGATCCGCTGTAAGAAACAGGATCTGGTGTGTGACGAGATCGCCAACCATATCGAAGCCGGTAAGGTAGTGACCAAACTGGCACTCGACTGGCAGGAGCGCATTCAGTTCGTGCTGGCGGATGACGGTTCGGTAAAACGTCTGAAGTTCAGCGACACGCTGCGCGACCAGAATGACGATATCGATCGCGAAGATTTTGCCCAGCGCTTTGATGCAGACTTTATTCTGATGACCAGCGAACTGGCGGCACTGACCAGCAATCTGGTGAAAGCGCTAGGCGGCGAAGCCCAGCGTTAATTCAACAGGCAGGGTTGCCAGAAAAAACGTTTTATGCCAAAAAAATGGTCGCTTAGCGGCCATTTAAGCACCTATGCCAAAAAGGTCGATCTGACAGCAGCGGAAAAGCATAAAGCGCTGGGAACAGGGTCAGAAGAGGAAAGCGTCCCGCGCCATGAACAAAAACGCCGGGAGCGTTTTTGAACAACGCAACGCGTTGGCCCGGCAACGGGCGCACCTCAGGGATGAGGTGCGTAATCGCGCGGGCCGAGCGGCCAGGGATTGGCTTTAGCGTCTTTCCGATCTGACCCTGTTCCCTGAGCTGGGGCATGATCCCACCACGGTTCGGGTCAGAAGTTGTCAAAAAAGGCCGCTAAGCGGCCCTTTTTTTAATCTTTATCTTTCAGGTAACGGCAGAGATAGGAACTTGGCTCGCCAACCTGCAGATGAAATTCGCTGTGACCCGGCACGTTAAATACCGAACCGGCTTCAAACCATTTCCATTCGGTCTCACCTGGCAGCAGCACCTTAAGCGAGCCGCTGACCACGGTCATCTCTTCCGGCTGGCCGGTACCAAATGTGTATTCACCTTCAGCCATCACGCCCACGCTGGCACGGCCGGTGCTCGCACTGTCAAAACCGATAGATTTAACTTTTCCGTCAAAATACTCACTTACGTTGAGCATAATAGTTCTCCAGAGCACATGTTGTGTGTCAGGCAGTGTAGAAGGGAACCCACTGATCTGTCACGCGAAATGATGGCAGTTTGTGATCCCCTGCGTCAGGGCAGCAACTCCGCCGCCAGTCGGGCTGCCAGCTGGTTAGAGAGCAGAACCGGCACATCCAGCCGCTGCTGTAACCATGCCCGATGGTGCTGGTGATAGCCCATGCAGTCAAGCACCACCAGCTCTGCGCCCTGCGCTTTCAGGCGGTTTGCGGCATCGGCGAAAGTTGCCTCATCGCCCTGATAGGGGCTGGCGACCGCAAAACAGGGCTGCGCGGGCAGTGGCTGCCACTTGCCGGCCTGTTCAACAATCTGCTCCTCAACCGGCACCACAATCCCGACCCGTTGCTGCTGCACCATGGCGCGGATAAGCGGAGGAATGATGCGATCCGGCTCCAGCAGCAGCGCACGCTGGGTCACAAGTCGGCTGAATTCACCCGTGCATAGCAACAGAATGGTGTCATACCCCATCTGCTCCAGCGCGCTGATTTTACGCTGTAACCCCTGCTCCACTTTCGACGCCGACAGCCGCACCTGTTCGCCACTCTGTAACCGAGACACCAGAACTTTATCGCCTGCGGCTGGCGCGAAGTGGTCGGCAATCTCAGTAGCGTCCAGTCCATCCAGCAGACCGGCATGATCGGTCACCGCATCCGGCAGATGCTGACGCAGCAACGGCAGAATATCGCTGCGGGGTGACTGCCCGATTGTCAGGGTCGCCAGTGATTTCGCCATCTTAGTGATTCCGGTGACGCAGGTGTGCCAGGCTGCCATAGAGCGTGATCAGCCGCGCATACTCTTCAGCGTCATAGAAGTGACAGGTTCCACGACCAAACTCCTTAGCCACCTCAATAGCAAACTTCGCCGCTGCCGCAATATCCACCTCATGACTGGCCCCGGTTCCGCAGCCCGGCACCACCGACTCGGCAGTGATCGCCACACCGACCACCGGCACATCGGTGGCGGTCGAGGGTTGCAGGATGCTGTTGAGGTGATAAACACCATTGCCGTAAGGGGTAATATCCTGCGTAGTGATAGGAAAGGTCACCGCCGGACGGCCGCTGGTCATCTCCATAATGCGCAGCAGATCTTCCGAAACCCGCAGGATATAGCCCTCTTTCACCGTCGGCGACAGGGCAAATCCTTTGTGATTGATAATGCGGTTACCTTTGGTGGTATCGATCGACAGAATTGCATCCACGTCCGCCACCACTTCATTATCATTCATGGTGACATCATCAATCGGCGAATCCATAAAATCGACCGGCTGATGCGGCCGTGTCGGTGCATCGGGACAGATATGGGTAGTGATAATCACGTCGCCGGCGAGCCTGTCGCCTTTACTCTGCATATGCGCCAGTTTAAGCGCGCTGGCGATCGCCGCTATTGCGCCATCCGCATCGGATACCATGCCGATACGCCCAGGACGGGCACCAATGCCACCCAGGCGACCGATGATGCCCAGCGTCGGTGCCGTGCCGCCACCTGATTTACCCTGCGTACCCGGGATATCAATACGCACAAAATCAGTACGACCTTTGGGGCCGGTGACGCGGGTAAAGCGGGCCATAATGTCCGGATAAGTTGTAAACAGATCCACGACCTGCTGCCCGTCAATGTGGGCGCTATCCAGTAACTCAAAAACCGCCAGGGTCTGCTGCAAGCTCATGCTTTATCCTTTATTTTTTGCTGCTGCTGGCAAGCAGCGAATGAAAGAAGCTATAGAGAGCATCACCGGCAATGAAGCCTGCCGCCATGACCTCCATGGGTGAGCGGCCCCGTTCGCCCCAGATGCGAATGATCACAATGCGTAAGGCGATCCCCACTACCACCGCCCAGCCTGCCATCGCGTTATTAATTAATAAACCGGTGGCGAGCAGCACGCCCAGCTGGCGTTTCGGCCCGCCGATCAGCTGGATAAGGGCACCTGGAATAGCCCACATCAGCAGGTTTCCGGCGATACCAGGTTCAGCACCCGCCTGAATTGTTTTGGCATACACCCGTGCCACCGGCGGCAGCAGATTGTCTGTAAAGAAAAGAGTGTGCGCGTACCAGACAAGGGGAATCGACACCAAAAAGGCGATCATGGCCGCGATCAGCTGAATACGACGTCCCCACAACTCCTGCTGCAGATCGGCCCCGTTACCGCGCAGGATAAAACCCGCCTTCAGGTCGTAACCCATGTCAGCAAACGCCGGGCCGGTAGCGGCCGTAAAGCCGCACAGCAGGCAGAGCGCCAGCGGTGGAAAGCCGATCAGAATGCCGATAATCAGCGTAATCAGCGCCACGGCAAAGGCAGGGAACCAGCCGGAGTGCATGGCGGCAATGCCAACTATCAGTTCATGGGCGAAAGCGGCAAACGCAGCATAGAGAACAAACAGCAGCAGCATCGCGATGCCCATCTCACTCCACAGGCCACCCGCCAGTGCCAGCAGCGCCGAAATCACGATATATCCCACGCTGCCGAAACCCAGCGCCCTCTGCACCTCATTACCGTTGCGGCTCACCGTCAGCGCATCATTTTTACGGCTGCGGATGACCATCACCACCTGAATTAGCGCCACCAGACCGGCACCAACCATGACCCCATGCGGAATATAGAGCGCATTAATATCAATACCGGCCACCGGCTGCGCGTAGGCGCGCAGCAGAAAACCGATGCCGAGCATCGACAATGCCCAGATATTGCCAATAAACGCGGTGCCAAAAGCGGACATCGGAATCTTGAGCATGGCGCCGACAACGCCACCGGCAATGCCCGCCACCAGCAGCCACGCCTGGCGTCCGCCTTTATCCCCCGCTTTAATCGCTTCTGCTGCCGCAACGCCTGGCGGCCATGCATTACTGGCCGGAAAGACGCGGGTATCGAACAGCCGGTAGAGCAGCCAGGCATCGAGCAGCATCGCGGCGCTGACGCCACAGAACAGCGGCAGCACCAGCTGAGGCTCACCCAGCGCCCAGGGCACGGCAATCGGCATCAGCAGACTGTTAGCCGCCCCGAAGGTCGCTGAAGAGATAGCAGTCTGTGCCAGGTTCTGGATTTCAATCGAACGATAACGGCGAAATGCCTGCAACGGAATACGCGCCAGCAGCATGGCAAACAGCGCCCCGATAATGGAGGTGTTAGGCGTTACGCCAATCGTCGTAATCAGCTGAATGCCGATAATGGCACCTGCGATGGAAAGAAAAATTAAAACCAGTGCCACGCCAACGTGTTTGATTGGATTTACCCGTTCCATATGTCCCCGCCAGTCCTTGTTGAGAAAAAATGAAATAACGTCTGCCCGCCTGATGACAGGTTTACGCCGGCTTTCTGTTTCACTGCTCTGATGCGCGCCGCATAGCAACAGCCATTGCAGATGGTCGTCAACCCGCATGCTGAACCGAAACAGGAGACAGGGGGAGACGAACACAGGCAACCGGGTTGCTGCGGACAACGTAGCGATCAGATTGAAAGAAAAAGGCCCGAAGGCCCGGTTTTCCCTGGTGTGGCGAAAGTATTACGCCGATAAAATCGTGGTGAAGTTACGCGCCATATTTGTCGGCCATCTCTGTGGCCGTTGCACGTAATGCTTCAAGGAGCGCTGGCGGGAAACCCGGTTCACTCTCCTGTGACAGAAACGACAGGCAGAGTGCCACCGTTTCGCCATGATGTTTGTTATGAACAATGACCGACAGCGAGCTGATGCCTGGCAGCGATTCATTGCGGGCCAGTGACCAGCCGTGCTGGCGGATTTCAGCCAGTCTGGCACAGAGTGCCTCGGGACTTTGCGGCGAGTTCGCCGGGCCAGCCTGCCAGTGATCATGGAAGCGCGCGATGACTTCTTCGTCACTGAGTTGCGCTAACAGCGCCCGACCGGTTGACGTCGCGGCAGCAGGCATTCGACTGCCGGGTGGTGTGACCATCTGCGTAAAGTGACGCCCATGAAACATGCGCATTACTAATACTTCCCGTCCGTCCAGCTTCGACACGTATCCCATGCAGCCGGTCTTCGCAGCCAGCCGGACCATCGCCGCTGAAACGCTATCAACCAGCGGTGCCGAGAGATAATGACCGGCCGCGGCCAGCAACACGCGACCAATATGATAACCGCGCGTGTCCGCATCCCGCTCCAGCAGCCCCTGACTTTCCATCGTGGCCAGAAGACGCGAAACGGTGCTCTTCGGCAGCGTCAGCGCCTCAACCACCTCACTGAATGAGAGACCGATATGCCCCTGCGTCACACCTTTGTGCTGAAACAATCGGAGTACGGCAGCCGCATTTTCAAGTGTGGTCATGTAACGTGTTCCACTATATGGAACTAAGTTCCTCTGTTAGTTTGACGAAAGTAAAACGTGACGCTGAATCGGTCAAGCGACAATTCAGCACTCACCGTTTTCGGCAGCAGAGAAAATAATGTGACGGAAATGATTAGCGGGGCTTTATATGGCGACGTGAAGAGAGTGCAGAACAGACGCATGAGCAGAAAGCATACAACAGTAAATCTGCGCAAATTTCGCTTCTTTAGTAATCAGGTCGCCATGAAGGCAAAGAGGCGTTGTAATGGAACAGCGTTGCGATGAAAAAACAGGGTTATCAGGGATGACAGGCTGGCATCCCTGCCAGCAGCAAAGCTTTACTCTTTCTCGACATCTTCGTAACGCTCTTTAGCGTCACGCGCTTCTTCTTCCGTTTCGTGCTCACTGATTAATGAATTTGGTTTGGGATGATCAGCACGCAATTCGTAGGAGGTTACTTTGTTTCCCTCAGGACCCTTTTCAACAGGCACAACTTTCGCTTCACGTGGGTATGGTGGTCTGGTCGGCATAGTGTGTCCCTCTTGTCTGAATAACATTCCACAGGACAGGCTTCTGCCTGTCATAGGATCAGTATAGACAATGCCATCCGACGCAGGATCAAAACGGGAAAAATCTGAGGGTTAGCTGGCACGCGCCAGAGAAAGAGAAAGCAAAATCTCTTCCACTACGCACTCAGGCAATTGCATGGCATTCACCTGATGATGGGCTGCGGACTGATAGAGATGCGCGCGTTCACGCAGCACATCACTCATCTCATCGGCAATCGGACGTCCGGTCAGCGTCGGACGCTGAGCCGCTTCAGGTTCGCTTTCCAGTCGTTCTGCCAGCACTTCGGGCGACGCGCTGAGCCAGATCACCTGGCCCTGCTCCTGCATGAAACGGCAGTTCTCTTCAGCCAGAATCATACCGCCACCGGTGGCAATCACGGTCCCGGGTGCCGTCACCGCTTTAAGCGATTCCGTTTCACGGGCGCGAAAACCTTCCCAGCCTTCTGCCGCAACAATCTCGGCCACGCTGCGCTGCGTGCTGAGTTGCAGATGGTGATCGGTATCCGTAAAGGCGTAGCCCAGCGCCTGCGACAACGCTTCGCCGACCGTGGTTTTGCCGCAACCGCGAGCGCCAATCAAAAAGATGGGTAGTGACATCAGGGCCGTTCCTCCGCCTGACCGCGCGATGCGGCTGCATGGTTAGCTTATTAATGCGACGCATGATAACTGGAAATTATTATGGCCTCCACCTGTCAGGCATGATTTACGCATTTTCATTACCTGAACAACGATAATCTTTGTATTTTCAACGGGAAAAGCATGCACGTTTTGTGCATCAGGGCGCTAACAGGACGATAAAAATCGCGCTAAACAGCGTCCGGAATGCGCTGGCAATATTTGCTTACCGCCGCGATTTTACTTTTCTTACTGGCGCCCACATATACTGATAACCATTGCCACAGGAGAGTCATCATGCAACGTGAAGAACAACAACTGATTGAAGGGCTGTTCAGCCGTCTGAAACAGGCTGAAAGCCAGACCGCGGCACGCGATGCCGCAGCCGAACAACTGATTAACCAGCATCTTCAGGCGCAGCCGGGCGCGCCTTACTACATGGCGCAGGCGATCCTGATTCAGGAAGCGGCGCTGAAAAAACTCAATGAGAAAGTGTCAGCGCTGGAAAGCCAGGTTGCACAGTTGCAACAGCAGCAACCCGCACAGAGCAGCGGCGGCTTTCTGTCGGGACTGTTTGGCAGCGGTTCGCGCCAGCAGCAGCCCGTTCAGCAACAGCAACCATCGCCGTGGAACAGTACGCCGCAACAACCGGCACAGCAGCAGTATGCCCCTGCTCAGGCAGCCGCGCCACGCGGCACCGGTTTTCTTGGCGGCGCACTGCAAACAGCGGTGGGCGTGGCAGGCGGTGTGGTGATGGCCGATATGCTGACCAGCATGTTCCACCATTCACAGCCGGAAGAGATTGTGAACATCATCAACGAGCCGCCGCTGCCGGAGGTGAATGATAATCTCAACACTTTTAACGGTGGCGATGACAACGCCAATGCCTTTAACGGCGGTAACGATAATGCCTTCCTCGATCAGAACTCGGGCTGGGACAGTAATTATGCTGACAACAGCGATCTGAACGATTTTGGCGGCGGTGATTTCGACGATGACGACAGCTTCGTTTAAATTCAGCGCTTCTGCTGAGTGAGCCAGCTATCCAGCTCATTCGCAAACTGCTGGCGGTCACGTGGACTCATCGTCGCGGGGCCGCCGGTTTGTACGCCGCTTGACCGCAGAGTATCCATAAAATCCCGCATCGTCAGACGTTCACGTATTGTCGCCGATGAGTAACGCTCGCCGCGCGGATTCAGCGCTGCCGCCCCCTTCTCAATCACCTCAGCCGCCAGCGGAATATCGGCGGTGATCACCAGGTCGCCAGGCTGACAACGTCTGACAATCTCATTGTCCGCTACATCAAATCCGGCTGGCACCTGCAGGGTGCGCAGATAAGGCGATGGCGGCACGCGCAGAAACTGGTTTGCCACAAAAGTGACCGTGGTGGCGGTGCGATCCGCCGCACGGTAGAGCACCTCTTTGATCACATTCGGACAGGCATCGGCATCGACCCAGATAAACATCATGATTCCTTACAGTCAGAGAAGTCTGAGATCTTGCCGGGTTCTGCCTGAATGGCAAATTTTATTTGCGGCACGCTTTCCAGCCCGCACCCGGCTGACTTGTTATTCGGGCTGGCTTAAGTAAGCTAGCCCACTCAGAAAACCGAATAATGTCCTAAGGAGATGGCGATGCTGGCAAAAAAAATCGGGTTTATCGGCGGGGGAAACATGGCAAAAGCCATTATCGGCGGACTGGTCAATAGCGGCAAAATCGCCCCGTCTGACATCTTCGTTTACGATCGCAAAGCAGAGACCAACCAGGCGATGGCAGAGCAGTATGGCATCAACGCGGCTGAGAGCGCGGATGCGCTGGCGCGTGAAGTGGACATCCTGTTCGGCGCGGTAAAACCCAATGTGATCCTGAAAGTATTAAAAGATCTGGCCGGCAGCCTGAAAAAAGAGGCGCTGGTGGTGTCGATTGCGGCGGGCGTGACGCTGGATTCGCTATCATCGGTGCTGGGCTACGATCGTAAAATTGTCCGGGCGATGCCGAATACGCCCTCGCTGGTCAGCGAAGGCATGACCTCGGTCACGCCCAACGTGCTGGTTGAGCAGGCAGAAATCGACGAAGTCGTCGCGATTTTTGAGAGCTTCGGCAAAGCGGCCGTGGTGGATGAATATCTGATTCACTCCGTGGTCGGCGTCAGCGGTTCTGCGCCGGCCTACGTCTTTATGTTTATCGAAGCGATGGCGGATGCGGCCGTACTGGGCGGCATGCCGCGCGCCCAGGCCTATCAGTTTGCTGCACAGGCGGTAAAAGGGGCGGCGGAGATGGTGCTGACCAGCGGTAAACATCCGGCTGAACTTAAAGATATGGTCTGCTCGCCTGGCGGCACCACCATTGAAGCCGTGAAGGTGCTGGAAGAGAAAGGGATGCGCTCGGCAGTGATTGAAGCAATGCAGCAATGCATGGCGAAGTCGGAAAAACTGAGCCGCAGCTAAGCGTTCAGGCATTGCGCAGGGCGGACCGGCTCGCAGCCCGCCTTGCGCGCAATTTAACTGATGTGCGCCTGACAGAACGCCACCGCGTCGGCAAGCGACATTGGTTGCTGCATCTGCTCCACCAGCTCAGCAGTCAGCGTATACATACCGCATGAGCAGATCGCTGCCAGTTGCCCCTGCTGACCATAAAACGCCATAAACTTCTTGTCGTCCAGCGAGCCGATCAGCTCGACGTTATCCCAGTCTGCCGCGTGGCCAACATACTCATAACGGGTGCCATACTGCGTCGTCCAGAAGAACGGCACACGATCAAAGGCGACGTTATGATCCAGCATATTCCATGCGGCGGTCTGCCCCTGCTGATGGGCGACGCGATAGTGCTCAATGCGTAGCGGACCCTGTGCCGACGGATACGTGGCAATATCACCTGCCACCCAGATATTGTCAGCGACCCGTAAATGCTCGTCTGCCTGCAGACTGTCATCCTCTGCCAGCGGCAGATCGTGGATAAAGTCGGTAGCCGGTTTAACGCCGGTAGCAAACAGCACAACGTTCGCATCCAGCTGCCGTCCGCCCTTAAGCTGCACGCCCCTCACCTGCTGGTCGCCCTGTATGGCTTCAATTTCGCCCTGCACCCACTTCACGCCGTTTTGCTCATGCAACTGGTAGAAATAGCGGCCAATCTGATCGCCAAACCGTTTTGCAAAAGGCAGCGCCTGACGGGCAATCACCGTGACGTCGATATCACGATTACGCAGTGCCGACGCCAGCTCGGTGCCGATAAAACTGTTGCCGATAATCACAATTTTATGTGTCGCATCCACCGCCTGAAGCAGCTCATCGGTCTGCGCCTTGCTGCGTAGCAGATAGACTCCGTCAAGATCGCTGCCTGGCAAATCGGGACGGACAGGCTTCGCGCCGCTGGCGATCAGCAGTTTGTCGAAGGCAAGCGTTTCGCCATCGTCGAAGATCAGCCGTTGCTGCTGCGTATCAAGGCGGCTCACGGTAGCCTGCACTCGTTCAACGTGATCCATTACATCCGCTTTCAGCAGCGGTGGCACCTCGCTGATGTCCATTTTGCCCGACGGCACAAATTTGGTCAGCGCGGTGCGGTCGTAAGGTGCGTCCGCCTCCCGCTCAACCAGAATCAAGCGGCCTTTAAAACCATCATGACGCAGACGCCACAGCGCTGCGCTGCCCGCCGCGCCACCACCCAGCACCACATAGACCGGTGCGGCTGCCCCGCTGCCAATGGGTGCAGCGGGTGACATCGCTTTTGGGTTTACCAGCACCCGGCCCTCTTCGATGCGCAGCGGATATTGCCTGAGATCGGCCAGCGCCAGCGGTTCACACATTTTGCCGTCGGCGATATCAAACGCGGCTTTGTGCCACGGGCAGACCAGCCGGTCGCCGCAGATCGCACCCTGCTCCAGCGGCGCGCCCGCATGCGGACATTTCGCCTGATACGCGCGTACGTTGTCCCCGTCGCGAATCAGTAATACCTCTACCTCACCCAGCGTTTTCTTAACCGGCTGTCGCTGAGGCAGATCCTTCAGGTCGGCGGTAAATTGATAGTTCACGGCATGGCTCCTTTCGCTGTTTCGGGTCTGGTGCTGCGCGGTAAAACAAGGCCTGCGCAAATCCCCACAAACAGTAAGTGTGGCAAAGGAACCAGTAAGCCTGATGAGAAATGTTTGTCAGAAGGTTAAGCTGCTGTTGTGGAAGGTAATTTAATCAGCGTTAAACGGAACTGGATCACTGTTGCGCGGAAAGGAGAAGCGGCCACCTGCGTGGCCGTGGGGGATGATCAGCTTTTTTTCAGGCACTGGCTCATAAAGGTTTTACGCGCATCACCTGCCAGCTTTTTATCGCCAGCTTCGCCGTTACAGCTTTTCATTTTCATCTGCTGCGGCGACATCTTTGACAGCTTGCTGCCTTTTTTCAGGCATTCACTCATAAAGGTTTTGCGCGCATCCCCTTTGAGATCCTGAGATTTGGCGTGCTGGTTACACATCGTCATTTTCTCCTGCTGCGGCGTTTTTTCCGCCGCACCCGCCATACCACAGACCAGCAGGCCCGCCATCATCATCGCCATTAAACCGACTTTCATCTTGTTATCTCCACAATGGGTTGTCCCCTGTTATTCTGGCAGCGAATAAGCAAAGCGGAAACTGTTTCAGGTCAAAGTGACGTGAAGATCCCATTTCAGTCTGAGACTGGCGGCGTTACTGGCGGGAATACCGCAGCAGTTTTTCGATGTAATCGCGCAGCAGGCGCACATTGTCATTGTCTGCATCGGCCACGTTGTCCATGGCGGTGTCAATCGTGGTGGTCATTTCCAGATGTTGTTGCGGATCCAGTTTGCGAACCCGTTCGGTCACGACAATTTCAGCGCCTCAATCTGCGCTACCTGCTCTTTCGCTGTCGCCTCTTTTTCAGCCAGCTTAACCAGTAACTCAGCAATCAGGTTTTTCATGCTGTAGTCTCAGCGGTGAAGAAAAGCTGAAATTATCACCACGCCGGCTAAAAAAACAGAGGGAAAATCGCGTTTTTTCAGCGAGTTAGCCTGAACCGCTGCGCTTTTCACGGCGACTTCCGGCTAACCTTGCAGGCGAAACGTTTTGCGGGCAAATATCACCGCTGTTAAACGTTTCGCCTGCCAGCATTCAACAGGCAGGGCTTAGCGGGGATCGACAAATCCACGGCCTGGCCCGCCGCCAGGTCCGCCCCAGCCACCACCTCCTCCACCGCCGCCGCCGCCAGGAGGCGGGAAAAGACATCCACTTAATGCAGTCACTAATGCCACAACGGCAGCCAGCTTAACAATTCGTACCATATTTACCTCAGGGTGATGAAATCGGGCTGAGTGTATGAAGCTACCCGCATGGCGACAAGTGGGATTCCTCCGCATCCGGCCGCTATTCATCTTTGCTGACCAGGCTTAACGTTTTACAGTCATTAAGCTGCCACATTCTCAACACTACGGCCCGCATTCGGGGCAAACTATTTGTGCAAATCGGGATGGAGAACGCTTTACAGCCTGAACAATTTTGCGCATTGTGAGCGCATTACATTTACAGGATACCACCATGACTCTCTCACAGGCTGCTTTTAGTGACATCCTCTCCCGGCGCGACTGGGAAAATCCGGTCGTGACCTCGCTGCATCGGCTGGATGCGCACCCGCCTTTTGCCAGCTGGCGGGATGAAGCGGCGGCGCGTGATGACACGCCCTCGGTGTCACTACAGAGCCTGAATGGGGAGTGGGGTTTCAGTTACTTTGCGCAGCCTGAGGCGGTCCCGGCCAGCTGGTTACTGAAGGATCTGCCGGATGCCAGTACGATTCCGGTGCCGGCAAACTGGCAGATGCACGGCTTTGATGCGCCCATTTACACCAACGTGCAGTATCCGATTCCGGTCAATCCCCCGTTTGTACCTAAAGAGAACCCGACAGGATGTTACTCGCTCACATTCAGCACGGACGCCGCCTGGCGCACTTCCGGGCAAACACGCATCATTTTTGACGGCGTCAATTCAGCCTTTCATCTGTGGTGCAATGGACAGTGGATAGGCTACTCTCAGGACAGCCGTCTGCCCGCCGAATTCGACCTGAGCCCTTATCTGCGACCGGGCAAAAACCGGCTGGCGGTGATGGTGCTGCGCTGGAGCGACGGCAGCTATCTGGAAGATCAGGATATGTGGCGGATGAGCGGCATTTTCCGCGATGTCACATTACTGCATAAACCCCAGGTGCATCTGGCTGACGTGCAGCTGGAAACCCGGCTCAGCCCGGAATATTACCGTGCCGAGTTGCGCACCCAGGTCCGCGTTGCCTTGCCGCCAGACCTCACCTCGGGTTATCAGCTGCGCCTGACGCTGTGGCAGGGTAAACAGCAGGTTGCGCAGTGTCAGCAGCCGCTGGGCAGCGCCATTATTGACGAACGGGGCCACTATCCTGAACGCGCCCTGCTCAGCCTGCCGGTGGAACGGCCCGCGTTGTGGAGCGCCGAAACCCCACACCTCTATCGCGCCACGCTGGCGCTGCTGGATGGGGATCAGCAGCTGATCGAGGTGGAAGCGTATGATGTCGGCTTCCGTCAGGTAACTATCGATAACGGCCTGCTCTGTCTCAACGGCAAACCGCTGCTGATCCGTGGCACAAACCGCCACGAACACCATCCGGAGCGCGGTCAGGTGGTGGATGAGGCAACGATGCGCCGCGACATTGAGCTGATGAAACAGCACAATTTCAATGCGGTGCGCTGTTCGCACTACCCTAATCATCCGCTCTGGTATCGGCTGTGCGACCAGTATGGGCTTTATGTGGTGGATGAAGCGAATATCGAAACCCACGGCATGCAGCCGATGAACCGGCTCTCCGACGATCCCCGCTGGTTCGCTGCCTGTAGCGAACGCGTGACGCGTATGGTGCAGCGCGATCGTAATCACTGCAGCATTATTATCTGGTCGCTGGGCAATGAGTCGGGACATGGCGCAACACACGATGCGCTCTACCGCTGGGTGAAAAGCAGTGATCCTACCCGTCCGGTTCAGTATGAAGGCGGCGGTGCGGATACCGCCGCGACCGATATCATCTGCCCGATGTATGCCAGAGTCGATGAAGATCAGCCGTTCCCGGCGGTGCCGAAGTGGTCGCTGAAAAAGTGGATCGGTCTGCCGGGCGAAACCCGTCCGCTGATCCTGTGTGAGTACGCGCATGCAATGGGCAACAGCTTTGGCGGTTTCGCTAAGTACTGGGAGGCATTCCGCCAGTTTCCGCGTCTGCAGGGTGGCTTCGTCTGGGACTGGGTTGATCAGAGCCTGACCCGATATGACGATCAGGGTCAGCCCTGGCAGGCCTACGGTGGCGATTTTGGCGATAAGCCCAACGATCGCCAGTTCTGTATGAACGGGCTGGTGTTTGCCGATCGCACGCCGCATCCGGCGCTGTATGAGGCGCAGCGCGCCCAGCAGTTCTGGCAGTTCAGGGTCGATCCCGGCGACCCGCTGAGCTTTATGGTCAGCAGCGACTACTTATTCCGTCACAGTGACAATGAAGTGCTGCGCTGGCGCATTGAGCAGGAAGGCCAGGTGGTGACGGAAGGTGAAGTCATACTGGATATTGCAGCCCAGGGAGAGCAGCGGATCACCCTGCCGTCACCGCCCGCCTTACAGGGCGAATGCTGGCTTAACGTTGCGGTTCATCAGATTCAACCGACCCGCTGGAGTGCTGCTGACTGGCGTGTCGCCTGGCATCAGTGGGCGCTGCCTTCGCTACTGATGCTGCCCCCGCTGCCGGAAACCGCTGAAGCACCTGTCCTTCATAATGACGCCAGTGAGATTGTCGTGACTCACCAGCAACAGCGCTGGCATTTTTCACGCCACAGCGGTGAACTGACGCAGTGGTTCGTCAATGAGACACCGACGCTGCTCTCGCCGCTTCAGGACTGCTTCATTCGCGCGCCGCTGGACAACGATATCGGCACCAGCGAAGCGGAACGGGTTGATCCTAATGCCTGGGTTGAGCGCTGGAAAGCGGCGGGTTATGACCAGATGAGCAGCCAGCTGGTGTCGATTACGGCGAATGCGTTGTCGCAGGCGGTACAGATTGAAACGCTGCACAGCTGGCTCGCCAGTGGCCAGCTCGCCTTTATCAGCCGTAAACGGTATCTGATCAATGCGCAGGGTGAGTTGCAGCTGCAGCTTTCCGTTGAGCAGTCGCGCGGATTACCGCCGCCAGCTCGTATCGGCTTGCGCTGCAAACTGGCGCACATCCCGCAGCAGGTAAGCTGGCTCGGTCTGGGACCGCATGAAAACTATCCCGATCGCCAGCTGGCCGCGCAGTTCTCACGCTGGCAACTGCCGCTGGATCAGCTTTCAACGCCCTACGTTTTCCCCGGTGAGAATGGTCTGCGTGGCGGCACCCGCCAGCTCAACAGCGGCAGCTGGCAGGTCAGCGGCGATTTTGCTTTCTCACTGAGTCGCTTCAGTCTGGAACAGCTGCGTGAGGCATCCCACCGCCACCTTCTGTGTCCGGAGGCGGGCTGCTGGCTGCACCTGGATGCCTTCCATATGGGCGTCGGCGGCGATGACTCCTGGAGCCCCAGCGTCAGTCCTGAGTTTTTGCTGACTCAGCAGCGCTGGCAGGCTGAACTGACAATTTGTCAGCCGACGCGGGCAGTACAGTCTTCGGACGCCGGTAAAAGCGTTTCAGAAACAGCACGTTAATCAGCACCACAACAGCGGTGGCACAAAAGACCCAGCGGAAACCTGCCACCGCGGATACCGCTGCGCCCAGTAATGGGCCAGCAACATTGCCAAGATACATAAACGACTGGTTATAACCGAAGATCCGGCCGGTGATATTGTCGCGCGAGTGACGCACCAGCAGGGTCTGCACCGCAGGCATCATCGCGCCATCGGCAAAGCCCAGCAGAAAACGTAAGATGCCCAGCTGCGTGGCACTGGTGACAAAAGACATGGCGATAAACAGCAGCAGCGAAATAACCATCGTGGCCAGCAGGATACGCTGCGTACCGATGCGATCACCAAGTCGTCCCAGCCGTGGCGCGGCCATCAGCGCAGAGACGCCGGGCAGTGCCGCAATCACGCCACTGAGAAACGCGATATTCTCTGCGGTGGGCGCCAGCTCGCGCACAAACAACGTCAGGATCGGGTTCACCGATCCGTTGCACATCTGGATCACCATGGTGGTGAAAAACAGGCAGAGCATCAGCTTTGGGTTATCCAGCGAGCGGAAAACCTCACGTCCGCTGAGCTTCTCTTTTTTACTGACCGGGGTGTAACCGGTCTCTTTAATCAGGAACAGCGTCACAATAAAGCTGACCATCAGCAGCGCCGCGGTGACGATAAATACCGTGCGCAGACCGACCCAGTCAGCCAGCAGCCCACCCAGCATCGGCCCCAGAATCACACCGCCAATCTGTCCGGTGGAGACACAGCTCAGCGCCCAGCCGCTGCGTTCACGCGGCACCTGAGCCGCCACCAGCGCCATCGCGTTGGGGATATAGCCGGAGGTCAGCCCCATCAGGGCGCGCAGCAGTAGTAACTGCCAGGCTTCGGTGATAAAAGCCTGCAGCAGGATCACCACGCCCATTCCAGACGCAGCGCGCAGCAGCATCAGTTTACGCCCTTTGCGATCGGCCAGACTGCCCCACAGCGGGGCGACCGCCGCCGAAACCACGAAGGTGATACTGAAGGTGAGCCCCGACCAGAGACTCAGGGACTCGCCTCCGGTGACGCCAAGCTGCTCAAGGTAGAGCGACAGAAACGGGATAATCTGGCTGATGGCCAGGCCAGTAAAAAAACAGCCAAACCAGACTGAGATCAGGTTTATCTTCCAGGGTTCAATAGTGCGTGGCATGAGCAGATAATTCAAAGAGAGGGAGTACTTAGTTTAACGCGACGATTCTCAACGTGACCGACATAACATGGCACAAATGGCAAAAGACCAGATTCCTCTTGATTCAGCGCAATTACCCGCGAAAATTTTCTCTGACCAGTGGTTTACAGCGTGAATCCCGTAGCCGCTGGCCTGCCCTGGCCCCCTCTTCCGCAACCATGCCTCATCAATATGGAAAAATATGTCATTCTGTTACTGACAACGATTCACGCCGCTTCTATGTTTAAAAAATCGCCAGTCGTGGCGATATGACGATCATTCTGCCTGGCGCGACGTCCTCCGCTAAAAAACGGTCCAGACCATCCGGCTACGCTGAGGCAGTTCAGCTTATGACATGCATAGATACCCTTACACCTGCGTAAGGGTCGGAGTAGTGTTTCAGCGGAGGTAAGGAAATGAGAGTGCAAACGAACAGTGCCAGCCGCGCTATCAGTGACTATTTCAACAGCCCGAACTGGCGAACACCGCCAGAGTCCGATCTGCTGGCGGTTATTCTGCGTGAAATTATGGAGGCGGGAGAACCCGCGACCAGTAAGGTACTGATTGCGCGGGTGATCGACAAACTGGAAGTCGAAGGCGATGAGGCGCAGTTGCAGCGGTATCGCACCCTGCTGGCACAGCTCATCGACACGCAGCCGGAGGTGTAAAGCGGCGGTTTATTTCACCCAGCGAAGTTTATCCGCTTCGCTGACGCTGGCCCGTCCGCTGCTGCGCTGAAACAGGCAGAGCTCCCGACCACGCCTGTTTTTCATATGCTGCTGGGGATAGCGCCCCTCCAGCAACAGTGCGCTGTAACCTGTGTTGTCGTCATACTCAATCGGCTCGCCCAGCACCTTTACTTTGCTCAGGTGGCTGGCGTTAATACACGCCTGCGTCATGATCTGACGGCTCTTCTGCCATGCCTCTTCACTGGACGCCTGTGCCAGTGTGCTGCTGAGTAACAACGTGGGCAGCAGTGCCCCTATGCATTTCATCTTCTCCGCTCCTGTTCCGGCCCGAAGGCGCTAAAAAAATTCCCGCCGGGGCGGGAATAAACAAGACGAGCACTATTTATTGTGTGACGAGGACGTTTCTTAAACGCGCTGCTATCCTCGCCTGCCGTTATGACAAGCCAATGACAGACCGGCCGTCAGCCACAATAAACTGAGCTGATATTGCCATTTTTGTCGGCCAGGAAGTTAAGCCGGTTGAGGTTGAAGTCCATGGTGACCGCAGAATTATAGGGGATTGGACGCACCTGCTGTTCAAAGTGTTGACCCTGAAGCACAGTTAACGGTTTGCCGACATAGTTCTGAAACTGAGAGGCACCACAGCGGTCGGCTTCAGGATCCTGCGGCATGCTGGCGGTGTCCGGTTTACTGGCAGACTGACAGGCGGTTAATGTAAACAGACCCACTACCAGCAGCCCTTTTCCATAAAATTTCACGTTTGTTCTCCTGTTGGACGTGTAAAACCTGCCTCAAGAGTAGCAAAGCGCGCCTGCTGACCAGAAGCCGGAAAAGGTAAAGTTGTTACAGTGAGCGCAGATCCAGGTGTCACGCAGGGTCATTTTTTAAGATTAATCGCACTCACTGCCTAAAAAAAGCACAGTGAACCGCTACACTATCTTAAGACTATTCTTAGCCCTGTGGAGGTCATGATGGAACTGATTATTTTTGTTGTCTGCGCAATGCTGATGACCGTCGTGGCGGTCAAAGTCCGTTAAACTGGCTCAGCCTGATTCTGCGTTGTTCTTTCCAGAAGCGTACTGAATGCAGCCAGCGGCATCGGCCGACCGAGGAAGTAGCCTTGCCCCTCTTCGCACGAGAGCTGTTTCAGCTGGTTCAGCTGCGCTTCTGTCTCAATTCCCTCCGCCGTGATCGTCAGGGCGAAGGCACGTGCCAGCGCAATAATGCCCGCCACAACCGATTGCGCCTGCTGCGACTCCGGGAAATCTTTCATCCAGGAGCGGTCAATCTTCAGACCGTTAAACGGGAAGGTCTTCAGGTAGCCCAGCGCGGCATAGCCGGTGCCAAAATCGTCAACGGTTAACCTCACCCCCAGCGACCGTAAGCCCTGCATCACCGCCAGCGCATGCTGTGGATGTTCAAAGGTGACATTCTCCGTGATCTCCAGCTCCAGCCTTGTCGCTGGCAGACCACTTTTCGCCAGCGCATCTGCCACCCGTTGCACCAGATCGCTGGTGCGAAACTCCATCGGCGAAATATTGACTGACACATAGCGATCGCCGCCCCAGCCCAGCGCATCCTGGCAGGCGCGCATCAGAACCCAGTCGCTTATGGGGGCGATCAGACCGCTCTCTTCCGCCAGCGGAATAAAGTGGTCAGGCGTAATCCACTGATCCGGGGCAATCTGCCAGCGAATCAGCGCTTCAGCGCCGGCCAGCTGACCGGTGAGCAGCTGATAACGGGGCTGATAGTGCAGACGAAATTCGTTGTTAGTCAGCGCTTTCTCAATGCGCCGCGCCATTTCACGCTTATCTTCGCGCTGGCTCGCCATTTCATTGGCGTACCAGACCCACTGATTACGTCCCGCATCGCGTGCTTCATTCAGTGCGATATCCGCCATCTGCAGCAGCGCTTCCGGATGGCTGGCATCCTGCGGCGCAGAGGCAATGCCCATGCTGGTGGTGAGATAATGAACATGCTGGCCGGTGCTGACTGGCTGCTGAACTTCATGCACCAGCTGAGCACAACGCTGATCGATCCGCTCACGATTCGTTTCCCGCAACACGAGGACAAATTCACCTCCGCTCAGCCGCGCCACCAGCTCCTGCGGGCCGATACAGTGCTTCAGACGCTGCGCTATCTGGCTCAGTACCTCATCGCCCGCCGCATGGCCCCAGGTTTCATTGATTGGCCGGAACTGATCGAGATCGAGGGTAATCAGCGTCAGTGGCGCAGCGCCATCAGGCAGCGCAAGGTGCAGCGTCAGAAACTCCAGCAGCTGCACGCGGTTCGACAGACCGGTTAAAACGTCGTGACGTGACAGAAACTGAATGCGTGCCTCCGCTTCCATGCCCTGGGTAATGTCCGATACCGTGCCGCGAAACCCGATACGTCGCGCATCATGCCAGATGGTTTTCGCCACCAGCTGACCGATGCGGCGGTGACCCTGTGCGGACATAAACTGACAGCGCAGCGGCATCTGTTGCTCTTCCGCCGCCTGCTGCCGCAGCCAGGCGACCAGCGAATGGCTGGGATGGGTCAGCAGGTGATCGATGTGACGTCCCAGCCAGTGTGTGATGTCGTGGCCGGTAAGGGTATGAAAACGTGCTGACAGATAGATCAGACGGCCCTCTTCATCCGTTTCCCAGATCCAGTCTGAAGCCGCCTCAGCGAGATCGCGAAACCGCGCTTCACTGCTGGCAAGCTCCTGCTGACTGATTGCCAGCATGGCAAAGCGGCGGTCAGAGAGAATCGCATTGGAGAGTGCATGACGGCTGACGCGATAGGTGATGAGACCGATGATGATCGCGGTCAGCAGCAGCAGTGGCAGCAGCAACCCGATCAGGTCCATGCCCGGCATTTTTGACGTCCAGCGCAGCACAATCGGCTCGCCGCCTGGCAACGGAAGTACCATTCGCGGTTCATGCAGGCCATCCTCCTGACTGGCGGGCAGGCGCAGTTCGCGCACATCCAGTGTCGCGCCCAGCGCCTGTAATTTGGCGGGCGTGAACAGATTCACGAACACCATGATTGACGCAGGCCCTGCCATGGGTGGCAGGTTCGGCAGTTTACCGCTGCTGATAGGTGCGGCCACCACAATCGCGGGCAGATGATTGATCAGTGCATTACGGGTCATTGCTTTATTATTGAGCTGACGCGCTGCCGCAATAAGCACAGGTGTCTCATTACCCAGCCAGGCTTCCAGTGGCGTATCCGCCATCTGCCCATTAATCACGCTATAAGTGGTGTGACCTTTGCCGTCGACCACGAACACGCCTTCATAGTGATACTCTTCGTAAAGACCCGGTCCGAAGTTCTCTTCGTCAAACGCCCAGCTCCTGTTCACCCTGACATGGAGATTGCGCCAGGCCTCTCTCCAGAAGGCATAATCCCGGATATCGGTGACCATCGCCTCCTGACGATTTTGCCACGTCTGCTGCATCAGCATGCGGTCATGCTCAACCGATGCGCTGTTCTGACGCTGCGCAATTATCAGCACCATCAGCATCGAGAGCACCAGCACACCAGACAGCAGCAGCGAAAGCGTACGCAGGCTGCGCCGCGTAAAGCGGACAGTGCGATCTTCAGCGGCATGTCTGAATGGCGGCGACGGCGGTGCCGGAGGGTTAAAAGTCATTAAGAGTGCTCACTACAAAGCCAGGGGTTAAGATCACAGGCCTGCAATACAACATGCGTTGCTGGCCAGATTAGTTTCATCCGTTATCGGCCCGGGTGCTCCGGTGTTTAGTCTGCGGCTAACATTTTGCGCTTAAATAATGTGTAACAGGCTCACTCGACAGCGATCGGGTGCATTGCTACTATGCGCTTACCTTCGCTGGCTGAGTCGCCTATGAACACCAATTCCGACAGAGTGACCCTGACGCTGTTCTACGTCGGCAGCTTTGTGGTCTATTACCTGGTTACCATGCTGATCACGCTGTTCCCTAATTACAGCGTGCTGCGTAATGACGGCCTGCTGGTGCCCGTACTCTGCCTGTTTGAATTTGCTGTTATCTATCCGCTTTATCGCTTTTACTGCCAGCGCCGCACCGATTTGCCGTTGGGTGAACTTTATACGCTGCAAACCCTGCTGTTTACCGGTGCGCTGTTTGTGCTGATGGCGGCACAGATGCAGTTCATGCAGCCGGAAGGCTGGCTGGTGATGCAGGCCCAGCAGGGACGCAATTCGCTGTTGATCCTGCTGCTGACCGCCGTACTGCTGGCGCCGGTGTTTGAAGAAGTTCTGTTCCGCGGTTTCCTGTTACAGGGTTTTCTGCTGTGGGCGCCGCGCAGCCGTTTCGCCTGCATGCTGCTGACCTCACTGCTGTTTGCGGTGATGCATACACAGTATGTGCACTGGCAGACCCTTATCGCTCTGACGCTGTTTTCACTGCTACTCTGCTATGCGCGACTGCGGAGTAACAGTCTGGCGCTGCCCATTTTCCTGCACACACTGAATAACCTGATTGCACTGCTGCCCGCCTGGTATTTCGCTGGCTGATTCCTCGCCTGCGTCCTCGTCTTACCCAGCCCTCATCCTGCCGCAGACCGCTGCTGGCAGGTCATAGCTCACACTGACAATGTCGCCCCGTCACGTTTGTCTATACTGGATGTTAAAAAGGGATAAAAAGCACCACAGTCCGGACCACCAGACCGTGTAAAGGAGAGGATCTATGTTGATAGGATTTGTGTTGTTAGTGAGCGCGTGTGGCTACGATGCCTGCGAAGCGCTGCCGGTCTCGGAGCGCATCTATCCGACGAAGGTAGACTGTGAAACGATGGCAAACCGTATTCATAAAGTCAGACCGAATGTGGTTCTGCTTTGTGGTGAGGTCCATCGCTGATTCAGCGACCCAATCTAATAAAGCAGGGCTGCAACATTGCAAGCTGGCGCTTTAGCGTACAAAATATAAGCTGTTGTTACCCATTATCGTTGTGAATCCCATGAAAACATCACGCCCCCGTCGTCCTGGTGGACGCTGGGTTTACTATCTTTTGTATGATGGCATTCTGTGGCCCTGCCCCGTCCGATGGGAGTGGGAGAGCAGCTATGGCGGCTGGTTGCCATTTTACTACACGCCAACCTTTGAGTTTGTGGTGGGCGACCCGCGTAAGGCTTATCGCATCGCGCGCAGCGACGTGCGGACTAAACGGCGCGAGGATGCCTTCGTCTGAGGACGTTTATCGCCACGGCAGCCATGAGGTGGTGAGCAGAAAATGAACCGCTTCCAGTACGATAATTACCATCACTAATATGCCCAGCGAGTGGCGACTCATCCACTTCATCTGCTCAGGCCCAGATCATGGCAGCCCAGCGTATCAGCAGCAGCGCGCCGCAAATGCACAACAGAACCAGCACCATCTTCCAGTACTTTTTAGCCGCCCGGTATCTTGTCACACCGATTTCCTCTGGTCAGAAAGCGAAGATGCGCCAGAAGGCGCATCTGTTCCGGTCAGCAACAGGACCGGGAGGCTTAGCATAACGTCCGGGCCACTAAAAGGCGACCCGTTGCCGGCATCAGTTGTTCAGGGTGTAATCCAGCGTAATTTCCGCGTTCAGTACCTGAGAAACCGGGCAGCCCGCTTTGGCTTTGTTGATGATTTCGTCGAAGGCCGACTCATCAATGCCCGGCAGGGAGATGGTGCTGGTCAGCGCCACTTTGGTGATGGCAAAGCCGTCGCCTTTTTTATCCAGCGACACGTCCGCCGTCGTGTCAATGCTTTCCGGCGTATGGCCCGCATTGCCCAGCATCAGCGACAGTGCCATGGAGAAACAGGCCGCATGCGCTGCACCAATCAGCTCTTCCGGGTTAGTGCCTTTGCTGCCTTCGAAACGGGTATTAAAGCCATAAGGCTGCTGGCTCAGCACGCCGCTCTCGGTGCTGACGGTGCCTTTGCCTTTGATATCGCCTTCCCAGTGCGCCGAACCTTTCTTATGAATGGTCATGTCATTCCTCCTGTTGGTAAAGAAGCTAAGTATAGACAATGCATTCATTTTCGCAGGCTAACTCACTGCGCGGGGACGTGAGGCGGTGCTCTGTGGTGCCAGCAGCGCCTCCGTCTGCACCAGCGAATCGCGGGTAATTTCACTTATCGATTTTGCGCCGGTCAGCGTCATGGCCACGCGCATCTCCTTCTCAATCAGGTTCAGCAGGTTTTCCACGCCGCGCTGTCCATGGGTCGCCAGCGCATAGATAAACGCCCGTCCCAGCAGCACGCTGTCTGCGCCCAGCGCAATCATCCGCACCACATCCAGCCCGTTGCGAATGCCGCTGTCTGCCAGAATAGTGATGTCACCTTTGACCGCATCGGCAATCGCTGGCAGCGCACGCGCCGAGGAGAGCACGCCATCCAGCTGGCGTCCGCCGTGATTCGAGACCACGATGCCATCCGCGCCAAAGCGTACCGCGTCGCGTGCATCTTCCGGATCGAGAATGCCTTTGATCACCATTGGCCCGTCCCAGAACTCGCGAATCCACTCCAGATCTTTCCAGCTGATTGAGGGATCAAAGTTGTTTGACAGCCAGCCAATATAATCTTCCAGCCCGGTCGGCTTGCCGAGATAGGCAGAGATGTTCCCCAGATCGTGCGGACGGCCCTGCAGACCCACATCCAGCGCCCACTGTGGATGGGTGACCGCCTGCCAGTAACGACGCAGCGCCGCGTGATGACCGCTCATCCCGGAGTGCGCATCGCGATAGCGCGCGCCCGGCGTCGGCATATCCACGGTAAACACCAGCGTTGAACAACCGGCGGCTTTGGCCCGCTCCAGCGCATTGCGCATGAAGCCGCGGTCACGCAGCACGTAAAGCTGGAACCACATCGGACGGTTGATCTGCGGGGCCACCTCTTCAATCGGGCAGACCGAAACCGTCGACAGGGTAAACGGAATGCCTTTCAGGGCTGCCGCACGCGCCGCCTGCACTTCTCCCCGGCGCGCATACATGCCGCACAGGCCGACCGGTGCCAGCGCAACCGGCATCGACAGAGTTTCATTGAATAGTCTGGTTTCAAGGCTCAGTTCCGACATGTTCTTCAGGATGCGCTGGCGCAGCGCCACATCCGACAGATCTTCCACGTTGCGACGCAGAGTGTGCTCGGCATACGCCCCGCCATCAAGATAGTGAAACAGGAACGGCGGCAGGATGCGTTGCGCGGCGGCGCGATAGTCACTGGCAGCTGAAATAATCATCAGTCAGATTCCTTTGGGTTGCGTGTGTCGTTATCCGGTAAGCGGGTGATGCGCGCCTGGCGCGCTTCATCTTCATGGAGGCTTTTCATGGTGGCGTGGACAAACCCTAGATGCTGCATCGCGGCCTGACGGGCCGCTTCAGCATCGCCCGCGAGAATCGCATCAAGCAGCGCCTGATGCTGCTCCGTCAGGCGGGCAAAAATCGCGGGCTGGGTATACATGCGCTGACGGCTCTGCATCACCGACGACTGCAGCAGCTCGAAAAATCCGCGCATGGTCTGCAGCAGCACCACATTGTGCGACGCTTCGGCAATCGCCAGATGGAAGCGCACATCTGCCTGGGCAGCGAGGTCGGGATCGTCACTCTCTTTCAGCTTCAGGGTGGCGTCAAAGGCGTACTGCAGCTTCTCTTTGTCGGCGTCGGTGGCGCGCAGTGCTGCATGCCAGGCAGTACTGGCCTCAATGGCATGGCGCGCTTCCAGAATGTCGTAGCGGTAGTCGGGATCGTCGCGCAGCAGCTGGCGAATCGGTTCGACAATGCGCTGTTCCGACCAGGGTGCCAGCTGCTGACGAATCCAGGTGCCGCCGCCGCGCCGGCTAATCAGCATGCCGCTGCTGATCAGCTGCTGCATCGCTTCACGAAGCGAGGAACGTGAGACGCCGAGTTCTGCAGAGAGCTGGCGCTCGGCGGGCAGGCGCATGCCTGGTTCGAGCTGATGTTCGGTGATATAGGCCCGCAGGCGTGTTACCAGCGTATCGGCAGTGTTGCTCATGGGATCATCCAGGGGAAGACGTAGGCCTGAAGCGTGGTAATCATCCCCACCATACAGGTGAAAATCAGGCTGTGTTTAACCGTAAACCGGAACAGGTCGGACTCTTTTCCCACCAGCCCGACTGCAGCGCAGGCGATGGCGATCGACTGCGGCGAGATCATCTTACCTGTCACACCGCCGGTAGTATTAGCCGCCACCAGCAGAACATCGGAAACGCCGATCTGCTGGGCGGTAGTCGCCTGTAACGCAGCAAACAGCGCATTCGATGAGGTATCAGATCCGGTCAGGAAGACGCCCAGCCAGCCCAGGAACGGCGAGAAGAAGGTAAACGCGTGGCCGGTGTGCGCCAGCGCCAGAGCAAGCGTGGCAGAGAGACCGGAGTAGTTGGAGATAAACGCAAAGGCAAGCACCAACCCGATAGAGTAGATCGGCAGCGCCAGCTCTTTCAGCGTTTCACCAAAGGTCTGCAGCGCCGCCTTTGGCTTCACGCGCAGGAACAGCATCGCCATAATCGCCGCAATTAAAATGGCGGTGCCGGTGGCGGAAACCAGATCCAGCTTAAAAATCGCCGGATAAGGGGTTGCACTGCCGACTACGGGCGGTATCCGCGCCACCAGCTCATTCAGCATCGGAACCGGCACAGCCAGCACCCACTCATAGAGTGCACCACCTTTGGCGAACAGCGCTTTAAACGGTGGGATACTCCAGAGCGTGACGGTGGCCGTGAGAAACAGGAACGGCATCCAGGCGCGAATCACCTGCCGCAGCCGATACTTCTGTGGCGGTTGCAGCACATCGCCGTGCTTCACCTCTGCATCGGCAAAACGGAAGATGCGCACCGGCTTCCAGACCCGCAGAAACAGCGTCAGCGAAATCAGCGAGGCGAGCGACGAGATAATATCGGGCAGCTCCGGCCCCAGGAAGTTGGAGCTGAGGAACTGGGCAATGGCAAAGGATCCACCCGCCACAACGACCGCTGGCCAGGTCTCTTTCACGCCGCGCCACCCATCCATAATCGCCATAATCCAGAACAGCACAATCAGGGTCAGCAGCGGCAACTGGCGTCCGGCCATCTGGCCGATAGCGAAGCTATCCAGACCGGTGACCTGACCCGCCACGATAATCGGAATGCCCATTGCGCCAAACGCGACCGGCGCGGTGTTCACAATCAGGCAGAGCCCGGCGGCGTAGAGCGGATTAAAGCCCAGCCCCACCAGCAGCGCCGCGGTAATCGCCACCGGCGCACCAAAGCCCGCCGCGCCCTCCAGGAAGGCCCCGAACGAGAAGCCGACAATCAGCATCTGCAGACGCTGATCGGGAGTAATTGAGAGGATAGAGGCACGGATAATATCGAACTGGCCGGTTTTGACCGAGATTTTGTAGACGAAGACGGCGGCGACAATAATCCAGGCAATCGGCCACAGCCCATAGAGAAAGCCGTACACCACGGCGGCCAGCGCCTGGGCAACGGGCATCTGATAGAGAAACAGCGCCACCAGCAGCGCCAGCACCACGGTGGTGGTGGCGGCCAGATAGCCTTTCATCTTCAGCTTAATCAGTGCAAAGAAGAAAAACAGAATCGGGATCAGCGCGACCAGGCTTGAGAGCCAGATATTACCCAGCGGATCGTAGTTTTGTTGCCAGATCTGCATGTCAGTATCTCCAGAGGAAAAGGTGATGTGACATGCAGCTGCAGCACTGTATGCCATCTGCCCCCGGATTGGTCAGACCAAACCGCTGTATCAGGGCTTATGGCAACAGATAGTTAATGCATTGTTAATTTATGGCAACAGAAGTTGGGCGAATTTTCCCGGAGTGTGAACCAGAGAAAAATATTGCCAGAATTGGTCGGACCAAAATCAGCCATTTGTCTCCGGGAAGGCGTGCTGATAGCTGTGCGGATGAAAACGCAGATTAAGCACAATCAGCAGCAGCGTGACCGTCGCCTGCAGAATCCATACGCTGGTGAAATTGACAGGGAGCGCATGCAGCTGACCAGCGATAAACGGCATACTGCCCGCAATAATAAAGCCGATGCCCTGCATAAAGGCCACCAGCCGCGCGCCAGCCTGGGGCTGCTCCAGATGATCCAGCGCCAGCACCAGTGCCAGCGGAAACGCCCCGCCCAGCCCGAAGCCCGCCATCCTGCTTTTTCCTGCGAGATCGTTGCCTTTCCACAACACGGCCTGCTGCACTCGCAGGTTGATGGCCTGATGCGTGAGGCGATGCAGCACGGCGTTGAGTATGTCGTCGGCGGGCTGGATCCCACTAGCGTGGATGGCGCGATGGTATGCCAGTTCCACATCTGCAGGCGGCGGGCATCAAAGTGATGACCGGTACCGACAGCGTGATCGATCACTGGTCTCCGTTTGGCATTGGCAGCATGCTGGAAAAAGCGAATCTCTATTGTGGTTCGGACGCGTTCTCGCTGTCGCGGGCGCAGGCCACAGACGATCGCCTGCCGCTCTCTGCTCAGGGCGAACGTCAGTGGCCTGCGCCGGGCGATGATGCGAGCATGATGCTGGTAGCAGCGAGCTGTTCCGCTGAAGCCGTGGCGCACATTTCATCGGTAGTGGCGACCTTTTCACACTTTAAACCAGTATTTGCGCTGGCCCCGGCCTGAAACAGCAGGGCTCCGGACAAAAACGCCGGGAGCGTTTTTGAACAACGCAACGCGTTGGCCCGGCTACGGGCGCACCTCAGGGATGAGGTGCGTAATCACCCGTACTGAGCCTTCTCAGCAAATGCGGAGAGATCGCGCCTGCTCAGGGAAACCGGTCAGATCGAAAAGGCACTTAAGCCATCCATGGCCGCTCGGCCCGCGCCAACCGGGCAGCGGGACGTTTTTCTCTTCTGACCGGCTTCCCTGCGCTTTAAGCTTGTTTATTGCTGATAGATTCTCAGTGCCCGTGGTTTACCAGCAGCGACCTTACTGCTCAAACCTGTCCCTGATACGCCCCTCAAAAACAGCAGAGCCTCCACACGGGAGGCTCTGCATTTACCTGAGCGGAGTGCGGGTTACGCGCTTTTGGCCCATTGGTCATTCGACATTAATTCCATTGCCAGCGCGTATAAGCGACGATCTTCCTGATCACAGGGCTCATCTTCCGCATAACAGCCGATCATGGATGCGATTTTATCCGCAGATAAACTCTCGCCATGAACATGCAGTGTCAGTACGGCGCGGCCTACTATTTTAAGCACATTTTCATGTGGTCCCTGGATGCTATTACTCAATGTAAATACCCTCTACCGGTCGTTGTACCAGGAATATGGCGCGATAAATATAAAGCAATTAGATCAGGATTTTTATCGGCACCAGTGGTGATATTTTTTAATGATTAATTCTATTACTGGAGATTTAATTGAGGATTTATCTGATTAACAATGAAATATTTTTTTAAAAACGATTACTTATAAAATAATTACTGGTATTAACCGATTGTCACTCTGGGACAACCACGTTAAGCCGGCGTTAATCTATAAAAATAAACCACCTTTTTTCAGTAAACTTCAGCTTATTCCTAAGCGCACCGGCAGATTTAGTTTCATACCGCTAACCATCGAGGTTCCCGTTGCTGTCAGGCGTGCTTTCTGCCAGACTTGCCCCGCAATAATGCCCTACACTTTCAGCCTCAGAGGCCGCGCCCGTGACCGCTTTTTCTACCCTCAATTCGCTTCCCGACAGCCAGCTCGATAACCTGCGCGAGATGGGCTACACCAGCATGACGCCCGTGCAGGCCGCTACGCTGCCCGCCATTCTGCAGGGACGCGACGTGCGCGCGCAGGCGAAAACCGGCAGCGGTAAAACGGCTGCCTTTGGTATTGGTTTACTGCACCATATCGACAGTACCCGCTTTCAGACTCAGGCATTAATCCTCTGTCCGACCCGAGAACTGGCGGATCAGGTGGGTAATGTGCTGCGCCAGCTGGCGCGCTTCACCCGCAACATCAAAGTGCTCACCCTGTGTGGCGGACAGCCAATGAGCGCACAGCGTGACTCGCTGGTGCATCCACCGCATATCGTGGTCGGCACGCCGGGTCGTATCCTCGATCACATCAACCGCGAAAACCTCAAGCTGGACCAGCTCAGCACGCTGGTGCTGGATGAGGCGGATCGGATGCTGGAGATGGGCTTCCTCAATGATATGGAAACGATTATTGAAGCGACGCCCGCCTCGCGTCAGACGCTGCTTTTTTCCGCTACCTGGCCCGACGGCATCACCGCTATCAGCACCCGCTTTCAGCGTGATCCGCTGAGCGTTGTCACTGAAGATGTCAGCGAACTGCCGTCAATCGACCAGCAATTCTTTGAAGCCAGCCACAATGAAAAACTGGGCCTGCTGATAGCCCTGCTCAGCGATCGTCAGCCTTCATCCTGCGTGGTCTTCTGCAATACCAGGCGTGAGTGTGATGATGTCGCTGCGGCGCTTAACACACGTGATATCAGCGCCCTGCCACTGCATGGCGACCTGGAGCAGCGCGATCGTGAACGCGTACTGATTCGCTTCGCGAACGGCAGTGGTCGCGTGCTGGTCGCGACCGATGTCGCCGCGCGCGGACTCGACATCAAATCGCTGGCGATGGTGGTCAACTATCAGCTCGCCTGGGACCCTGAAGTTCACCTGCACCGCATTGGTCGTACGGCGCGTGCAGGCGAGCATGGTGTTGCCGTCAGCCTGGTCGCGGCTGATGAGATGGCGCGTGCGCACGCGCTGGAAGATTTCCTGCAGCAGAAACTGCCGTGGGTCCCGGTCAGCACGCTGAAAAAGGGCAGCAGTAAACCCCTGCCTGCCGCCATGATGACGTTATGCATTGATGGTGGCCGTAAAGCCAAGATACGTCCGGGAGATATTCTGGGTGCACTGACGGGTGAAGCGGGTTATCGCGCTGAGCAGATTGGGAAAATTGTCCTGACCCCGACCCATGCTTACGTAGCGATTGAGGCAAATCAGGCCAAAGCGGCATTGGTCAAACTCAAGCAGGGCAAAATCAAAGGCAAAACCTGCCGGGCGATTCTGTTGAAAGACTAAATTAAAAAGGGCGAGGTCATGACCTCGCCCGGTCTGTTATGGCTCTTCAATGCGTGACACATGCAGCGTGGTTTTATCACCTTTACCCTGTACCTTGCCACTGACGCGCACTTTGTCCTCAGCGGTGTAGGTTTTACCATCAAAGGTCTTCTTCGGGGCAATAATCGGTAACGTCCCGGTGTTGTCGCGGAACTGATACCGCTCGCCCTGCTCTTTCTTCACGATATAACCTTCCAGCGTCACATATCCGCCCTGACGGAAATCACGGATCTGATCGATGTGGGTCTGGCCGGTATCTTCTGACCCTTTATAGCCGGCATCCTGCTTGTGTTGCGGCGGCGGCGTATCGCCTGCTTTGTATCCGCCCTCCTCAGCTGAAACGCCCGCGCTCATCATCACCAGCAACGACGCTAAAATCACTTTTTTCATTTCACACTCCTTTATTGGAAAGGTGTCCATGTTGAACCTTCAGGGTTAAGCCTGGCACAATAATTGGCATCCGTTTTATTTCACCCTTCTCTTCTCACCTTTTTCCGTTCGCTGCCGATAACCTGTTCACACCCTATTTCACCAGCTGCGTTAATGCAGAGGCAACCATGGATAATTTTCAAAAAGAGATCGATGAAAGAGCGAACCTCGCATTATCGAACAAGTTCGAGCTGCTGCTGTTTCGCTTAGGTTCCGATCAGCTGAAAGGCAAGTCTGAACTGTTTGGCATAAACGTCTTCAAGCTGCGTGAAATTGTACCGATGCCGGCCATCACCAAAGCCGCGGGCATGCGTTCGCCGTTGCTGGGTATGGCGAGTATTCGTGGTCAGTTTATTCCGGTGATCGACCTGCCTGCAGTAGCGGGCTGTGTGCCGGAAACCGGTCTTAACCTGCTGCTGGTGACCGAGTATGCCCGTAACACCCAGGCGTTTGCCGTGGAGTCAGTAGAGAACATCGTGCGTCTCGACTGGAGCCAGGTGCATACCGCTGAAGCCGGTATCGGCGGCCGCAATATTACCAGCATTGCCTGCCTGGACAGCGACAAGCAGAGCAACGAGCTGGCGATGGTACTGGACGTTGAGCAGATTCTGTATGACATCATTCCTTCAGTGCGCGGCGTTGAACCGGAAGCGGCCAGACCACGTGCGTTCAACTATCGCCCTGGTGCGGTCGCCATTGTGGCAGAAGATTCTAAAGTGGCGCGTCAGCTGCTGGAGCAGGGCCTGAAGAGCATGGGCATTCCGGCGCTGATGTTTAACACCGGACTGGAAGCCTGGGAAAAAATTAAGCTGATGAGCCAGGAAGCACAGGCTGCGGGCGAGTCGATTCACGATAAAATTGCGCTGATCCTGACCGATCTGGAGATGCCAGAGATGGATGGCTTTACGCTGACCCGCAACATCAAGCGGGACCCGATTCTCAAGGTTCTGCCGGTCGTCATTCATTCCTCACTCTCTGGCAGCGCTAACGAAGATCATGTGCGCAAAGTGGGTGCCGACGGTTATGTGGCGAAGTTTGAACTGAATGAGCTGTCAGACGTGATTTTCAACGTTCTCGACACTGCCCGCTAAACAAATCCGGGCCGCGAAGAATGCCCGGACTGTTTTTACTTTTTAGCCAGCAGAATGGCTGACCTGACCAGGAACCGACTATGCACATTGAAACTTTACCTGTTACACCGGCACCTGCTACCCCTTCTCCCCAGAAAATGCTGCGTGGCCGTTTACGCCAGCTGGCATGGATTACCGCCGTCACGTTAAGTGTCGCATTCTGGGTAGGCCTCTATTTCTTAGTTTTCTGAATCCAGTCATGCTTGTCTGGATCGGGCCGTCAGCATTCCTGCTGACGGCCCTTTTTTTGCCTGAGTTTCCCCTTTGTTTATTTGTTAACCCTTTCTGAAGCTTTCTAGTGACTATTTATTCACGCACCGTTATTACTTAAAAATTATTAAAGGTAAAACTGCGTGCTCCGATAACAGACTGTGCGAGATCACCTTTTTGCCTGCGGTTGTGACCACAGACATCAGCAAGGCACTGCGCACAACAGCAGGAAACCTGAGTGCTGCTAACAAACTGATTAATAATAAAACGGGGAAGAGAACATGTTCAGTATCAAGAATATGAAGGTCGGTATGCGGCTCGCAGCAGCCTTCGGTATTATTGTGACGTTACTGATAGTGATTGGCGTAACATCCATTACCAGAATTAACAGTATTAATACCGCGATCTCATCGATCGTTGACGATCGCTATGTGAAAGTACGACTGGCATTTGATGTGCGCGATGGCGTCAACGATCAGATCAAATACCTGCGCGGCATGGTAATCGACACAACACGCCCGGAAATGAATGTGAAACGTTATGGTCAGCTGGATGAAGCCACGCAACGCACTAACATCGCGATGAAAAAGATTGAGGACATCCAGGTTACACCAGTCGGTAAGAAAAAGATCGCCGGTCTGCTGGCGTCTGCTCAGGCGTTTGAGAAGGTTAAAGCTGAGCTGGTCACCCTGATTAATGCAGGCGATTTTGATGCTGCCAGCACCTATGTCCTGAAATCGATGACCGCGACACAGAATAAGTTTCTTCAGGATGCGGTGAATTTTGCCAACTCACAGGACTCACAACTGCGCAGCGAAGGCCAGGGCATTGTTGAAAATGGACAGTCAGCTATCACTATCACGCTGATTTTCTCCGCGCTGGCGATTCTGGCCGCAATTATGCTGGGCTACTTCCTGACACGCTCTATTGTCCGTCCACTGGTTGCAGCGGTTGACGTCGCTGAACGCGTTGCCGCGGGCGATCTGAGTACCCAGATGCAGGTAACCTCGCGTGATGAAACCGGCGTCCTGATGCAGGCGCTGCAGCGCATGAACGATAACCTGTTGTCGATTGTGACTGAAGTACGCACCGGCTCCGACACTATCGCGGTCGCCTCTAATCAAATCTCCAGTGGTAACCTTGACCTCTCAACCCGCACTGAGCAGCAGGCCAGTTCACTGGAAGAGACCGCCTCTGCCATGGAGCAGATGACGTCGACCGTGAAACACAATGCCGACAACGCACGTGAAGCTAATCACCTGGTATCGACGACTTCCAGCGTAGCGCGTGAAGGTGGCGTGGTCATGGAAAAAGTGATCGAGAAGATGGAAGCGATCGCCCTCTCCTCGCGCAAAATTGTCGATATCATCAGCGTTATCGACTCCATCGCCTTCCAGACCAATATTCTGTCACTGAACGCCGCCGTTGAAGCTGCGCGGGCGGGTGAACAGGGTCGCGGCTTTGCGGTGGTTGCAAGTGAAGTGCGTAATCTGGCACAGCGATCAGCCTCCGCGGCCAAAGAGATTAAGGTACTGATTGAAGATTCGGTCGCTAAAGTCGATGAAGGCAGCAAACTGGTAACCCATGCGGGCTCGACCATCGGTGAGGTGGTAAACAGCGTGCAGAGCGTGGCGAATATCATGAGCGAAATCACCATTGCCAGCAGCGAGCAGAGCAGCGGTATCAATGAAATCAATCAGGCCATTACTCAGATGGAAGCGGTAACGCAGCAGAACGCCGCGCTGGTTCAGGAAGCATCAGCTGCATCACAGGCACTGCAGGATCAGGCTGAGCGCATGGCGCAGGCGATGAGCGTGTTTAATACCGGCAAGCTCGCACTGCAACCCGTGCTTCGCTGATTACTTTTAATGGCCTGCTCCGGCGGGCCTGTTTCAGATCGGTGATATTAACCGGGGGTTGAGCAAAACGTTACGCAGGGAAGCTAAGGTATTCCGGCGGGAACAGAAGAAAGGACGAGGCATTGCGGAGGGGAACAGCAGAAAACAAAAAAGGCTGCCAGAGGCAGCCTTTTATTACTGTAAATGCAACAACGCTATAAAGCTCACCAGCCTTTGTCAGAGAGCGCGAAGCTGACTCTGAATTGCAATCCTCGCCGCGTTCACCTGAACAACGACAGATTTGCAGAAAATGCATTTCGCTCCATGCGGATTGGCTCTTGTAACATCAAAATGTGATGTACGAAACTGTGAGCCATTACAGTGAGGACATTTAAAAGTAATTTTCAGTCCTTAGAGACCAACAACGTTCGCAGCAGCTGGGCCTTTGGCGCCATTTTCTACTGTGAATTCAACTTGCTGACCTTCGTCTAATGAACGGAAATCGGTGCCCTGGATTGCAGAGAAATGTACGAATACATCTTTGCTGCCGTCTGCAGGAGAGATGAAACCGAAGCCTTTCTCTGCGTTAAACCATTTAACGGTACCGCGAATTTTGTTAGACATGCTTAAATCCTTAATATATCGAGCCTTCCGGCATAATGGCCTGAGAACAGAGTTTAATCAGAACGTAAGAGAAGACTCAAAAAGAAGGGATGTCTTGCGACAAACTTAGAGATGAGAACAGCTTTGGTTACTTACTTTGATAGTGTCTGTTAATCAAACCGACGATTCATTAGGCCACACTTCACCAGGCGACGCAAGCCGTTATTCAACTTAAACGCACATAGCGTGGCCTGAACTTAGCGGCGATGAGTGAACGGTTCAGCGTTCCTGACTGACAACCTGGCCAGAGCACGCATTGTTTATGGCAGACAAACCCTGCCGCACCGCCAGATAGCGGCTGGCGACGGTAAATTCTCAGTGTGAGTTCTTTAATCAGAATAAAGGCTTAAGAATGGCCTGCAAAAATTTATCTATCCGGAGTAAGGCTGAAAAATCTCATATTTCCCCCTATGACAATGATATTTTCACCTGACTTTTGTTAGCGGTTAAAAAAGGGCGAGGCCGGAGCCTCGCCCAAAACATGCCGATCATCAATCGTAGTAAGGTACCTTGCGGTCAACGCCGTTGATATTGATCAGCACAAAACCGGTTGGCGCGGTTTTATTGGTCGGTGTACCCGCAGCGGTCGCGAGCGTCACCACGCCCTTCTCGTTAGCACCAATACCTGCCAGTCCATTGTGCATACCGAAGCGTGCCGCAGGTTTCAGGTTGCTGATATTGGTGATGTCCGTCACCACCGACATGTCTGACTGGAACAGCGAGCAGGAGCCGGTATCGAAGCGGGTCGGACCGGTGGTCTTCAGGTTGAACATGGTCTCGCCGCTGTTGGCCTTCAGCTTGACCCAGATGACGGCATAGGTGGTCCCTACCCGGCCATAACGAATGTCCAGCACGGAGGGCTGTCCCATGTGGTAAGCATCGGCCCAGACCGTCTCCAGTCGCTGCAGGTTGATCAGGGTTTTACCGGTGGCAGGCATATTTACCGGTGAACCGGCGGTACCCGACGGCGTGGTGGCATCTGCTTTACTGATCAGCTCCATCACCCATTGCTGATTAGGCGTCGGGAAATAGAGCTGCCCCAGCCGATACCAGTTGTCGGTCGCGGTGTTGTTCACCACTTTATAGCCGCTGTAATAGCCAGCACGCAGCGAACCGGTCATGAACGTGCCGTAGTTCTCATCCCGACGATAGCCATATTCGAAGGTCGATAACCACTTACTCCCGGCCAGATCATTGGTGATTTTCGCCCCCGACTGCAGGTTAATATGACGCATCACCACGCGGGCATTGTTGAGATTGAGCGGCGTAGCGCAATCTTCAATATTGAGCGTTTCGATGTTCCAGCCGCCGTCCGACAGATCCCCCGGGTTAGTCGTGTGCTCAATCCAGACGTTGCGCATGACGCCCTGCGTAACGCGCGGCATGTAGAGCGTGGCGTCGCCGTAGCCCGACTGGAAGTTGGCATTACAGAGCTCAATGGCGGTTGAGTGGTCCCAGTTCCCCTTCGATGTGTTTGACCAGCCGACATCAAACACCCGTGAATAGGTCGTGGAGGTGTAGATCTGATCGAACTTACTGTCGAGCGTATCCTGCAGCTTAAAGACGGTACCCCCGGTACTTTGCGCCTTGAAGCAGAAGATATTGACGATCTGGCCGCCGACAATCGTATTTTCGAAGAACGGCTGAACGTTACTGCACTGTTCAGGCGTGACGGTGACTTTGAGTGTGGTGTCGACCGTCCCGGCATTAGCCTGTCCGTGCCAGCAGATGCCTTTGATGGCGATTTTACGCGCATTAACCTTAAACACCGTATTCGTGCTTTTGTCAGAAATAATCGTGGTGCGCGGTGATGAGCCGAGTTCGATATCGTCACCTGCCAGACCAAAAAACGGCAACTCTGTATCGCTGATATCGATAGGTGAAATCAGGAAGCGACCACCCGGGAAACGTACCGGAATGGCTTTCGCATAGGTGTTGTAGCTCTGCGTCCATGCCAGCATGCGCTTAAAGGCATCAGTGTCATCAGTCACGCCATCCCCTTTCGCGCCAAAGTGCAGGACATTCACTTCAGCAGGGTCGTTAATGGTGCGCTTCCAGTAGAAACCGTTACCCACCGCCACCGTACCGCCATCATCTTTCAGCGTCGTAGTGGAGAGAAAACCGACAAAGTCTGCGCCGCCACGGAAGCTGGAGTCTTTGTCGTAATAGCGTTTCAGGCTCGCGACTTCACCTGATTTAGGCGGGACCGTGGTACGCAGTTCAGCAAAAGAGTTAACTTCGATCATAGAATCCTCCTCAGGATCATTGTGATAACGCGCTGATTGTCAGCGCACTACTTAGCCGCAGCCGGATGGCCGCAAAGGGTGTCCCACATGTCGTTGTGGGTGTTGATGGCGCGCACCGTCCTGACGTCCATTTTTTGCGCGTCATCGCCGTAGGTATAAAGAGGGGAAAAAAGTACGCAGGCAGAGTCGGTGATCGCCACCGGCTCAGGGTTTGTGGTATTTCGACTGCTGCAGCTTGTCGCGAGCAGCAGCGTCATCAAGGCTATGGTTGTCAGTCGCCACACGGTTAGCCTCCTCGCGGTTATGTTGTTGTTGTTGCGCTACCGCGCTGACGCGGGACGCTTCCTGTTGCGCATTTGCGACGTCAGATCGCGCTTTTTGCTGCACTTTGCCGATTTTCTTGCCGCCGAAATAACTGGCGCCCAGCGCTGCAATAACGCCAGCCAGTGCAGCAAGCCAGTGCCAGCTGCCGCCCAGTAAGGTGGTAATCAGAGTCATGGTTTCGCTCCTTCAGCCTGCTCCTTCGCGTTGAGCAGATTTTTCTGACGAACAAACTGTGCAATCACCCCCATCGCCACCATGAAGGCACCCACCAGCCCAAGGTAGTTGTGCGGCAGAATCGCTTTCACGTCTTCCGGTAGTGCGCTCCAGGCATCAACGGCAGCAGAAGGAAACGACTGCGCCCAGGCGCTGAGCATGGAGCCCAGCGATGCGAGCCAGACGGACCAGGTTTTGAAGAGCAGGCGGGCATGAGAGACAAACTGCAGGGTGGTGAAGCGCTGCAGCAGCAGCAGAATGATAATTGCCGTCAGCACGGCGACGAGATACATGAGCCATCTCATAGCAGCCCCCTGTAAACCGCATAGGTTCCGCTGCGCATCATCTCCGCGTGACGACGGGCGCGGCCCGGTGTCTGGCGGGCCCAGAGACTGTTCATCATCGCGTCAGCTGCCTCACTGAACTGTTCAGCAGCGATGGCGGTCAGCATGTTTTTAAACTGCATAACGCCTTCGACGCCCAGCTGATAGGTCATGCTCAGCAGCACATCCGTGCGGGCGTCATTACATTTCGCCAGCGCATTACGCAGCAGATCCCTGCCCTGCATCTCCTGAACTTTGTTTTCGAGAATGCACTGCTTCCAGGCATCACCGACGCGCCGTGGCACACGAAAAGTGTAATTACTCAGCGAGGCCCCTTTAGGCCCGATGCGGATACCGCCTGCCACCGTGGGAAAGCCCAGCGTGTCGAGGTAAGGCGTGTCGACATATCCCTCTTCAAAATTCAGTACTGCAATTATCTGGCTCATAACGACTCCTTAATGACGGGTTAAAGCAATGCACCATTGTGAAAAGAAATACATAACGCCTGCTGATCATTACCCATTCAGGTGCGGCAAGAGGCCTGACTGAACATGCAGCAAAACTGAACAGTAATTCAGCAAATTACATCCAGTGAGAGCTGGAGATAACGAAGAATTAGCCGGAACGGAAAAGTACGCTTTCTTCGCGCTTCAGCTCACGGCGTAGAGGTGAACGTGCGGAAGACAGCAATTGTCGAAACTGGGTGTTTCCTGACTGGTGACGCAGGGTGCAGTGATTGCGCGATCAACACGCGGGGCGACCTGACGCTGGCAGATTTGCTCTGCACGTCTCAGGACAGGGGGTTCAGTTGGGAAGTTCAGGGCCTGGTCGATGCTCTGAGTCAGGCTGCTGAGAGGTTGGCGCCGCCGATGGCGACGAGTACGTGCGTTGCCCACAAAAACGCTTTTGCCATAGTGAATTATCGCCATAACTCCTCCTGTGAATGAGTCTTTGGCGATGGGGTGGCAGGCGCGAGCTTTCGGTGATCCGAACGGGCCCGAATGACGTATATCGCGCTCGCACGCTCGCCGCCCGGCTGCGTTAGCAGCCAGGTGGAAAGTAAGCGAGGGGAAATAAACGGCATCTGACGACGCTGCATTTTGCGCATCCACCCCATCCCAAAATTCACTGACTTTTGGGTGGTATGATTCGCGCTTGTGCAGCGCCTCAATTGTTTAAGAGCGGCTCATCCGTGAAAGATCTGCTTCGTTCATCCATATTCAAATTATTAACAGGTTCTTATGCTTTATCAAACACCGTTGGTTAATTTTTTATTTACTGCTGGTTAAATTTATGAATTTATGCCGATTATTTTTTTGCAGCCCGCCTGAGAAAGGCAGCAAAAGCGGCCTTAGCCGAGGATTTGATAGTGACGCGCCTGGCTCATGATCACTTTTGCCAGGACTTTCAGGCTGGTAACGTCATCATGATTGAGATACCAGGTTTCATAACGTTTATTATCTGAAATTACAGCAATTTTCTTATGCTGCAGCTGCAGGCGCTTGAGATAGAGTTGCTCATCGAGGGTAAAAATATAGATGCCATCACCGTCGAACATCCGCACACTGATATCTACAAATAGCTGATCGCGCGGTGCAAAGGTGTCAGCCATAGAGTCGCTATTGATGGCAATTAACCGGATGTTCTCCGCCGGACGTCCGTTGAATAGCACCCGCGCCTCATCCAGACCGTATTCGATAGCCTGGATGGTCTCCACAAACTCATCACGCGCGGGCAGACCCGCAGCGCTTCGCTGCCCGATATCAAGGCTATCCACCCGAAACACATTCTTATGGCTGGTAAACGTGCTCAGCGTTAACGGGTCAGCGGGTTGTTCCATACCGTATTGCAGCCACTCTACCCTGACGCCCAGCAGCTGGCTGAGCGCCAGTAAATTGCCGCCATCAGGCACTGACTGCGCGTTAAACCACTTCCACACTCCTGGTGTTGAAATCTTATAGCCCTGCTGCTGCAGGGCTCTGGCAACCTGTTTGTTTCGTCCATGTCCGACAATGCCGGCACTCTCACAGGCCGCTATCAGCCTGGTGGTGAAAGCTTGTCTTGTACTTTCTTTTTTAACCATTAGTTAATAATCAACCATAGAAGAGATACTGGATGTTATTTTCATTATTGCTACCAGTTCATTTTATATTACCGCTCGTTTACTACCTAACCGCTTTATCAAGCATTTCTGATTATCATTATCCGCTTCGGCCTGCAGCTGAACAAAAAATATTGCATCAGGCCGCATACAGCCCCACCTTTCAGGAATGTTCCGTAAGAAATTGCGTGAAATTCAGCCAGCATAACGGGAAATGGTGACGGGATTGGAATGAAAATTAATCTGACGGGCAGAAAACTCTATCTTTCACTGGATCGGAAAGCCGGGCTAAAAAAAACGGTAGTCTCTGAAAGACTCCCGTTTTGTTAAAAATTATCGTAGCTATGACCGGAGCGTGTCATCACCCCAGGCAATCCATTTATAGGTGGTCAGCGCCTCTAATCCCATTGGCCCGCGCGCATGCAGCTTCTGGGTACTGACCGCCACTTCCGCACCCAGGCCAAACTGCCCACCATCGGTGAAGCGGGTGCTGGCGTTAACATAAACCGCTGAGGAGTCGACCTGACGGACAAACCGCGCGGCGTTGCGGGTGTCGCGGGTCAGGATGGCATCCGAGTGCTGCGTGCCGTGCGTACGGATGTGATCGATCGCCTCATCCATATCCGCCACTAATTTGACGTTAAGATCCAGCGACAGCCACTCATCATTGTACTGCTGAGGATTAACCTGGATGACCAAAGCCGGGCCCTGCTGCAGCTGCGCCAGCACGTTGCTGTCAGCATGCAGCGCGATGCCTTCCTGCGCCATACGCGCGCTGAAGGCAGGCAGAAAACGTTCGGCCATCGCCTGATCCACCAGCAGCGTTTCCAGCGAGTTACAAGCGCTGGGACGCTGTTTTTTGGCATTGACGATCAGATCAAGAGCCGGTTCAATCTCCATCGTCTCATCAATGTAGATGTGACAGACGCCGATGCCGCCGGTAATCACCGGGATGGTGGAATTTTCCCGGCACAGCTTGTGCAGCCCGGCTCCGCCACGCGGGATGAGCATATCGACGTAGCGATCCAGCTTTAGCAGCTGATTCACCAGCTCGCGATCCGGATTTTCAATCGCCTGCACGATAGCCGTCGGCAGACCGTGCTGCTTCAGCGCGTTCTGGATCACCCTGACGGTGGCCGCATTGGTGCGCCAGGTCTCTTTGCCGCCACGCAGAATGGCGGCGTTGCCGGTTTTCAGGCACAGGCTGGCGACATCAACCGTGACGTTGGGACGCGCCTCATAAATGACTGCAACAACGCCCAGCGGCACGCGACGGCGTTCAATCCGCAATCCGCTGTCGAGCTGACCGCCGTCGATTAATTGTCCCACCGGATCGGCCAGCTGACAGACCTGACGCACATCGCTGGCGATGCTGGCAAGGCGTTGCGGATTAAGTGTCAGCCGATCTAACAGCGCGGCGCTCATACCGTTCTGACGCGCATCGGCTAAATCCAGCTCATTGGCTGCCAGAATATCTGCGCTTTCCGCCTCAAGGCGGTCGGCAATGGTCATCAAAACCTGATTCTTCTCAGCCGTCGACAGATCGGCCACGGTATACGCTGCGGCACGCGCCGCTTTTCCCATCTCTTCAAGCATTGTCCGCTCCTTAACTGACGATCATGTCGTCACGGTGAACGGCCACCGGGCCATATTCATATCCCAGAATTTCGCTGATCTGCTGACTGTGATGGCCGGCTATCATACGCATCGCGTCACTGTTGTAGCGAGAAACACCGTGAGCAATATCCCGGCCCTGCAGGCTGCGGATGCGGATCACTTCACCGCGCGAGAAATTTCCCTGGATAGCACGGATGCCCTTGGGCAGCAGCGAACTGCCGCGTTCAATAATGGCCGCCAGCGCCCCGTCATCGACGGTGAGTTCGCCCGCCGGTGGCGCACCGAAAATCCAGCGTTTACGGTTCTCGAGCGGCGATTGCTGTGCATGGAATCGCGTACCAACCGGCTTGCCGTCAATCACATCGCTGATCACACCGCTGCGACTGCCCGAGGCGATAATCACGTCTATTCCGGCGCGGCAGGCAACATCCGCAGCCTGAAGCTTGGTCGACATGCCGCCAGTGCCGAGACCGGATACGCTGTCACCCGCAAGCGCGCGTAACGCATCATCAATTACATGGACATCGCTGATCAACTCAGCGTCAGGATTGTTACGCGGATCGGCGGTAAACAGACCCTGCTGATCGGTCAGCAGCAGCAGTTTGTCGGCACCGCCGAGCATCGCAGCCAGCGCCGAAAGATTGTCATTGTCGCCCACTTTGATTTCAGCGGTAGCAACCGCATCGTTCTCGTTGATCACCGGCACAATGTGGTTATCCAGCAGCGCGCGCAGCATATCGCGGGCATTCAGGAAACGTTCACGATCTTCCATGTCGGCACGGGTCAGCAGCATCTGACCAATATGGATACCGTAGATGGAGAATAACTGTTCCCAAAGCTGAATCAGACGGCTCTGCCCCACCGCAGCCAGCAGCTGCTTTGAGGCGATGGTAGGTGGCAGTTCGGGATAGCCCAGATGTTCGCGTCCGGCAGCCATCGCGCCAGAAGTGACGATCACAATGCGGTGGCCTGCGGCATGCTGCTGCGCGCACTGACGAACCAGTTCCACCATGTGCGCCCGATTTAACCGGCGAGAGCCGCCGGTAAGAACGCTGGTACCCAACTTGACCACTAAGGTCTGACTGCCACTCATATTTCCTGCCGTAGTGAAAAATTTTTACGAAAGGACGTTTTAACAGGAGTCGATAAGGAAGCCAACAGCCAGCGGGGGAAAAGCACGAATTTACGCAGACAAGGCGGTAGACCAAAAGTTCAGCATTAACAAGAAATCCGGAAAAGTGTCATAAAAAGTTCATCACGGGCGGGTAAAAAGTCGGTGTTTTACAAAAACTTTCGTTTTTTACGGCGTTCACATTGGGATTGATAGCAAATGAAGAAAAGCACACTGGCCATGATCGTCTCCACGCTGACACTGGCTTCTGCCGCGCACGCTGCCGAAATCTATAACAAAGACGGCAACAAACTGGATTTATACGGCAAAGTTAAAGCTGAACACTACATCAGCGATAATGCCAGCGCAGACGGTGACAAGTCTTATACTCGCATCGGCTTTAAAGGCCAGACGCAGATTAATGACCTGATGACCGGTTACGGTCAGTGGGAATATCAGTACAACGTTAATAACTCTGAAGGCAGCGACGCCAATAACGGCAACAAGACCCGCCTTGGTTTTGCTGGCCTGAAATTCTCGCAGTATGGTTCGGTAGATTATGGCCGCAACTATGGCGTGCTGTATGACGTGGAAGCCTGGACAGACGTGTTCCCGGAATTCGGTGGTGACGGCACGGCCCGTTCCGATAACTTTATGACCCAGCGCGCCACCGGCGTCGCGACTTACCGCAACAACAACTTCTTTGGTCTGGTCGATGGCCTGAAATTTGCGCTGCAGTATCAGGGCAAGAACGACGCCACCAGTGCCAACAGCCGTACTGACATTAACCGTCAGAACGGCGACGGCTATGGTGCTTCACTGGGCTACGCGCTGGGTGATAGCGGCGTGAGCCTGATGAGTGCCATCACCTCATCTGACCGCACTAACCAGCAGCAGGCGCGCGCCTATGGCGGCGGTGACCGTGCAGATTCCTGGGGCGCAGGCGTGAAGTATGATGCCAACAGCGTTTACCTGGCGGCGATTTACACCGATACCCGCAACATGACGCCAATCAGCGGCACCAACCGTAATACCGGCGCTGCCGTCGCGGGCGCAGCCAACAAAGCGCAGAACATCGAACTGGTGGCGCAGTATCAGTTTGATTTCGGCCTGCGTCCTTCTATTGGCTATGTGCAGACCAAAGGCAAAGATATCGAAAACGGTATCGGCGATGCGGATCTGGTGAAATATATCGATGTGGGTGCAACCTACTACTTCAACAAAAACATGTCCGCCTTCGTGGATTACAAAATCAACCAGCTGGATGATGACAACACGCTGTCGATCAACAACGACGACATTGTGGCGATGGGTGTGACTTACCAGTTCTGATTTCAGGCTCGAAAACCGGGCGGATTTAGATCTGGCAGCAACGCATAAATTCATCACGCAGGGAACACGGTCAGAAGAGGAAAGCGTCCCACGCCACGGACAAAAACGCCGGGAGCGTTTTTGAACAACGCAAAGCGTTGGTCCGTTTACGGGCGCACCTTCGGGATGAGGTGCGTAATCGCGTGGGCAGAGCGTGCCATGGATGGCGGCTTTTGCGTCTTTCCGATCTGACCGTGCTCTCTGCGAAAACGCGATCTAACAGCGGGCCAGACTTCAACAAAAATGGCGAGTTTTTAAACTCGCCATTTTTTTCGTCTTTATTTTACTGAATGACCTAATCAGGCACTCAGCTTCACCGGTTTCTCATCGAAGTCGCTGGCCGGGATAAGATCCAGCTCTAACTCCTTCAGCATCGCTTTCAGACGGGTATGGAAATTCCGTAAGGTCTCTTCCACACGTGCCGTGTTCTCTTTGCCTTTGATGGTTGCCACCGACCAGTCGCCTTCTTTATCGAACAGACCGATATGGTAGACATAGGTAAAGTGGTCAGCCTGCGCTTCCAGTTCCATCCACCAGCCCCAGAACTCACGCAGTTCCGGTGCCGGTTTCACATTGACGCAGGCTGCCAGGCAGTCGAAGAAGAACCGGGTTTCGCCACATTTTCCATCGCGAATATAGGGCCCAAGCTCGGTAAAACGCTTAAGCAGGCGACTGCGGGGATGACCACTTGGTAACGTCATGCTGATTCTCCATAGGTTTTGACCGCTATACAGCCTTGATTTCCGGGCGGCCTGATTACGTCATAAGCCTTTATAGAGCAGCCCGGAAGAATTCCGCTACTAGTTGTAGCAAATACTGTAAATTTTGCCAGTTACCTTTTTAAACGCTTCTCCAGCCAGTCGCAAATCTCATTCAGCGCCTTGTCGAAACTGGCCATCATTGGCTTGACCGGAATCAGCAACGCTTTGCCGTCTGACGACGAGTTAGCGATCAGCTTGCTCTCCTCTTCCGGACTGAAAAGATCGTTCTGCCAGTAACCCGACAGCATCGGCGTCGGCGTCCGGCGGCCCAGCAATCCCTGAGTTTTAAGCGAATAGCGATTAAGTTCGGTGCGCAGCGCACTGTCGGAGGCAGTCGCCATGCCTAACCGGCTGGCCAGCATATCCATGTACATATCCGGGATCTCATCCTGCAACGCCGTCTGCGTCAGCAGCGCATGCACAATCGGGCCAAGACAGGCAACGCCACGCAGCCGCTGCGATTCCAGATAAGCCAGCCGGACGGCCACGTTCGCGCCAAAGCGATAGCCAAATGCCGCCACGCGGGTATGGTCAACCCAGGGCACATTTTTCAGATCGCGCAGCACCTGCTGATGCAGAAAACTGGTGTCCTGATTCAGTGTCCATTTTACCGAGTTACCCACCGACGGCACGTCAATGGTCAACATCGCAATGCCGCGCGGGGCAAGATAGTCATGGAACAGGCGGTAATGATCGCTCTGTAACGAGTCGAGCGCGCCGCAGAACAGTACGGTGGGATAAGGCGCTTCGACATCCGGTGGTATGTGCAGAAAACCGCTGACCGGACTGCCGCCCGTGATGGCAAACGTCAGGGATTTCAGTTCGCCTGGCAACCGCTGAGTGGCCTCTTCATAGGCGCGATTGGCCAGCGTCTGTGCCTGGTCAGCCAGCTGATCGCCTTTTATATAGGGATAAGCGGCAACGCTATAGAGGTGCGCCGCGTGCAGCCAGTAGTCACCCGCCTCGCTGTCGTCGGTCGCCTCCAGCGCTTTCTGCTGCCAGATGCCTGCCTGTCTGCACCATTCAAAATGCCAGTTACCGCTGCGGAAACCGATCACCGTATCGAGCAGCGTCTCATCGGTATGTTCAACGTTGCTAATGGCGATACGCGCCAGCACTTCGCTGATCTCCTGCGGCGTCAGGCCGCGCCATGTCCACATCAGTTTGTTCAGCATGCGATACCAGCCACGCTGGCTGTCACCATCCAGGGCTGAGTGGATATCCGGTGTAGCGTGATGCTGGCGGCGAACCAGGGAAGAGGTTTCAGGATGCTTAAAACGCGGCTTAAATAGCTCCTCGCTGAGATTTTTGCTCGTCATACTCACTTCTCCTGCAACAGAACGGCGATGGCTAAGTGTACTGTACGGCAATTCGGGGTGCGAGGCTCAGAAAGTACAACGCCCGGAAAACCGGGCGTTATCTGATGTGTATCAATCAGTTTTTAACAATCGGCGGGATGTAGACCACGCCCATATCCCACGGCTGCTCAATCCAGGTATCCTGCGGAATATCGACGATATAATCATCAACCAATGAGCGACCAGCGGGTTTCGCGAAAATGGTGCAGAAACGCGCCTTCGGGTACATCTCGCGAATCGCCTGGGCGGTGCCACCGGTATCCACCAGGTCATCGATCACGATAAAGCCTTCGCCGTCGCCTTCCGCGCGCTTCAGCACTTTCATTTCGCGCTGATGATCGTGGTCATAGCTGGAGATGCAGACGGTATCAACGTAGCGGATACCCAGTTCACGAGCCAGCAGCGAAGCCGGTACCAGACCGCCGCGGCTCACCGCGATAATGCCTGTCCACTGCTCAACAGGCAGCAGGCGCTGGGCCAGTTTACGGGCATGAATCTGAAGCATGTCCCAGGTAACGACGTATTTTTCGCTCATAGAATAGAAATCCCAGCCAACCGAAGTGGCGTAAAAATGTGCAACGGGGAAAAGGTTGCGCGAGATTATAAGGAGTTGACGCACTAAAAACCAGCACCCGCGCGCTGGTTGCGGCTTTTTAGCGCGTCTGAGAGCGCACCCGGTAAAAAACAGTGATATTCTCAGGCCTGGCTCGTCAGATTCTCTGACGGCGATTTTTCACTGGAAACTCGCGATGTCCGGCCTCGCCGGTACACTGACACAGGAGACCTGTCGTGTCTGAATTGTCTCAACTCTCTCCACAGCCACTGTGGGATATTTTCGCTAAGATCTGCTCTATTCCCCATCCCTCTTTTCACGAAGAAGCGCTGGCGAACTACATCACCGGCTGGGCTAAAGAGCAGGGCTTCTGGTGTGAGCGCGATCAGGTCGGCAACATTCTGATTCGTAAGCCCGCCACCGCAGGCATGGAAAACCGTACCCCGGTTGCGCTGCAGGCGCATCTGGACATGGTGCCGCAGAAAAATAACGACACCGTGCATGACTTCACCAAAGACCCGATTCAGCCCTGGATTGACAGCGAGTGGGTAAAAGCGCGCGGCACCACACTGGGCGCGGACAACGGCATCGGTATGGCTTCTGCGCTGGCGGTTCTGGCTGACAACAGCCTGACGCATGGCCCGCTGGAAGTGCTGCTGACCATGACCGAAGAGACCGGCATGGATGGCGCTTTCGGTCTGCAACCCAACTGGCTGCAGGCTGAAATCCTGATCAACACCGACTCTGAAGAAGAAGGTGAGATCTACATGGGTTGTGCAGGCGGTATCGACTTCGTCTCTACCCTGCCACTGACCCGCGAAGCCGTGCCTGCTGAGTTCCAGACCCTGAAGCTGACGCTGAAAGGATTGCGTGGCGGTCACTCCGGTGCCGACATTCATATGGGCCTCGGCAACGCCAACAAATTGCTGGCACGCTTCCTGGCGGCACACGCGGCTGAACTGAATCTGCGTCTGCTGGCGTTCAGCGGCGGCACGCTGCGCAACGCGATTCCGCGTGAAGCCTTTGCTACCGTAGCCGTTGAGAGCCACAAAGCGGATGCGCTGAAATCCGCAGCGGCGCACTTCCTGAGCGCCATCAAAAATGAGCATGGCGTTAAAGAGCCAAACATCGCACTGGTCACCGAGCCGCTGGCGCATCAGGGTAATGCCCTGAGCACTGACAGTCGCGATCGCTTCCTGAATCTGCTGAACAGCACGCCAAACGGCGTGATCCGCAATTCAGACGTAGCGAAAGGTGTAGTCGAAACCTCACTGAATATCGGTGTGGTGACGATGGAAGATGACCACGCAGAGATCAACTGCCTGATCCGTTCGCTGATCGACACCGGCCGCGATTATGTGGTGCAGATGCTGACCTCGCTGGGCCAGCTGGCGGGTGCACAGACCAAAGCGAAAGGCGGCTACCCAGGCTGGCAGCCGGATGCGGACTCCGCCATCATGGCGCTGACCCGTCAGACCTATATCGCGCTGTTTGATAAGACCCCGAACATTCAGGTGATTCACGCCGGTCTGGAGTGTGGTCTGTTCAAAAAGCCTTATCCGGATATGGATATGGTCTCGATCGGGCCGACCATCACCGGGCCGCACTCGCCGGATGAGCAGGTTCACATCGAAAGCGTTGGCCTTTACTGGAAATTACTGACCACCCTGCTGAATGCGGTGCCAGAAAAGTAATGCTGTCACAAAAAAAAGTAAACCAGGCTCCGGCCTGGTTTTTTTATGCCCGCCACTCATCCCCAGCATAATTCGCTGCCTTTTCCGCGTTTTACCCCGCTATTCCGCCACATTCCCGCGCTTCTCTGGTTACAGCCGCCATTATGTCCAGATGTCTGGATGGCTAATAAGATTTCGTGCTAGCTTATGCGCTTTCGGCTGTTGCCCCGCCTGAAGGTTCAGGAAAAAATGCGGCCAGTGATTCTTCAGGAGAGTAATGACATGCCAGGGTTAAACCGCCTTGAGATGCGTAACATCTCCATCGCTTTTGGCGGATTTGCCGCGCTATCGTCGGTGGATTTCCGCAGTGACGGCCATTCGGTTCATGCCCTGACCGGCGCGAACGGCGCGGGTAAATCTACCCTGATGGCGATCCTTTCCGGCGCGCACAGCCACTACAGCGGCGAAATTCTGCTGGAGGGTGTGCCGGTTTCCATCCGCACGCCGCGTGATGCGAAACAGCTGGGTATCCATCTGGTTCAGCAGGAAGTGGATGTGGCGCTGGTGCCGCAGCTCAGCGTGGCGGAAAACATTCTGCTGGATCGGCTGGCTGAACCCGGCCACCGCTATCGCTGGGACGAGATCCGCCGTCAGGCGCGGGGCTTGCTGGCTCAGCTCGACGTGGCACTGGACGTCAATCGGCTGGTGGAACGCTGCTCCCTGGCTGAAAAGCAGCAAATTCTGCTGGCGCGGGCGCTGTCTCACCACTGCCGCTTCCTGATTCTCGACGAACCGACTGCCCCACTGGATCAGCATGAAAGCGAGCGGCTGTTTGCCGTAGTACGTCGTCTGCAGGCCAGCGGCATCGGCGTGGTGTTTATCTCTCATCGCATTCATGAACTCAAAGCTATCTGCGACCAGCTGACGGTGCTGCGTGATGGCCGGTTGATCGAAACCGGCCCGATGGCAGCGCTGAGCGGCGAGCAAATCGTGGAGAAGATGCTGGGCCATCAGCTGACCGATATTTTCCCGCCTCGCCGCGAACAACAGACACAGCCGCTGCTGCTGGCTGTAGAAGGATTGCATGATGAGCAGCTGCTGCAGGATATCTCACTGCGGCTGCACAAAGGGGAAATTCTGGGCATCGCCGGACTGGCCGGTGCCGGCAAAACCGAACTCTGCAAAGCGCTGTTTGGTGCCAGCAAAAGCCGCGTCAGTCGCGGTGAACTGCACGGTCAGCCGTGGCAGCCCCGTTCGCCGCACGACTCCGTCAGTCGCCGTATGGCGCTGGTGCCGGAAGAGCGGCGCAAAGAGGGAATATTTATTGATGAATCGGTGGCGATGAATCTTAGCGTCAGCGCCGACGACAGCTTTTCGCGCTGGAGCCTGTTCGGGCATCGCCAGGCATGGCGCTGGGCTGAGCAGGTTATCCGGCAGTTGCAGGTGCGTACCACCGGCCCGGCACAGACACTGCGGCGTCTTTCCGGCGGCAACCAGCAGAAGGTGGCGATTGGCAAATGGCTGCGCAACAACGCTGATGTGCTGATTTTTGATGAGCCGACCAAAGGCGTCGATATCAAAGCCAAAACCGAGCTGTTCACCCTGATCGACAACCTGGCGCGCGAGGGGAAAGGCATTATCTACGCGTCGGGTGAATTTTCTGAACTGGTCGGCTTATGCGACCGGATTTGCGTGCTCTGGGATGGACGCATTGTGGCCGAGCTGGCTGCACGCGACGTCACCGAAGAGACGCTTTTGCTCTATTCCACCGGAGGAACCCCTGCGTGAGCAGCAAAGAAACCAGCCTGAACCTGACGGCCGCGCCGTGGCGTCACCAGTTGTTCGACTTTCTCTATAAATGGGGCATGTTACTCACGGTGGTGATCCTGATCGCCGCCTTTGGTCTGGCCTCCGACAGCTTCCTTGATCCCAACAACATCATCAACATTCTGCGATCGATTGCGATTGTAACGGTAATTGCGATCGGCGTGTCCATCTCGCTGACGGTGGGCGGCTTTGATCTGTCGGTCGGTTCGACCGCCTCGCTCGCCAATGCGTTAGTGATTTCGCTGTTTGTCTGGTACGGCTTCGGCACGACCACCGCAATCCTGATTACCCTGGCGCTCTGCACCCTGGTCGGGCTGTTCAACGCCTTCCTGATTGTGATCCTGCGTATCCCCGACATGCTGGCGACGCTGGCGACGCTGTTTGTGATTCAGGGTGTGGCGATGACCTACAGCTTTGGCGGGTCGATCACCGAGAACATGGTGCTGCCGAGTGGTGATATGGCGGAAGGGACTATTCCGGCCGCGTTTGGCCTGCTGGGTCAGGTGCCGACCATCGTGATCATTATGCTGGTGGTAACCGTCGCGGCGCAGCTGGCGCTGTCGCTGACTAAGCATGGCCGCCGCATGTATGCGCTTGGCGGTAATCCGGAAGCGGCGCGCCTCTCCGGCATCCGTACCACCCGCTATCGGGTGCTGGCTTATGTGATCGCCTCACTGCTCGCCGGTCTGGGCGGCATCCTACTTGCTTCACGTATCGGTTCATCGCAGGTCAACGCCGGAAGCGGCTACCTGATGGACGCGGTCGCGGCGGCGTGGATTGGCTTCTCGCTGGCCGGTTCCGGCAAGCCCAACGCGCTGGGCACGCTGGTCGGCGCGGTCATTCTCGGTGTGCTGCAGAACGGCCTGGTCATGCTCTCTGTGCCCTACTACGCCATGGACATTATTAAAGGGCTGGTGCTGGCGTTAGCACTGGCGATCACCTATATCCAGCGCCGCTGAGGCGCGTTTACCGGAGTTGATAACAATGCAAAAAATAACACTCTCACTGCTGGCGCTGAGCCTGCTGAACGCCAGCGCCGCCTTCGCGGACACCGTCACCCCGGTGCCTGCGGCAATCGCCAGCCATGATGGCCCGATTCGTATTGCGGTGATCCGCAATCTCGGCTCCGATGACAACACCACCCAGTTTGTTGCCGGTGCCATTCAGCAGGGTCGCCAGCTGGGCTTTAAGGTCAGCACCTTTCTCAGCAACGGCGACGATGCGCGCTTCCAGGATTTCGTGAATCAGGCGATCAGCCAGAAATATGACGGTATCGTGCTGTCGCACGGCAAAGCGCCCTACGCCAGCGGACTGGTGAAGCGTATTGCCGATGCCGGTATCAAACTGTCGGTGTTTGATACCCCGGTGGATAATCCGATTCCGGGCGTCACCGTCACCGCGCAGGATGATGCGTCACTGGCGCAGCTGTCGCTGGGTCAGCTTATCCACGATTTCAACGGCAAAGCGAACATCGTCAAGCTGTGGGTCGCCGGTTTCCCGCCGATGGAGCGCCGTCAGGTGGTGTATGAAAAACTGCTGAAAGAGAATCCGGGCATTCATCAGCTGGAGTCGATTGGCGCAGTGTCGACGGATGTTCAGGGCGACACCGCCAACAAGATTGGTGCGATTCTGGCGAAATACCCGAAAGGCAAAATTGACGCCATCTGGGGCGCCTGGGATGCCTTCAGCCAGGGCGCTTACAAAGCACTGCAGGAGAATGGCCGCACCGAGATTAAGCTCTACAGCATCGACGTCTCGAACCAGGATTTGCAGCTGATGCGCGAAAAAAACAGCCCATGGGTGCAGACGGTGGCAGTCGATCCTAAAACCATCGGCGCGGTGAATATGCGTCTGGTTGCGAAGAAGATTGCCGGTGAAGAGACACCAGCAACGTATCAGTTTAAAGCCGCGTCAATCTCTCAGCAGCAGCTCAACAGTCAGCCTGGCGCGGTGAACGTTGCCTCGCTGAACAAGATTATTCCGGGCTGGGGCGGCAATGAAGATTTCATCGCACCGTGGTTTGCTACCCTTGAGGCGAAATATAAGAAGTAATCCGGCGTCAGCCTTGCCGATTGGTGAGGCTGACCGTTACAGACCCAGCAGCAGCTGACGCTCCAGCTGGGGATCCACCATGGTGACATGCAGTCCCACCAGCCGCACGCCCCGACCGGCACGACGCTCATCCCAGGTTTTCCGGGCAATGGCAATCATGTCCTCTTTATTCAGTACCGGCCAGATATGCTCCTGGGTCGTCTGCTGAAAATCGCTGAACTTCAGTTTCACGCCCTGCCGCGCCACCTGCTTGTCCGGTCGAATCTGCGTCAGCCGGCGATCCAGTTCCGCATAGAGAAAGTCGATAATCTCCAGGCAGGCGTCCCAGTCGCTGATATCTTCCGCCAGCGTGCGTTCCACCCCCAGCGATTTACGCTCGCGCTCCACGATGACCTCACGGTCATCAATGCCGTTGCTGCGCTCCCACAGCACCCGGCCAAACTTACCAAAGCGCTTCAGCAGCAGCGCTAAATCTGCCTTCTGCACGTCGCCACAGGTGACCAGCCCCATCTCCTCCAGTTTTTTGGCCGAGACCTTGCCGACGCCTGGAATTTTCGCCAGCGGCAGCGACAGCAGAAAACCGGCCATCTCCGGCGGAGTAATGACATACTGTCCGTCCGGCTTATTCAGGTCCGAGGCGATCTTCGCCAGAAACTTAATAGGCGCGATACCCGCTGACGCAGTAAGCCCGGTTTCACGGAAGATGGTCGCACGGATTTCCTGTGCCATCAGCGTGGCGGAGCCGTGACAGTACGGACTGTCGGTGACATCCAGATAGGCTTCATCGAGGGAGAGCGGTTCAATCAGCGGTGTGTAGCGGGCAAAGATGTTGCGAATCTGCGCGGAGGCTTCTTTGTAGGCGTCGAAACGGCCAGGCAGCAGGCGCAGATGCGGGCATAACTTGAGGGCCATACCGGTTGGCATTGCGCTACGCACGCCAAATTTACGGGCCGGATAGTTAGCGGTGCTTATCACCCCGCGGCGTTCGCGGCTGCCGCCAATGGCGATCGGGATATCGCGCAGCTGGGGATTATCACGCATCTCCACCGCGGCATAGAAGCAGTCCATATCGACATGAATGATTTTACGCATACCCCCTCCGGCACTGGATAAGTATACAGTTGACAGGGGTAACTGCAATATTTGTCGCGCCCACAATTAATGTTTACAAATTTGTGGCCGAATATCTTTCAGTAAATCGCGAATCTGGCTGTCGGCGTCTTGCTAAAAAAACAGACAATGTTTAATGTTGCGCTGCGGTAGCGGACAGTTCCGATAATGCAAACAAAGACGCACAATTTGCGTCATGTTCTCTTCACCTCAAGGTATACACAGCATGGGCAAAATCGCACTCCTGTTTGCGATGATTTTACTGCCAGCCCTCAGCATGGCAATGACACCCGAACCCGTTTCAGCGGCACCGGTCAGCAAAGAATTAAAAAAGCAGTTACTCGGCACCCCGGTCTATATCCAGATCTTCAAGGAAGAACGCACGCTTGAGCTCTACGGCAAAATCGGTAACGAATTCCGCCTGCTGGATACCTATCGCATCTGTAACTTTTCTGGCGGCCTCGGCCCGAAACGTCGTGAAGGCGATTTCAAAAGCCCGGAAGGTTTTTACAACGTGAAGCTGAATCAGCTGAAGCCGGATAGCCGGTTTTATCGCGCGATCAACATCGGCTTCCCGAATCAGTACGATCGTAATCAGGGCTACAGCGGCAACTACCTGATGATTCATGGCGACTGTAAGTCAATTGGCTGCTATGCCATGACCAACGCCTATATGGATGAGATTTTTACCTATGTGAATGCCGCGCTGCGTAACGGTCAGCAGGATATTGGCATCAGCATCTATCCGTTCCGCATGACCGACAGCAACATGCAGCGTCACCGCTACTCCAGCGACGCCAGTTTCTGGCAGCAGTTGCAGCCGGGCTATGCGTACTTTGCAAAATATCACCAGCCGCCGATGGTCAATGTTTCCAGCGGAAAATATGTGATGAACAGCAGCCCGGCACCGGTGTTAGCCAGTCCCGAAGCCGCTTCACGTTCATTCCTGGCGCTCTCCAAGGCAGAATAACGCCCATTCACCTGGCGCAATCCGCTGCCAGGTTTCATTGGCCGTCAGGGGCTGCGTAGCAATCACCGTCACCACGTCATGCGGCGTGGTGTGCTGCTGAAAATCAACCTCCACATCCTGATCCAGCAACTGCGCCCGGCCAAAGGGTGCCCGGCGGGTGATCCAGAACAGGTTGGTCGAGCAGAAGGCCATCAGATAGCGGCCATCTGACAGCAGCATGTTAAACACGCCCTTCTGCCGTAACGAACCGGCCAGCTCTCCGATAAAACGAAACACCGCAGGCCAGTTGCCCGGCGTGCGTGGATAGCGCGTCGCCAGCTGATGCAGGATCCAGCAGAACGCCTTTTCACTGTCCGTTTCGCCCACCGGCCGGAATGTGCCGGTCTCAAGCGTACGATAGCCCTTAAGCTGACCGTTGTGCGCATAGGTCCAGTTTCGGCCCCACAGCTCGCGGGTAAACGGATGGGTGTTTTCCAGCGACACCTGTCCGCGATTCGCCTGGCGGATGTGCGCCACCACCGAATGCGATTTGATCGGATACTCCTGCACCAGACGCGCAATCGGCGAGTTAAAGCTCGGCAGCGGATCTTTAAACGTACGACAACCTTTATCTTCGTAAAAGGTAATGCCCCAGCCATCTTTGTGAGGCCCGGTTCCACCGCCACGCTGAACCAGTCCGGTAAAGCTGAAACAGATATCCGTGGGAACATTGGCGCTCATCCCGAGCAATTCGCACATAGCCACCACCTCTGATTTTGAGGCCTCCCGTCCGGCGGGAGGCCAGCGCAGTTACTTCACCATCTCTTTTTCGATCAGCAGCATCAGGATATGGATCACTTTAATGTGGATCTCCTGAATACGATCGGCATAGCCAAAGTGTGGCACGCGGATTTCAATATCGGCACTGCCTGCCATCTTACCGCCATCTTTACCGGTCAGGGTGATCACTTTCATCCCCTGCGCACGTGCAGCTTCAATCGCTCTAATAATATTGGCAGAGTTCCCGGAGGTTGAGAGCCCCAGCAACACATCGCCTGGTCGTCCTACCGCTTCCACATAACGCGAAAAGACATAGTCATAACCAAAGTCATTACTGACGCAGGACAGATGACTCACATCTGAGATGGCAATCGCCGGATAGCCAGGACGATTTTCACGGTAGCGACCGGTCAGCTCTTCGGCGAAGTGCATCGCATCACAATGTGAACCGCCGTTACCGCAGGAAAGCACCTTGCCGCCCGCCTTAAAGCTGTCAGCCAGCAGCACCGCAGCACGTTGGATCGCATGAATATTGGCGTCATCGCTGAGGAATTTAGTCAGCGTATCAGCAGCTTCATTAAGCTCAGAGCGGATGATGTCCTGGTACATAGGGATGTCCTTTTTTAGGAGAGGTTAATCGCAGCAAGTTTAACGGAATGGCCGGTCAGCGCAAAGCCTCATGCCGTGCCCGGCCAGGCAGTGGCGGCGATTGTCATTGCCACAGTTGATGCAAAAATGGGCTAAAAGCGGTTTTTGTGAGGCAGGTTGTAATTGCGATGTAAACAAATTGATAAATCCCGCCAACTACTCTAAACCTCTCTACATAACAGGTCAGACCTCTTACTTCCTGGAGTAGTTCATTATGATGGTTGTTTCAATACTTGCCACGGTGGCGCTGATCGGCGCCCTGTTCTATCACCGCCTGTCGCTGCGGCTCAGCAGCGTGATTCTGCTGCTGTGGACTGCCGCGATGGCTATCGCTCACCTCTGGACGCCATGGCTGCTGCTGCCGCTGGCGATCGTCCTGCTGCCATTTAACCTGCCATCACTGCGCCGCAGCCTGTTTTCAAAACCGATCTTTCAGCGCTTCCAGAAGGTGATGCCGCCGATGTCGCGCACTGAAAAAGAGGCGATCGATGCGGGCACCACCTGGTGGGAAGGCGATCTGTTCCAGGGCAAACCGGACTGGCAGAAGCTGCATAACTATCCGCAGCCGCGTCTGACAGCCGAAGAGCAGGCTTTTCTTGATGGCCCGGTTGAAGAAGCGTGCCGCATGGCTAACGATTTCCAGATCACCCATGAGCTGGCCGATATGCCGCCGGAACTCTGGGCTTATCTGAAAGAGCATCGTTTCTTCGCAATGATCATCAAAAAAGAGTATGGCGGACTCGATTTTTCCGCCTATGCGCAGGCCTGCGTGCTGCAAAAGCTGTCTGGCGTCTCCGGGATTCTGGCGATTACCGTGGGTGTACCTAACTCACTGGGTCCGGGCGAACTGCTGCAGCACTACGGCACCCAAGAGCAGAAAAATCACTATTTACCACGGCTGGCACGCGGCGATGAGATCCCTTGCTTTGCGCTGACCAGCCCGGAAGCAGGTTCAGATGCCGGGGCGATCCCCGATACCGGCGTGGTCTGCATGGGCGAATGGAAGGGTCAGCAGGTGCTGGGCATGCGGCTGACCTGGAACAAGCGCTACATTACCCTGGCGCCGATCGCCACCGTGCTGGGCCTGGCGTTTAAACTCTCCGACCCGGAGCATCTGCTCAGCGACAACGAGAATCCTGGCATTACCTGTGCGTTGATCCCGACTCATACCCCCGGCGTGGAAATTGGTCATCGCCACTTCCCGCTTAACGTCCCGTTCCAGAACGGGCCGACGCGCGGCAACAATATCTTTGTGCCGATTGACTATATTATTGGCGGCCCGGAGATGGCCGGTCAGGGCTGGCGGATGCTGGTGGAATGTCTGTCAGTGGGCCGCGGTATTACGCTGCCTTCGAACTCAACCGGCAGCCTGAAAACGGTGGCGCTGGCGACAGGTGCGTATGCCCATATCCGCCGTCAGTTCCGGGTTTCAATCGGTAAGATGGAAGGGATTGAAGAGCCACTGGCGCGCATCGCCGGTAACGCTTACGTGATGGATGCGGCGGCGACGCTGATTACCGCCGGGATTATGCAGGGTGAAAAACCGGCTGTGCTATCGGCGATTGTGAAATATCACTGCACCCATCGCGGCCAGCGCGCCATTATTGACGCCATGGATATTGCGGGCGGTAAAGGCATCATGCTTGGCAACAGCAACTTCCTGGCCCGCGCCTATCAGGGCGCACCGATCGCTATCACGGTGGAAGGCGCTAACATTCTGACCCGCAGCATGATTATCTTCGGACAGGGTGCGATTCGCTGCCATCCTTATGTGCTGCAGGAGATGGCGGCCGCAGCCAGCAACGATGTTAATGCGTTTGATCACGCGCTGTTCAGCCATATCGGTTATGTGGGCAGCAGCACCCTGCGCAGCCTGTGGCTGGGCTTAACCGCCGGACGCACCAGCGCCAGCCCAACCCGCGATGGCACCCGCCGTTATTACCAGCACCTGAACCGCATCAGTGCCAACCTGGCGTTGCTCTCTGATGTGTCGATGGCGGTACTGGGCGGCAGTCTGAAACGCCGCGAGCGTATCTCGGCGCGTCTGGGCGATGTGCTAAGCCAGCTCTATCTCGCCTCCGCGACGCTGAAACGCTATGACGATGAAGGCCGCAACGAAGCCGATCTGCCGCTGGTTCACTGGGGCGTGCAGGATGCGCTGCATCAGGCGGAAGTGGCAATCGACGATCTGCTGCGTAACTTCCCGAACCGTCTGGTGGCGGGCGCATTGCGGATGACCATTTTTGCGGGCGGCCATCACTGCCCTGCGCCATCTGATCGCCTGGATCATCAGCTGGCCAAAATGCTGCAACAGCCGTCAGCTACCCGTAGCCGTCTGGGCCGTGGCATGTATCTGACGCCGGGTGAGCACAACCCTGCCGGTCAGCTGGAACAGGCGCTGCAGGATGTGATGGCGGCAGAAGAGATCCATGACAGGCTGTGCAAACAGACGAAGCAGCACCTCTCCTTTACCCGGCTGGACGCGCTGGCGAAGCGCGCGCTGGAGCAGGGCTGGATCGATGCTAAGGAGGCGGATGTGTTGCAGCGTGCTGAAGCCAGTCGTCTGCGTTCGATTAACGTTGATGAGTTTGAGCCAGACGCACTGGCAGTCCCGGTGCCAGAGAAAGCCCCTCAGCCTGCGTCACGGGCGAGTGAGGCGGCATAGGATTCAGTGCCGATGTGATGTCGGCACCGGGTACTGAACTTAAAGCGATGGGAGCATACGCCCGGAGTAAAGCATAGCGGGCCAGGGACAAAAACGCCGGAAGCGTTTTTAACAACGCAAAGCGTTGGCCCGGTTACGGGCGCACCTCAGGGATGGCGTTTCTGGCGTCTTCACGGAGAGCGTATGCTCCCTGAGCCAGTACTGCTTTCAGTGGCCGACATCACGTCGGCCTTTTTTATCCCGCCTGACGGATGCGGGCAATCAGCGCATCCACATCTTCTACGTGATCGGCTGCCAGAATCAGCGTGCGTCCCAGATTAATCGCATTACGGATGCAGTCGGTACGCATTGCCGGATCGGCAATCAGCTTCATATCCGCCACATGTGACATCCCCACCGTGCGGCGAATCAGCTCCGTGCCGCAGTAACCGATAGTATCGGCCCACACTTTATGCAGAAACGCCGCCGCATAGCCTGGATAAGCCATCGCCTCATCGCGGGTTTTCTCAGCTGCCAGCGCCAGGAAGCCTGACGCAAAGGTCGTCCAGAGAGTGTGAACATCGCTGAGACGCTGCTCGCGTGCATCGGCCGCCTCACGCGGAGGCAGTAGCCCCGGCAGGCCACAATAGTTAATCAGCAGATTGCCGATAGCAGTGCCAATATCAAACCCGATGGGGCCAAAATAGCCAAATTCTGCATCAATCGCTTTCAGACTGCCGTCCGCAACGAAAATCGAGCCGCTGTGAATATCGCCATGCAGCAAGGCCTCAGCATGGGCAAAGAAGCGATGTTTAAGGCCGCCCACCGCAATGCGTAACGCATCATCATCACGCAGACTGGCAACCAGCGGCTCCAGCGCCGCGGGATAGCTGTTGCGCTCATGGTGGGTGTAAGGATCGTTGAAGAAAAGGTCCTCGGTGATTTCACACATTTCCGGATTAATGAAACGCGCTACTTCCGCTTTTTTCTGGTGCGGATGCAGGATGAAATCGGAGGTATGAAACAGGGTCTGTGCCAGGTAGTCGCCTAACTGCTGCGCCGCTTGCGGGTAATACGCGCCTTTCACCAGCTCGCCGCGCCAGATGCGATGGCTGGAAAGATCTTCCATCACCATTACTGCCAGCTCCGCATCATAATGGGTAATGTTCACTGTGTGCTGCGGACAATATTTGTAATGCTCGACCAGGGTCTGCGCTTCCAGCCGCGCCCGATCCAGCGTCAGCGGCCAGGACTCCCCCACGCAGCGCACATAGGGCAGTGCCTGCTTGACGATGACGCGACTGTTGCCCTGATCGTCATAAATCTTAAACACCAGGTTGAGGTTGCCATCACCAATCTCTTCTGCGCTGCTCAGCGCGGCAGGATTGTCCACGCCACCAAATTGTCGGGCATATTCCACAGCATCAGCAGCAGTAAAGGTACGGTATTGCGACATTGCCTGTTCCTCGTCATTCGAAGGGGGATACCTGGTATAATAAGCCGTTCAGACGTCTATACATCCGTTCAGCATGTTGGCACAATACGCATCATTAACGCAACATGGATTTCACCCACAATGCAGACACTTCAAACCACCAGCTTACAGGTTCGTGACAATCAGCTCTGGATTCTGGATCAGCAGGCGCTGCCGCAGCAAAAGAGCTGGCTACCCGCGCACAGCGTGCCTCAGCTGATTGAGCATATTCATGCGCTGCGGGTGCGCGGTGCGCCGCTGATCGGCCTCTCCGCTTCGCTGTTGCTGGCGCTGCTCGCAGAACAGGGACTGACGCGCGCTGAACTGGCGCTGGCGCTGGAGACGCTGCGTGCCGCCCGCCCTACTGCGGTCAATCTGATGAACAACCTGGATCGGATGAAAGTGGCGCTGGCACAGCCAGACTTTGCCCCTGCGCTGGCTCAGGAAGCCTGGCGGCTGGTGCAGGAGGATAAGCAACTGTGCGACGCCATCGCTGACGCAGGTTGCACACTCGTAAAACTCAACAGCCAGCTGCTGACCCACTGCAATACCGGCGGGCTGGCTACCGCTGGCGTCGGTACCGCGCTGGGCGTTATTGCCCGCGCCCATCAGCAGGGGCTGGTTAAGAATGTCTGGGTGGATGAAACCCGTCCGCTGTTACAGGGTGGCCGGTTGACCGCCTGGGAGCTGGGCGAACTGGCGGTTCCTTACACGCTGATCACCGACTCCATGGCCGCCAGCCTGATGGCCCGTGGCGAGGTGGATGCGGTGTGGGTCGGCGCTGACCGCATTGCCGCCAACGGCGATGTCGCGAATAAGATCGGCACCTACAGCCTGGCGGTACTGGCGCATTATCATCAGATTCCATTTTACGTGGCGGCGCCACACACTACGCTGGATCGCAACTGTCCTGACGGCGCAGCGATTCCCATTGAGCAACGCGCCGCCAGTGAAGTGACGGGCGTGGCAGGCAGTTTTGGCAGCGTGCAGTGGGCACCGGAAGCGGCGAAGGTTTACAACCCGGCGTTCGATATCACGCCTGCCGCCCTGATCAGCGGCTGGGTACTGGATACTGGCGTGGTCACGCCTGACCAGGTACAGAACGGCATCTTCCAGCCGCAGTAACGGTCTGCGAGGCGTCTGCCGCTATGGCAGACGCCTCACCGTGCAGGCTGACAGATTACGCCAGACGCGGATAGGCATCCGCGATCTTGTCGCCGGTGAAATTCGCCACCCAGCCTTCCTGATTATCGAAAATCCGGATCGCCGTGAAGTGCGGTGACGATCCCATATCAAACCAGTGTGGCGTGCCCGCGGGCACCGAGATCAGATCATTTTTCTCGCACAGGATCTGCAGGATCTCACCATCCAGATGCAGACAGAACAGCCCGGCCCCCTCGACAAAGAAACGCACCTCATCTTCACCGTGCGTATGCTCATTGAGAAACTTCTCGCGCAGCACGGTTTTCTGCGGATTGTCGGCACGCATGCTGATCACGTCCCAGCTCTGATAGCCCTTCTCCGCCACCAGCCGGTCGATCGCATGCTGATAGGCGTTGATCACCGTTTCAGCATCCGGGTTTTCACCCAAATCACGATCGGCTTCCCAGCGCTCAAAACGGACACCTTTAGCATTCAGGCGGTCACGAATCGCTTCTGCGTCGGTGCTGTGCCACACCGGCTGGCTGGCTTCGCGGTCGGTAAAAATAGTCAGTGCGCTCATCCTAAATAGACTCCGGGTTAATCTGGGAAAAATCCGTCACCTGACGATGGCGGCTCTCGTCGTCCGCATCGCCACGCAGTAATTGCAACGTCTGCCAGCCCGCCTCCGCGGCGGCATCCAGCTCCTGATGAATATCGGAGAGAAACAGCAGCTGCGCCGCTGGCTGACCAATTTCAGCAGCGATAGCGCTATAAGACGCGACTTCGCGTTTGGCGCCGACGTGAGTGTCAAAATAGCCGCTGAACAGGCCAGTAATATCACCTTCGTCGCTGTAGCCAAATAACAATTTCTGCGCCGCAATCGATCCGGAGGAATATACATAAATTTCAATGCCCTGAGCCTGCCAGTGGATGAGCGCCGGGAGGACGTCGGGATAGAGATGACCGGTAAAACTGCCGTTCACGTAGCCGTCGCGCCAGATCATCCCCTGCAGCGCTTTCAGGCCGGTGGATTTGCGATCCAGGTTCATAAAGCCCAGCAGAATGTCCGTCACCCCGTCCAGATCGGCCTGCGGCTGACCGGCCTCCTCACGCACCGACTGCAGCGCCGCCGCCACCTCAGGCTGCTGCGCATTGTCACGCACGAAGTCCGGCAGGTGCTGACGGGCATAGGGAAACAGGATGTTATGTACAAAGCGAATATCGCTGGTGGTCCCTTCGATATCAGTAACAATGGCGCGAATCATGCTTTCTCCAGCAGACGACGTTGACGTTCACATTCGAACAAAAATTCCATACCTTCCAGATGACGGCGGGCTTCGCTGACATCACGGCCCCAGCAGGTTAAGCCATGCCCGCGCAGCAGAAAGCCGTAACGCAGCGGAAAGCGGGCAGCGTAATCTTCAATTTCTGATGCCAGCGCCGCAATGTCCTGGCTGTTGTCGAATACGGGAATCGCCAGCGTATCCAGATGGGTGTGCTGGCCGCTTAACGATTTCTGCATCTCATAACCGTGCAGCAGCAGCGCTGCGCCCTGCTCTACCCGGGACAGCACGGTCGAATTGACCGTGTGGGTGTGTAGCACCGCACCCGCCTCGGGAAAGAGGCGATAGATCATCGTGTGCAGCCCGGTTTCTGCTGACGGCTTACGGCCAGAGAGTGACTGGCTGGTAGCGATATCGACCTCGATAAAGTCATCCCGCGTCAGCGTGCCTTTATCTTTGCCCGATTCACTCAGCAGGCAGACATGTTCATCGCGGCGCAGGGACATATTGCCGCCGGTGGCCGGTGCCCAGCCTTTCGCCCCAATCCAGTGACAGGCGGCGACCAGATGATCTAACGGAAGACTCTGCGACATAAAGGTTCCTTGCGGTGAAATGAGATTCCGGGTAAGTACGCGTAGCCAACGCCCCTGACGCGCGGAGCATGACGCATATAAATGCTAAATGATCCGCATCTCAGCAAGGCGGCAAGTGCGCGCGTCCCCGGGAGCTGACACCTGTCAGTGACCGGGGTAAGCAAACGCGGCCAACGCAGAAGAGATGTGGAGCATGACGCATTTAGCCGTCTAAGCGTCTTGATTGCCAAATACTACCATCCTGTTTATAGTGGCACAAATACCGGGTGACACCGCATCAATCTTCGCGCTTAAGGCCTGACACTATGACGCAGCACAACCTGATCCCCGAGAGCAAACTCCCTTTGCTCGGCACCACGATTTTCAGCCAGATGAGTGCGCTGGCGCTGCAGCACAACGCCATCAATCTCTCCCAGGGCTTTCCCGATTTCAGCGGCCCGGACTATCTGCAGCAGCGACTGGCGTATCACGTCAGCCAGGGCGCGAACCAGTATGCGCCGATGACCGGTGCACTACCGTTGCGTGAGGCAATTGCAGAGAAAACCGCGCGGCTTTATGACTATCGTCCTGATGTGGAGACGGACATTACGGTGACGACGGGCGCAACCGAAGCGCTTTATGCGGCAGTTACCGCGCTGGTGCGGCCGGGCGATGAGGTCATTTGCTTTGATCCCAGCTATGACAGCTATGCCCCTGCGGTGGAGCTGTCGGGCGGCGTGATGAAACGCATTACGCTGCAGCCGCCAGCCTTTCGGGTAGACTGGCAGGCGTTTGCTGAGTTGCTGAGTGACAAAACCCGACTGGTGATCCTGAATACGCCGCACAATCCTTCCGCCACCGTCTGGCAGCAGGAGGATTTCGCCGCGCTGTGGCAGGCGATTGCTCAGCACCCAATCTATGTGCTGAGCGACGAAGTGTATGAACATATCTGCTTCGATGAGGCAGGCCACTCCAGCGTGCTGGCCCATCCTGAACTGCGCCAGCGCGCCATTGCGGTGTCATCATTTGGCAAGACGTTCCATATGACCGGCTGGAAAGTGGGTTACTGCATTGCCCCAACGGCGATCAGCGCCGAACTTCGCAAAGTGCATCAGTACCTGACCTTCTCGGTGAATACCCCGGCGCAGCTGGCGATTGCCGATATGCTGCGTGAGCATCCGGAACACTATTTTGAGCTGCCGGCGTTTTATCGTGACCGCCGCGATCGGCTGGCGACGGCGCTGAGTAACAGCCGCTTTAAGGTACTGCCCTGTGAAGGCACCTACTTTTTACTGGTCGATTACAGCGCCATCTCCGATCTGGATGATGTCAGTTTCTGCCAGTGGCTGACCCGTGAAGTGGGCGTCGCTGCGATTCCGCTGTCGGTGTTCTGCGCCGATGCTTTTCCTCACAAACTGATCCGCCTCTGTTTTGCCAAACAGCCGGCGACATTAGATGCCGCCGCGGAGCGCTTATGTCAGCTTTGAAAATTACCGTTTTGCAGGAGACGCTGAGCTGGATGGATGGCGAGGCCAACCTGCGTCATTTTGACGCGCAACTGGCCGGACTCACCGGACGCGATCTGATTCTGCTGCCAGAGATGTTTACTACCGGCTTTGCGATGGAGGCGGCGAAACGCTCGCTGCCACAGGCACAGGTAGTTGAATGGCTGCATCAGCATGCCCGTCGTACCGACGCCCTGGTCGGCGGCAGCGCGGCGATTCAGACCGACAATGGTGCGATCAACCGCTTCCTGCTGGTCGAGCCCGACGGCACGCTGCATTACTATGATAAGCGCCACCTGTTCCGCATGGCGGACGAACATCACCACTATCTGCCTGGCGAGCAGCGTCAGGTCTTTACGTGGCGCGGCTGGCGCATTCTGCCGCAAATCTGTTACGACCTGCGCTTTCCTGTTTTCTCGCGCAACCGCAACGATTACGATCTGGCGCTCTATGTTGCCAACTGGCCAGCGCCACGTGCGCTGCACTGGCAGGCGCTGCTGTTAGCGCGGGCGATTGAAAATCAGGCTTATGTGGCAGGCTGTAACCGCGTCGGTAGTGACGGCAATCAGCATCACTACAGCGGCGACAGCCAGATTATTTCACCGCAGGGTGAGATCCTCAGCGCGGCCGAGCCGCATCAGCGCGCCCGGCTGGATGCCGAACTGTCACTGGACGCCCTGAAGGCCTACCGCGAGCGCTTCCCGGCGTGGCAGGATGCGGACCGCTTTTCGCTGTGAATCGCAGGCGCGGCCATTAGTTCTTAACTGCCGCGATAGGTTGACCATGACCACGGCGAAATCAGAAACGGCAGATGGAAGTGGCTGCCCGCCTCGGCAATCACAAAATCGATCTGGGCGCTGACGTAGAGCGCATCCCGACCGGCGACGGCAAAATAGTCGCCAATTTCCGCCGTTAAGCGGTAATGCCCCGGCGTCAGCGGCTCGGGCGTCAGATCTTTCAGACGACCGTCGCTGTCCGTTTCACCCTGTGAAATCGGAAACCACCCTTCCGGGCTGTTCTGCTCCAGTGAAATCGCCACGGCGCTGGCCGGTTTGCCCAGCGCCGTGTCAAGAATATGGGTCGTCACGGTACTCATTGCATCGTCTCCTTAAGGCGTAACAGGGTAATTTCACGCAGCTGATCCAGTGCCTCCTGCTGCTCGGCAACATCGCTATTCTGCAGCCGACGCTGCAATTCTGCCAGCATCTGCTCGCCGCTGCGCCCTTTGGCGCGTATCAGAAACACCCGGCCAAAGCGCGCTTCGTACGCCTGATTGCCCTGCTGCATCGCCTGTTGCAGCGCGTAATCGGCCTGCTGCATAGCGGACTGCTCGCCGCGCGACAACGCGGCGTCTTTATCTGCGCCGTTCGCGCGTTCACCAATGCGCGGATGCGCCGACAGTGCGGCCTCCAGTTGAGGCTGCTGCCACTGACGCGCCAGCGCATCGGCAGTGGCCAGTAGCGCCCCGTGGTTGGCAAAAGGCCGGGCCGCCACCAGCGCCTGCTGCCAGTGCGGAATCGCCACACAGTGCCGGATGGCCGCCTGTGCTTCGTCAGCGGAAAGCTGATTAAATGTGGCTAATTCCATGTTCAGCTCCGTCCGGCAATCAGCGAGACCGCCTGTAAATAGGCCTGCAGTGCAGGTGCTACGTCGTCCACCGCCACCGACTCCGCCGGATGGTGACTGATGCCGCGATGGTTACGCACAAATAACATGCCGACCGGCCAGCATTCAGCGATGGCGATAGCGTCGTGTCCGGCACCGCTCGGCAGCGACAGACTGCGACCCTGCACCGTTTCCACCGCATGGCTCAGCGCCTGTTGCAGCGCAGAGTCACAGGCGGTGGCACCGATGCGATAATATTCGTTCGATTCAAACTGAAGTCCACGACGGAGCGCAATCGCCTCTGCCTGGGTTAACAGGCTGGAGAGCAGCGTCTCCAGCGGCGTGTCCAGCGGACCACGCACATCCAGCGACAGCGACACCTCGCCAGGGATGACATTCACGGCACCCGGCGCACAGTTAATCGTACCGACGGTGGCGACCAGCTGCGGGTCCTGCTCACGGGTGGTCTGCTCGATAAACACCATCCACTCGGCCGCCGCCGCCAGCGCATCTTTGCGATGGGTCATCGGCACTGTGCCCGCATGGCCCGCTTCACCGGTGAAACGGCAGTTCAGGCGGCGCGCACCGTTGATCGCCGTAACTACGCCCAGCGCCAGATTTTCCTGTTCCAGGCAGGGACCCTGCTCAATGTGCAGCTCAAGATACCCGACGATATCCTCGACCCGCCGCGCTGCAGAGGCGATCCTGTTGCTGTCGAGCCCGACATCGACCATCGCCTGCGCCACGGTGATACCGTTGCCATCAGGATGGGTCACCCAGCTTTGCGGCCAGCTGCCGGTAATACCCCGACTGCCGAGCAGCGTAATGCCAAAACGGGTGCCTTCTTCGTCACCGAAGCCAATTACCTCAATCGCCAGCGGCAGGCGGCACTGATGTTCGTTAAGCCACTGCACGGTTTCAATGGCGCTGAGCACGCCCAGCATCCCGTCATATCGCCCTGCGTTCCGTACCGTATCGAGATGCGAGCCAAGCAGCAGCGCAGGTGCACCTGCCTCTGCCGCCTCGTAGCGCCCACAGATATTGCCGACTTCATCCTGCCACACCTGCATTCCCGCCGCCTGCATCCACTCACCGACGCAGGCGTTAGCGCGCAGATGTTCTGGCGAGAGGTAGACGCGGGTCAGTCCCTCAGCCATTTCGCTGATCGCGGCCAGCGTATCGCAGCGCGCCATCACGCGCTGTGCCGCGACCTGGGCTTCGCTGGCACTCATCATCATGCGTGGCTCCCGTAGTGATCCCACGCGGCCTGCGCGGCGGCGCCCTGCGGCGTGCGGTAGCCGACGTAGGTCAGCACCGTTTCCAGCGCCGACAGGGTCTGCATCACGCAATCTTTACGCGCGTTGTAGCCCATAGTGCCGATGCGCCACACCTTGCCATGCAGCGGACCAAATGAGGTGCCAATTTCAATGCCGAAATCTTCCAGCATCAGCTTGCGCACCTGATCGCCATTCACGCCTGACGGGATCATCACGCCCAGCACGTTGTTCATTTTGTTTTTCAGGTCGCCAAAGGTCTCCAGCCCCATCCCCTGAATGCCTTTCAGCATCGCTTCACCGTGCAGTTTGTGGCGGGCGATGCCGTTATCCAGCCCCTCCTGCAGGATCAGACGGGCGCACTCGCGCGCGCCAAACAGCGCACTGGTCGCTTCGGTGTGATGGTTGAGTCGCTCCGGGCCCCAGTAATCCATGATCATGCCGAGATCAAAATAGTTGGAGTAGATCATTTCCTCTTCGCCATCCTGATGCGCTTCGGTGCGGATCCCCTGCTCTACGCATTTGCGTTTGCGGATCACGGCTTCCATCTCTGCGCTCAGAGTGACCGGAGACGTGCCCGATGGACCACCCAGGCATTTCTGCATCCCCGCCGACACGGCATCCAGCCCCCAGGCATCCGTTTCCAGCGTGTTACCCGCCAGCGACGCGGTGGCATCGGTGTAGAACAGCACGCCATACTGTTTGCAGATTGCGCCCAGCTGCTCCAGCGGCTGCAGCATGGTGGTCGAGGTGTCGCCCTGCACGGTCAGCAGCAGGCGCGGTCGCACTTTTTTGATCGCATCTTCAATCTGGTCCGGGGTAAAGACTTCGCCCCACGGCGCTTCAATGGTGTGAACTTCTGCACGACAGCGGCGGGCAATTTCGCACAGCAGGTGACCGAAACGTCCAAACACCGGTACCAGCACTTTGTCGCCAGGGCGGATAGACGACAGCAGAATCGCTTCGATACCGGCACGTGACGTGCCATCAATCAGCAGCGTCCAGCGGTTTTCAGTGCGGAACACGCCGCGATAGAGCGCCATCACTTCGTTCATGTAGTGGGTCATCGCGGGATCGTACTGGCCCAGCAGCTGACTCGACATGGCTCGCAGCACGCGGGGATCGGCGTTGATCGGCCCCGGCCCCATCAGCAGACGCTGTGGCGGATTGAGTTGCGGGTAGTGCGTAACATCCATCATCATTTCCTTTTCTAAGACTCAGAGACGAACCGAAGAGATAAACTGTTTCAGTTCCGGCGTCTGCGGCTGGGCGAACAGCGTTTTACTGTCGCCCTGCTCCCAGACGCGTCCCTGGTGCATAAAGACCACACGATCGCCCACGTCGCGGGCGAAGTTCATTTCATGGGTGACGAGGATCAGCGTCATGCCCTCTGCCGCCAGCTGCTCCAGAACCTTGAGCACTTCGCCCACCAGTTCGGGATCGAGCGCGGAGGTGATCTCATCACAAAGTAAAACTTTCGGCGTCATCGCCAGCGCACGGGCGATCGCCACGCGCTGCTGCTGACCGCCGGAGAGGCTGGCAGGATAGTAGTTAAGGCGTTCGCCCAGTCCGACCTTCTCCAGCATCTGTGCCGCCAGCGCCCGGCACTCAGCCTCGCTTTTCTTCAGCACCCGGCGCGGCGCCAGCATGACGTTCTCCAGCGCCGTCATATGCGGGAACAGGTTGAAGCTCTGAAACACCATCCCGATCGAGCGGCTGATTTCACGCGCCTGCGAATCGCGGTCAGTGATTGTCATCCCGCCGAGCTTGATGCTGCCCTCCTGATAGCCTTCCAGCCCATTCATGCAGCGCAGTAACGTGCTTTTACCCGATCCGCTGCGACCAATGATCGAGATCACCTCGCCCATGTCGATATCCAGATCCACACCTTTCAACACATGGTTGTCGCCGTAATATTTTTGCACCTGATTAATGGTGATGAGCGGCATTGAATTTTTTCTCCAGATACTGGCTGTAGCGAGACAGCGGATAACACATCAGGAAGTAGCCCAGTGCCACCAGCCCAAAGACTTTAAACGGCTGATAAGTCACGTTGTTCAGAATGGTGCCGGCTTTGGTCAGCTCGATGAACCCGATAATCGACGCCAGCGCGGTGCCCTTGATGACCTGCACGGCGAATCCCACCGTCGGGGCGATACCGATGCGGATCGCCTGCGGTGCCACCACCCGCCACAGCGTCTGACCAAAGGTCAGGCCGAGGCAGCGCGACGCTTCCCACTGCCCTTTCGGCAGGGCGCGGATGCTGCCGTACCAGATGTCCACCAGAAAGGCGCTGGTATAGAAGGTCAGCGCCAGCGAAGCGGCGGTCCAGGGGGCGACATCAATGCCGAACAGGCCGACGCCGAAAAATGCCAGGAACAGCTGCATCAGCAGCGGCGTGCCCTGAAACAGCGCGGTGTAACCGCGTATCAGGCGCGTCAGCCACTTACGCTGCAGCAGTCGCAGAAACAGCAGCGGCAGCGTCACCAGCGTGCCGCCAACGAAGGCCACCAGCGACAGCAACAGGGTCCAGCGCGCCGCCAGCAGCAGGTTGCGCAGGATGTCCCAGTCGGTAAAGGTCGTCATCATGATGCCTGCACTCCAAACCATTTACGGCCAATCGCCAGCAGCAGATGGCGCATCGCAATCGACAACGCCAGGTAGATAAGCGTGGTCACCAGATAGACCTCAAAACTTAAGAAAGTACGCGACTGAATCAGGTTGGCAGCGAAGGTCAGCTCCTCATAGGAGACCTGCGACACCACCGACGAGCCCAGCATCACAATGATGCACTGACTCACCAGCGCCGGATAAATGCGCTGCAGCGCAGGCGGCAGCACGACCCGCAGAAAAGTCTGGCTGCGGGTTAATCCCAGCACCCGTCCCGCCTCCCACTGCCCTTTAGGCGTTACCTGAATCCCGGCGCGGATAATCTCGGTGCTGTAGGCGCCAAGGTTGATCAGCATCGCCAGCAGCGCCGCCTCACCCGCAGTGAGTTTCAGCCCCAGCGCAGGCAGACCGAAAACGATAAAAAACAGTTGCACCACAAACGGCGTATTGCGGATCAGCTCGACATAGATGCCCCACAGACGGCTCACCCAGCTCGGTTTGCCGCTGCGCAGCGCGGCACCCGCAATGCCGAGCGCCACGCCACCGGTGGTCGCCAGCACCGTCAGCTGGATGGTGACCCACAGACCGGAGAGCAGCTCCGGCCAGTAGGGCCACAGGGCGGGAAAGTTAAGTTGCCCGATCATGAATCCGTCCTCAGGCGCCGAGGTTCGCAGGCAGCGGTGCTTTCAGCCACTCTTCAGAGAGTTTATTCAGCGTGCCGTCTTTAATACCCTGCTCAATCAGTTCATTCACTTTCGCTTTCAGTGCCGGCTCATCTTTTTTCAGGCCGATATAGCAGGGTGAATCTTTCAGCATAAACTGCGCCACTGGCGCTTTAGCCGGATTCTGGCGCGCAATGGCGGCGACGACCAGGTTGCCGGTTGCGACATACTGCACCTGACCGGAGAGATACGCAGACAGCGTGGTGTTGTTGTCTTCATAGCGTTTCACCTGCGCATCTTTCGGGGCCACTTCGCTCAGCACCATATCTTCTACCGCACCGCGCGTGACGCCAATCGACTTGCCGCTCAGACCCGACGCCGCCTTAATTTCATCGCCTTTCGGACCGAATACGCCCAGGAAGAACGGCGCATAGGCGCGGGTGAAATCGATCACTTTCTCACGCTCGGCGTTTTTACCCATGCTGGAGATGACCAGATCGACCTTGTCGGTTTGCAGATAAGGCACGCGGTTGGCGCTGCTGACCGGCACCAGCTGCAACTTAAGTTTCATCTGCTTAGCCAGATATTTCGCCGTATCGATGTCATATCCCTGCGGCTGCAGGTCAGTGCCGACCGAGCCAAACGGCGGGAAATCCTGCGGCACGGCGACGCGGATGACGCCGCGCTTCTGGATATCCTGCAGTTGATCGGCCAGCGCGCTGCCCGTTTGTGCCATCAGTAATGCCGCTGTCGCAACCGCCATCAAAACTTTTTTCATTATGCACCCCGGTGAGATTAACGTGAAACAAAAGATTCTTTGACAAGCAATCTGCAACTAATGTGCCAATACGCGTAGCAATAGAAAAAGGATTAAGCGGCAGAGAGTTCAACGGAAATCCGGCGTAATCGGGGCAATCAGGCCGGGGAGGTAGTGTTCTGAAATGGGGCAAAGCACCAAAACGGTGCCTGTTAACGGTGCTCCAGCTCGTCAAACTGCTGGTAAAGGTCGGCAATCTGATGAATCCGCTGGCGTCCCTGTGCCAGCATTTCATGCAGCAGCGCATTGGCGATCAGGTTAACCAGACTCATGGCGGCACTGTAACTGTCGAAGGCGGAAACGCTGTCGAGCGGCGTACAGAGCTGCCAGCGCGCCAGCGAAATCACCGTCTGCGCCTGTGGCTCACACAGCGCCAGCAGCGGGATGCCAGCCGTCTGCAGCTGCTGCATCAGCGGGCGAATGATGCGCGGACGGCGGCGAAACGCCATCACGATCACCATGTCATCCGGCGTGATATCCACCAGCTCCTCAGCCAGCGTCTGCCCCGGCTGCGGCAGGATATGCACCTGAGAACGCGCCTGCACCAGCTGCTGTCGCAGATGTAGCGCGACCGGATAGGCGTTGCGCATGCCAATGATAAAGACACGTTTAGCCTGCGCCAGCTGCTGGATAACCTCATTAAAGTGCCGGGCATCCAGGCTATTTACCCACTGCGTCAGATTAGCCATCTCCTGCTTGTAATGACGTGCCAGCAGCGTATTGCCCTGCACTGCATCCCGGTTATCGGTCAGCGGCATGCCACTCTGGCGCAGGATGCGAAGCTCATCACGCATATCCTTGTACTTCTCATAGCCCAGACGCTTAAACAGTCGACTGACCGTGGCTTTCGACACGCCACTGAGCCGCGCCAGCTCGGCGCTGTTGTAGCTGATCAGATCATCGAAGTGGTCAAACACGAAGTCGGCAATACGCTGCTCCTGCGGAGAGAGCTGGGGATAGTGACTTCGGAGTCGTTCATCAAGCTGTTTCATAAGGCGTCCTGTAACTTTTGTTTCAGCAGAAGCTAGCACAATTTACGCCAGGTTAACCGGCGCATCGTCAGCTGAGCATGAAAACTGGAACAGCTCTTGCTTTGTTATGGGTTCTGTCACCCAAAGAACGAGAAAAAGATGATTCAAAGCAATATGGCCCCGCAGGGGATGGCGGTGACGCCACACCATCTGGCGAGTGAAAGTGCGCTCGCGGTGCTGCGCGATGGCGGTAATGCCATTGAAGCGATGGTGGCCGCTGCCGCGACGATCGCCGTGGTCTATCCGCACATGAACGGACTGGGCGGCGATGGCTTCTGGCTGATTCTGCCGCCAGGCGGCGATCCGGTCGCTATCGACGCCAGCGGTGCCGCCGGTTCGCTGGCTCACCGCGATTTTTACGCGGATAACCCGACGATCCCACACCGCGGGCCAAAAGCGGCGCTGACCGTGGCCGGTACGGTCAGCGGCTGGCAGGAAGCACTGACGCTCTCTGCAGAGATGGGCACCCCGCCGCTACCGCTGACCCGTCTGCTGCGGGATGCGATTCGCTACGCCGACAACGGTATTCCGGTGACCGCCTCACAGACCGCCGCGACCACGAACTTCCTCAGTGAGTTGCAGCATCAGCCCGGCTTTCGTGCCCATTTTATGCCCGACGGCGATGTGCCGCAGCCGGGCAGCCGTTTTACTCAGCCTGCACTGGCGAACACCCTGAGCCAGCTCACCGAAGAGGGACTCGACAGCTTTTATCGCGGCCCGCTGGCTCACCATATGGCCGACGAGATGGTCACGCTGGGCATGCCGGTGACGCTGGCCGATCTGCAGCAGCATCACGCCCGTCGCACGACACCGCTGCATCTTGCCCACAGCGAAGGCGACATCTGGAATATCGCTCCACCGACCCAGGGCGTCGTTTCGCTGGCGATCCTCGGCATCTCCGATCGGCTGGAGATGGCGCAGGCTGACGACGCGCAGACGGTGCACCGCATCGTGGAAGCCACCAAAAAAGCCTTTGCGCTGCGCGATAAACACATTACCGATCCGCGTCACGTCACCGAAGATGTACAGGCGCTGCTGGATAGCGATCATCTTGATACGCTCGCCAGCCAGATTGCCGATGGCGAGGCCGCCGCCTGGGGCAGCGGACGCGGACCGGGCGATACGGTCTGGATGGGCGTGATGGACAGCAGCGGTCTCGCTGTTTCCTTTATTCAGAGCATTTACCACGAGTTTGGCAGCGGTGTCGTGCTGCCCGGCACCGGCATCACCTGGCAGAACCGGGGCGCTGCGTTCAGCCTCGACCCTGACCATCTGCTGGCGCTGGTGCCTGGTAAGCAGCCGTTCCATACCCTGAATCCCGCCGCCGCGCGGCTGAAAGATGGCCGGACAATGGTGTATGGCGCAATGGGCGGAGATGGACAGCCGCAGACCCAGGCGGCGATTTTCACCCGCCATGTGATTCAGGGCTTGCCGTTACAACAGGCGGTCAGTGCGCCGCGCTGGCTGCTGGGCCGGACCTGGGGGCAATCGTCCGACTCATTAAAACTGGAAGGCCGCTTTGACGACGAAACGGTATTGATGCTGCGCCTGTGGGGACATGAGGTGGAACGGCTGCCGGACTTCAGCGAATCCGTAGGTCATGCGGGCGCGATTGTGCGTCACAGCAACGGCATGTTTGAGGGCGCAAGCGATCCACGCAGTAACGGCAGCGCCGCCGGTTTTTAACAGGAGCGAATCATGAATCAACAAGATTGGGCCAGCTACATCGGCCATATGGAGCAGATCCTGCAACTGGAACTGGATGAGGGCCGCCGCGCTGAGCTGCTGATCCAGCTTTCACGCATTGCGGAGATGGCTGCGCCGCTGATGGCGTTTCCGCTGGATGACCGGCTGGAAGTGGCAGGAGTATATCAGGCATGAGATTAGGTGATGTTTCAATTCAGACGCTGCAACGGGCGATTCAGCAGGGTGAGATCAGCGCGCTGGAGGTGGCAAAGCACACGCTGCAGGCGGTTGAGCAGCACAATCCGGCGCTGAATGCCTGGACGGAAATCACCGGGCCGCGCATGTTAAAAGAGGCCAGCGCCATTGATGCACAGCGACAGCGCGGCGAAACGCTGCCACTGCTGGCGGGCATTCCTTATGCGGTGAAAAATCTGTTTGATGTGGCGGGTCACAGTACCCTGGCCGGTGCCAGCCTGTTCCGCGATCGCCCTGTGGCACAGGCAGATGCGTTTGCCGTTGATAAACTGCGTCATGCTGGCGCGCTGCTGTCGGGCATGCTGAACATGGATGCCTACGCCTACGGTTTTACTACTGAAAACAGCTACTATGGTGCGACCCACAATCCACGCGATTTCAGCCGCGTGGCGGGCGGCTCGTCAGGCGGTTCGGCCGCCGCGGTAGCCGCCGGGCTGGTTCACTTTTCGCTTGGCACCGATACCAACGGTTCGATTCGGGTGCCCGCGTCGCTGTGCGGTATTTTTGGTCTTAAGCCCACCTTTGGCCGTCTGTCACGCAGCGGCAGTCATCCGTTTGTCGCCAGCCTTGACCACATCGGGCCGCTGGCCCGGCGGGTTGAAGACCTGGCGCTGGTTTATGACCTGCTACAGGGCGCAGATTGTGCCGATGCGTTTCAGGCCGATCGTCCGCTGGCCGCGACACTGCCGGGGCTGTCACAGGGTAGAGAAGGCTTACGCTGCGGCGTGCTGGGCGGTTTTTTTGCCCGCTGGTGCGATGATGACGCGCGCGCTGCCGTCGCGGTGGTCGCGGCCGCGCTGGATGCACAGGAAGAGGTGCTGATGCCGGAGGCGGAGCTGGCCCGCTCGGCGGCGTTTATCATGACTGCTGCAGAAGGCGGCAATCACTATCTGCCCGCCCTGCGCCAGATGCCGGCGCAGTTTGAACCGAACTCACGCGAGCGTCTGCTGGCCGGTGCCATGATGCCCGGCGCCTGGTATGTGCAGGCGCAGCGTTTCCGTCGTCATTTCCAGCAGCAGGTGTTACCGCTGTTTGATCGGTTCGATGTGCTGATCGCCCCGGCAACCCCCTGCAGCGCGATCACGATTGGCCAGCAGACGCTGTCGATTCAGGGTGAATCCCTGCCTGCTAAAGCGAGCATGGGAATGCTGACGCAGCCGATTTCCTTCCTGGGATTGCCGGTCTGTACCGTGCCGCTGGCGACCCGGAGCGGTCTGCCAATTGGCTTACAGCTTATCGCCCGTCCGTTTAATGAAGAGGCGGTGTTACGTGCCGCCTGGTCACTGGAACAACGTGGCATCACTATGCCGCAAATTACTATGGCAGGAGCCTGATGAAAACAGAGATTAATTTACCGCATGTGCTCACCGAGGTGACGGCACAGTTTTATCGCTACGAGCAGGCGCTGGTCAGCAATGATGTGGACGAACTGGATACGCTGTTCTGGCACGACCCGCGAACCGTGCGCCTCGGCGCGGGTGAGAATCTGTATGGCATTGATGAGATCCGGGCCTTCCGTGCCGCGCGTCCGTCAGCCGGGCTGGACCGGACGCTGCGCAACACCGTGATTACCACTTTTGGCGAGGATTATGCGGTCTGTAGCACCGAATTTACCCGCACCGGCAGCGATAAAACTGGCCGCCAGCAGCAGACCTGGGTGCGCATGCCCCACGGCTGGTGCATCGTGGCGGCACAGGTTAGTCTGATGAGCTGACGGCCTCCGGCGCGTCGCCCGATCAGTACGGGGCAAGCGCCGGACCCGGCTTACTGAGCCGGGTGCGTGGTGATCCAGTGCTCAGCGATCTGCTGACGGGTACAAATCCAGACGTCATCGTGCTGCTGAATGTGATCGAGGAAGTTCTGCAGCGCGCGGAATTTGCCCGGACGTCCCAGCAGACGGCAATGCATGCCGATCGACATCATCTTCGGCGCGGTTTCCCCCTCTTCATACAGCACATCGAAGGTGTCCCGCAGATAGGTGAAGAACTGCTCGGCGGTGTTAAACCCCTGCGGCGAGGCGAAGCGCATGTCGTTGCACTCCAGGGTGTAAGGAATAATCAGGTGCGGTTTCACCGTGCCATCCTGACAGGTAACCTGGGTCCAGAACGGCAGATCGTCGCCGTAGTAGTCACTGTCGTAGCTGAAACCGCCCTGCTCTACCACCAGCCGACGGGTGTTCGGGCTGTCGCGGCCGGTGTACCAGCCGGTCGGCGCTTTACCAAACAGATCCACCAGCACATCAACCGCCTGCTGCATATGCTGACGTTCGGTTTTTGCATCCATGCCCTGATAGTGGATCCAGCGCCAGCCGTGGCTGACCACATCGTAGTCCGCCTGTTTAATCGCCTCGACGACTTCCGGGTGACGCGCCAGCGCCATCGCCACACCAAAGACGGTTAGCGGCAGACCGCGCTTCTGAAACTCATTGTGAATGCGCCAGAATCCGGCGCGGGAGCCATACTCATACAGCGACTCCATCGACATATGCCGATCGGCATAGCTCGCTGCACCGATAATGTCGGAGAGGAACTGCTCTGAGCCCGCATCGCCGTGCAGCACGCTGTTTTCTGCGCCCTCTTCATAGTTCAGAACAAACTGCACCGCCACACGGGCGTTGTTGGGCCAGGCGGCGTGCGGCGGATTAGCGCCATAACCGATTAAATCGCGCGGATAGTTTTTGTTAAAGCTGTACTCTTTCTTCTCTGCAGCGTCAGTCATCACTCCACCTGTCTTAAATCGTGAAAGTTCCGTTAGTTTAGATGCTGAAACGCACCTGAGAGCGGTTTCTGCAAAGGCCAGGCCAGATCGCCATGTTTGCTGGTGCCAAAGCCCAGTGCCACCAGCGACTCGACCATTTTTACCGCCGCACTCACACCATCGATCACCGGCAGGCCCAGCTCCTGGGTCAGCGAGGCGGCCAGCGTGGCCATTCCGCCGCAGCCCAGCACAATCGCCCCGCTGCCATCTTCCCGTTTCGCCTGAATACAGCGTTCCCGCACTTTCTCCTGTGCCAGACCGCTGCCATCTTCCAGCGCAAGGACCGGCAAATCGATGGCGTGTAACGCGGCACAGTGATGGGTGAAGCCATACTGCTGCAGCAGATGACGCGCAATCACCAGGGTGCGCGGCAGCGTGGTAACAACGGAGAAGCGCGTCGCCAGCAGCGTGGCAGTATGCATCGCCGCTTCCGCAATGCCGATCACCGGTCCGCTGGCCAGCTCGCGTGCCGCCAGCAGACCCGGATCGCCAAAGCAGGCAATGACGTGGCCGCTGACGCCCTGCTCCCTGCCGAGCTTGATCTGCTCCAGCACGCCGATGGCGGCGATCGCCTCATCAAAGTGGCCTTCAATCGAGGGCACGCCCTGCGACGGTGAGACCGCCAGAATTTGGGTGCCCGGTGCAGCGACCGCACGGGCGGCCTGGCCGATAGTTTCGGTCATCGCAAGGCTGGTGTTGGGGTTAATCACCTGAATCACGCTCATGAGGCCGCTCCAGAACCTGCGGCAAACAGTCGGGAGAAATCGGGCAGGGTTTCCCCGCTGCGCTCAAAATGCAGGCTGGAAACGATGTGCTCAAAGTGATGCTGTAGCACCTGCGTCAGCGGTTCCAGCGCGCGCGCATGCAGTAACTTCAGCAGATTCGCGTGATCGTCACAGCGGCAGCCGCGCTGCCATGGCGCGCCATAAGCCGCAATCACCAGCGACGAGCGCTGCGTCAGGCTGGTCACCATGCCGGTGAGCACCTGATTGCCGGAGATCGCCTGCAGCTGGATATGAAATGCCGCAGAGAGCCGGATCGCTGCCGGACCATCCTGATCGGCAAGGGCCTGGTTCTCCTGCGCGATGAGCTGCTCCAGCGCCACCAGATGCGGCGGCTGCAGATGCGCCAGTACCGCAGGCAGATTGGCGCACTCCATTAAACTGCGGGTGGAAAAGATGTCCCGCGCCTCTTCAACGCCGGGGGTCGCCACCTGCGCACCACGTTTGGGCGTCAGCGTCACCATCTGCACCGCCGCGAGGCGCTGCAGCACTTTGCGGATGCCGGTGCGGCTCACACCAAAGACCCCGGAAAGGGCCTCTTCCGGCAATTTACTGCCCGGCGGCAGCTGGTGCTCAACAATGGCGTTCATCAACGCCTGGTAAATTCCTTCGTCCTTATCCTGCAGCCTGGTGGCGTCTCGCTGGCCTGTTTTACTCGTCATTACCTGCTCCGGTCACTCGCTGTGTGCCATTATCGTATACGTAAAAATTAAATATTGTATACAAAAAAGAGATCTGGCCTGAATCCTGCAATACCGTTTTACCAGATTATTCATTTCACTCTCGGGTAAAGGAGCAGGTTTCATGCCAAATCAATCAACGGTGGCCAGCACGGCCTCTGAAGCCAGTGCCCGTTACAGCCCACGGCTCTGTAACGACGACCTGGCACCGACACGCGATCAGAACTGGTCGTGGTACAACATTTTTTCCTTCTGGATGTCCGATGTGCACAGCATGGGCGGCTATGTGGTGGCCGCCAGCTTCTTCACGCTGGGATTAGCCAGCTGGCAGGTGCTGCTCTGTCTGCTCGCCGGGATCTGCATCGTGCAGATCTGTGCGAATCTGGTGGCGAAACCGAGCCAGATGGCGGGCGTACCTTATGCGGTGATTTGCCGTCAGGCGTTTGGCGTGTTTGGCGCCAATATTCCGGCAGTGATCCGCGGGCTGATCGCATTCGCGTGGTATGGCATCCAGACTTATCTGGCGGCGAACGCCCTGATGCTGGTGCTGCTGAAGTTTGCACCATCGCTGACCTCGATGACCGAACCGCACTGGCTGGGTTTGTCGCTGCTGGGCTGGTGCTGTTTCGGGGTGATGTGGTTACTGCAGGCGATGGTGTTCTGGCACGGCATGAACGCCATTAAGCGGTTTATTGATGTCGCTGGGCCGGCCGTCTATGTGGTGATGGTGGTGCTGGCGGGCTGGATTGTATACAAAACCGGTTTCGATGGGATCTCCTTTACCCTTGCCAGCAAATCACTGACAGCAGGTGAGCAGACGTGGCAGATGATTACGGCCACGGCGCTGGTGGTCTCCTACTTCTCCGGTCCATTGCTGAACTTCGGAGACTTCTCACGTTACGGCAAAAACATGTCCGAGATCCGTCGCGGCAACCGCTGGGGCCTGCCGTTCAACTTCCTGCTGTTCTCTGTGGTGACCGTGGTTATTGTGTCAGGTACTCAGTCGCTGTTTGGCAAGATGATTACCGATCCCATCGAAACCGTGAGCATGGTCGGCAACGATCTGGCAGTAGCGATTGGTCTGCTGACCATGATTACGGCCACCATCGGCATCAATATCGTGGCGAACTTCGTTTCACCTGCTTTTGACTTCTCCAACTGTTCACCGCAGAAAATCAGCTTCCGCACCGGTGGCATGATCGCCGCCGTGGGTTCCGTGCTGTTAACGCCGTGGAACCTGTTCCAGTCGCCTGAATTGATTCACTACACGCTGGATGTGCTGGGCTCGTTCATCGGACCACTGTTCGGCATTCTGCTGACCGATTTCTACCTGATTAAACGTGGACGTATCTCGGTTGATGACCTGTTTAACGATACGCCAGCAGGCCGTTACTGGTACCGCGGTGGCTTTAACCCCAAAGCGATTGGCGCGCTGCTGCCGTCGGTAGCGATTTGCCTGGTGATTAGCTTTATCCCTTCCCTGCATCAGGTGGCGAACTTTAGCTGGTTTATTGGTGCCGGTCTGGCGGCAGGCTGCTATCGCTTTATCGCCCGTGAAGATCGCGAGACGGAGGATGTGGCCCGCTGGCATAGCGAGGGAATGGCGCAGAAGAAGCAAGCCGCCGCTGAATAGCAGACAGCAAAAAGCCGATTCATTTCTGAATCGGCTTTTTTAAAGAGATTGGCGGAACGGACGGGGCTCGAACCCGCGACCCCCTGCGTGACAGGCAGGTATTCTAACCAACTGAACTACCGCTCCGCGCTTTGTTCCCCGTCGGGAACGAGGCGCATAGTAATGGCAGGCCGTTACGGCGTCAACGCTTTTTCCAGGTGAATGAATCGTTTGCTGTTTTTTTCAGCTTGGCGTTGATTTTATCCACAAAAACAGGCCCTTCAGCCGCGCCACAGGCAGCTGCCACCCTTTTTCATCACCAGATCCAGACGGGATTCATGGGCCGCCACTTCCTTTTCGCTGGCCGTCACCACACGCAGCGCAGAAGCAGGACGCACGATGCGCTGAATGCTCTCTCCCTGAGCCTGTCGGGCGCTTTCACTTTCTGATAAGAAGGAGAGTGAGGTCTGCCCGCCGGTCATGGTCAGGAAGACTTCAGCCAGAATCTCGGCATCGAGCAATGCGCCGTGCAGGGTTCGTTTGGTGTTATCTATTTCGTAACGTGAGCAGAGCGCATCAAGGCTGTTACGCTTGCCGGGAAACATTCGACGTGCCAGTGCCAGGCTGTCGGTAATTTTGCAGAAGGTTTCGGTTTTCTCAATGCCACGGTTCAGCTTTGAAAATTCGTAATCCATAAAGCCGATATCAAACGGCGCGTTATGAATGACTAACTCGGCACCGCGAATATAGTCGAGAAACTCATCGGCGATTTCGCTGAACGCGGGCTTGTCGGCCAGAAACTCATCCGCAATGCCATGTACACCAAAGGCTTCGGGATCGACCAGCCGATCGGGTTTGAGATACATATGGAAATTGTTACCGGTCAGGCGACGGTTAATCACCTCTACCGCACCAATCTCAATGATGCGATGCCCCTCATAATGTACCCCGATCATGTTCATGCCGGTGGTTTCAGTATCAAGAACGATCTGGCGGTTATTTGCAGTGCTCATAAGACCCGTTTTATGTCAGACTTGGCGCTTTTGAGAGGAAGTCTACCAGAGATGCGCAAACAGGTAGAAATATTCACCGATGGATCCTGTCTTGGAAATCCCGGTCCCGGCGGTTACGGGGCGATTTTACGCTACGGTCAGCATGAGAAAACCTTCAGCGCGGGCTATTACCTTACCACTAACAACCGGATGGAGCTGATGGCGGCGATTGTCTCGCTTGAAGCGCTGACCCAGCCGTGCGATGTGGTGCTCAGCACCGACAGTCAGTATGTGCGTCAGGGCATTACCAGCTGGATTCATAACTGGAAAAAGCGTAGCTGGAAAACCGCCGATAAAAAGCCGGTAAAGAATGTCGACCTCTGGCAGCGCCTCGACCTAGCCCTCAGCACCCATAAGATTCAGTGGGAGTGGGTTAAAGGGCATGCCGGACATCCGGAGAATGAACGCTGCGACGTGCTGGCCCGCAGCGCGGCGGAAAATCCTGCCTTTGAGGATATCGGTTATAAAACCGAGTCCTGATCCTCTGCCTTGCGGAACTGACGCGTGGCGTTGACCGTCTGGCGGATCTTGCTGGTGCTCATGCTCTTCTTTGCCCGGGTCGGCAGCAGCGGGAAGGTTCGCTTGCGCGCCACCACAATATTCAGACAGCCCAGCGCCGGTAAATGGGCGCTGATCAGTTTTCCGCCCTGCTGATGCCATGGCAGCACCTGAAATCGGGTACGGTAGACCACCTCATAATTCAGTAGTCCCAGCCAGTCGAGCAATCGCATCTGGCTGAACATCCGTCCGCTCCACGGTGCTTTGCGGGTTAATCCCGGTACCATTTTGCTTACACCAAGGAGGCTGAAAGGATTAAAACCGCTGATGATCATCCAGCCATCATCGATCAACACCCTGTCCACTTCGCGTAAAACCCGGTGAGGATCCTGACTCCAGGCGAGCGTATGGGCCAGCAGACAGGCATCAATCGACTTCGACGCAAACGGCAATTGCATCGGGTCAGCCCGCACCTGTAACAGCTCGCCTTCACTGCCCATATTGACCTGATGCGAAATAGCACAGTTTTCGGTGTTGATTTCTGCGCTGAGGTTGCCAAGCTTAAGCATATGAAAGCCATAAAGCTTTCCGAGGTAAGGCTGAAGCTGCTGCGTTAGCGCGTCGCGGAAATAATCTCCCCACGGCATATCGCGCCACGACAGCGGTGCGTTCAGAACCTGGCGTGATTTAGCGGGCTTCATGCTTTACGCTCTTCCTTTTCCTACGACCTGCGAGAGGTGATGATGAATCTTACCAGTATTCCTGCGTTGCAGGACAACTACATCTGGACGCTGAATGATGATGAGGGTAAATGCCTGATCGTTGATCCCGGCGAAGCTCAGCCAGTGTTAGAAAAAATGGCGTCAAACGGCTGGCAGCCAGTCGCGATTCTGTTGACTCATCACCATAACGACCATACGGACGGCGTGATAACATTATGTGAGCACTTCCCTCACCTTGAGGTTTATGGTCCTCAGGAAACCGAAGCGAAAGGGGCCGGGACGATAGTCAGCGAAGGCGATAAAGTCACCGTACTGGGCCTGACCTTTGAAGTGATCCATACCCCAGGTCACACTTTAGGACATATCTCATATTACAGCTCACCTTATCTTTTCTGTGGTGATACTCTCTTTTCAGGCGGCTGCGGACGCCTTTTTGAGGGCACACCCGAGCAGATGTATCATTCGTTTCAAAAGCTTAATCAGCTTCCAGGAGAAACCTTAGTCTGCTGCGCGCATGAATATACTTTATCCAATCTGAAGTTTGCTGCGGCAATTCTGCCCCAAGACCCGCAAATAACGGCCGAATACCAGAAAATTAAGGACTTACGTGCCGAAAATGGCATTAGTCTGCCAACAAAACTGGCGCACGAACGGTCAATAAATTTATTTCTGCGTACGCAAGATATTGATTTGCAAAGGGCATTAAACGTTAACGTTACTGATGAGCCGGTATGGCGGACATTTGCCGTTCTACGCGAGAAGAAAGACGTTTTTTGATTTTTCGGGTTGTGTTGTGAAAAGTCGTCACGTATAGTTGCTCGTCTTTTAAGCGAACTATTGACACACACATGAAGGCTAAAGCGATCTTACTCGCCTCAGTCTTGCTGGTAGGATGTCAGGCGTCCAGGAACGATGCCAATATCCCCGAACAGCATGCACAGAGCCTGTCTTCAGCTGGTCAAGGTGAAAATGGAAAGTACGGAGACGCGTTTTTGTCGCCGCGATGGCAGGAAGATGGAACTGGCCTCGCAACAGACGCAGATCTCTGGAGTTTCATTAGTGACGAGTTGAAGATGGGGATTCCGGAAAATCCGGCAATCCGCGAACAAAAAAGTAAATTTTTAAAAAATAAGAGCTATCTCCACGATGTAACATTACGGGCAGAGCCGTACATGTACTGGATAGTCGAGCAGATACAGAAACGTAAAATGCCGATGGAACTGGTACTGCTACCCATAGTGGAGAGCGCTTTTGACCCTCGCGCAACCTCATCCGCCAATGCCGCTGGTATCTGGCAGATTGTTGCATCTACGGGTCGAAACTATGGTTTGAAACAAAACCAGTATTACGATGGGCGACGTGATGTAGTCGCATCCACGAAAGTTGCGCTGGATATGATGCAGCGTCTTAACACCATGTTTGACGGTGACTGGTTACTGACCATCGCTGCTTATAACAGTGGTGAAGGACGGGTGCTCAAAGCGATCAAGCAGAATAAGGCGCGCGGTAAGCCGACTGACTTCTGGCATTTATCGCTACCACGCGAAACGACGGTGTATGTGCCTAAAATGTTAGCGCTGAGTGAACTGCTCAAAAATAACAAGCGTTACGGTATCAAACTGCCGACACCCAATGAAAGTCGTGCTCTGGCACGAGTGGAAGTGGGTCAGCAGATACAGCTGACGCAGGCTGCCGAAATGGCGGGTATGTCGCTCACGAAACTGAAGAGCTTCAATACCGGCTATAAAGGCGGTGCAACAGCGCCAAACGGCCCGCACTACATTTTGGTGCCGAAGTCGAACGTCGCGAAACTGCGTAACTCACTGGCTTCCGGTGACATCGCAGCGGTACAGCCTGTGCAGCTTGCGAAAGCCAGCGCGAGCGGTGGGTACAAAGTGCGACGAGGTGATACGCTTTCTGGTATTGCCGCTAAACTTGGCGTTAGCGTCTCGACACTGAAACAGGAAAACAACCTGCGCGGTGCTGATATCCGACCAGGTCAGACGTTGACCATCGGTTCGAACGGCATCCGACTGGCTGATAACGGCAACAGCATCACCTATCGTGTTCGTAAGGGTGATTCTCTTGACAGTATTGCCCGTCATCACGGCGTCAATATCAAAGACGTGATGCGCTGGAACAGTGTGCTGGACAGTGCGAAAGATATTCAACCCGGCGATAACTTAACGCTGTTTGTGAATAATAACGCAACACCGGATACCTGATACGTTGAAAAGGCTGACATTTGTCAGCCTTTTTCTTTTATTTATTTGCCGCTATTCAGGCCTCACACCAACATCCTTCCCCGGCCCGGCGCAGGATTAGCCGCCTGAACTGAACTCCACCAGTAACGGATTATGATCGGAAGCGCGCGTCACCAGTACGGATGCCTCACTGACTCTCAAGTCTCGATAGAAGACGAAATCCAGCGGGCGACCAAACGCTTTGCGGCGGTGATCGGCCGTAAACATCACCTCTTCCAGCTTCATCCGCTGTGCAAATCGATAGAGCGCATTGATGCGCTGACGGCTCCAGGCATTGAAATCCCCTGCCATAATGACCGGTCCCTGATGATGCATAATCTGCTCACCGATAGGCCCCAGCTGTTTACTGTAGACATCGACACCCAGGCTGAAGTTAACCGCATGGATGTTAACCACCATCAGCATTTCTCCTGCTGGCAGCGGATACGCCGTAACCAGCGCCGATTTTGACAGCCTCAGCAGAGGCTCACGCTCGCGTAATGGGCAACAATAGACCGGATGGGCAGAAGCAAGTGTCATCACGCCAGAGGGATGCTGAGGCAGCACAAAGGCAGGCACCTGATCGGCAGCCAGATAATTACTGGTGGCAAATTGTACCAGTTCGGGTGTGGTCTGCGCTTCCTGTAGTAATACCAGGTGCGCATCCTTACCAAATCCTTCCAGCACTGACATCCAGTCTGCACGCTGCTGCTTGAAAATATTCCATACCAGAACTTTAAGGTTTGGATGCGCGGGCAACGGTGCGCCGGGTGGCAGTGCCTGGCCGAGATGAAGCATCGCGCCAGGTGGAAAGATTTGTTCCACTGGTTGTCCTGCTACATATCGCATTGCATAAGTTTTTTTGCGCACTTTCCCGCCTGGCTGATAATTCAAAAATACAGTTAACACCTGTCTGTTATAGGGATTCCAGACCGGGGTTTCAATGGATGCAGGTGAATGTCAGAATTCATCACGCTTTTCCAGAATAAAGGAGTTAGTTTAAGCTCGCTAAGCTAAACAAGGCAGAACCAGGCCACATCAACGGTGTCCTCATTGAGGACGCCTGTACGGGTTATGCCAGTATAATCGTTCATAAAATAGCTAAATAACTACAATACTATAGGGCGGAAAAATGAAGGCATCTTCTGACGAACTCATGGTGTTTGTCAGTGTAGTAGAGAGTGGAAGTTTCAGCCGCGCAGCTGAGCAGTTGCAGATGGCTAACTCTGCCGTCAGCAGAACCATAAAAAAACTGGAAAACAAGCTGGGCATAGCTCTGCTGACCCGTACCACGCGACAGCTGGCACTTACGCAGGAAGGCGAACGCTATTTCCGCCATGTTCAGCGCTTTTTGCAGGAGATGACTACAGCAGAAAGCGATTTGATAGAAAGCTTACAGGAGCCTAAAGGGCTACTGCGCGTTGATGCCGCGACACCGGTTATTCTGCATTTGCTGATGCCGATGGTTAAGCCCTTTCGCCAGCGCTATCCCGGAGTGACGCTTTCGTTGATCTCCTCAGAGAGTTTTATCAATCTGATTGAACGGAAAGTGGATATTGCGATTCGTGCCGGCAATCTCACGGACTCAACGCTACGCGCCAGATTGCTGTTCAACAGTTTTCGCAAGGTTGTCGCGTCACCTGCCTATCTCCGTGAGTACGGTGTACCACATAAGGTGACCGATCTGGATAACCATCACTGTCTTGGCTTCGAAGAATCCCCGAGGCTCAATCGCTGGCCCATTGCACGTGAAAGCGGCGAACTCTATGACATCGACTGGGCTATCTCTTCTAATAGTGGAGAGACGATTAAACAGCTCTGTCTTACCGGCAATGGCATCGCCTGTCTGTCGGACTATATGATCGATCGTGAGGTGGCTGAAGGAACACTGGTGGAAGTACTGGCCGGTCAACGTCTGCCGGTCGAGATGCCTTTTAATGCGGTCTACTACAGTGATACTGGTGTGAGCCAGCGTGTACGGGCTTTTATCGATTTTCTCAGTGAGTGGACAGCTGAGCAGCCGTGGCGCACGTGAGGTCTTTCGGGCTGGCTTATTTGCTGCAATGGAAAAAGCCCTGACCGTTAAGTCAGGGCTTTCCAATTAAGTGGCGGAACGGACGGGGCTCGAACCCGCGACCCCCTGCGTGACAGGCAGGTATTCTAACCAACTGAACTACCGCTCCACCGATTCTTTCACGCTTATCAGCAACCGGCTGATAACCGTCTGTTCCCGTTATTTTCCCTGTCAGAGGAAAAGGAACAAATTTGATGCCTGGCAGTTCCCTACTCTCGCATGGGGAGACCCCACACTACCATCGGCGCTACGGCGTTTCACTTCTGAGTTCGGCATGGGGTCAGGTGGGACCACCGCGCTAAAGCCGCCAGGCAAATCTTGGTGCGCGAAACGAAGCATTACGCTCCGCTTCCGC